>SUXN01000001.1 GCA_015060965.1 Bacteroidales bacterium | reverse complement strand
TGGTGCAGAAAACATAGATGGGAGATTTGAATATATTTATGACAATGTTCCAATGAGATTAGATTATGAAAAAGGAGGACTAGTAGAAGTAGAAGTATAATTATTAAAATGTAGCAGGTTTGTGCTTTTTACGTATTTTCTTTTGGTTGTTCGGGTAGAATATCATACCTTTGCATTGGTTTTGTAACACGTTGATTATCAATGTTTATTTTGATTCTTGCTACATGGACGCAACATCCAGTGCTAACGCATTGATAGTGAATGATAGTTGATTTCGAAGAAGTCAAGTAATCCGGGAAACAGACTAAAAATCAAATAGCAAGACAGCGTGTAACTTCATAGCTACACGCTGTCTCTTTTTTATAATTCAGCTGTTGAATTTGTTTATATACCAGTTTTGTCATATATTAGTACCGGCTTTTGAAAGCAAACGATGTGGCGCGTGCACATTATATGACGCCACAAACAAGAAACATACAAACATCTAATTTTATGGAAATCTACAGAATCATTGGAGCTTTAATCGAAGGAGTATTGTTTGCACTCCTCATGTGGATTGGAGATGAATTTATCCTCAATAATGATAATGCATTATATGTCTATGCCATTCAAGCAATAATCTTTGCTGTAGCGATGTATCTGTTCGACAGATTTTTTAACAGAAAGAACAAAAATTCTTGAGTTGCAAAATCAACATCATCATCTTTATTACCTCTAAAGCGGTCCATCTTTCAAGTTTCACAGGAGCACTAATCCGGTGTTAAAGAATGACATATATACACACAGCCAGGGCTGCACATTGTGCAGCCCTGATTTTTGTGTGACAACAAAGGATTCCCTAACAGAGAATCAGAGATTCTTGTCATTCTCAATGAGCTGTAACAATCTCTCTATAGCCTCATCCTCTGGGATATTCTTCTCTACGCACTCCTTGCGGCGGTAGAGAGAGACTTTTCCGCGGGCTGCTCCCACATAGCCGTAATCGGCATCGGCCATCTCGCCCGGACCGTTCACAATACAGCCCATGACACCAATCTTTAGGCCTTTCAAATGGCCTGTCGCTGCCTTGATACGGGCAAGAGTACCCTGCAGGTCGTACATTGTACGTCCGCAACCGGGGCAAGCGATATACTCGGTCTTGCTTATGCGGGCACGGGTGGCTTGCAGGATTCCGAATGCCAAAGCATTGAGTTCCTCGGCGCTGCTTGACGGGTTCTCAATCCACAGACCATCGACAAGACCGTCAATCAGGAGCACGCCAAGATCGGCAGAAGCCTTGATACGGAGAGCCTCAACAGAACTCTCGTTATACTGACGACGGATAATGACAGGCGCTTGAACGCCCTCAGCCATAAGACGATGCACCAAGGCACGCAATTCACCCACCGCATTTACATGGTCCGATGAAGCGACAAGAGCAATATCCTTGAGTGATTTTATCTTCGCAATGTTTTCCGGGGTGAGGTCACTGTATGTAACGGCAATGAATCGGGTATCATTGGCATTATCCATAGTCGCGACAGGCATAAGGTCCGCAGCGACATCAGAAGCAATATCCTTGTCATCGACCTCGCCACCTACAACTACCGGGACATTCTCTCCGCCTATTATGCCAAACGAACGAGTCTTGCGACGTACGGGCTCTTCATAATTGAATTCGTCGGCAACAACAGCTTCAATGGCCGGAGCATCCTTGCGCAATGCCACATATTCAACAAGTTCCTTTGCAACAGGTATCTCATTCTCGGGAGACTCGGCAAGCGACACACGTACCGTGTCACCGATACCGTCGGCAAGCAAGGCACCGATACCTACTGCGCTCTTTATGCGGCCGTCCTCGGCATCACCGGCCTCGGTAACACCCAGGTGAAGAGGATAAACGATACCCTCCTCTGCCATCACACGCACAAGGCGACGCACTGTAGTCACCATCATTGTGGTGTTGCTTGTCTTTATCGACACCACCACATTGTTGAAGTTCTCGTCGCGACAGATTCGCAGAAACTCCATGCATGACTCCACCACGCCCGACGGAGTGTCGCCGTAGCGGCTCATGATACGGTCACTGAGCGAACCGTGGTTCACGCCCACACGCACAGCACGGCCCTCGGCCTTGCATATGTCGAGGAACGCCACAAAGCGCTCACGCAGGCGCACAAGCTCCTCGGCATATTCGGCATCGGTGTAATCGATATGCTTGAAAGTACGTGCAGCATCCACATAGTTACCGGGGTTGACACGTACCTTGTCGGCATAACGTGCCGCCGTATCGGCCACAGCCGCATTGAAGTGAACGTCTGCCACAAGGGGGACATTACAGCCACGCGCCTTGAGCTGCGCCTTTATATCGCCCATATTGACCGCTTCGCGGTTACCCTGGGTCGTAAGACGCACAAGCTCACCGCCCTTTGCCACAATGCGGAGCACCTGCTCCACACTGCCGTCGGTATCCATAGTGCTTGTGTTGGTCATAGACTGCACACGCACCGGATTGGTGCAACCTATTGTCACACCACCCACATTGACCTCAACAGTAGCGCGACGCGCATAGTTGAATAGGTCTATTTTAGTTTGTCTTGTACTCATACTGAAGTTCCTTTAGATCCTCGTTTGCCTTCTCAATCTTTTTCTTGAGGTTCTCCTTGTAATCGGCAAGGCGCGCCGCCAACTCCACATCGGCAAGAGAGAGCATCTCCACCGCAAGGATTGCCGCATTGAGCGATGCATTGATACCCACAGTGGCAACAGGGATACCCGGAGGCATCTGCACAATGGCAAGCAGTGCATCCATGCCGTCAAGAGTGCTGTTGATGGGCACTCCGATGACAGGCAACGTTGTACTTGCCGCAATGACACCGGGAAGATGCGCAGCCATGCCTGCCGCAGCGATTATTATCTTCACACCACGCTCTTTTGCACCTTTTGAAAAGGCCTCTACAGCCTCGGGAGTACGATGAGCCGAAAGGGCATTCACCTCAAATGGAACTTTCATCTCGTTAAGGAAGTCGGTAGCCTTCTTCATTACAGGAAGGTCTGATGTGCTTCCCATTATAACACTTACAACTGCTTTCATATCTTTATCTTTATTATCTTAATTAATATTGGTTTACTCGCTGGCACGAGTTTTCAGATTTAGCCCCACTACGTGGGCCTGAACCTCGGCTGCGCTCATTGGAAAACATCAAAGCGAACTTTGTGTTTCACTCGCTGGCACGAGTTTTCCGTTTTCAGTTTTCAGTTTTCAGTTTTTACGGTCTCTCCTTTATCACACCCTTGCGGTATGCATAGAGCAGACGCTCAAGGTCGGCAATCTTCACCATTATGCCACGGCCGATATCGGTATCACGTACCTTCTCGCGCTCGCCGACCATCTCCACTATGTTTATTGTACCCTCGATATCCGTTCCGTTGAGCACAGCCTCCTCGGTAGACGTGAACGGGGTGAGCTGCACAAGTTCAAAGCCGCGGCTATGATATACCAAAGTGTAACCGGCAATACCTGTACGGTTGTGGTATATCTTTGAGAAACCGCCGTCAATAACCATCAAGCGGCCATCGGCCTTGATTGGAGTCTCGCCCTTGAATACACGCACTGGAACGTGTCCGTTGATGATGTGACGGTGACTGCCCTTTACGCCGAACTCATCAAGAATACCGTCACACACATCCGGGTTATCGCGCAGGATATAATACCACCCTTTGGGTTCTTTCTGAACCTCCTTGTCGTCGAGCAGATAACGCTCGAACGTTGCCATCCTTGCCTTACCGAAAAGCGGAGACTCCGGACCGCACCACAGATACCAGAAGAAGTCGGCATACCTGTTACGTACTTCAATATCCACATCATTGTCGAATGCCGTACGTGCCATACGCTCGACCTTCTTCAGAAGCTCCTTACCCTTTACAGGAACACCGTCGAAGACAACCTCACGCATTGAGCCGTCCTCGTTTATGGGCACAGCCGCGTGGAACATCAGGTTCGAATTGTATATCACATACATACCGCCACGCATAAGCAGGCAGTTGACATGTTTCTGCAGTCGTTCGCTGCGCACGAAAGAGTGACGCAGGCGGTCGATGACATCCTGCTCCTCGGGAGTGAGGTCGTAAGGATGTTCCGGGTCGAGTGTCGGCCACAGCTTGTCCTTCATCTCGTAATCCTTTCCGTCGATAGTTATGACACCGCGCTCCTTGTCTATAAACTCCATAAGGCAGCGGTCCATCATATTCCACTCGGGATGCTGCATGGCTATCTGACCCGACAGTTTGAACTCAATGACAGAAATAGCCTTATGCATCTGAGCAATCAGACGCACATCCTTCTCGTTGAAATTGGTACGTTCCTCATCCACACGCGGCTGGTATATCTCACACGGGTCATCGGCATACTGCTCCATCGCAAATGTCGCCAACGGCACCATATTGATAGCATAGCCGTCCTCAAGGGTTGTTGTATTGGCATCGCGCAAAGAGAGACGGAGCACACTGGCGATACAGCAGGTATTGCCAGCCGCAGCACCCATCCACAGCACGTCGTGGTTACCCCAGGTTATGTCAAGGTGGTGGTACTCGCACAGAGCATCCATGATGTGATGTGCTCCCGGACCACGGTCAAATATGTCACCCAAGATATGCAGACGGTCAATTACCAGACGCTGGATAAGATAGCAGAGCGCCGTAATGAAGTGGTCGGCACGCCCTGTACCGATGATTGCCTGGATAATCATGCTGAAGTAAGCCTGCTTGTTCTGGAAATCATTCGCCTCGTGCATCAACTCCTCGATGATGTAGGCATACTCCTCGGGAAGGCTCTTGCGCACCTTTGAACGGGTGTATTTTGACGATACATCACGGCACACCACAATAAGACGGTTCAGCATACACAGATAATACTCGTCAAGGGCATCCCCGGTCTGACGTGCAAGTTTCAGTTTCTCCTCGGGATAGTATATCAAAGTACAAAGTTCCCTTTTTTCGTCACTGCTAAGAGTGTCGCCGAATATCTCATTCACCTTACGTTTGATATTTCCCGAAGCATTGCGCAGGATATGCTGGAAAGCCTCATGCTCACCGTGAAGATCGGCAAGGAAATGCTCAGTAGGCTTCGGCAGATGCAGGATAGCCTCAAGGTTTATAATCTCGGTCGAAACCGATGACACTGTGGGGAAATCACGTGCCAGAAGACGCAGATAGCGGAGATCCTCTTTTACCTCCTCAATTGTTACTTTATTTCTTGACATATCTACCAAAAACTTTAATCAACGGGACACACCAGGGTACTGGACCCCGAATATGACATATATTGCAAATTTAGACATTATTTTGTAAAAAGGCAAAAGATGCGGAGTTTTTAGAGGTTGTTTGAAAAAAAGAAGAGTTCACCTTTTGGTGAACCCCTCAGAAACAAACGGCAATGCAATCCTCAGCGCTTCCTGCCAATATTGCCAGGTATGTCCTCCGTCACGCACACGCAGCTGGTAGCGCAAGCGCTTTTCGCGCATTGCCGATATGAACTCAACATTATTGTCGAAAAGAAAATCATCGTCACCCACGTCGATGAACCAACGCACAGACGCGATCTCCTTCAGCTGCTTTTCCGTGGCATTCTTTATTGCTGCTATATTGCTGTACTCTATTGCACTTCGCATGAACACTCCACGGCGGTCACTCGGGTCCTTGCTTATCCAGCTGTTCTCGACCATTCCCATAAGAGCACTCATGGCATAAGCCGATGAAAACATCCCGCTGTGACGTATGGCATATCCCGTTGTACCGCCACCACCCATGGAGAGACCTGCTATCGCACGATGCCCCTTGTCGGCAATGACCCTGTACTCCTTTTCGATATGCGGAATGAACTCCTGAAAAAAGAAATCCTCATATCGCCACCCGGGCACATTGAAATAACCGTCGAAGGTTGTTCCTGCATCAGGCATCACAATCACCATCTCCTGCGCCTTACCGCTCTCAAAGATGTCCGTTGCTATAGCCTGAACATTACCCTTGTCGCGCCATGCTGTATGCGTATCCGTAAGACCATGCAGAAGATAAAGCACAGGGAACTCCTTGCTCTCATCGCCATAACCGGCAGGCAGATAGATACAATATTTCTTGGCAGTACCCAATATTTCACTCTTCATCTCGCGCTCAAGCACCACAGGAAAACTCTCCTGCGCAAAAGCGCACAGAGCACCCACAACTATAAAAACAAATAGAGAAAATAGCCTTTTCATAATCTATATTCAATTGAATTATTCTTTACGCAGCCTTGCAACAGGGATATCAAGCTGTTCTCTGTATTTTGCCACCGTACGGCGCGCCACATTGTAGCCATGCGCGGCAAGCTGCTCCTGGAGAGCCTGATCGGTCAACGGCGACTGCTTGTCCTCGGCATCCACAAGCTCACGTATCACGCGGTGCAATTCGTATACCGACTGTTCCGTACCGTCCTCCTTGACAACACCGTCGCTGAAGAAATATTTCAGCGGATATATGCTCCACGGTGTCTGCACATATTTGCTGTTGCCCACACGGGAAATCGTAGAGACATCGTAACCAGTCATCTTAGCGACATCCTCAAGTATCATAGGCTTGAGCATAGCCTCATCGCCTCCGCTGACAAAAAACGGTTTCTGCATCTTGACTATGGCCTTCATTGTAGAGAGCATGGTCTGCTCGCGCTGCTGCACCGCAGATACAAAGCCCTTAGCCGACTCTATCTTCTGACGCAAGAACAGCGCTGCCGCACGTTGTTCGTTGTTCTGGCTTTCGCTCTGTTCGTTAAGCATCTGCACGTATTCTTCGCTGACACGCAACTCTGGTACGTGCGCGTTGTTCAGTGATACAAGTACAGTCTCGTCCTGGACATCGAGCAGGAAATCAGGTGTTATCTGCTGACGGCTGAAACCGATGCTCTCTGTGAGCGAAGCCCCGGGACGCGGATTCAGGCGCACGATGTCGGATATCGCATCGCGGCACTCCTCGCCGGAGATTTCCAGTTTTTCGGCAAGCTGGTCCCAACGTTTGCCTGCAAAATCATCGTAATAATCGGCAACTATGCGTTTCTGCAACGACAGGTCACGGCTCCTGCCGTTACGCTCGAGTTGCAACAAGAGACACTCCTGCAGAGAGCGTGCACCTATTCCAGCCGGTTCAAAGGTCTGTATCATCTTCAGCACCTCAAGAATTTCATCAGCAGAGACAGCCAGATTATTGTATATAAGCAGTTCATCCTCTATCTCAACTATTGGTTTGCGCAAAAGACCGTCCTCGTCAAGAGAACCGATGATATATTCGCCTATTACCTTCTGCGCCGATGTGAGCGGCAGCTCCGACAATTGTTCTGTCAGCGTATCACCGAAAGAAGGGGTATCGCCTACGGGATAGTCATTGCCACCGCCGCCATAGCCACCATAAGCAACAGGAATCTCGTCATTACCGCTGTAGTCGTCATAATCGTCCTGTGAGGAGCCATCGTCCGTTGGGACATCATTATCCTCCGCAGGCAGCTCATCCTTCTCGCGGGACTCCAATGCGGGATTGTCCATGACCTCCCCACGCACACGCTCCTCAATCTCCACCGTAGTCATCTCGAGGAGCTGGACCGCAAGCAGTTGTTGTGGCGACAGGGTCTGGACCTGCAACAGTTCCTGGTCCTGTGTCTGTGTTATAGGTTTCTTTGCCATATATTCCGGTTATGTCAATACTGGAAGCTGCTTCCGCCAAGGAACTCGCGTGCGAGCGAGGTCGGAGGCATCTCCTTCTCCTGCAAAGGTACTATATAATCAAGGAAACGCAAAAGCCTTTGGGCCTCGGAATACTCCGGCACATTCTCAGGCACGGCACGAAGCATGGCCTCAGCCTGCTGCTTGAACACAGCAAGTTCATAGAAGAGTGAAGAGTTGAACATGACATCAGCATTCTCCTGATACGGGAATATCCACTCCTCCTCACCCTTGCGCACATCGGGCCAACGCATTATAGTCTCTTGCGCTGGATAGCCACGGTACTTCGCATCGCGTATTATACGGCGCAGCAGGCGGTTGTCGGATGTTGAGATATAATTATGATAATCGAGTTTTATCGAAGTGAGCGCCGACACATATATGCGGAATTTCTCACTGTCGGCTATCTGTGAAGTCAACATAGGATTCAGAGCATGCGTACCCTCGATGACAAGCACCATGTGAGGCGACAGTTTCAGACGTTTGCCGTTGAACTCGCGCTCACCGCTCTTGAAGTTATATGTAGGTATATCCACCTCCTCGCCCGCAAGTATACGTGTCAACGATTCGTTGAAATAGGGCAGGTCAATGGAGTATATCGACTCGAAATCATAGTCTCCGTCGGGTTTGCGGGGAGTAAGGGTGCGGTTTACAAAGTAATCGTCGAGAGAGATTGCATAAGGAGTGAGCCCACAGGCAAGCAGCTGTATACTGAGTCGCTTGCTGAATGTAGTCTTGCCCGATGATGAAGGACCGGCAATGAGCACGACCCTGGCACCGCGCTCACGGATCATGTCGGCTATCTGCGACAGGCGACGCTCCTGAAGCGCCTCGGACACGTTCAGCAGATCCACCCCATGTCCGGCACGCACGCCCTTGTTGAAATCGCCAATTGTCTCCACACCCATCTTGCAGTGCCACTGCAGACGCTCCTCAAAAAGGGCATGCAGCTTATCCTGCTGCACCTTATCCTCAAGCACAAGAGGGTTCTTCTTGCTGGGGACACGCAACAGCACACCATCGTCATACTTCTCGATGCCGAAAAGCTTCACATAACCGCTGCTGGGGACAAGACCGTTGTAGTAACTGTCGATATAACCGTCAAGTTCATAGTAGCTTGTATAAAGGTGGTCGTATGTCTCGAGCAAGCGCACCTTGTCCATTCGTCCTATGCGGGTGAACACCTCAATGGCATCCTCAGTATGGCATTCGATACGTTTGAACGGGATGTCGCACTCAACAATCTTGAGCATCCTTTCACGCACCGCGTCAACCTCATCATCGGTAAGCGGACGGTCCATACGGCAATAGTAACCTTTGGAGATAGCATTCTCGAAGCGCACCGTCTCACCCGGGAAGATTTCGTTCATAGCCTTCATGAAGATGAACGTCAGCGAGCGCACATACATGCGCATTCCGTCAGATGTGGTGATGTCAAGGAACTCGACATCCTTGTGGCGGTATAGGCGCATTGCCAGCCCCTCGGTAACATTGTTCACTTTGGCAGCCACAACACCATACGGCATATCCAGCCCCAGGCCGTCATATATCTCCTTTAGAGTGAGTCCACTCTCAAATTCCTTCGTTATTCCGTTGTTCTTGCAGTATATTCTTATCATAGCCATAAGTTTTATTATAATAAAGAGCCTGCACTATGCCCATTCACATTTGCGAAGATAAGAACAAATTGCCTTTTGCAAACATTTTTCACTATTTTTAAATTAATTCACCTTTGCTTTCTTGAATTTCGTGCAACATTGTATTACATTTGCCTATAAAGTTTTCACATTTCAGTTCAAGCTACGGATTATGGAGAAGATGGCACAATACATAAAGAGCATTGAGATTGACTCCTTGTGGAACAACCGCAAGCATATATATTGGGAATTGCGTCCCGACGTGAATATCCTGAGCGGAAGCAACGGAGTGGGCAAGAGCACCATAATCAACCGCTCGGCCGGGCACTTGAAAGTGATGCGCGACGGACGCCTCACCTCCAACCCGCAGGACGGGGTAACAGTGAACTTCTTCCCAGAAGATGCCACAAGCATACAGTTTGATGTAATCAGCAGCATCGACCGCCCGATAATGAGCAGCGAGATGCTTGAAAAGGTGTCAGGCGCCGACATACGCACGGAGCTCGACTGGCAGCTCTACAACCTTCAGCGCCGCTATCTCAACTACCAGGTGAACGTGGGCAACAGGATAATAACCCTGCTTACATCGGGCAACCCCGATGACCAGCGACTCGCCACAGAACTGACAAAACCAAAGAAGATGTTCCAGGACCTTGTCGATGAACTCTTCGCACCCACGGCAAAGACCATTGTCCGCGACAGCAACGAGATACTGTTTAACCAGTACGGCGAGACGATACCTCCTTATATGCTTTCATCGGGCGAGAAGCAACTGCTGGTGATAATGCTCACCGCACTGGTACAGGAGGGTCGCCACTGCGTGATGCTAATGGACGAGCCTGAGATTTCACTGCACATCGAATGGCAACAGAGACTCATCACCCTCATACGCACACTAAACCCGAATACACAGATTATCCTGTGCACCCACTCACCGGCAATAATCATGGACGGTTGGATGGACGCCGTGACAGAGATTGAAGATATCGTACAGTAACAGGCACACAGCAATAGGGGAATGAAAAAGCTGACCGAGTATATAAACTCAAAGTTCATTGAGGCCGCCAATGCCCTGCGCCCCAAGAAAGCGAAGCACCGCATCATAGCATACGTCGAGAGCTATGATGACATATCCTTCTGGCGTTCAGTTTTCGATGACTACGAAAGCGACAAATTCCATTTCGAGGTAATGCTCCCTGCACGTTCAAACCTGACAAAAGGGAAGAAACAGGCCATGATGAACATGTTGGGAGAGGCTTATGGGAAGAACATGATAGCCTGCGTCGACGGTGATTACGACTATCTGCTGCAAGGAGCGACCTCCACGTCAAAGCAACTGATTGAGAACCCCTACATACTGCACACGTACGCCTACGCAATCGAGAACCTCAAATGCAATGCCGACAGCCTCAAGCAGGTATGCGTACTGAGCACACTCAATGACCGCAATGTCATCGACCTTGAAGAGTATATGAAGCTGTACTCGCAGATATGTTTCCCGTTGTTCGCCTGGAACATCCTGCTCTACCGCAAGCACGACACAAGGACTATGAGCATGCTACGGTTCTGCGAGATTGTACGCATCACATCATTCAACATAGGAAATCCGGCATACTCCCTGCAACAGCTCGGCAACCGGGTCGAGCACAATATAAAACTGCTTGAGAAACAAATGCCGCATCTTGTCGCGTTGCATCAGGAACAGATGAAAGAGCTGGTTGAGC
Organism: Bacteroidales bacterium; assembly: GCA_015060965.1. Lineage (GTDB taxonomy): Bacteria > Bacteroidota > Bacteroidia > Bacteroidales > Bacteroidaceae > HGM04593. The sequence continues at coordinate 109,325 of SUXN01000001.1, read as the reverse complement.
TTGGCATCAAGCCCGAAGAGACATACTTCTACATACAGGGACACCACATAATGAACAATGTGGTACTGCGCATACTCAATCCTATATGCCGTCATCTGCGCAGCCAGCGCGAGACAGAGATTGAGAAACTCGCATACCACCGTCAGCAGTACAACAACGAGCTCTCATCGTACCGCCACAGCCAATGCGATGTGGCGCTGATGCTCAGCAAGAACACCGATTTCAAGGAGACGACTCCCTACAGGCGCTTGAAGGGGGATATTGAGAAACTGCTTGCAGAACTTGACAAGGTTAAAGCAGGAAACGGGAAATAAGCGAACAAGGTACATGCTTGCCTGCGATTCACGGCTATAATTTTTGGCATTTCCGCTTTAGCGTCTCTTCCAGAAGATTGGAGTGAACAGCAACAGTACTGCGAAGAACTCAAGACGGCCCACAAGCATCTGGAACGAGCAGAACCATTTTACTCCGGCAGGCAACACTGCCAACGAGTCCATCGGTCCATAATGGCCAAACGCCGGACCCACATTACCAACAGAAGCCACTGAAAGGCCAAAGGAATCAAGGAAGTCCAGTCCGAAGCCCATATTCACGAAGAGGCCCACCATAAGTACAAAGATGTATATTACAGTGTAGGCGAGGATAGCCGACTGCACACCCGTAGGCACTATCTTCCCTGCCATACGCACAGGAATCACTGCATTGGGATGCACAATACGCTTGAATTCATTGAGCATCACCTTAACCAGAATCGATATTCGCATACACTTCATGGCACCCGATGTAGAGCCCGAGCATGCACCGAAGAACATGAGCGCACATAGCATCAGCCACAGCAACGGCATCCAAAGCACATAATTGGCCGTGGCAAAACCCGTTGTCGTCTGAATAGACACTACCTGGAACAATGCCGTACGGAAGGACTCGGCAACAGGCATATCCGAAGTAAATACAAGCCCCACCGTTATTACAGCTGTGAACAGAAGCACAATGGAAAGATATGTCCTGAACTCCGAGTCGCGGTACATATCCCTTACACGGAACTTGAATATAAGCAGATAGAGGAGCGACAGGTTTATTCCGCCCATGAACATGAACAGCGTTGTCACGTACTCGATAGCAGGAGAGTTGAATGCGGCTATGCTTGCCTGCTTGGTCGAGAAGCCTCCTGTTGAGACTGTAGACATGGAATGGCAGAGAGAATCGAACCATCCCATTCCTGCTACATGCATGAATATGGTACATATCAAAGTGAGCCCTATGTATATCGTCAACAGCCAACGTGCAGTCACAGAGATACGGGGGTGCAGCTTTGCACGCATGGGACCGACAGATTCCGCCGCGAAAAGATGTATATCACCAATGCCGAAGATGGGGAACACCGCTATAGTAAAGAACACTATTCCCAAACCGCCTACCCAATGCGTCATCATACGCCAGAAAAGTATTGAATGCGGCAGAGCCTCGATATCCTCCAGAATTGTGGATCCTGTAGTAGAGAAGCCTGACATCGTTTCAAAGAAAGCATCGGTGAAATCAGGTATTGCTCCGCTCAACATATAAGGCAGCGTTCCGAACAACGAGAATATGACCCAGATGAGGGTTACTACAATATATCCGTCCTTACGCGACACATCACGCCCTGCTCCGCGGCAGATATATGCAAGCAGAGTACCTGTTCCCGCCATTGCACCCACAGACCAAAGAAGGCTCTCGACCACAGGCTCGTCATAATAGAGCGCGACCGGAACACTTGTCAGCATGAAGGCTGCTTCAATGAGAAGCAGGAATCCGAGAATTCTGAATATTGCTTTAGGATGGAACATTATCTGAAGAATTTCTCAAGTTTTTTCAATACATGCTCAAGGCAGAATATTATCACATGGTCACCCACCTGGATCATTGTATTACCGGTCACATTCATGCCCTTGCCGTTACGGATGAGTCCACCGATATTGGCTCCGGCCGGAAGCCCCAGGTCCTTGACCGGTTTGCGTGTCATATAGCACTCCACGTTCACGGGGAACTCCGCCACTACAGCCTGTATGAATGTAAGGCATTTGACACTTGACACATCGGTCTTGAGCATCATCTGGAATATTGTACTCGCAGCCAGCTTCTTCTTGTTGATGACCGAACCTATATCAAGACCCTCGGCCATAGATATGTAGTCGATATTCTCAACCTCGGAAACAGTACGCAGCACACCGGCACGCTTGGCTGCAAGACACGCCAGGATATTCATCTCGGAATTGTCGCTAAGTGCCATGAAGACATCGGTGTGGTCAATACCCTCGCTACGCAACAGCTCAAGGTCGCGGGCATCACCGTTGATTACAAGTACGTTGTCTTCTACAAGTTCCAGAAGTTTGTGGCATCGTGCAAGATCGTTCTCGATGATCTTGACCTTTATACCGTCAGGGATAAGCTTTGTGGTACGTACCGCGATGCGGCTACCGCCCATCATAATGATGTTGCGTACCTCGTTGAACTCCTCCTTGCCCGTTATTTTTCTTATGTAAGGTATCTGGTCGTGCGTCGTCATGAAACAGACAAGGTCCTCGGGCAATATCACATCGTTACCACGGGGTATGATAGTCTCGTCGCCACGCTGTATGGCAACTATATGATAAGGTATATCGCGCACAAGCTCCTTGAAAGGAATGTTCAGAATAGATGCATTGTTCCTGACCTTTACGCCCACCATCACCAGGGCACCGTCACCGAACTCCAACATCTGGCGCATCCAGCTGTAGCGGATATTGGTAGCTATCTCCTCGGCGGCAAGCTGCTCGGGGTAAATGAGCGAATCAACACCCAAAGATTTGAAATACTCCTTGTGCTTGGGCATCAGATACTCGTAGTTGTCGATGCGGGCAACAGTCTTTGCCGCCCCCAGATAGTGAGCCAGCACACAAGCTGTTATATTACGGCTCTCATGAGGAGTCACTGCCACAAAAAGCTCGGCATGATCCACTCCTGCACTCTTGAGGGCCGAAATCTTTGTCGGGTCACCGACAATTGTCTGGAGGTCGAAAAGCGACTCAAGCTTTCCGAGTTTCTCTTCGCTATCGTCAAGAAGCACTACGTTCTCATTCTCGACAGAGAGCATCTTTGCAAGGTGAGTTCCGACTGCGCCGGCACCAGCTATGACAATTCTCATCCTTTAATCTCTTTAAACTTCAACAAAGCCTCAAGAACAGACTCTTTATCCATTCCGCAAACCCTATACAGTTCCTCGGGTGCACCGTGTTCAATGAACTTGTCGGGGATTCCTATAATTTCCACTTTTGAAGTATATCCGTTCAATGCCATGAACTCGGCAACAGCAGTACCCAGACCGCCCTTTACCGTACCGTCTTCAAGAGTAACAATATACTTGAACCTTTTGCCCACTTCGTGCAGTATATCCTCATCGATTGGCTTTAGATAACGCATGTCATAATGCGCCACACTGACACCCTGCTTCCCGGCCTCGGCAACAACTGTTTCCATGACCTTGCCAAGCGGGCCTATGGTCAGGAATGCCACGTCACTACCCTCCTTCATCAAGCGTCCTTTGCCCACCTCAATGGTCTCAAGCGGACAACGCCACTCCTTGAGTGAACCGGAACCGCGTGGATAACGTATAACGAACGTTCCCGCTCCGGGCTGGGCCGCAGTATACATCATACGGCGCAATTCACACTCGTCGTATGGCGATGCAATTGTAATATTTGGGACAGGACGCAGATAGGCAAGGTCATATGCACCATGGTGGGTTGGACCATCCTCACCCACAAGACCAGCCCTGTCAAGACAGAGAATCATATCCAAGCCCTGCAAGGCAACATCATGTATGAGATTGTCATATCCACGTTGCATAAACGACGAGTATATATTGCAGAAAGGCAGCATTCCGCCTTTGGCAAGGCCTGCAGAGAAAGTCACAGCGTGTCCTTCGGCAATACCCACATCAAAGAAACGGTCAGGGAAGACCTCTCCGAGTTTATGCATCGAACAGCCTGTGGGCATAGCAGGAGTGACTCCGATAATCTTCTCGTTCTCCTTTGCCATCTCCACCAGAGTCTCACCGAAGACATCCTGAAAACGCGGCGTTGCCGCGTTGGCAACGATACGTTCACCGGTCTCTATGTCAAAAAGACCAGGCTGATGCCATGAGGTAGCATCCTTCTCGGCCGGTTTCCAACCCTTGCCCTTTGTTGTGTGCACATGCAACATGTGGGGGCCCTTCATATCCTTTATGCTCCTTAGGATACGCACAAGACCTATTACATCGTGCCCGTCGATAGGGCCGAAATACCTTGCACACATCCCTTCAAAGAAGTTCTGCTGACGGAATATCAGCGACTTCAGACCGTTGTTGAAACGGATTATACTATTGGCGCGGCGCTCGTTCAGCAGGTGCATCTTGCGCAAACCCTGCGCTACGGCATAACGCGCCTTATTGTATATCTTTGACGAGTGCATTGAGACAAGAAGCTTGCTCATGCCGCCCACACTGTTGCTGATAGACATATTGTTGTCATTGAGCACCACAAGCAGGTTGTTCGGGGTATTGGCAAGGTTATTGAGTCCTTCATATGCAAGACCTCCACTCATAGAGCCGTCACCGATAACAGCGACCACATGCTCCGGCACATTCTTTAGCTTTGCAGCTGCAGCTAAACCCAAGGCGGCAGATATTGAGTTTGAAGCATGACCGGCAATGAAAGAATCATATTCGCTCTCTTCGGGTGCAGGGAAAGGCTTGAGGCCACCGAACTTACGGTTTGTATGGAAACGCTCACGACGTCCTGTAAGAATCTTATGACCATACGCCTGATGGCCTACGTCCCATACGATACTGTCGTCGGGAGTAGAAAAGACATAATGCAACGCCACGGTAAGCTCCACAGCACCAAGACTTGATGCAAAATGTCCGGGGTTGTTTGCCAAGGAATCTATGATGAACCCGCGCAACTCGTCACAGAGTTGGGGAAGCTGTTTTTCGGACAACTTACGCAAATCGGCGGGATAGTTTATCGATTCAAGTAACGGGTATTTATTTTCCTTTTCCATTTTAATTTCCTAAAATTTCAGAGACATAATCCGTCATTATCTTGCGAAAATACATTTTTTTTATCAAAACAAGAAAATTATTGTACAAAAAGAGCGGCGCAACACAAAAAGGCATGGCAAAATCCCGAGTGATTTTCCAATCGGGATATTTTCAACAAATTTAACCCGTGGAAAGCCAATTCTTTGCGAACTTATCTTATTTTTGCAGTTCAAACACACACGTATGCAATTTTCCACAAAAGTAGAATTACCTGTCAAGGAGATAGAAATCTCGCACAAGAGCCGCATAATACTTATAGGCTCATGCTTTGCCGGGAACATCGGCAAGAAGTTGCAAGAGAGGAAATTCAACATCGAGCACAACCCGTTCGGGGTACAGTACAACCCCCGTTCAATATCGGCAGTGCTCACAAGGATTGCACAAGGAGAGCCTTTCACAGCAGAATCACATGAGATTTTCGAACATGCCGGCAGATGGCACAGCATAATGCACCACAGTGATTTCTCGCGCAACAGCAAAGAGGAACTGCTGGAATGCATAAACAGCAACCTGAAAAGAGCGCACGCCATGTCAAAGGCCTGCGACACCGTCATCGTCACTTTCGGTACAGCATACACCTACACCCGCAACAGCGACGGGACAACAGCAGGCAACTGCCACAAGTTGCCTGCCAAGGAGTTCACGCGCAGCCTCATGGGCATTGAGGAGATTGCAGCAGAGTTCGGCAAAGTCATAAGAACATACAAGAGCCTGAACCCGGAAGTTAAATTCCTTTTTACAGTGAGCCCCATACGCCACCTGCGGGACGGTGCACACGACAACCAGAAGAGCAAGGCGACCTTGTTGCTTGCCATAGACCGCATAATCAGTGAGAACCCTGATTGTTGCCACTATTTCCCCGCATACGAAATTGTGCTTGACGAACTGCGCGACTACAGGTTCTACGCCGAAGACATGGCCCATCCGTCGGCAACAGCCATAGAATACATCTGGGAGTGTTTCGGGAATTGCTGTTTCAGCAAAGAGACCGCCGGGATAAATGAGGCTGTAGAAGAGATAATACGCGGACTGAACCACAGACCTTTTGACGAGAAATCCGAAGGTTACCGAGAGTTCATCAGGGGATTGGCCCGGAAGATTGAGACACTGACAGGGAAGTTCCCCTACCTTGATTTCAAAAACGAATTGACACGATGCAATACACTATCAAACAGATAAACGGAATACTGAAAGGCAAAGGTAAGCTACCGTCACCCGACAACAGGGTTACGCGCCTGCTCACCGACAGCCGTTCACTAAGTTTCCCCGAAGAGACACTGTTCTTCGCCATAAAGACAAAGCATGGCGACGGACACAGATATATAGCCGCACTTTACAAGAGAGGCGTCAAGAACTTTGTAGTAAACAGTTCCGAAGGATTCAGCGAACTCGCCGATGCCAATTTCATAGTTGTCAATGACAGCATTGCCGCCCTGCAGACACTTGCCGCACACCACCGTTCATTGTTCGACATAGCCGTTGTGGGCATCACCGGCAGCGACGGCAAGACAATAGTCAAGGAGTGGCTATACCAGCTGACGGCCGGAAGTTACAATGTCGCACGCTCGCCACGCAGCTACAACTCACAGATAGGGGTTCCCCTGTCATTGTGGTCACTGCGCGAGGAGAGCACACTCGGAATATTCGAGGCCGGCATATCCTGTCCCCGCGAAATGGAGAAACTGCAACGTATCATCAGGCCTACAATAGGAATAATTACCAACATAAGCAGTGCACATCAGGAGAATTTCAGTACCATTCAGGAAAAATGCGAGGAGAAACTGTCCCTTTTCAAGGAGTGCGACGTTATAATATACAACGCCGACAACAGACTGCTCTCAGACATCATAGCACAACAGATGCTGCCTGCGCGCGAAATTGCATGGTCACGCCGGGACCCTGAACGTCCTTTGTACATAAAGTCAATAAAGAAAGAGAGTGACAGGACAACAATATGCTACCAATACCTCACTATCGAGAACTGTTTCTGCATCCCGTTCCTTGACGACGCATCGATAGAGGACTCTATCAACTGCCTTGCGGCAGCACTCTACCTGATGATACCACCTGAGACCATCGCCGAGCGCATGAAGCAACTGGAGCCCGTAGCGATGAGACTTGAGGTAAAGGAGGGTAAACGTGGCTGCCTCATCATCAACGACAGCTACAACTCAGACACCACATCGCTTGAGATTGCGCTTGACTTCATGGAACGCCGTAGCAGCACAATGCCCGACCTCGGACGCACACTCATACTGGCCGACATAAAGCAGACAGGCGAGAACCCATGCTCACTCTACCGCACCGTGCTCAACTGCATCGAGAAACGCAAGATCGATAAATTCATAGGAGTGGGCAAGGAGATATCCACACAAAAGGAGGTCTTTGGAGAATCGGACATCGAGTGCCATTTCTTCGACAGCACAGAAGAGTTGCTCGCATCAAAGATGCTGCGCAGCCTCACTAAAGAATGTATCCTTGTCAAAGGCTCCCGTTCATTCCATTTCGAGGACGTGACCGAGGCGCTTGAAAAGAAGGTACACCAGACAATCCTCGAGGTGAACTTGAGCGCACTGCGCGACAACCTGAACACCTACCGCAACAGGCTCGACCCCGGGACAAAATGCGTGTGCATGGTAAAGGCCGACGCATACGGTGCCGGAGCGCTGGAAGTGGGCAGGACATTGCAGGATTGCAATGTAGACTATCTTGCCGTGGCTGTAGCCGACGAAGGTGCCGAACTGCGCAAGGAGGGCATCAACTGCGGAATAATAGTGATGAACCCCGAGCCGAGCTCATACCGCACGCTTTTCGACAACAAACTGGAGCCCGAGGTATACAGTTTCGGCATGCTAAGGTCACTCATCCAGGCAGCCTGCAACGAAGGCGTCACCGATTATCCCGTACATATAAAGATTGACACAGGAATGCACCGTTTGGGATTCCTGCCGACGGAGATTCCACAACTTGTAGAGATACTGAAGGAGCAGTGCGTGCTCACTCCACGCTCCGTGTTCTCACATTTCGTGGGCAGCGACAGCCCACAGTTCGACGAGTTCTCCAAGATACAGGTGGAGCGTTTCAACCAGGCAGCAGAGAGCTTGCAGGCAGGCTTCAGCCATAAGATACTGCGTCATATATGCAACAGTGCCGGTGCCGAGAGATTCACCCACGAACAGAACGACATGGTACGTCTGGGTATTGGACTCTACGGAATATCGCCCATCACCGACGATGCCCGCCTGCACCCGATATCCACCCTCAAGAGTATCATACTGCAGATACATGACGTACCCGTCGACGAGACCGTCGGCTACAGCCGCAGAGGAACACTCACACGCGACTCGCGCATCGCAGCACTGCCCATAGGATATGCCGACGGCCTCAACCGCAAATTGGGCAACGGCAGAGGCTATTGCATTGTCAACGGACAGAAAGCACCTTACGTGGGCAACATATGCATGGATGTATGCATGATTGATGTCACCGGCATCGATTGCAAGGAGGGTGACATTGTAGAGATTTTCGGCCCCACCCTGCCTGCCGCAAGAATTGCCGAGTGGTTAGAGACAATTCCGTACGAGATACTCACGTCAGTATCGAACAGAATAAAGAGAGTTTATTACAGCGATTGACAACACCCCTTGATAAAGCATTAGCGGGCGACCGAATGGTCGCCCGCTAATTGTATTTAAGGGATTATATGAAATTCTTTATGAATATATACAATATCAGCACCGGAGTGATGAAGCGCAGCATAAACAGGATGACAGGTGTCAGCCTGCGGTTGCACACGCCGTTGTTTGTAAGCTCATTATTCATGAAATCCTTCTTCATGAACCACATGACCATGATACAGGTAAACATTGCACCGAGTGGCATAAGAACATTGGCTGTAACATAATCGAAGATATTGAAGAAGTCAATACCGAAAAGCTTTGTAAATGTCACCGTACTGAGCACAATTGACACCACAGTGGTAACCATTGCTGCCCTCTTGCGTGTTAGGCTGAATTCCTCGGCAAAGTAGGCTGTAAGCACCTCATGGAACGATATTGTGGATGTAAGTGATGCCAATATCACAAGCAGGAAGAATATTGCCGACCACACTGACGCCAACGGCATTCCCTTGAATATCTCGGGCAGTGTCACGAACACAAGGGCGGGGCCTTCAGTGGGCTGCAACCCGGCACTGAACACCGCAGGGAAAATGACAAGACCTGCAAGTACAGACACAAGCAAAGTGAGTATCGACACATTGAACGATGTCGAGACCATATTGTTGTCCTGCTTGAAATATGAGGCGTATGTAACCATACATCCCATACCTACCGATAGCGAGAAGAACGCCTGGCCTATCGCCATCATAATGGTCTCGGCCTTGAAAGCCTCGGCAAAATCGCAAGAGAGGAAGAACTTATAACCCTCGGCGGCACCGGGCATGAACGCTACCCTCACTGCCATTATTATCAGAATGACAAAAAGCATTGGCATCATCACCTTTGAGGCCTTTTCAATACCTTTTTCCACACCACGTGCCACAATGAAGTGTGTCATAAGGATGAAGACAACACCCCATATCAACGGTTTCCACGAAGCCTGGAACAGATCGAACTGCTCCTTGAAAGGAAGGGAAGAATTGAACATTCCACCCGTAACGGAATCCGCAAAGTACTGGAGCGACCACCCTGCGATAAGGTAGTAGTAGCCTGATATCAGCAATGCGCCCAGGACACCGCTGTAGCCCAACCAGCTCCAACGCTTTGAAAGTGTGCGGAAAGCACCCACTGCGTTCTTCTTCGTGCGGCGGCCCACAGCAAACTCGGCAAGCATTGCAGGAATACCCACCACGAAAATACTCAACAGGAATACCAGCAGAAATGCAGCACCTCCGTGCTTGCCGGCGATATATGGGAAACGCCATAGCGCTCCAAGACCAATGGCACTGCCGGCAGCCACCAATATAACACTTAATTTGCCTCCGAACGAGGCTCTTTTCTGTTCACTCATAACCAATCTTTTTAAAGAGAGCGCGAAGATAATAAAAAAGCAGAAATGAATGCATTCATTTCTGCTTTTTTATTATCACACAAGAGAGTATTACACACCTTCGTGCGCGTGTACCTATTATACGAATTATACAAGATGAGCAATGTGCTGCTCGCGGTCGCCATAAAGCAGGTCAATGAGAGGAATTTCAATCATTGTATAGCAGCCGGGACGCTGACGCATGGTAGCGCGCGCACAACATACAAGCACCTGAGCTGTAAGAGCCGGGTTGTTTATACGCATATTGAACTCGAACAGCTGGTTCTGTGTAACGCCGGACACACCCTTGCGGGTAAGGTTCACTCCATGTCCCATGTCAAGCAGGTTGTCCACAGAAGGTACAAGAGTCACGTGGGTCTCATCGTTCACAAAGTAAGGGTCGGCCTTGATGGCTGCGGCCACCTGCCCGAAATCATACCCCTCTTCCAATTCAATGTAAACCATACGGCGGTGTATGCCTGTACCCACAGGAATAGTCATTGAGAGAGCAGCCTTTACACCCTCTATTGCCTTCACAGCCACAGTGTGGCCCATACTCATTCCCGGACCGAAGTTGGTATATGTGATACCTTTGGGGGCAATTGCCTCAAGAAGGGTACGCACCACAGAGTCGCTTCCCGGATCCCAACCTGCCGAGATGATTGACACGGCATTACCGGCTTCGGCGCTCTCGCTGAGCGAACGGCGCAGATCGAGAATCTTCGAATGGATATCGAAACTGTCGACAGTGTTTATACCAAGAGCAAGGATATCCTTTGCATATCTCTCGACACTGCGTGTAGGAGTAGAAAGGATTGCCACATCCACCTCGCCGAGTTCGCGGATATCCTTAACCACATTGTAACCCTGAAGTTCCGAAGGCATATTATCTGCACCTGAACGGCGCACGATACCTGCCACCTCAAAATCGGGGGCAGCCTGAAGCGCCTGCAATGTATATTTTCCAATATTGCCATAACCGACTATGGCAGCTCTGATTTTTTTCATATTCACATTATTTTTAAAGACAACGCGAAGATATATAAAATTGTATTTTCCTGTTTCTACGGGAGAACGTTTTTTTGGTTAAATATAATAAAAAAAGGAGCCACAAATCCGTGACTCCTTCCTATCTATTTACTCATTGCCTCTTGGACGACGTGGCTCGCGGTCGCGACGTGGACGACGCTCGCGCTCCTCGTAACCCTCGGGTTTCTCAAGGAGAACCTTGCGAGAGAGCTTGAACTTACCTGTCTTGGGGTCAATCTCAACAAGCTTAATCTGGAGTTTGTCGCCTTCGTTGATACCGGTCTCCTCCATTGTCTCGAAACGTTTCCAGTCAATCTCGGAAATGTGCAACAGACCATCCTTGCCGGGCATGAACTCAACGAATGCGCCGTAAGGCATCACGCTGCGTACTGTACCCTCGTAAACCTCGCCGGCCTCAGGGATAGCAACAATAGCGCGGATCTTTGCGATTGCCTCGTTGATTGCGTTGCCGTTGTTTGCTGCAATCTCGATGATACCCTCGCCTTCAACCTCCTCGATAGAGATTGTAGCACCGGTCTCCTCCTGCATACCCTGGATAATCTTTCCACCGGGGCCGATGACAGCACCGATGAACTCCTTAGGAATACGCATTGTCTCGATGCGTGGAGCGTGTGGCTTGAGCTCGGCACGTGGCTCTGCAATGCACTCGGTAATCTTGCCGAGGATATGCATACGGCCCTCACGTGCCTGGTTAAGGGCCTTCTCGAGGATCTCGTATGAAAGACCGTCAACCTTGATATCCATCTGTGTGGCAGTGATACCGTCAACAGTACCTGTTACCTTGAAGTCCATATCACCCAAGTGGTCCTCATCACCGAGGATATCGCTGAGGACAGCATATTTCTCCTCACCGGCGTTCTTGATAAGACCCATTGCAATACCCGATACAGGCTTCTTTATCTTTACACCGGCATCCATGAGTGCAAGTGTACCGGCACATACAGTGGCCATTGAAGAAGAACCGTTAGACTCGAGGATATCGGAAACCACGCGTACGCAGTAAGGATAATCGGCAGGAATCATGTTCTTCAACGCACGGCAAGCAAGGTTTCCGTGACCGATCTCACGACGACCTACGCCACGCTGTGGACGAGCCTCGCCTGTTGAGAATGGAGGGAAGTTATAGTGCAAGAGGAAACGCTCTGTACCCTGGTTCATTACATCGTCGATAATCTTCTCATCGCGCTTTGTACCGAGAGTAACTGTTGTGAGCGACTGTGTCTCACCACGTGTGAAGACAGCAGAACCGTGAGGGCCGGGAAGATAGCCGGCCTCGCACCAGATAGGACGGATCTCTGTAGTCTTACGGCCATCGAGACGCTTGCCCTCGTCGAGGATGCAACGGCGCATAGCTTCCTTCTCTACATCGTGGTAGTAGCGGTCGATAAGAGCACCCTTCTCCTCGAGTTCCTCCTCGGTGAACTGGGCCTTGAACTCCTCCTTGATAGCCTCGAAAGCCTCACCACGACCATGCTTGTCGTTGTTACCGCTTGCGGCAACAGCGTATGCCTTTGCATAGCAAGCCTCGTGAACCTGAGCACGGAGCTCCTCGTCGTTCACCTCGTGGCAGTACTCGCGCTTAACGGTTGTACCGACCTCTTCCATAAGCTCCATCTGAGCCTTGCAGTGAACCTTGATAGCCTCGTGAGCAACCTTCATAGCCTCGAGCAGGTCACTCTCTGAAACCTCCTTCATCTCACCCTCGACCATCATGATGTTGTCATATGTTGCGGCAACCATGATATCCATATCAGCCTCCTCAAGCTGTGCGAATGTGGGGTTAACCACGAACTCACCGCCGATACGTGCAACACGCACCTCAGAGATTGGGCCACCGAAAGGAATGTCTGAAACAGCAAGGGCTGCAGAAGCAGCAAGACCTGCAAGAGCATCAGGCATATCAACACCGTCGGCTGAGAAAAGTATGATGTTCACGTAAACCTCTGCGTGGTAGTTATCGGGGAACAGAGGACGAAGAGCACGGTCAACAAGACGGCAAGTAAGAATCTCGTAGTCCGAAGCCTTACCCTCACGCTTTGTGAAGCCACCGGGGTAACGGCCGAATGACGCGTATTTCTCTTTGTACTCTACCTGTAAAGGCATAAAATCGGTGCCTGGCACAGCATCCTTCGCTGCGCAGACTGTGGCAAGCAACATCGTATTGCCCAGACGCAACATAACAGAACCATCGGCCTGTTTTGCGAGCTTACCGGTCTCAAGTGTAATCACTCGACCATCGGGCAAAGCCACATTTTTTGTAACAACATTCATCTTATCTTCTTTTTTAAAACAAAATTTTTATCTAATTCTCGCAAAGATATACAAATTTCTACATTTTAGCCATATTATATGAAAAAAAATACAAAATCGGCGGCAACCGACAGGGAAATATCTGATATTTTGTTTGTATTTCCCCCGTTTGCACTATCTTTGCGCTCTAATAGCGCGAATATAGGCTGTACCCGTGGGGAAACACCAGAACGATATTATGCCTCACCTGTTTGCGCCATCACAGCACACACAATTTTACATTATGACAATTTCAAATCTAAAATCGCTTGTTTTCGGTCTTTCGGCCACAATACTATTAATTTTCGCACAGGCGTGCGGTACACAGAAGAACGAAGAGGACAACACGCCAAAGTTCACAATCAAAGGAACACTCAGCAACGCCGACGGCAAGGTGCTGTACTTTGCGAACACATCTTTGGGCGGAACAATTATCCTTGACTCTGTCAAGCTTGACAGCGACGGCGCTTTTGAATTCCAGGAGAGACGTCCCGAGACATTCGAGTTCTTCATCGTAGGCTTCCATAACGACACCCCTGCTGTAATTGCCATTGACTCTACCGAAACAGTCACAATCACAGCTGATGCCGCAAACCTCGCAAAGAGCTACACCGTTGAAGGAAGCCCTGCCAGCATGGACATAAAGGAGATGTCGGAGCTTGTAAAGGCACTCGAGGAACAGATAAACGCAATGGACCCCGACGCGACATATCTCGCAAAAAAGGCCGCTCTGATAAATGAGTTCAAGGAGAACATTGCCAAGCAGTACATTGTACCTGCACCCGACAAGTCAACCGCATATTTCGCGTTGTGGCTCACCTGCAAGAACGAGAACATCTTCAAGCCGCTCACAAACCGCAACGACAGCAAATACTATGCCGGAGTGGCAACAAGCATGCAACGCCTTTTCCCCAAGGCTGCCCGTACAGAGCACATCGCAGCATTAGCCGAGAGAGGCTTAAGAGAGACACGTCCACTCACAGGAGACAGGCTTGAGGCGTTCCTTGAGAAAACCACAACCGAAAATATTTTTGAAGTGAACCTCCCCAACCGTGAAGGCGACAGCATAAAACTCTCTTCACTCAAGGGCAAAGTGGTACTGCTCGACTTTACCGTATTCGGCAACAGCAAGATAAAGATGCGCAATATCGATTTCCGCGAGCTCTACGACAAGTACAACAAAAGAGGATTCGAGATTTACCAGGTATCATACGACGAGAGAGAGCACTTCTGGCAGCAGGAGGCACTCGCGCTCCCGTGGATATGCGTACGTGATGACAGAGGCGGAGCATCGCCTTACTTCCCCACATTCAACCTGCAGACCATCCCTACATACTTCCTTCTGAACAGGGAGAACGATGTTGTGTTGCGTGACCAACAGATAACAGACCTTGACAAGGAAATAGAGAAACTGCTCAAAGAATAATTGCATAGTATCTAAAGATAATACGCAGAGAACCCCTAATTGATAAAATTTCACCGTTTTAATTTGGTTTTTAATTTTAAAGGGGCTACCTTTGCAACACATAAAGAGGGAAATTGGGTTCCAGCACTCGTGTTGGAATCCTTTGTTTTAGTGTTTTTTAAAAAGGAGAAAAATGAGTTATATGTCAGAAGACGGCTACAAGAAGTTGTTGGCCGATTTGAAAGAACTGGAGGCAAAGCGTCCTGAAGTGGTTCGCCAGATTGCCGAGGCACGCGACAAGGGCGACTTGTCGGAGAATGCCGAGTACGATGCAGCAAAGGAGGCACAGGGCCTGCTCGAGATGAAGATCAGCGAGCTCAAGATGATTATTGCAGACGCAAAGATCATCGACACCTCGAAGCTGAACACCGACACCGTACAGGTGCTCACAAAGGTAGGTCTCAAGAATACAAAGACCGGTGCCACAATGCAGTATTCAATCGTTCCCGAGAGCGAGGCAAACCTGCGCGAGGCAAAGATCTCTATCAACACCCCCATCGCCAAAGGTCTTTTGGGCAAGAAGGTTGGTGACGTTGCAGAGATTACCGTGCCACAGGGCAAGCTGTTCCTTGAGATTACAAGTATCA
Organism: Bacteroidales bacterium; assembly: GCA_015060965.1. Taxonomy (GTDB): domain Bacteria; phylum Bacteroidota; class Bacteroidia; order Bacteroidales; family Bacteroidaceae; genus HGM04593. Next base: position 93,805 of record SUXN01000001.1, on the reverse strand, counting down.
CATTCTAAAGAAGAGAACTATGGCAACAATATTCAGCAAGATAGTAGCCGGCGAGATTCCCAGCTACAAGGTAGCAGAGGACGAGCAGTTCTATGCATTCCTTGACATCAACCCGCTTGCAAAGGGACACACCCTTGTCATTCCCAAACGCGAGGTTGACTACTTCTTTGACCTCACCGACGAGGAGATAGGCGCGATGCAGGTGTTCGCAAAGAAGGTTGCCGAGGCTATCAAGCGTGCCTTCCCCTGCATAAAGGTGGGCCAGGCCGTGTTGGGGCTCGAAGTTCCCCACGCGCACATTCATCTGGTGCCGATGCAGAGCGAGAGAGACATGCTCTTCACAAATCCCAAGCTGAAGCTCACTCCCGAGGAGTTCGCAGAGATTGCCGAGAAAATAAACAGAGAGATTGCTTAACTGCAATCTCTTTTTTTATATCTTCGCGGAAAAGAAGCGATAGGGAACAATGAAACCAACGGCTTTGTCCGAGCGAGTGAAACGACGAGGAATCTCAAAAAACGCCACGAGATATCTCACATACGTTCGATATGACAAAGCACATCAATTCATACATAATATTAATAAATCCGTACGACCATGCGCATACTTATAAGTGACCCGATAATCGTGAATAACGGCGAGCAGTTCCAGGGCTCGATAGTAGTGAACAACGGAAAGATAGTAGAGATTCTGCGAGGCGATGAACTGCCGCACACGGAGTGTGACAGGATTGTGGAGGCTTCGGGACTATACCTTATTCCGGGAGTGATTGACGACCACGTGCACTTCCGCGAGCCTGGACTCACGGAGAAGGCTACCATAGCCACCGAGAGCCGTGCTGCAGCGGCAGGCGGTGTCACATCGTATATGGAAATGCCGAACACCAACCCGCAGACAACGACCATCGAAGCACTAAAAGAGAAATATGCCATTGCCGCCAATGACAGCATCATCAACTATTCGTTCTTCTTTGGCGCCACAAACAGGAATGTAGCCGACTTCGAGAAGCTCAACGCCAAGAAGTGCTGCGGAATAAAGCTCTTTATGGGCTCAAGCACAGGCAACATGCTTGTTGACCGACGCGAGGAACTTGAAAAGATTTTCAGCGAGGCCAAAAGGCTGGAGCTTCCGGTTGCCGTACACTGCGAGGACGGCAGCATAATCACCGCCAACAGCAAGCGCATAAAAGAGGAGGCGGGTGAAGACCCCGATGTAAAATACCATCCGCTCATACGCAGTGCCGAAGCATGCTACGAGAGCACGAAGTTCGCCGTTGAACTTGCACGCAGATACGGCACGCAATTGCACGTGATGCACATAAGCACCGCACGCGAACTTGAGCTGTTGGGCGACAGCAACATAACAGCCGAGGCAACTCCGGCGCACCTAACATTCTGCGACAAGGATTATGCGCGATTAGGAACAAAGATTAAGTGCAACCCGGCAATCAAAGGCGAGGAGGAGCGCGACGCCCTGCGCAAGGCCGTCGCCGACGGCAGGATTGACCTCATTGGCACCGACCATGCGCCGCACCTGCCCAAGGACAAGGTTGGCGGAGCACTCAAAGCAGCATCGGGAATGCCCAGCATACAGTTCTCACTGCTTGCGATGCTCAAGTTGGTGGACGAGGGAGTATTCACACTCGAGACATTAGTCGAGAAGATGTGTCATGCCCCTGCAAGGATATTCAACATCAACAAGCGCGGCTTCATTGAGAAAGGCAACTATGCCGACTTTGTACTGCTGAACCCCGACGCGCCACACACTGTAACTGCCGACAGCATCATAAGCAAATGCGGCTGGAGTCCTTTTGAGGGCGAGACTTTCAACTGGGCCGTAGAGCAGACATGGGTCAACGGAGAGTGTGCCTACAAGAACGGCACATTCAACGAGGAGGTACACGGCAAGGCACTCACATTCAACCGATGAAAAGGCACGTTTTCCACTATGACATACACGAAGTAGCTCCATACATCGACTGGGGCTATTTCCTGCATGCGTGGGGTGTGAGGACATCACAGAAAGCGGAAGCCGACGAGCTCATAGATGATGCCAAGAAGATGCTTCTTTCGCTTGAGGGCAGATACCGAACACATGCGCTCTTTGCAATGTGTAACGCCCACAGTCGGGAAGACAATATTATAATTGAGGGAACAACACTGCCATTGCTTCGGCAGCAGCACTGCCACGAGGGAGAATACAACCTTTGCCTCAGCGACTTTGTATCGCCGCTCGAAGACAAGATAGGAGTGTTCGCCACGACGGTAGACAGCAGCTTCGGGCAGGAGTACAAACACGACGAATACCTCAACATCATTGCCCAAGCCCTTGCCGACCGTCTGGCAGAAGCAACCGCAACCGTGATGCACCGGGCCGTACGCACACAAAAGGATTTGTGGGGCTATGCTCCCGACGAACAGTTGACCGTCGAGGAACTGAACCGCGAGGAGTTCCAGGGTATACGCCCTGCCGTGGGCTACCCCTCACTACCCGACCAAAGTGTAATTTTTATACTTGACAAAATTCTGCATCTCAAAGAGATTGGCATTGAGCTTACGCCCAACGGCGCCATGTTCCCACATGCTTCGGTATGCGGCATAATGATAAGCCACCCTGCATCGCGTTACTTTGCCGTGGGGAAGATAAGCGAGGAGCAGTTAAGCGACTACGCAGACAGGCGTGGGGTGTCCGTAGCTGAGTTGCGGAAATACCTTGCAAAAAACCTTTAGAGGGTGTAACCATTGCCGAAAACAAAAAAAGCATTATATTTACACCAGGAAACAGCGTGCTTGTCATCGACGATTGAAATGAGGAGACATCTCTTGTTTCGCAATATTTTAGAGATCCCTCGTCGCTACGCTCTGTCGGGATGACATATCCGCGATCTTGTTGGGCTTATATCGAACTAATCTGAAAATAAGAAAGGAACTAACACAAACAAATAAAAAGAATATGTTGAGAAAAATCCTACACCCGTTCTATGTACTCTACCAGGTTCTTTTTGCCTGGTGGGCAGCAATTCTGCTGGTTGCAATCACTTCAATATGTATCATCCTCTTCGGACGCTACCTTAAGATAAAGAACGGCGACCACATTCCGGCTGTCATCTGGTGCCGACTCACCTGTTGGCTCTTCCTCATCCCTGTAAAAGTTGTCGACAGGGATAAGTATGTAAAGAAAGACCAGACATATATCTTTGCGGCCAACCATCAGGGCATGTTCGACATTTTCATCATGTACGGTTACGTGATGAGACGTTTCAAATGGATCATGAAGGATACACTCCGTAAGATTCCTCTCTTGGGCAAGGCATGTGCCGACACAGGACACATATACGTAAACCGCTCTACCCCACAGAAGGACCTTCTGCGCAAGTCGGTAAGCACCCTCAAGAGCGGAGTATGTATGGGTATCTTCCCCGAGGGAACACGATGCGACGACGGCAAGTTAGGCCCGTTCAAGAAGGGCGCTTTCGTTATTGCAAATATGGCACAGACAACAATTATCCCCGTTTCGATACAGGGCTCATACGACATCCTTCCAAAGGGTTGCAAGTGCCTGCACTGGTCACCTGTGACACTTACATTCCACGCTCCTGTGGAGTGCAAGGGTCGCGACAGCGAGAACGTCGATTATATGTTGAGCGAGACACGCGATGCCATTGCAAAGACATTAGGCGAAGATTGATAATATTATCAAGCAATACAGCAATAGCCCGGCAAACCGGGCTATTGTCATATCATGCATTAAGACAAATTATCACCTTCCGTGTTAAAATTATTACAATTTGTCTAAAAATAGACCATTTTTGATGTATCTTCGCAGACGGAAAACATTATCAATAAAATGAATAATATTATGAAGAAATTTTTAGCGACACTGCTTATGGCAGTGCTTTTCACACCACAGATGATGGCAGACGAGGGTATGTGGCTGCTTCAGCTCATGCGTCAGCAGAATCTCGAGGACCAGATGCGCAAGCAGGGTCTCAGAATATCTGCAGATGACATCTACTCTCCCGACGCCCCGTCACTCAAGGATGCCATCGGTATCTTCGGCGGCGGCTGTACAGGTGAGGTAATCTCTCCTAAGGGTCTGGTAATAACCAATCACCACTGCGGTTTCAGCTTCATCCAGCAGTTGAGCACCGTTGAGCACAACTATCTGCACAACGGCTTCTGGAGCCAGAGCTACGAAGAGGAACTCCCGTGCGAGGACATCGCGTTTACCTTTGTGGTAAAGATTACCGACGTCACCGACGAGGTAAACAAGCAGGTAAAAGAGGGCAAGATCACCGAGGAGCAGACTTTCGACCGCCGAGTCCTCAACAACATCGGCCTGCAGCTGTTCAAGGCCGACAACATTGAGGGCAAGGAGTATATGTACCCACAGTTGCTCCCCTACTTCGAGGGCAACAAGTTCTACCTCGTTTACTACAAGAAGTACACCGACGTGCGCCTTGTAGCAACTCCTCCCAACTCTATCGGCAAGTTCGGCGGCGAGACCGACAACTGGATGTGGCCACGCCACACAGGCGATTTCTCGGTATTCCGCATCTATGCCGACAAGAACGGCAACCCTGCAGCATACAGCAAGGACAACGTGCCCTTGAGCACTCCAAAGTACCTGAATGTAGCACTTACAGGCTTTGAGGACGGTGACTTTGCAATGATCATGGGCTTCCCCGGCAGCACATCACGCTACCTCACAGGCGAAGAGGTAAAGCAGAGGATGTTCCAGGAGAACGAGCCACGTATTGCAATGCGCGACGTAACCCTCAAGATTATCCGCGAGGAGATGGCAAAGAGCGAGGATATCGCCATCAAGTATGCCAACAAGCAGGCACGCATCAGCAACTACTGGAAGAACTCTATCGGTATGAACAAGGCCATTGTAGATAACAAGGTTGTCGAGACAAAGCTTGCCGAGGAGGCTGAGTTCAAGGCTTGGGCACAGAAGAACGGCAAGAGCGAGTATGTCGACGTTGTTGAGAAGATAAACGCTTGCGTAGAGGAGATGAACCGCACACAGTACCTCACAACAGTCACATCGGAGCTTATAATGAACGTTGAGTTCATCTACCGTAACCTTGCAAAGGAGAACGGCAAACTGCTTGAAAAGCCTGAGACTCTCGAGGAGACAATGAAGAATATCTACAACTGGTTGCACGACCGCGACTACAACCACGACATCGACCGTCGTATTGCAAAGGAGGTCCTCCCGCTCTACTTTGAGCTGACAAAGCCCGAGGAGCGCAACGACTACCTCAATGAGGTATATGCAAAATACAAGGGTAACCTCGAGAAGTACATTGACCATGTATATGAGAACTCTATCCTTGCCAACGAGACCAACCTGAAGAAATTCCTCAAGAAGCCAACTCTCAAGAAGTTCGAGAAGGATCCTGCCATGCTGCTCCGCACAGCCGTGTTCGAGTCATACAGAGAACTCTCTGCAAAGAACGCAGAGTTCGCGCAGGTTATGAACCCTCTCCACAAGACATACCTCAAGGGTCTCATGGAGAAGGCCAACGGCGCCCCAGTATACCCCGATGCAAACTTCACCATGCGTCTCACATACGGTAACGTGAAGTCATACCAGCCAAAGGACGGTGTAACATTCAACTATTACACGACACTCAAGGGTGTAATGGAGAAGGAAGACCCCAACAACAGCGAGTTCATCGTGCCTGCACGCCTTAAGGAGCTTTACGAGGCAAAGGACTATGGCCGTTACGCAATGGCAAACGGAGAGATGCCTGTTGCATTCCTCACCACAAACGACATCACCGGCGGTAACAGCGGTAGCGGTATCCTCAATGCCGACGGCGAGCTCATCGGTCTTGCCTTCGACGGCAACTGGGAGTCACTCAGCGGCGACATCAACTTTGACGACAACCTCCAGCGTTGTATCAACGTTGACATCCGCTACGTGCTCTTTGTGATTGAGAAACTCGGTAACTGCAAACGCCTCATCGACGAGATGACAATTGTAACAAAGGCAGTACCCTGCACTGTTGCAATACCTGCTTTGAGATAAGCAAGCACTCATATCATAACAATAGAGGCCGTGTCGCATGACACGGCCTCTATTGTTATATCATCAGAATATCTTATGCGGAAAGCGCGGCAGCTCTATTCCCTCATCCAATGGAGACTCCACGCAACGCAAGGACTCTTTCAGTTGCTCAGGAGTACGTGCACCCACAAGTACCGAGGTGACTCCTTTCTGCGCGAGAATCCACTTCAACGAGAGCGACACGAGCGTCTCGCCATGCTCCGCAGCAATGGTGTTGAGGCGGTTGAGAAACTCTACCAGCTCGGGGGTAAGCAGTTCCGCCTTTAGCGAGCCGGCACGTGCCATACGCGAGTCACCTGGAATACCGTTGAGATAACGCGAAGTCAACAACCCTTGTGCCAACGGCGAGAAAGAGATAAAGCCCAATCCTTCTTCAGCGCAAAAGGCAGGTACACCCTCGTCCTGCACCGCCCGGTCGAGGAGGTTCAGACGCCCCTGGAAGATAAGTGGCGGAACGCCCTGCAGACGCAGGAAAGAATTGGCATATTCCAACGCCTTCAGTGGCCAGCGCGAGATACCCACATAAATAGCCTTACCTGCACGCACGATATCTACCAATGCCTGCAAAGTCTCGTCAAGAGGCGTCACGGGATCGTAGCGGTGTATGTAGAAGAGGTCGACATAATCGAGCCCAAGACGACGCAGGCTCTGGTCGAGGCTTGCCATAAGATGCTTGCGAGAGCCCCAGCTGCCGTATGGCCCCTGCCACATATCATACCCGGCCTTTGTGGCAATGAAAAGTTCATCGCGGTGAGTGCGGAAATCTTCCTTGAGCATACGCCCCACAACCTCCTCGGCAGCACCGGGAGGAGGACCATAGTTGTTTGCAAGGTCAAAATGTGTCACACCGCAATCGAATGCCTGACGCGCTATCGTACGGCAGTTGTCATAGGAAGCATCGGCCCCGAAATTCTGCCAGAAACCAAGACTCAACTTAGGCAACAGCACACCGCTGTTGCCACAACGCCTATAAACAGCATCAGCATTCTCATATCTTTTGTCCGAAGCAATATATTCTTTCATAACGTCTTTTTTATTATACAACAACTGCGGACATAAGAAGTCCGCAGTTGTTGTATAGAATGATTAAATCAGTATACAAGCACCTTCTCTCCATCCACAATATACAATCCTGCCGGCAGAGCCACACGTGTCGTACCCTCGGTTACATTGACCTTACGTACAAGACGGCCGTCAACAGAGTATATTGACATTGTCTGCGCCTCGAGTGCAGTAATAACGACACACTCACCTCCCTTGACTGATACCGTAGCATAGACACCCTCTATGCCGGTAGACTCGTTGAACAGCATTGAAGCATCGTTCATGCGCACCTCGTCATTGGCCTTGTTGACAGCATAGGCATTGCATATATCAATCTTACGGAGGTTCTCGTCAATGACGGTAGTAGTCATCATATTGATATTTGCCACGACATCATCGCCTGTAGTGAATGTCGAGTTATCCTCGGTATATGCCACAACACGGTATGTATTCATATCAAGCTGTGAGAAGTTGAACACATGCTTCGACAGACAATCGCCGGCTGTAATGTCATTGATGAAAAGCCCGTCGGGCACCTTTAAGTCGAACTGTATGGCATTGTATGGCTCGCTATTGTAGCTCAATAGGTTCAACGGAGCGATAACGTCAGCGCCCTGTTCAATTGTAAACTCCTTGGCATAATACTCGCCGGCAGCAACAGGAGTATTGTACCAGTACATGGCAGAAGGGGCATCAGAGCCCAATATAAGATCGGCCACAGCCTCAGCATCATCCTTGTAAATATAACCGTCACCATTGCAATCGGCTTTCTTCTCATTGAACCCGGAGTTTTCGACACCGGCAAGATAAGCTATGATAAGCGCCGCATCATGTATTGTCACAGCATTGTCGCAGTTGATATCACCCGGAAGCGCATTGATGAGGTCATCAATCTCATACTTGCTAAGGTTGTTGTATATAAATTCCACGCGCGTCTTGAGCCAATCCTTTGCACGTTGGGCATCAGTCTCGGAGAAACTGCCGCCATAGCCCCATATATACGAGTTGTTGATGAATGAATTCTCGGCAAACCTGTAGTAATCGTCGATGTAGTCAAGGAGTTCCTCGACACAGCCTTTCTCAACAAACTCTTTCCATACCTTATAATAGTGTTTCTTGAACACCTCGAAACGGTTCATATCCTGCCAGAACATATAAGCTGCCATAGAGCTCTTTATAACACTCGATGTTGCACCGGTATAGCAGTAGGTGCTATTGCTCTCATAGCCGAATCCCCAGTCAAAGTCCCATAGCGGACCGAATGTCACGCGACCGTCGGGAGCACTCTCGTCCTTGAACAGATAGGTGCTCTTGGGGTGGTTGATCTCCTGGTTGAGGACAAGATCATTCGCAAGATAGAAACGCGCTGTAGCATCAACATCGAGCACGTCTTCAAGATTACCGCCATAATACAGCACCGATGACAGGGCCTCAATATCGGCCTTTATCCTTGACATCCGCACGTCGGCTGAGTCCTTGCTGAGCTCTGTAAGGTCGGGCTCGCTCACCTTTACAGGCAGGTTGTACTGACCGATGCGGGTTATTGTCTCGTCGGTATATGTATCGAGCTCAAGCAGATAGCCGAGAGCCTCGTCAATGTCCACACTGTTGTTACCCATACCCACCTTCTCGGTGAACATGTAGCTTCCCAGATAAGTGCCGTTCATATAAAGCTCCACAGGGATAATGTGGTTGGTATATTTAGCACCTGCCATCTGACCTACCTTCATTGCAATGGCATTGGCCATGAGCGCGCCGCTCTGCGCATTGGCAAGGAGCACCCAGCTCTTGCCTTTGGTAAGACCGAAAGGCTTCACTTTCTCGGCAAATTTCAAACGGTACGGTTTCTTCGAGTAGCTCCACGTTGAGTTTCCACGTCCTTTTATCTGGACAGAATCCTCAAAATCATCGTACACACCATAGCCCGTTATACGGAAGTTGGCATCCAGATAATAGCTCTTGCTGGTAACTGTCTTGCCACCTTCTATGTCAATATCGATACGGGGCACAGAGACAGCATTGTCGGTAAGCCACTCAACAGAGACCTTGTACTCGCGTCCGAAAGGCCTGTAGCGGTTCTCGTACACAGCATCCTGTATCTTCTCGGGCTCTTTGTCCGAAGCAGCAACCTTGAATACGCGCAGTTCGGATAGCACAAGATGGTTCTTTGCATACTCGCCGCTGGTCTGCACAATCCTTATCTTTGAATAACTGCCATTTAGGTCTATTGTGGGCGAAGTATATTCCTGACCGCTGCCACCCGTTGGCATGTTGTCATTAATGTAGTCGAGAGTGCGCACATGGGTCCAGTTACCGTCGTTGCTTGCATAAATCTCCCATACAAGCGGATTGTAGCCGTTATTTGGGCGGCAACGGTAGTAGAGCTGAATCTTGTCCAAAGCCTCGGGAAGGTCAATCGAGATATACGTGTTCACATTCAATGTCGCATTGTTCGCACTGCCCCAGGTAGAGTGGAAGATTGTAGTATAGTCACCGTCCAGAAGGTTAGCAAGGCTCTCGCTTGCGTTCTGTGACGGTTTGTTGGTAGAGAGCATATCGGCCTTGAGGGCAACCTCTGTAACCTCTCCCTCAACCGACGGGTCGGTCCACACCTCATCCTGTACCTTCACGCGCTCCACGATATTGTAGCCGGGATATGTGACAGTGTAGGTAACCGTCTCGGCAAAATCCTGACGTGTAACCTTGCTCTCCTGCAACACAGTGTCGACATATGCCACCGCCTTGCTGTCACTGAGGTTGAAGCTTGCCGTAAGCCACTTGCCGATGGCGTTTAGCCGGAAATGCATATTCTCGCTGATTGTAGCAGCCTCGGCATCGACGTTAAGGTTAGGATTATACTTGTTGTTGAACTTGTACGAAATCATTGTCGGCAACTGCGGAGCCACCATTGAACAGCTGTCATACTCAGCCTTTTCATAGTATATAACATCGCCGCCGCTGATGGGGAAATAGAGCCTGCCGTTCTCGGTGTAGTAGTCGCCGTCGAGCGAAGCAAGCGAATAGGCATCTATTGAGCCGTCGGAGAGATATACATATACCACCTCACCCTCAACGAGTGTGCCACCGCCATTGCCTCCACCGCCGTCGCCACCGTCACTCTCCTTCACCTTTGTGGAGAGGAAACTGTTTATGTCGTTGGCAATCTGGGCAAATATCGACTCATACTGCGCTGCGGTATACTCGCCGGCATGCTCCTTGGCATCGGCAATCGTGCTGATGATGCTGCTCAGTATCGCGCGAGAACTCTCGGGATATGTACTCGGAGTATATGGATACTGCGAGAACTCTGCCGATGCCAGAATATCATTCGCCTGTACCTCATATTTTGTAAGACCGACAGACATATATACAGAGAGGGCATGCAGCATTTTGGCCTCAGCATCCATAATGTCGGCAACACAGCCCATTGTTGCAATGGAACCCTCGACAGTGGAGAGAAGAGTCTCAAGAGCCTCATCCTCACCGTTACAGTAGCCGTTGTGGTCGGAGTAGTTCTTGAGATAGCCATTACTCTTGTCAATAAGCGGACGCAGATGGGAATCGGCCAAATTAGCGATGCTTATAGACAATGCCGCAACAGTCGCCTCATCAAGCGATGCCCTGTATATCGACCAGTTGAAAGCTATAGGCAAAGAGTAACCTTGATTGTAATCGCCGTTCTCAAGAGCCGTCTTGTGCTCAAGGTCAAAGGTCTTCATCTTTGAGTTCACGTTATCGCGCATCTCGGCGCCCACATAAAGTGTCAACGGACCCGCGGAGTTCTCGCCATCGTACTGCATCTCGAAATAACCGTCGCCAACAGCCGACAGTTTCACCATAGCAGCCTCGGTAAAGTCGCTGGTACTATACTGCCAGCCGTTCAGCCCGTTGTATATTGAAGAGGAGTTCGCAAGGAATTTGCCCGACATTGGCCAGTATACCAGATAACGTCCGTCACCTGCCGGAACAAGCTGCATGGAGTGCGAAATGTTCGGCTCGGCATCGCCTTCCTCGGCATAAAGCATATAAAGCGGACCGCTGCCAGTATATGTAGTTCCCGACGCACTGTTGAAGAACTTCACCGCATTGCCCTTGAGTACGAACATCTGGCCGGCAGCAGCCAGTTCCTGCTCCGAGGTTACAGCCTCACCGAGAGAAAAACCGGCACTTTCCGAGCCGGGAGTATAATCAGTTCCAAGAGTAACACCTACCACGGTAGGAGTATTCTTTGGCTGACCCAAACGTGAGGACCACTGCAACGAGAAACTGCTGACACTTGTTGCCAGGTCCAGCTCAACATAATGATTTTCAGTCACCGCATTGTTCCCACTCCACATCGAATGGAAATATGTAGAGACATCATTGTCACTCAATGCAGGCAGGCCCTCACCGTCCTTGCCACCCGAAAGAGTGTTATGGTCGGCATTTGACGAAGCCACATAAGATATCTCCTTGCCATTCTCGTCATATACCTTGAGTTCCGAGAACACAAAAATCACATTATTGCCGTTGGGAGCCTCGTTTGTAATGGTTTCCAGCACTGTAATCCTTATCTTATCCGTTGCAATACCCGGAGACATCAGAGGCGATAGATATTGGTAAAACTCTTTTCCAACACTTGCCTCAACGGTTCCCGGAAGACCGTGCGAGCCATTAAGTGTAGTTGACCAGTTCTGCGCCGAGGTACCCGCAAATGAAGCCATGGCAAGAATAACCGACAGTAATAGTTTCTTCATATTCTAATTATTTATTATACAACCCTTATGCTCCGTGGCATGTACACCAATAGCAGAGCATCCAATAACTTACATTTTACAACGCAAATAAACGAAAATACCGCGGTATTGACAAATAATATAAATATAAATTTATTATATAATTATATTAAAGATATTAATACGCAATATAGCTATCTCAAGGTTCTACAAAGGAAAGTTTTTGACACCAACAAAAATATTTTCCCGAACATTGTTGTTTATTCACAAATTATTCATACCTTTGCACTCGCAAACAGAACGGGATGTAGCTCAGCCCGGTTAGAGTACGCGTCTGGGGGGCGTGTGGTCGCTGGTTCGAATCCAGTCATCCCGACTGAACAAAAGCATTGATAATCAAACGGTTGTCGATGCTTTTTGTTTTTAGAGACAATTGCGCAATATTTTGCAAAAATTCCGGATCAAACGCAACCTAAATCCGCAAAAGCACATACAATAGAAAGGCCTTGTAACCGTACGATTACAAGGCCTTTACTTTAAATTCCATTGACCTCCTGCACCCGGGTCATCACCCTGAGCCAGTTGCCGCCCCATATTTTCTCTATGTCACATTCACTGTAACCACGGCGCAGCAGTTCCCTTGTCACGTTCTTCAGCTGCGACGCATCGGCACAGCCAATCACCGTACCGTCACCGTCAAAGTCTGTCCCTATGCCTACATGGTCAATACCTGCCACAGCTATCGCGTGCTCAAGATGACGGATGAAGTCGGCAAGCGTCGCCTCTCCCTCCTTGCACAGGAAACCGCTGTACATTGTAACCTGAACCACACCGCCCTTTGCTGCAATCGCCTTCAGCTGCCCGTCGGTGAGGTTGCGCGGATGGTCGCACAGAGCCCTACACGAAGAGTGTGAGCATACGACAGGCCGCGTACTGCACTCAAGGACATCGTAGAAAGTCGATTCTGCCGCGTGGGACAGGTCTATGAGCATCCCCACCCTGTTCATCTCTTTGACAACCTCCTTACCGAAGAGGCTCAAGCCGCCGTGCTCTCCGGTACCGCGTGCCGAATCGCATATATCATTGTCACCGTTATGACAGAGAGTCATATACACGACACCCATTTTGCGGAAATGCTCCACAAGAGAAAGATCCTTGCCTACCGCATAGCCATTCTCAATGCCGCGCATAATGACCTTTTTACCGCACTTTTTAAGCTCTGCAAGTTCCTTTGGATTATCGCACAGGGCCACGTACTGTGCATTTGCCTCTACCCTGCCGACTATTCCTTGAAGCAGTTCCTCGGCCATTGCCGTTGCATCTGTAAGCGATGCCTCATCACGCGCTCCTTGCGGGATATACGCCACCATGGTAGAGACATCAAGCAAGCCCTCGCGCATCTTGTGAAGGTCGACAAGTGCAATATTGCTGCGCTCCTCAAGCCTGTACCCCCGGGCGAACAGCATGGGGGTATCGCAATGCGAGTCGACGGAGAGAATCCTTGCATGGAGTTCCTTGGTCCTGCGGTAGAGCGACGCCTCATCCACCAACCACTTGAACAGCGGCATCATACAGCGGTCACCGTTCATTATGAACGACTCGGGATGCCACTGCACTCCTATGATGGAACGACCGTCAACAGCCTCCATTCCCTCGATGACACCGTCGGGCGCCACTGCATTCACCACAAAGCGCGGCGGCACGGCACTCACCGACTGATGATGAAACGTGTTTACCTCAATATTACCTGTTCCGAATATCCTTGAGAGCAAGCTACCGTCCAAAAGCGACACGGAGTGTGTTGCCACATGGCGTTCAACGGGTTCCTGGTCATGCACAAGCAGTTCGGTACCCATCCCTGCCGTCTGGTCCTGGTAAACCTTTCCGCCCAATGCCACAGCAAGCGTCTGCACACCACGGCAGATACCGAGAACGGGCATAGAACGGGCCTCGGCAAGCAGAGTCAACAGAATCTCCTGCTCATCGCGTTTGGGGTTTATGGAATGGAGCAGACTGTAATCGGGCTCCTCGTTCATATATCGGGGGTCGATATCCGCACCGCCTGTCAGCAGGAGTGCATCAATATGTTCCAATGTCTCAAGCAACGCTTCACGACAAGTATAAGGAGGAATTATCAGCGGAGTTGCACCTGCCTCAAGAACAGACGTATAATAAGCCTCGGCAAGAGCAGCATTGCCGTCACGGAAGTTGGCCGTTATACCCACAACAGGACGCTTCTCCCATGAAGGATATGATTTATGCAGCGCCTCGAACTCCGCACGCACATCGAATTTATCTACACTCATGTTCACTGATTTGAAGAAACCCCGCACAATAGCCACAAGGCGTTGTTGTGCGGGGTAACAGAGTTAATCCATCGGACGGAGCTTACTCCATCGGCATATTACGTTTGATACTGTTGTCAAGGACAATCATTGTCTCGGTGCTCACCACACCGGGGATATCCTGCACGCGACCGTTCAGCAACTGCATAAGATGCTCATTATCATGAGAATACATCTTTGCAAGGATTGAGTAGGGACCTGTGGTGTAACAGCACTCTACCACCTCGGGAATCTCGCGCAGACGCTCCACTACCTCCTTGTACATCGAGCCACGCTCAAGGCGTATGCCGATGAAGGTGCAGGTCTTGTAACCAAGTCGACGCACGTCAATCTCGTAGCTCGAGCCGGAGATAATACCCATATCAATCAGGTGCTGCACACGCAGATGGATTGCCGCGCGTGATACACCACACAATTCAGCCACGTTACGGAAGGGTATTCTGGCATCCTTTGAGATGATGTTCAGAATTTTCATGTCGAGCGCATCGACCTTACATTCAATATTTTTCATTGTATTATAGTTAGTTATATATTTTTCTTAAAAAGCAAGACTTCCATCATTTTCCTGTGTCAACTATCTCTATGTCGTATACCAATGCGCTATATGGGGATATCTTGCCTGTCCCTTTTGCACCGTAGGCAAGTTCCCAGGGTACATACACCATACACTGAGTTCCGGCAGGAAGAGTCATCACAACCTCTGCAAGACCTGGCACAAGATCGCTGACCTCAAGTTCCACCACTTCGCCACGCGAAGAGTCAAAGACCGCACCGTTAGGATATGTTCCTTTATAGATACATTTTAACGTACCACCATACTTGGCCTTTTCGCCATCACCCATAAC
Source organism: Bacteroidales bacterium (assembly GCA_015060965.1). GTDB lineage: Bacteria > Bacteroidota > Bacteroidia > Bacteroidales > Bacteroidaceae > HGM04593. The sequence continues at coordinate 78,780 of SUXN01000001.1, read as the reverse complement.
ACTTGCCTTATACTGTACTCCACTGGGGAGAGTGACGACACCGGGACGGGCTGCATTCTCACGGATGAACTGCTCACTGCGTGAACGGAAGACGTGGAGGTTGTAGAACTCTATGGCAGAAGCCATATCCATCACCTCGTTATTCTCTGTAGCTGCAGCGACAATACCTTCGACAAAAAGTTCACGGTTCACTTTTTTCTCCTTTTCATCGGGGTAAATTGCCCTATTGGCCTTATCAAGCATATCAATGGCCTCTACTGCAACCAACACTCCGTTCATATATGCCTGTGACTCGGGTGAATCGTCGAGCGGAAAGGCCGCACGCACCCCGCGCAGAAAATCGTCGACAGTTGTAGAATCGATTCCTTTCTCAACCATCATCTTTGGCAGGTCCTCTGACACGAGCATACTGACAGAATACGATAGTGAATCATCGACATTCTTCAGTGTCACCTCACCCGACTTGGAGCACCCGTGTAGGGCAGCGAACCACCCTACATAAATAAGGACTCCAAATATTATTATTCTGGCAAGCCTTTTCATTGTGTTATCAGAGAACCTTTATCAACTCTACATCAAACACGAGTGCACTATAAGGAGGAATCATCTCTCCGGCACCATGCTCGCCATAAGCCATATCGTAAGGGATATAAAGACGCCATTTTGCGCCCTCCTGCATGAGTTGGAGCGCCTCGACCCAACCTCTGATTACCTGGTTTACGCCAAAAACGGCAGGCTCTCCGCGCTTGATTGAGCTGTCGAAGATTGTACCGTCAATGAGAGTACCTTCATAGTGGCACTGTACACGGTCGGTTGCTGAAGGTTTCTTGCCATTACCCTCGGCAAGCACCTCATACTGCAGGCCGCTTGGGAGTACAACAACACCCTCTTTCTTTGCATTATCAGCAAGGAATTTCTCTCCCGCCTCCTTGTTTACAGCATAAGCCTCCTCAGCCAGTTTCTGGAAATGCTCGTTGACAACCTTCTGTGCTTCTGTATGTGTGATTTCAGTCTTGTTGCCTGCCAGAACGTCACTGATGCCCTTGATGAAATCCTCAACGCTCATATCCTTAACTCCCATTGAAAGTAAATTCTGGCCTATTCCCATTCCAAGGCCATAGCTAAATTTATCCATTATACTTTAGTCATTTATGTTAATACTGTCATTTTGCTATTTTAGACAAGAGTCTGCCTATTCAACAAAACAGAGCGAAGATACAATTTATTATTCGTAATACGCAACAAAATGACAGCTTTTTTAAACGAAAAAGACAACTTTTGTCATTTACAGGCAAAAAGACGCCCATATCACAAGCATGGCATTTTGTCATTTTTAAAGCCAAAGGATTAAATTTCATGCGGTTTTTATACAAACACTGGCCAAATAAATAATTATATAGTAAAATATATATAATATAAAGCCGGGGAGTCAATTTAATTGCTACCTTTGCATACAAACCCAAAGACGGCACATTTTTCAAAGATGAACACAATCGTACTAATTGTAATATCGGCTTTTTTAGTGGCAGGTTTCCTGTTGCTCAAGCAGTTCAGCAAGAACAGCCCCATAGCCGAAGAACATCATGACCACACCCCTGTAGACGGCGTATGTTGCGGCAAGCACACTGTATGTGACAAGGGCTATGACAACCTTTATTTTGATGACGAGGAACTGGACCGGTTCAAAGGCAGGGAGCAGGGAACATACACTGACGAAGAAATCGAAGAGTTCCGCCAGGTGCTCTACACCATGAAGAGCGAGGAGATTGACCTGTGGGTGCACTGCCTGCAGACACGTGGCATTGAGCTGCCTTCCGAAGTAAAGGATGAAGTTCTGTTGATGTTGCAGTAAATTCCACCGTACAGACAAAGAAGGCAATAAAAAACCATTTTTTCAGTTAATATTATAATCAAACTGTCATCGCGTGAAAAGGATTTTCCCATACATACTTGTTCTGCTTGCCATAATAGGCATAACAGGCTGTGCAAGCCGCAAGAAGAACACAGCCACCACACGTATGTACCACGCATTCTCGGCACGCTACAACACATTCTACAACGGCAACAAGGCCTATCAGGATGCCCTCAAGGTGCAGTCCGACGGGCACAAGGACAATTATCTTGAGCAGTTGCCGCTGCTCACAATCAGCAACAAGGAGACACAGGGGCTTGGAGCCGGCAACTACGACCGCGCCATAGAAAAAGCCCAGAAGGCCATAAAGAACCATTCGATAAAGAGAAAACCCAAGAAACCTACAGGCAAGAAACTGTCGCAGAAAGAGAGACTCTTTTACTCGCAGAAGGAGTTCAACCCGTTCCTGTGGCGTGCATGGTTCCTCATGGCAAATTCCCAGATGCAGAAAGGCGAGTTTACCGAGGCTGCCAGCACATTCATATACATAAGCAGGCTCTATGAGAACGACCCCGACATTGTAGCGCAGGCCCGCATAAATCTGGCAAAGTGTTACAGCGAACTTGACTGGCTGTATGAGGCCGAGGATATTCTGCAGCGCACACAGCGCGACACTGTCCCTAACAGCCTTGACGAGGAGTACGCACATGCCAAAGGCAACCTCCTGCTGAAACAGCAGAGGTTCGAGGAGGCTATCCCCTACATTCAGAAAGGCATGAAACGCCGTGGCGCCACGAGCCTGGACAAGGCACGCGAATATTACCTGTTGGGACAGCTTTACGCACTGACAGGGGACAAGAAGGCCGCCTACAAGAGTTTCGGCAAGACAATCTCAAAGAGCCCGCCATACGAGCTCGAATTCAATGCCCGCATACGTCAGACGGAGACTGCTACCGACGAGAACCACAAGAAGATTCTGCGTAAGCTCAAGAGAATGGCACGTTCCCCGAAGAACGAGGAGTATCTGTCACAGATATACTATGCAATAGGCAATATCCATATGAGCCGTAAGGACACGACGGAGGCCATAAAAGCCTACGAGACGGGCGTGGCCGAAGGCTCGGCAAGCGGATACGGTACAGGTATGATACACCTGTCACTTGCCGGTATCTACTGGGAAAAAGAGAAGTTCTCCAAGGCGCACGAGAACTACGGCAAGGCAGTGGCAATGATAAACGAGAATACCGCAGGGTATGAAGAAGCAAAGTTCCGCAGCGAGACATTAGGCGAAGTCATAAGCTACACCGACATTGTCGAAAAGCAGAGCGAGCTCCTCTATTGGAGTACCCTACCGCCCGAGAAACTCAACCCCATCATCGACGAACTTATTGAAGAGGCCAAGCGCCTTGAGGAGCTGAAGAAGAAGGAAGAGAAGAAGATGGAGCGCGAGAGCGGAGGAAGTGCTCTTGACAAAGCCGGCAATATGGCCGACATGACACTGAACGACCCGTTGGAAAAGCAGCAGTGGTACTTCTACAACAAAAAACTGGTATCGCAGGGAATAAGCGCCTTCAAGCAACAGTGGGGCGACAGGGAACTGAAGGATTACTGGCGATTCAGCAATGGAATAACATTGCCCACAGGTAATGACACAATCCCATCAGACAGTATAATGCCGGACTCACTTGCAATGGACAGCACACTGCTCGCAGGCAGCGACAGCCTGCTGTTGACCGACGAGGAACTTGAGGAAGAGAAACTGTCGACCGACCCCACCACGCGCGAGTACTACACGCAGCAGATACCCCGCAGCGACGAGGAGAAAGAGATGGCACACACTGCACTGCGCGATGCGCTCTTCGAGTCGGGAGTGAGGTTCAAGGAGAAGGTCAACGACAAGAAGATGACCATAAAGAACCTTGAGAGGGTTGTCAATGACTATCCTGAATTCGAGCGCATGGCCGACACATACTTCAACCTGTTCATGGCATGTTCAAGATGGGACGAGCCCGAGAAGGCCGAACACTACAAGAACCTGCTCATGCTGCACTACCCCGACAGCACAACCACGAAGATGATCCAGCAGCCCGACTTTTTCGAGAGCACTGCAACACGCAAGCACAATGAAGACTCGATGTACGTGAAGGCATATACGCACTACACCAACCAGGAGTACAGCCTGGTCGAGGAGGAGAACAGCATTGCCGCCGAAAAATACCCAAAGGGCAGCCACCGTGCACGCTTCATGTTTATTGACGCCATGTCAAAGCTCTACGGAGGCAAGCAGGATGAGGCCCTGAAAGCATTGGGCGAGATTGTAGGTTACTTCCCCAACGACAGCATAAGCCTGATGGCCAAGGAGATCTCTACCGGCATTAAGGAGGGGCGTCTGCTGCAGAGCGGCATATCGACATCAATATGGGACCGCAAGGCCGACGGCACCATAAAGAGCGGTATTGACAGCCTGCCACCGTTCGTGGCAGAGCGCAACGAACCGTATTACTTCGTGCTTGCCTTCCCCAACGACTCACTCGACGAGAAGCGTCTGCTCTTTGAGATGGCCCGCTACAACTTTGCCAGGTATATGGTGCGCAACTTCGAGATGACATTCGAGCGTCAGGCCGAGATAACACTCTTTGAGGTAAAGGAGTTCTTGAACTTCGACGAGGCATTCGTCTACCGCAAGAGACTCTATGAAAACGGCGAAACAGCAAGACTGCTCGAAGGAATACACTCATTCATAATATCAAAAACCAACCTTGGGTTGTTATTACAATACTATACCTTCGGCGACTACACAAGGTTCTACGAAGAGAACTTTTTGGGAATATCCGAACTTGAGATTGACGGATACACCCTTGACGAGCCCGGATACGGCGACAGGAAGAAAGAAGAAGAGGAGGTAAAGGAAAAAGAAGAGAGCAAGACCGAGAAAAAGGATGACAAGAAAAAGGAGAGGATGAACAAGTTGACGGACAGAAAAGCAAAAAAAGAGAAAAAGATACCGACGGAAGGTATTGTTAACGAATAATCGCGCTTATGGCATATAAGTTACTTTGGGCCGACGACGAGATTGAGCTCTTGAACGCCCACATAATATTTCTGCAGAACAAAGGGTACGAGGTGACAAAGGTGACAAACGGACCCGACGCCATCGAGGCGTGCAAGGAAGAGGCGTTCGACCTCATCCTGCTCGACGAGAACATGCCCGGACTCACAGGTCTTGAGACCCTCACGATGATAAAGCAGATGCACCCTACCACACCCGTGGTGATGGTCACGAAGAGCGAGGAAGAGGACATCATGGAACAGGCCATAGGCTCAAAGATAGCCGACTACCTCATCAAGCCCGTCAACCCCAACCAGATTCTGCTGACACTAAAGAAGAACATCCACAGCAAGGAGATTGTGGCCGAAAAGGCCAACAGCGCCTACCAGCAGAACTTCGGCAAGCTGGCAATGCAGATATCCGACGCACGCAGCATACAGGAGTGGCAGGAGGTATACAAGAGCATTGTCTACTGGGAACTTCAGCTGGAGAGTGCAGACACACAGATGCACGAGATGCTCAAGTCACAGAAGGAGGATGCGAACAACATGTTCGGACGCTTCATCAAGAACAACTACATGAAGTGGATGGCATCGCCACGCGAGGAACGCCCCGTGATGAGCGGTGACCTTTTCCGTGAGTACATATTCCCGTTGCTCGACAACGGCGAGAAGGTTTTCTTCATAATCATAGACAATTTCCGTTACGACCAGTGGCGTGTGCTTGCCGAGGAGATAGGTAGCGACTTCGTCATTGATGAGCAGCTATATACCAGTATCCTGCCCACAGCCACACAGTATGCCCGCAACGCAATCTTCTCGGGGCTGATGCCCAAGCAGATAAAGGAGATGTTCCCCGACCTGTGGGTGGACGAAGAGGACGAGGAAGGCAAGAACCTGAACGAGGAGCAGCTCATAGCCACACAGATTGCGCGCTACCGCCGCAAGGACAGTTTCTCATACGGCAAGGTGCTAACATCCGTTGCCGCCGACAAATATATGGACACGCTCAACAGCCTGGCGAAGAACGACCTCAACGTGCTTGTGATAAACTTCATCGACATGCTCTCGCACGCACGCACCGAGTCGCTCATGGTGCGAGAGCTTGCCGCCAACGAGGCCGCATACCGTTCGATAACACTATCGTGGCTGCGCCACTCGGCAATAAAGAGACTGTTCCGCTATCTTGCCGACAGCAAATACACAGTGGTGATAACGACTGACCACGGAAGCATACAGGTAGATACCCCCACCAAGGTCATCGGCGACAAGAACACAAACACCAACCTGCGCTACAAGCTGGGCAAGGCACTCAACTACAGCAGCAAGGAGGTGTTCGAGATAAAGGAGCCTGCAAAGGCGTTCCTGCCCGCGCCCAACTTGAGCACAAGCTACATTTTTGCAACAGGGAGCAACTTCTTTGCCTACCCCAACAACTACAACTACTACGTACAGTATTACAAGGACACATTCCAGCACGGCGGTATCTCCATGGAGGAGATGCTTGTGCCACTGATAAAGTTAAGACCGAAAGGAATATGAAAGAATATACAATAAAGATAAAGGGACTTGAGGATTATCCGCAGGCTGCGCGCGAGTTCATAGGTCAGATGCAGGGAGCACGCGTCTTCGCGTTCTACGGAAAGATGGGCAGCGGAAAGACAACACTCATAAAGAGCATATGCGAGGAACTGGGCGTGGAGGATTCCATAAACTCACCCACCTTCGCCATAGTGAACGAGTACGAGGACAGGGAGCATCGTACCATCTTCCACTTCGACTTTTACCGCATAAAATCCCTTGAGGAGGTATACAACATGGGCTACGAGGAGTACGTCTACAGCGACGCAATCTGCTTCATGGAGTGGCCCGAGCTCATCGAGGAGCTGTTGCCGGAAGAGACCACAAAGGTATACATCGAGGAGAACGGCCAGGGAGAACGCGAAGTGAGGATTCTCTTCAACGAATAATGGGCAAGCGATGACCCATTATTTAGGATTATTTGTTAAATTCGCGACAGACAAGCGGCACAACAGAGTGTACCGCAAGAAAACACAGACAATAAACTACACAAAGATATGAAGATTAACGCAAACGCATCGGGCACAAGAACCATAGAGGTTACCGAGGTTCAGTTGCAGATAATCAGGAAATATTCGCTTCTTGACAGGTTGGCAAACAGCATGGGAATCATCGACGAGGATTCCCTCCACAAGCTGCGTCTCACAGTACGCTCGCTCATCGCGTCACAGGTGATGGGCTCGAACGAGTTGCTTGAGCTGTGCCTTGTTCTCTACCACGAGGATATGAAGGCGCTTGGACTCAACAACCTCGTGACCTGTTACAAGAGCTGGCTTGCCGAGCAGCTGGCAGCCGAGAACGAAGCCGTTTCAGAGAATGAGTAACAGAAAAGTCACCGATTGGTTGCCCACCACCCGCAAGGAAGCAGAAATGCGCGGATGGAGCGAGCTGGACGTCGTCATCTTCAGTGGCGACGCCTACGTTGACCACCCCTCCTTTGGAGCAGCTGTGATTGGACGCTTGCTCGAGGCCGAAGGGTTGAAGGTTGCCATCGTTCCACAGCCGAACTGGCAGGACGACCTCAGGGACTTCAAGAAGATGGGACGCCCCAGGCTCTTCTTCGGAATATCGGCAGGTTGCATGGACTCCATGGTCAACAAATACACCGCCGCGAAGAGATTCCGCAGCGAGGATGCATATTCACCCAACGGCAAGCACAGCATGCGCCCCGAGTATGCCACCACGGTATACTCCACAATCCTCAAAGAGCTGTACCCTGACGTACCGGTCATCATAGGCGGCATCGAGGCATCAATGCGCCGCTTCACGCATTACGACTACTGGCAGGACAGGCTCAAGAAGAGCATCCTCATCGACAGCAGGGCCGACATCCTGGTATATGGCATGGGCGAGCAGCCCATCATTGCCATTGCAGATGCCATGAAAGAGCATCTGCTGCAAAGCGGCAAGGAACATATGACAGCAGACGAGGCAAGGGAGATAAGCCGCGGCATAAGGCAGACAGGACACCTGGCGCACAAAAGCGAGATAACCGTTGACAACGACAACGACAGACAGCTTGCACCGCACGGTGAATGCCTCAAGAGCAAGGAGAAGCAGGCTGCGAATTTCCTTGCCATTGAAAAGGAGTCGAACAGAGTAAGCGCCAAGCGTCTGTTGCAGGAGTACGACGAGGGAGTTGTTGTGATAAACCCTCCGTTCCCCACAATGACCACCGAGCAGCTCGACCACAGTTTCGACCTGCCCTACACACGCCTGCCCCACCCCAAATACAACGGCAAGCGCATACCGGCATACGACATGATAAAGCACTCGGTGAACATACACCGCGGGTGTTTCGGCGGATGTGCATTCTGTACAATATCGGCCCATCAGGGCAAGTTCATAGTAAACCGCAGCCAAGAGAGCATACTCCGCGAGGTTGAGGAGATATCAAAGATGGACGATTTCAAGGGATACCTGTCGGACCTTGGCGGCCCGTCGGCAAACATGTACATGATGAAAGGCAAGCGCAGCGAACTGTGCGCAAAGTGCTCACGCCCCTCATGTATACAGCCAAAAATCTGTCCTAACCTCAATATAGACCACTCGGCACTGCTTGAGTTGTACAGAAAGGTCGATTCCATGCCACAGATAAAGAAGAGTTTCATAGGCAGCGGAGTGAGATACGACATGTTGCTTCATAAAACGGGCGATAGCGCACGCGACGCTGTCACAGCGGAGTACACCGAGGAACTGATAAGAAATCACGTCAGCGGCCGCCTGAAGGTCGCTCCCGAGCACACTAACGACAGCGTGCTGAGGCTCATGCGCAAACCGCCGTTCAAACAGTTCCACGACTTCAAAAGAATCTTCGACCGCATAAACAGCCGCGAGAACCTCAAGCAGCAGATAATACCCTATTTCATAAGCAGCCATCCGGGCAGTACGCTCGAGAGCATGGCTGAACTTGCAGCAGAGACACGCCAGCTCAATTTCCACCTTGAACAGGTGCAGGATTTCACCCCGACACCAATGACAATGGCAACAGAGATGTACTACACCGGCATAAACCCCGAAACCGGAGAGAAAGTATATGTGGCGCACTCGATGAAAGACAAGGAGGCACAGAGACGTTTCTTCTTCTGGTACAAGCCAGAGGAGCGCAAGCTGATTGCACAGATTCTGAGACGGATGCACCGCCCGGACCTGCTGAAAAAACTTGGAATGTGATTAATGACAACATCCCTACAGCAACATAAATGGAGAGAAGACAAATCTTCTCTCCATTTATGTTACACTGACGACAGTCCTTGTTACTACAAGTTTCGTACTTTATTACTCTTCAACCTCGAACTCTTCCTTGCCTACGCCGCACAATGGGCATACATAGTCCTCGGGAAGGTCCTCGAATGCAACACCTGGCTCAATACCCTGCTCGGGGTCACCGATCTCCGGGTCATAGACCCACTGACATACTGTACAAATATACTTTTTCATAATACAATTTTTAAAGGTTAAACAATTGGAGGTGCAGAATGTTCATGCTCTGCACCCGGATGCTGACGACAATAACAACTCTGCTGACTGAGCATCACTCATTGACATCAATCTCCACTGCAAATATAATACAATATTTTAACATAAAAACAATTTATATCAAATATTTACAATTTTGCAATCATTTTATTTTTGAAAGATACTCATCAATTAGAACACGCATGCCTTCCGAGGCACCTTTACGAATTACTTTAACTCCACTCCGAGTGACATTCACCTCATTCGGGTCAATGAGATATACAGGAACATTAGCAGGTACATAATTCAGAAGACCTGCAGCAGGATAAACATTGAGAGACGTTCCTATAATCACAAAGACATCAATGTCACGCAATGCCAGTATGGCATCCTCGATCTTGGGGACAGCCTCACCGAACCAGACGATAAAAGGACGTTTCTGGGAGCCGTCGGCTGCAAGGTCACCTAATTCAACCGTTACATTTTCTGCAGTCAGAGTCTCGACATAATCCTCGTTGTAAGGTTCGCGCGAAGAACAGACCTTCATCAGTTCACCGTGCAGATGGATTACGTTTGTTGAGCCGGCACGCTCGTGCAGATTATCTACATTCTGGGTTATGACAGTAACATCAAAGTCCCTTTCAAGCTCTGCCACAAGCTCGTGCCCTTTATTGGGTACGACCTCAAGAAGCTGGCGACGGCGCTTGTTGTAGAAATCGAGTACAAGGCCCGGGTCAGCACGATAACCCTCAGGAGTTGCCACCTGTTCAACAGGATACTCGTCCCAGAGACCACCACCGCCACGGAAGGTACTTATTCCACTCTCCGCGCTCATTCCGGCGCCCGTTAGTATTGCAATCTTTTTCATTGTCAAATATTATTAATAAAAAAAATGCCTCCAATATAACAAATGAGAGGGCCTCGAGGCCCTCTCATTTGCTGTATTATCGGTTTATCACTCAATCTCTGACGGATTGAAATCCTCGGGAGTCTCCTCAACCTTGCCTGGCTCTACAACCACGCCGGGGAGAGGAAGATACCAATTGTTCTCGTCCTTCATCTGGTTGTAGAGAGCCGCATCGTACTCAAACTCAGGATGACGATGAGAACATGTATTCTTGAAAGCACGACCTGCTACACGCTTAGCGAGCACATCGTTGTCACCGAGAGCCCGTGAAACACGCATGAGGTCACCAAAACGTGAGCCCTCCCAAGCAAGCTCAAGAGCCATCTCATCAAGGATAAGCTCAGAAACGTAGAGCATATAATCCTCCTCTGTCACTTCCTCTGTTACAACCTCCTTGCCGTCAACAGTCTCGGTAGGTATACCGAAGTAACGCGCAACGTTGATGTCATCGAGAGCAAAGTACTCGTTTCTCTCGCTGTCACCTGAACCATGAGAATGGATACCGAGGTTATCCTCGAATGCCTCATCTGTGAAGTCGAACGCTACAGAGTCGCTGTAAGAAATGATAGACTCCTCAACGATCTCATTACCGAAGTTGTCGAAGTAAGTTGTATCAACCTGTGTCACAGGGTTCTGGTAAAGGATATAATTACGCTTTACACCCTCCTTGAGGACAACCATGGCAACATCCATTGCACCTGCATAGCCCTCACGTGCCATACCCATCAGAGCCTCGGCGAAACGTAGGTAAACCTGCTCGGGGCGTGCAATTACGATGTTTGAAACACCGATTGCAGGAATATACATTTCACCAGCTGGTTCCTCAAGGTTGAACTTGCATATGAGGTTCTTGAACTCTGTCTTCATCTCATCACCGGTAATCTGCATACAGGTTGTTGAAGGAAGACGGAGGTCACCCTTAGTCTCATAGTTGTGGCTATACTCAAAAAGGTCGGGACGCTCAAGGTCATCACCCTCGGCGTAGCGATATATCTGACGCTCAGAGAGACCTATCATACCCGGTGAAGCAAACACCTGAGAACCACCTACGTCATCCTTTGGCAAGAATACGGATGCAAGGTCCGATGTTGTACCGTCAAGCGCACTCTCGGAATAAGGAATCATTGTAAGGACATCAATGCTTGCGGTTGACGCAAAGCCCTTGAGAGCGAACTTCTGGGCAAAACGGGTATTCATATTCTTACCGCCTGCTGAATTATACACTGAGCGGAAATAACCATCAGAATGCTTCATTGCGGTTGCGTTTGTACCGGCACCTGTAAGGAAGTCGTAGTAGCACTGGGCAGCCTTCTTGTAGTCACCGGCAGCACCTCTCCACAGGTACATGTCACCGAGCAACAGACGGATAGGCATGAAAAGCTTGGCTGTCTCGATTTCTGTACCGTTCTCACCATAACCGAACTTCAGGATCTTACCGTCAACGTCCCATGCAGGCATTGGATAAGCAGCCGGATTCTCGTATGGAAGGATGTCCGCGATAAGGTTAGAGATAATCTCCTCGCGTGAGAGCATAGGCTGGTTCATCACCTTCTCGGCCTCACTATGGGTGAGGATGGGAGTTGTGTAGTAAGGAACCTGGTTGTAGTTGATTGCCAGCTGCAGGTATGTCCATGCACGTACGCTCTTTACGGCAACGTACTCAGGCAACATCAACTTTACATTGTTCTTCTCAAGAGTTGTATCAACGCGTGCAAGGTAGATGTTACAGTTGTTGATGATTGCATAGTAGTCCTTTACATCAAGGTACTTGTTGGTCTCGACATTGAAGACAGACTTGCTCAATTCCTGGATATCAACGACAGCCTTTGTCTCGCTGATTGCGAGAAGGTCTGCACGGAGTTCGTTAAGAAGAACCTGACGGTCACCGACCTCCTGCACGCTCTTGAGGATACCCAAAACAGAATATACAGAGTCGTTCAATGTCCAATTGTCAAACTCGTACTCGACACGGTCTGACTCAACATTCAGCATATCCTCACAAGAGCTGAAACAGAAAGCTCCGCAAAGAAGGAATGTCACTGTATAAATAAAGTTCTTTTTCATTGTTGTTGTTGTTTATTCCCCGGGGCACGGGAGAGACCTCCCGTGCCACAAAGGATGTCGTTTCTTAGAGGTTAACCTTTACACCAAGGTGGAAGCTGCGTGTCTGAGGCAACAGACCAGCGTCAATACCCTGATACAATACATTATTATTCACAGAGAACTCAGGATCGTTACCCTCATAATCGGTAAGAGTGAGTACGTTCTCGGCAGCACACCATACTGAGAGACCCTGCAACCAGTTAACTGTAACAGGAACTTCGTATGAAAGCTTGATTGCCTTTACTCTGAAGTATGAACCGTCCTCGATCCAACGGTCAGAGAAACGTGAGTTGCCAACAGGGTCACCATAAGCTACAGCAGGGATGCTTGTCTTCTGTCCCTCTACAGTCCAACGGTTAGCCATGGCTGTTGTCTGGTTGAAGAAACTTGCACCATTCTCAAGCTGCTGACGGTAGAAGTTATATACGTCGTTACCTACAGAGTAGTTGCAGTTGATGTCCAGCTGGAGGTTCTTGTAAGAGAGACGTGTAAAGAGGTTACCGTAGAAATCAGGGTTAGGATTACCGATAACTACCTTGTCGTTCTCATCGATGAGGCCAGGGTTTGAACCCGGGTTAACGTCAACGAACTTCATGTCACCGGCCTTGAAATACTGCTTCGCGCCGGTAGCGTCAAGCTGGTAGAGACCGAGTTCGTCAGCCTGGGCTGAAGTGCTGATTACACCGTCAGTCTTGTAGCCCCAGAATGAACCGATAGACTCACCGACCTTTGTGATGACCTCGCCACCGTAAACCGATACAGGGTCTATAGCCTCGTCAAGAGCAGTAATCTCATTCTTGTAGTGACCTACAGAAGCACCGAGCTCCCACTGCCAGTTCTTTGTATTGATGAGCTTTGCGTTAACTGTAGCCTCGATACCTGTATTCTCGAGCTCACCACCGTTGGCCCAATACTTACCCATACCTGTCACGAACTGGTAATCCTTCTGTACGAGAAGGTCACTTGTCTTAGACTTGTACCAGTCGAGAGAGAGAGCAAGACGGTTGTCGAAGAGCATAGCATCAAGTCCTACATTGAAGCGTGCTGTTGTCTCCCATTTTACGCCGTCATTCTCAACGTTACCGAGCTGGAGACCCATAGACTGGTCGTAGAACTTGACTGCCTGCAAGTAGCTGCGTGCAGCAAGATAGTCGATTGCATCGTTACCTGTAATGTCGTAACCGGCACGGAGCTTAAGCATATTTACAGGCTTGAGGTTGAACCATGACTCTGAAGAAAGCAACCATGCTGCCTGAACTGATGGGAAAAAGCCCCATGCAACGCCACACATCTTGAGAGCATCGTCAGCCTTGTTTCCGAAACGTGAAGAAGACTCCAGAGAAGCAGCAAGCTGCAGGAAATAACGTGTCTTGTAAGAGTAGTCTGCAGAGAGGTACCACGCCATGTTTGTCCAAACATTCTTGTCACCATCACTGCTCAGGTGATCAAGGTTGGTAGAAACGTTGAATGAGTTGTCACTACCAGAGTTCGCACCGGCAATAGAGCTTGAGTCGAAGTTGAAGTTTGTATAACGGAAACCACCTGTAACATCCAATGAGTGTGCACCGAAGACCTTGCTCCAGTCAACGCGTGTATCACTTGAGATAGCAGCCTCCTTACCGAAGAAAGAAGAGATGTAGTTACCGATTCTACCGTTCAATGAAGGAACATAGAAGTGGTAGAGTGTATTGTCGGAACCTGTAGGATAAGGCAAATAGTACTTCTCGCTGACACGGTGCAGAGAGTAGTTGAATGTCTCTGTAATCTTGAAATCACCGAGTACCAACTCAGGAGCCACAGTGATACCCATGTTGGTATACTCCAACTCGTTCTTCTGTGCATCGGAACCCTTTGTAAGGATTGTCATAGGGTTGTAGTATGAGTTGTTGGGGTATGCAACACCGGCAGCTCTTACTACGTCGAACGCGAATGTATCGCTGAGGTCAAGGATAGAGCTTATCTCACCTGTTGTAGCATAACGGTAAGGACTCAAGAATGGAGACTTGATGGCTGCAAGCACACCAGTTGAAGAGACAGGGAATGCTGTAGCATCCTCACGCATACCGTCATCAAGGACCTCACGGCCTACACGTGCATAAGAGATATCGAAACGTGTAGTGAAGTTGTCTGCGAGCAGAATGTCAGAGTTCAAACGGATGTTCATTCGGTCGAAATCATTACCCTTGAGAGGAGAATCGGCCAAAGTGTAACCGAATGAGAAGTTGTACATAGCAACGTCATCACCACCCTCTACTGCAACCTTGTAGTTCTGTGTAACAGCCTCACGATAAACGAGATCAGTCCAATCGGTATTGTTATGGAACTTGTTGTAGTAGATGAAGTCCTTGTCAGTACGCAAGAAAGGAATGTTGCGGTTTGCGTTCACATCCATTGTACCGATAAGGTCATTGGTGTACACGCGATAAGCCTCGGCACCCAACATATCCTGTGTCGTCGGAGCAAGAGCTACATCGGCATAGATGTTTGCTGTAATGCGGGTAGCCATGCTCTCACCACGTTTTGTATTGATGAGGACTACACCGTTCGCAGCACGTGCACCATAGATGGCTGTACCGTTCTTGAGAACCTTTACGTCACGTATATCGTTTACGTCAATTGCATTGAGGATATTGTTGTAAAGACCCATGTGGATAGACTCGTTACCCTCCTGCATATCCCAGATGACACCGTCAACCACGAACAAAGGCTGTGTATTCGCGTTCAAAGAGTTGATACCGCGGATAAACATCACGTTACCGATACCGGGAGTACCTGAACGTGTGATTGAACGAACATCGGCACCGAGCTTATTCTGGATGTCGTCATCGACTGAGAGCGCCCAAGAGCCCTCCTCGTCAAAACCGCGTTCAGCAGTAAGGACGATATCCTCGTTATAGTTCTCTGCGAAGTCATCGGCATAGAGACGTACGTTTATGATGTCTCTATTGCCTACAGCCTTCTGTACAAGAAGATACTCCTGTGTGGAGAAGTTCAGCAAGGTTACATAAGATGGGATGTTGAGTTTGTAACGGCCCTCAGCATCGGTCATCGCAGTAATCTTCATGTGACCGGTAGCCTGTACGCGTACACCGGCCATTGGTGTGTTTGTTGCAGCATCGTATACTGTACCGGTAATTGTGCGCACCTCCTCGGGAGCTGCCACCTCGACCCTTACAGAATCCTTTGCTACGTAGTCGTCAGAAAATAGATCTGACGCGTGGACTGCCGATGGCATCAACATTGCGAGAGCCACCGCTAATTGCATAAATTGTCGCATATACATAGTAAATTTCATTTTTATCGTTATTCTACAGGATCTTCAACCGGGATAAAGAGGATAGCATCGAGGCGGATTGAACGGTCGTACTTCTTTGTATTACCGTCAGACTTGACCTCAATAACAACACCATAATCGGGCTCATTACCGGTATTGTAATACTCGCAGTAAGGGATAGTCACAACTGAGCGCTCGCCTGAAGACTCTGTCAGGAAGATTGTGTCAAGACGTGTAGGATCGTTGTGTACATCCTTGTGGTTAGCAATAGTTGCTGTTGTAGTACCTGTCGCCTGGGTAATCTTGATCTGCATCTCATGTGGTTTAAGATCAGTTGCGGCGTCAGCATTTGTGATGTGCTTTGGAACAACGATGAGCGCTACGTTATAGCTTGCCGAAAGCAGGTTCGGAACCTTGTAACGTACGGTTGTAGCAGCCTTGTCAGAGTACAACTCGAAGTATCTGTTATCGGAAATCTCAGCACCGATAAATGCAGAATCCTTGTTGATCTGCGATTTTGAAGCAGAGTGGATATAATCAACACCACTGGCAATGTAAGTTCTCATCTTCTCATTCTCGGCCTCAAGCTTGATTGTGTCATGCCACAAATCAAAGATTGTATATGGGCACTTGTCGATAATCTTGAAGACACCGTTTGAAAGTTCCTTCTCGAAGATAACGTTCTTCTCGACATCAGCCTTGAGGAACTCGGGGCGATCCCAACCGTCACCTTGCCAAGCCGGCATGATTGAATCGGGGTCATTCACATATCTCTGCTCATAGTTGCTGTAGGTCATGTACTTGATAAGGTTCAAGCGTGAGTGTGTATGACGCATTGAGTCACGCATCTCGGGAGTAAGAGATGTTGGATTGGTAATCTTCGTATTATAATTGAAATGCTTCTCAGAGATTGCGAGCATCTCATTCCAAACCTCGTTTGTAGGAACGTATACAGTATATACAGAATCCTCATCGTTAAGGATACCTACACCCTTCCATGGACGGAGGAACTTGTTTGTTGTCACGAACACAGAGTCAAGGTATGTCTGCTCGCCATCCTTGATGGGACCGATGATACTCTGGCTTTCAGAGAACTCAGTAACGTCGAACGCATAGAGGAAGTTTGCAACAGAGTCAACACGTGCGTCAGTCTTCAAGAACTCCCAGATGTTGTACTTGTACTCGGCCGGACCGGCAATCTTGTGGAGGATACCGTTCCATACACGGATGTTGGCATCGTCAATCTTCTGGCCGTCGAATGTATAACCATTGACATAGTCACCGGTAAAGAGTGCCACCTTGTCATTGAGAAGGAGAATCTTGTTGTCTTCCTCGAGCTTGCCGTTTGCAGCCTTCAGGTGGTTTGCGATATGAGCCTCTATGAAGCATCTGAAAACCTGGTCACGGTTACCGGCCTCAATCTCGGCAATAAGAGAGTCCTTGTTGAATGTACCGTTTGCCGGTGCCCATACAGTGTAGACTCTTGAATGGTTGAAAAGAGAGTCAGCACAATGAGCGCCACAGGCGTTGAGTACATCCACAAACTCGGTCAATTCGGCATCCGAGGTAATGACCTCGAACATAGTCTTGTCGGCAAATGGAACCTCCGGGGTCACCTTCAAGCCCTCTGAATCGTCGCAAGATGAGGCAAAGAAGAGAGCCCCGAACAACATTGCGCCGGTCAGAATTTTATGCTTAAAAATTGTATTCATATAAATAAGTTTTTTTCTTTCATTAATGGGTCACTGCAGCATCATCGCCACTTGTCGTCACACATTGCAGTGACCTTTTGATAAAATTCTTTACTACAATCAGTTCATCTCGGTTGATTCATCCTCATGTTCGTATGCCGGGTTCTGAACCAGCTTGTCGTTGAAACGCAACTCATCATAGTAGATTGGGAAGAAGAGGGCGTCGATAGTAGACATCTTACTCTTCACAACGCTTGACTGGCTCTCGAGCTTATCAGCGACGAACTTGATGTTGTTTGTAGTTTTCTCACGCAATGCCTTGCGTACAAGGTCATACCAGCGCTTACCCTCGAATGAGAGTTCGAGAAGACGCTCCTTGAGAATGAGCTCAAGGGCTGTCTCACGTGACTGGTAGTTTGCAAGGTTAAGAGGTTTCTTTATAGCAGTAGTGTCCATACGTGAACGTGTGTTGATAGCCTTCACAATGTCGAATGCCTTGTTGAAATCCTCGACATTTGCCGAAGGACGCGCTACCATAGCCTCAGCCATCATCAGCATGACGTCTGTCTGGCGGTATAGAATCCAGTTTGCATCGAAGTCGTCAGACTTACGGTAGTCTTTAGCAGGTGAGCCCATTGCAGTGTACTTTGCGACTATGATGTCGTTCTTCTCGTCACTGCCGCTGCTTGTATTTGAGTTACCTGTGAGCGACCTGACGTTTGTAAATGAATAAGCACGCAAGTCATCTGTCTCGTAATTCTTAGCCGCGAATGTAGAAGGAACAATTACAGCACCGATGTTACCCTCATAACCATACATGCTGATTACACCACGTACATAACCGTTGGTGATGTTGTCACCCTGACACTGGAGCTCGAAGATAGACTCGCGAGAGTTCTTTGAACCGAAGATTTCGTTATATACAGAACTCATCTTAGAATCAACGCGATCCTCAAGTTCACCCTGGTTCTGGAGGAGGTTGTAAGGATACTTCGTCTTGTCACCCTTGTCACCACCCTTATCCTCGAGCAGACGGGCCTTGTTATCAAGGATTCTCTGGCAGTCCTGAACACAATCATCATAGTACTTCTGGATGTTGGCTGCATTCGCAAGCTCGCTCTGGCCCTCATAGTATGTTGTAAAGGCAGCACGCCAAAGGTTCACATCAGCCTTGATTGCCAAAACGGCATCCTCAGTGATACGGCCATAATTCTCGGCCGGTGAAGAGAAGTTGCCGGACTTCATCACAAGTTTCTCGGCCTTCTCAAGGTCCTCCATAATCTCATCAAGTGCCTGCAATGGATGTACCTGAGGATACTCCGGCATATCATTGTCACCGATAACGGCAACACGTGCCATTGGGATATCACGGAAAGTACGTACAAGATAGAAGTGAGCCAACGCGCGCAAAGCGTACATCTCGCCCATAACTATCTGAAGGTCACCCTCGGTAAAGTCAGGGTCACGCTCAACAACCTGAGGAGCACGCTCAATCAGAAGGTTGGCTGTCTGAATTGCCGAGTAATAGGTTGACCAATTACAGTAAGGGTTCTCATCAAGAATATTTGCCTCGACGATATACTTGATGTTCCTGTCATAGTTTGCGGGGAATGTGAGGTTATCGGCACGCAACTCACCCCATACGATTGCCTTCTGAATGGCATCGGTACCCAAAAGTTTCAGGTAAGCTGTTGCAAGAATACCGTTAACGTCATCCTTTGTCTGCCAGAAATTCTCCTCAGTGTTGATTTCCGGCGGGATAATTGTCAGATAATCTGTACACGAACTCATCAGTGTACCGCACATAACGGCTACAGCAACGACGAGTTTTTTATATAAATTCAATATTCTTTTCATAATCATCAACTATTAGAAACCGACTGAAAGTGAAAGTGTGTAAGAGCGTGAACGTGGAGTCTTTGAATTGTCATAAGCAATACCACCTCCACCGCAAGCAACCTCTGGATCAAGACCTGTATACTTTGTCCAGAAGCATACGTTGTCTGCAGACGCATATACATTCAGGCTTGACAAGCCAACCTTCTTAAGCCACTCGGGCTCGAAAGAGTATGAGAGCTGAACATAAGAGAGACGTACATAAGAAGCATCCTCTACATAACGGTCGCTACCGAGGTAGTTGTATGTGTTACCGCTACCATATACGGCACGTGGAACCTCCGTGATATCACCCTCTTTGCGCCAGCGCCAGTTAACAGCCTTACTCTGGTTGTTGAATGTAGTCATGTTCTCAAAGTTCATACGTGCGTTGTTCACTACGTCTACGTCGTAACGGTATGTGAAGTTGGTTCTAAGAGTCCACTTCTTGTAACGGAATGTGAAACCGAAACCACCCTGCGCCTTAGGATTAGAGTTACCGAGATAAACGATGTCGAGCTGGTTGATTGTACCGTCATGGTTGACATCCTCATAGATAGCGTCACCACCGCGGAACTCATAACGGTTGTAAGTTGTCAGCTCCTCGTTGTCGAAGAAGAGAGCCATCTTCTTTGGTGTACCGTCGGCATTGAAGACTACATTACCGTCAGCATCGCGTACGATAGGACAGGTACCGTTACGGCCGGCAGCATCCTCTGAGATAGCCTTCTCCCAGTTCTTGTAGCTGTAGCGGTAAACACCCTTATAACGGAAGCCGTAGATAGAACCGCCAGGGTTACCGATCTGTATACGTGGCAGATATTTTCCGTTCTCAGGGGCATCGTACTTACCGTTGCGCTCCTCGAGATAAGCATCCTCGAGTTCAAGAATCTCGTTGTAGTTCTTACCTACGTTGAAGTAAGCCGAGATAGAGAAATCCTTAGCAACCTTTATGTTGTTGAGGTTGAAGTTGAGTTCCCAACCTGAGTTGCGGATTGAACCAGAGTTCTTGTATGCCAAAGAAGAGTATCCTGTTGGAGAAGGAATCTTGTACTGGCGGACAATCTGGTCTTTTGTTGTACCGCTATAGTAGTTGAACGCACCGGTGAGCTTGCCGTTGAAGAAACCGAAGTCAGAGCCGATGTTCCACTCGCTCTTGCGTGAGCAGCTCAGGTCGGTCAGACGGATACCGTCCATCTGGAAGGCTGCCATGCCAAGGTAACTGAGGTCGGTATCACCGTGTTTGAATGTAGAATAGCTGTTGAATGTCTTGTTCTCCTGTGGAGCCTCACCGTCCATACCCCAACCCGGACGAAGAGACAACATGCTTACTACAGGGCGTGCCCACTCCATCCAATCCTCGTCGATGATGTTCCAACGTGCAGAAACAGACGGGAAGGCAATCCACTTTCTGTCATCACCCATTGATGTAAGACCCTCACCGCGTACAGCAAGACGCAAAGCGTACTTTGACTTGTATGAGTAGTGAGCATCCCAAACGAAGCTAATCTTGCGACTCTCCCACTTGGTGGTTCCTGAGCCACCGAGCTTAGCACCGATGGTTGAACTGCTGATGTTACCTGTAGGAAGACCAACAGCTGTAGAGTTCTGTGAGTTACCGCTACCTGTCTCCAACTGGAACTGTGCGTTCATTGTAAGGAAGTGGTCCTTGTGACCCAGATAAGGAGTGAAAATGAACTGGTGACGAGTTGTGAAGTAAAGACTCTTGCTGTCATCAGCCTGGGACTTGTTCTTCTCAGAAGAGGTCCAGTTGTCCATTGAGAGTGCAGAAGGCATATATACAGTACCAGATGATGTACCGGCACTAAGGTTAACCATACCACGATACTTCAACTGTGTCTCATCGTCCTCAAGACCCAAGAGGTTATACTCCAACGTAATCTGCGGAGTGATGCTGTAGTTCTCAGTGTGATACTCGGCAAGCCTTGCAACCGCGATAGGGTTCTTCTGACCATTGAGAGCACTCTCAAGAACGTTCTTGTTCTCAGTGTCAAGCATTGCATAGTACTCATCGGTGTTGTTGCCATAGATATCCTGCTTGTAGATACTCATGTTAGGCATCATCAACTGTGAATCGTACAGAGGGCTATTGGTATTCTTTCTCTGCTTTGTATAAGAGAACGAGAAGTCTGCGATAACCTTGATACGTGATGAAACATAGTAGTCAAGAGCAAGACGGCTTGTGAAACGCTGCAAGTACTGGCCGATTACCTGACCTGTCTCGTTGCTGTAACCGCCTGATACACGGAAAGTAGCCTTCTCACCACCACCTGATATGTTGAGGTTATAGTCGTTGCTGTAACCGTGCTTTGAAACGGCATCAACCCAATCGGTATTGTTGTTATAGTTCTCATACTCGGGGAATGTCTTGTCATAGTTCAACTCCGGAACAACCACCGCCGACTGGTTCTGGTTGAAGAGTGCCTGCTTGATAAGCATTGTGTAGTCGTCACCATTGAGAAGGTTGATACCGCTTGGTGTCCACTTGTCCTTGAACTTGTAAGAGAAGTTCACACGTGTTGGACCACGCTTACCACGTTTTGTCTTGATCTTGATGACACCGTTCGCACCCTGTGAACCGTAAACGGCGCAAGAAGCTGCATCCTTCAAAACCTCGATCTCGGCGATATCCTCGGTGTTGACCATAAGGAGTTCGGCGAAACTTTCGTCTGTAGCAGACTCGAAATCGAAGCTACTGACGTCGACCTGAAGAATGTTGTCATCGACAACAATCAGAGGCTGTGCGTTACCCTCGAGGGTTGCGCTACCACGGAGACGCATCTGTGTACCAGAACCTACGTCACCAGAGTTGAACACGACGTCAAGACCCGCAATCTGACCCTGAAGAGCCTGGTCGACAGATGAGAAAGAGAGACCTTCCATGTCTTCCATGCTGATCTTCTGTGTCGCATGGGTCATCTCACGCTCAAGAATGTCAAGACCGCCTGAACGCTGTACCTGCTTTGCAGTAATCACTACGTCATCGAGCACGT
The DNA here is from genome assembly GCA_015060965.1 of Bacteroidales bacterium. Lineage (GTDB taxonomy): Bacteria > Bacteroidota > Bacteroidia > Bacteroidales > Bacteroidaceae > HGM04593. The sequence continues at coordinate 56,477 of SUXN01000001.1, read as the reverse complement.
TGTCCTCGACCATCTTTACATTGAATACTGTACGGCTACCGATTTTAAGACGCTGGGTCTTGTAACCGATATAAGTAATCTCAAGCTCATTGCTTGTGTTCTTTACAACCATTGAGAAGTTACCCTCAAAGTCGGTCGCGCAATGGTTGATGATACGATTGTCACTGCTACGCTCGGTGATGTTCACCATAATTAGTGGACCTTCGGCGTCACTGGTTATCGTACCCGAAATTCTCGCACCTTTTTGTGCAAATACAGAACTGCTCAAAGAGCAGAAAAGCACGAGTAGTAATAAATGTTTTATCTTTATCATGGCTAATTATGTTTATTCGACATCACTATTAATTCGCTGGCTCGGTAGACTCCTCTGTCTCAACAAGGATTTTCTCTACCACATCGCCATTGTTGTTAACCTTGATCATATAGTTGTTGCCATCCTCAGCTGCCTCTGTAACGTACTCTACAGTGTTGCCGTCGTCACCCTTGACAAACTTTACGAGCATACCCTCTTCGTTTACGAGGACTTTCTCCTCACCGTTGAGGACAAGCTGCTCGCGTGTTGTTGAGCTCCAAGCCTCGTCAGACTCGTCGATTGGAGACATCAGATAAGCAACGCGCATCATCTTTGTTGTACCGTCAAGAGCCTCCATCTCGTACTCGCCTACGTTGGCTACGAGGAATGGCTTTGTACCGTCCTCAAGAGTTACAGAACCCTCGATACCGGCAACTGCCATCACGTCTACGAGCTCACCGTCGGCAGCGAAGCGGCGGAAACGGCCGTCATAACCGAACAGACCTTCGTTGAGGAGAGCGCGGTCGATTGGCTGGATTACAGAATATGAAGATGTAGCGATTGTAGAAGGAGTCTTGGCACTACCGGAAACGGTGTACTCGATGTCACGTGACATCACGTTCCATGTCTTGCCCTCCTCACCGCTCTTGAGAATCTTTGCAGTGTTACCCAACTGGTCAACAACAACTACAGTGCTGTTGTCATCGGCATTCTTGACGGTGGTCTCGTAGAAACGACCGGTTGTTGTATTGATGACTGCTGTAGCGAAGTTAGCCTCAGTATACTTGCCGCCCTCGGGAGAAGGAATTGAGAATGGTACGTTGTCAACATATACCGAGTTGTCCTGGAAGTGATAACGCAGGAAGTTGTTGAGCAGACGCATCTGTGAAGCGGCCTTGGCAGGGTTCACGTTTGACTCGTTTGCAATGATTTCCCAAGTTGGAAGACCATCGGCAATTACACCCTTGATAGCCTCGTTAGAAGGCACGTATACTGTATAGTGGTATGTATTGAAGAATGGTACCACGTTAACCAATGTTCCGTCTGTTGAAGAGTAGAAGATTGAATAGAGACGCAAAGAGTCGTTCTTTATCACACGGTCCGAAGCCTTGGGGAACATAATCTTCAATGTAGCCTCAAGTGAATCTGGCATACAGAGACTGAAGAACTCATGATAGATATCTGTCTCCTCTTCCGAGTTGTTCAAAAGGTTTGTATATACAGACTTTGTAGGAGGTGTCGGGATTGCAGAAGCCTTGCGTGCAGGTGAAAGGCTCTCAACATCGTAAGGAACGGTACAGAATGCATAACCGTTCTCCTGCTCGTGCTGTGTACCGATTGTGATGGCTGTACCGTTCTCAATCTGTTCACCGCCGTAGAACTTCACAGCGTTAGGATCGCTGGTATCAACCTTCATTGTACCGTAACCCTTAGTCTGATAATACTTCTTAGGATTCAATGTACCGTCGGCACGGATAATGCCGTCACCCTCATCGTGTACGATGATAAGGTACTCCATGAGGTCGGTCATACGGTTCTTCATGAATGCGTTGGAAAAACCACCACCCTTGCTTGCAACAGATACAGGAGCCATATCTGTCAATGTATCGGTAATCTCGTATGTAGCAGGGTTGAACTTGTACTTGCTTGCCCAAAGTTCATCGGTCTTACCGTTACCCTTCGGACGCTCCTTATTATAGTGGAACGCATACACAGTAGGTGTAGCGGTGTTCACAGTGATAGGATCGTGGTATACGAAGTAGTTGTCATCGGGGATGATGAAGCTGTACTCGGCATCCATAGCCTTGAGATAGTAGTCGTAACGCAACTGTGTCACGCAGTGACGTACCATAAGCATATTGTCGAATACCAATGAAGGAGCGTGTACTGCACGGTAGTCGGCTGGGCCGAATACATTATTTAATATATATATAACGCCGTTGTTTGCGATAACGCACTCGTCAACGTCTTTCTCTGTAAGACCCATCTCATCGTTGGCGTCATCCTTAACCTTATCGAACTTGCTTGGAACGCAGTCCTTGAAAGAACGCTGCATAAGGTTATTCAGCAATGAAGCCACGTTGATCTCAGGAATTGAATCAAGAGCCTGTATAAGAGTCTCCATATCAGAAATCTCAACGCTTGGAGCAAACTGCTCAACAAGGAAGGCACCTGTACCTGTTGTAAAATAGGTATAGAATGCATCGTCCTTTGGAACAAGCATTGCTGCCATATCCTTCTCGGCACCGAGAGCTGTCGCATAAGCATTCCATCCCGGATCGTATGTCAGGAGTTCTTCTGCTGCAGGGTTAGAGCCAGAAGCTGTAAGTAGGTTATAGCTTGTGAACTCACTGCAGAAATAACGCATACGGAAGATACTGTCGTTTGTCTTGTGGTAAGCCTGGTATTCTGCTGTAAGTGCAGCATCATATACAGGAATACAGAAACGGTCGAGCAGATGGCTGAACACCTTTGTATCCTCACGGTTGCGCAACTCCTCGGCCATGTTTGAAGGTGGAAGGAGTACATCGTCAAGGCGATAGATATAACCGTTCTTACATGTGATTGTCATTGTATCGTCAGAGAAACCGTCAGTAGAGATACCGCTGGCAACAAGCTTCTTGTCATAGATAAGAGCCTCGTTGTCGGCAAAGGTCTTTGTCTGTACACCGTTCTTTTTGAAGAGGAACTCGATATCAGAAGCCTTGATTGACTGCTGCTTGAGGTAGTCGCTAAGGAAGTGAACCATCATAGGAGCGGTACCGTCCTTTGCAAGGCGCAGAGCCGCGTCTCTCTCAACACCACGGAGAGCATCCCAGTATTTGTTGAATACCGGCATCTCCGATGCTGTCACCAAAGGAATACTGTCAATAACTGAGAAAGATGTCGTACGGCGGAGCACCTGACCCTCGTCGTTTTCTGTAGGACCACTGCTTGAAAGCATATCAAGCAGAAGCGCGTTGTCGAGCATTGAGCTGTAGAACAGATACTTCATCTGTGTCTTTGTCATCTCGCTGACACTCTTTACACCCCAAGGGTTGTCCTCAAAGAATCTCTCGAATGCGGCATCATCGGCCACAAAGAGAGTTTTACTACCTGTGTGAGCAAGCGTTTCCTTCTCGCCCAAACTGTCGATAAGCTCGACGAAGTTCGAGTAAGAATGGCCGGTAGAACCGGTCTTCAAGAAATCGTAAATGCTTGCGCCCAACCATTTCGGTTCTTTGTTCGGAAGATCATAGTCATCCTGACATGACTGGAACGAACCGCCAACAAGAAGCATGAACATCGCGAACAACGATGCCTTGCCAAATTTACTTAAACGGTGCTTAAACATAAGTACAAAAATTATTAATTATTATTTTTTTATTTTTTTTAAACATCTTGCTCAAAGGCACAATATCCCCTTTGGTAACGTGCAAAAATAAGACTTTTAAATAAATATTCGCACAAAACAACTTTTTTTTTCGCGTCAGAGGGCTTTTTTTTACATTTCTGCACGAAAAAAGCCTCTTTTCCGATTGAATCCAATCAAAAAAGAGGCAAAAGCGATTTTTGGGTTATTTAACAATCAAATGTTAATTTTTACTTTATGTTTGGCGAATATTTAACAGTCACAGATTCGCCCTTAACTATCTCGGCAAACTCCTGTGGAGTGTATTTTACAGGCTCGACCATAAATTCCGGGACATTATAAGAGCGGTCGAAAAAGTCATAATGACCGGCATGCTCCTGAGGCAAAGCGAAGGCCTTGTCACTCGTTCCGTCCTCATTGATGTGGGCAATGAACAGACGGCTGTAATTACCGTCGAGGCGGCGACTCGCAAAGAGCACCCATCTGCCGTTGCTGCTCCACGCATGATAGCTCTCGGGATATGGGGAATTGGCCTTTTCAAGGGGCCAGTAATCACCGTTCTCAAGATTTACTACATAGAGGTCGGCATCCTTGTGCCAAATGTGGAAACAGCCATACTCTCCAAGCGCGACGAGCAGATACTTTCCACATGGAGATATCCTGGGAAAGGTAGCACTCTTGCCCATTGAGGCTGCCGCAAATACCGTCTCGGGCTCTCCGAATACACCCGTCTCGGGGTTCCACGAGCGACGTACAATATCATATTTTATATTCTTGTACTCCTCGATAAGTTGCTGCACACGACTCTTTGCAGGATCCTCACACTTTACCCTTGCAATACCATAATAAAGGCTCTTTCCGTCGGGCGACCAGGTGGGGAAGACCTCAAGGTCGTTGGGATCACAAGCCACATGGGTCACAATCTCCTTTACGGGATTATAGACAATGATGTCACTCAGGGTATCCTGAACCTCCACCTTATTCGGATGTGCCGTATGGAACACCTGGCCTGTGGTATTCACAGAATAGGCAACAACATCATACTTGGGGTTGAACGCGGGGTATACTCCTGCCGAAATTGTAGAATCGGTCTTGAGATTCACTTTCTTTGCCTCACCATCGTGGATGAAGATTGTACCGCCCTTGAACTGACGCACGTGGAACTGCATGTTGTCGGTCTTGTAGTTCTTGTACGCGTGGCAGTTGATGCACTGGCCCTGAGGCTCGGCACTGACAAGCATATTGCTATAAATGACCTCCTCGTCGTAATTGCTGAGGTTGCGCTGGTTTATTGTCAACTTCTCGTATGCCACATAAGAGGGCGGAATCAGGCGGTAGGATATATACGGATCAATCTCGTCGGGTGAGACGAAAATTTCAAAAGGCACATATCTTTTCCATGAACCTTCGTTTTGCGCATACACCTCTACTTTTATCGAAGCACCCTTGGCGACCTCTACAAGCCCTTGCCACTCTTCAAATGAAGGCACTACCTCGTCACCGCCAACAACAACCTCCTTATCGCCTGCCGAGAGGCGTGTCACATACCCGTCGGCCTCATTGTCGATGCGGAAAGTGAGGGGCGCGATATTGCAGGGAACAGTCACGCCTGTATAATCAGGGAAAATCTCAGGTACAGCATCGACATCGGCATACTGCGCCGGCAGCTCGGGCGAACACGAAGCCACGAGCATGAGAAACAGGACAAAAATATAGTGGATAAATTTCTTCATACGGCTCTTTTCTTAATATGTCATTATCTTCTTCACAAAGAAATAGTAGTAATAGTAGGTATTACCGAACTCCTTCTTCAACAGCGCTGCAATAACCGCATTGAGCCTACTTTCAGTCATATACGGATATGTTTTACGGAGTTCGTCGCGTGTCTTTGCGACACTGTTCTGGAACTTCATGAAATTTGCCTCTACCCCACCTGGGCCTCTGCTGACGAAGGCATTGAGAAACTCCTCACCCACCTGCACGGTCTTGCCTTTGTCAAGAGTCAAGAAGAGTAACAACGCCTCCTGATAATGTCTTGGAAGCTGCTTCACGGACTTCGGATCTTTCATATCAACACCCTTTATATAATCCTGTATAAACAGGTTAAGTGCTGCCACAAAGCGTTTGGAATCTTTCTTTATAAGCGCCATCACAAGAGAGGCCTCTATGAATTCGGGAGTAATCTCCTGCTTGAGTTCCATTGAGTTGCCAAAGGCAACACTGTCTTTGGCAGCCAGCGCACCCGACAGAGAGGACAGATAGGCTTTACTTGATTGCTCGCCAGTCATATTGGCATCAATGGCATCCATCACATACTTCTCAACCACATCATCCACGCTCAAGATGTCATTGTAGCAGGTATACTTCAGCGGCTGCGCAAGGGCAGGGTTCTTCCCAACAAGAGCCGGCTCGTCCGCATATGCCTCCATTTCCCTTGCCCACCCCCGGTAGAACATAGTCTTCTTGAGTATATTGATGTACCTTTCCGCGAGTTTGTATTCACCGGACAACAACATAGAGCGGACTGCACTCTTGAGATATTCGTGCCTCCAGCCATACTCCACCGCATTCTCCATACACCAACGGTAACAATAGTTGAAACGACCGAGATTATAATAAATCAACGAGCCGTCGGTATGTGTCATATGCACCGCCAAAGGAGAAACAGGCAACACACCACCGTCAGGATATGCAAACATCTCGTTTCCTGCACGGCCCAGTTTCAGCAAGGCCAAGTTCTTGTTGAGGATAATCTGACGGGTAGGCTCGTCACAATCCTTGGCATAATCGGCAACAGCCCTCCAGTCCTCGTCCCAGATAGCGATATTCTGTTTATTCTCTATACGGAAATTATTGTCACAATACCAGAAACGCGCACCGAAGCATACTGCCAATAAAAGTACAGCTACAGTAACCGTACGCGTCACTTTTACCGAACAATGTCCATTGCAACGGAATGCATAAGAGAGCACAAAACCAAGGAAAGAGAGCAACAACAACACGAACGGCACCCAATAAAGATAGATATTATGCCAGAACGAACTTGTGAGATACTCCACTTTCTCCACAATCGCGAAATTCCATTGTGTTACCGGAACTCCGGCCATATATACATCCTCAATCGCTATTGAATTATAACAAAGGTTGTAATAAATCCGTGGGATAAAGAGCACAAGCAGCACAGTCACCACCAGTGTCACTGCCGGAAAAAGTTTTTTTTCCTTACGTCGCGCAGAAAGCGCCACGCCATAAAGCGCCAGAAGAAGAGACGATGCAAGAGCATAGACACCCATCAGGGGATAACCGGCAACCACCCATACAGCGACAAGCAGAAGACGCGAGACATTGCCCATATGCTTATAGGCCCACATCGCCAGCAACGACAGAAGCGTCGCCAGCAGTGCCATATAATAGTATCCAGGCATCTTCAGATAGAAGAGCCAGTATCCGAGCTGCGTATTCGATGCAAGAAGAGCCACTACAGGCAGGAGCGCCAGAAGGGTACACACTGCCGGCACGTCAAACACCTTGCGCGTCAGGCGGAACACGGCATAGAGCAACAGCACATATATCGCCGCACCAAGAGCGGGATTATGAAAAAACTGCACAAGGAAACTGCCTACGAGCGACAAGGTTCCTGCAGGCACCGAGAGTATCGAGTTATAGAATGTGGTGTCAAAGACAAAAAGAGACAAGGACTCGGTCCTCCTCAACAGAGCCGACTCATAGAAGCCCAACAGGACCCATATCGCGACAAAAAAGAGCACCGCGACAGCAGGTTGCCATTTGGCATCGTCGGCAAAAAAGCGGGCAAATGAAGAAACCTTGCCTTTATTTGAAGTATCCGTTGCTGCATCCGCAACATGAGAGGATACTTTTTTTGTGGTTTTCATATCTGTTATATTCTTGTGGTTTTCAGAAACTTTTTACACGAACAGGCGGTCCTTTGCCCTTGCGAGCATAAAGTGGTCAAGGACAACCAACGCAGCCATAGCCTCTACGACAGGTACCGCCCGAGGCACCACACAAGGGTCGTGGCGTCCACGTGCAAGCAGCACAGTATCCTCACCGTTACGGGTGACTGTAGCCTGCTTCTTGAGCAACGTCGCCACAGGCTTGAATGCCACACGGAAAAAGATGTCGTTACCGTTGGAGATGCCGCCCTGTATTCCACCGCTATTGTTGGTGCGCGTCGCTATTGTGCCTCCGTTGTTGTAGAAGATATCGTTCTGTTGCGAACCGCGTCCGCAGGCTGCGGCAAAGCCATTGCCGTAATCGAAACCCTTGGCTGCATTTATCGACAGCATCGCATGGGCCAATGAAGAAGAGAGTTTGCCATAAAGAGGTTCTCCAAGCCCTACGGGAGCGCCTTTCACCACACAACTGACCACGCCGCCGACAGTGTCGCCGTCACGCTTGACATCAAGGATGAGCCGCTCCATCTCACGGGCCTTCTCTTCATCGGGACAACGCACTATGTTCGATTCGGCAAGCGAGAGGTCATACTGCGAATATTCACCACCGAGCACAATATCGCCCACCTGCGAGGTGTAGGCCTGCACCGAAATGCCCAGCTGTTTGAGCGCCAACTTTGCGAGAGCACCGGCACATACACGCACCGCTGTCTCACGTGCAGAAGAACGCCCGCCACCGCGATGGTCACGAACACCGTATTTGCGGTCGTAAACATAATCGGCGTGTGAAGGCCTGAAGGCCTCGCGCAGATTATCGTAATCATTGCTGTGGCTATTGCTGTTCTCTATGACAAAGGCTATCGGAGTACCCGTAGAGCGTCCCTCAAAGATGCCGGAGAGGAAACGGACCTCGTCCTGCTCATTGCGTTGTGTAGTTATCCTGCTCTGCCCCGGACGACGTCTCTGCATCTCGCCACGTATAAAATCCTCATCGATGACCACCCCGGCAGGGAATCCATCGACAACACCTCCGATGGCCACTCCGTGTGACTCACCGAAGGTTGTAAGGCGAAGCAGTTGACCGAAACCGTTCATATCAGAATCAATGGTTACAGCCACCCTCGCAACCGCCGTCACCGCAACCGCTGCAACCGCCGCTGCAGCCGCCACTGCAGCCGCCGCTGCAAGAAGCCTTCAACGAGTCATAGAATTTCTTGAGCTCAGACTCCTTGGCAAGGCGAGACTCCACCACATTGCCCACAAACTGCAGGTCGCAGCCTGCAAGAGGGTGATTGAAGTCCATGACAACCTTTACAGGAGTAACCTCCTTTACCGTACCAAGGATAGGCGAGCCATCGGCGCGCATCATCTCAACCACATTACCTGCATAGATATGAGCAGAGTCAAACTTGCCGTCGATGGTGAACACCTCACGGTCAAAATCCTGAACGTGGTCGGGGTCATACTCGCCGTATGCATCGGCAAACGGGATTGTAAAATCAAACTCATCGCCTTTCTTGAGATCCTTGAGGTTCTCCTCGAATGAATCGAGGGTGTAACCCACGCCTGTGAGGAAGCCGAAAGGCTGCTCACGTGTTGTCTTCTCAACTTCTTCGCACTCACCGTCACGGTGTGAATAGAGTGTATATGCCACACGCATATATTTGTTTGTAATCTCCATTGTATTTATCTGTATTGCATTAATAATTCACTTTGAAGCCACACAGCCGCAGTTGCCTGCTCCGGCGGCACAATGTTGCAAAGATATAAATTGTTCACAAAAAACATCAACGACAATTCAAAAAAAATGACATCTGTCACATTATTAATTAAGAAATTCATGCTGTCAAGGAAAAAAATATATAATTTTTGGGTTCTTTTACAGAAGTTGATTAAATTTGCTACTTGCAGTCGTATGCGCTGACAGCGCGCACTTGCAGTCAAGATAACGGTGTCACTGTTGACCCGTTACCACAAAGTTGAGGGAATAAACAATAACCATAATAAAATCTTCAAATGAGAATGAGTGTAATAAAAGGCCTGTTCTTTACAATGGCAACAACAATTCTTTTGGCTTGCGGCGCAGGAGCCGGCAACAAGAGCCAAGCAAAGGAGAGCGAGAAGGAGGAAGTAAGTTTCGTAACAACAGACGGAACAAAATTCATCAAGGACGGTAAGCCCTACCATTACATAGGCACCAACCTGTGGTATGCGAGTGTGCTTGCATCTACCGGTGAGGGCGGCAACAGGGAGCGTTTCTGCAAGGAACTCGACAACCTCAAGGCAATCGGTGTGAACAATCTGAGAATCCTCTCGGGACCCGATGCCGGCAGTGACCTCGCGAACCCTGCGAAACCTTATCTGCAGACAGCTCCCGGAGTGCTCAACGACACCATACTCCAAGGACTTGACTTTGTATTGGCCGAACTTGAGAAGAGAGACATGACCGCTGTAATTTATCTCAACAATGCCTGGGACTGGAGCGGTGGCATGGGCTTCTACCTGAAGGAGTGCGGATACGGCGATTCACCGAACACTCTTGAGGATGGCGGATACGACCGTTACGTCGAGTACTGCGCAAACTTCGCACGCGAGCCTAAGGCTCTTGAGATGTACTATAATTACGTAAGGCTTATCGTATCTCGCAAGAACAGCATCACCGGACGCCTTTACAAGGACGAGCCTGCCATCATGGCATGGCAGCTCTGCAACGAGCCACGTGCTTTTTCAAAGGAGAACAAGGAGGCTTTTGAAAAGTGGAACATTGAGGCTGCTGCGCTGATAAAAAGTATTGACAGCAACCACCTTGTATCAACAGGTAGCGAGGGTTACATAGGTTGCGAGGTTGATCCTGAACTGTGCGAGCGCATACACGCCGACAAGAACATCGACTACCTTACCATACATATATGGCCTGTAAACTGGGGTTGGGCACCACGCTCTAACCCTGACAGCGGCATCGAGAACGCCTGCAAGAGAAGCGGCGAGTATATCGACGAACACATTGCTATGGCCGGAAAGATCAACAAGCCATTGGTGATTGAGGAGTTCGGTTATTCACGCCAGGGCAACGTGAGCGGTACAGGCATACCCACAGACAGCCGTGACATCTTCTACGCGTTCATCTTTGAGCAGGTGAAGAAGAGCGTGGAGACAGGCGGGCCTATCGCAGGTTGCAACTTCTGGGGTTGGGGCGGCAGCGGACGTCCACGCGACCTTGTATGGCAGGCCGGCGACGACTATCTCTGTGACCCCCCACACGAGCCACAAGGCTGGTACTCCGTCTTTGACAACGACACAACAACAATTGAGACTATCAAGAAATATTCAAAGGAGATAAACAAATAAAAACTTATAACTATGTATAAAAACGATAACCGCATTGTTGCCACACTCGACGCCGGCGGCACAAACTTTGTGTTCGGCGCGATGAAGGCAGGAGAGTTTATTATTGAGCCTGTTTCGGTTCCTGCACAGTCACACGACCTTGACCTCTGTTTGCAGAATATGGTCAACGGATTCCGTCAGGTATTCGACAAGCTGGAGGAGAAGCCAGTTGCAATCAGTTTTGCCTTCCCCGGCCCTGCCGACTACCCCAACGGCATCATCGGAGGCTACCTCCCCAACTTCCCCTCATTCCGTGAGGGTGTGGCACTGGGTGCTTTCCTCGAGAAGCAGTTCGGCGTGCCCGTGTTCATCAACAACGACGGTGACCTCTTCGCATACGGAGAGGCTCTCTGCGGTGCCCTGCCCGAAATCAACAACCGCCTCAAGGAACTGGGCTCTACAAAGCAGTACAAGAACCTCATAGGCTACACTTTGGGTACCGGATTCGGAATAGGAGTCGTAATCGACAGCCGTCTTAACCGCGGTGACAACTCATGCGTGGAGACATTCTGCCTGCGCCACAAGGAGATGCCCGAGATTATCGTTGAGGAAGGTGTGGCTATCCGCGCCGTGAAGAGAGTGTACGGCGAGAAGAGCAGCAATCCCGACCACGGCCTCACTCCGAAGGATATCTGCGAGATTGCCGACGGCACACGTGAAGGCGACCGCGAGGCTGCAAAGGAGGCATTCGCATCACTCGGAAGAATCGCCGGTGCTGCAATCTCCACAGCGGTGACAATCATCGACGGTCTTGTTGTGATCGGTGGCGGCGTATCGGCTGCAAGCCGTTGGATTATGCCAGCACTCCTTGAGGAGATGCGCTCTAAACTCCACACACTGGGCGGCGACGAGGTGAACCTTGTACAGATGAAGGTATACAACCTTGAGGACGACGAGGAGTTCAAGCTCTTTGCACAGGGCGAAGTGAAGAAGGTAAAGGTTTACGGCGAAGAGAGATATGTCGACTACGACAGCCAGAAGCGCGTGGGCATCGCAATTTCAAAGCTCGGCGCAAGCAAGGCCGTATCAGTGGGCGCTTATGCATTTGCCTTGAGTGAACTCGACAAAAGATAATTGATTATGAGAAAGATAACACTGTTATTTGCCGCATTGCTGTCGGCGGTGACAATCAATGCACAGGAGCCTGCGGAGCTGGTGAACCCTTTTATCGGCACCACAAACTTCGGCACCACCAATCCCGGCGCAGTGACACCCAACGGCATGATGTCCGTAGTCCCCTTCAACGTGATGGGTTCGGACCTCAACGTGTTCGACAAGGACAGCCGCTGGTGGTCGGCACCGTACGAATACGACAACAAGTTCTTCACAGGCTATGCACACGTTGCCCTGAGCGGCGTGGGCTGCCCCGAGGCCTCATCACTGTTGGTGATGCCTACTGCCGGAGAGCTTGACGTGAACTATTTTACATACGGCACGGAGTACACCGACGAAGTTGCCTCACCGGGTTACTACAGCAACAGACTCGCAAAATACGGCATCAAGACCGAGGTGACAGCTACCACGCGCAGCGCGTGCGAGCGCTACACTTTCCCTGCCGGCAAGGGTAACATCATCCTGAACTTGGGCCAGGGCCTCACCAACGAGAGCGGCGCCATGGTACGCCGTATAAGCAATACCGAGATTGAGGGATTCAAGCTGTTGGGTACATTCTGCTACACCACACAGGCCGTGTTCCCCATCTACTTTGCAATGCGCGTGTCAAAGGCCCCCACAAGCGAAGGACCTTGGAAGTTCCAGCCCGAATTGAGCGGAGTAGAGGCTGCATGGACACCCGACGACGGCACATACAAGCTCTACGAGAACTACTACAAGGAGATTGCCGGTGACAACATCGGTTACCGTTTCTGCTACGACGACCTTGCCGAGGGCGAACAGATAACCGTGCAGATAGGTGTGTCGTTCGTGTCGGTGGAGAATGCCTGGGAGAACCTTGAAGCAGAGCAGAGAGGCAAAGACTTCGACAAGATTCATGCACAGGCTGTGGAGCGCTGGAACAGCGACCTCGGACGCATACGCGTAGAGGGCGGCACTAAAGACCAGCAGACAATCTTCTACACCGCCCTTTATCATGCGCTCATACACCCGAGCACATTGAGCGACGTCAACGGTGAGTACCCCAAGATGGAGAATGCAGGCATCGGCAAGAGTGACCATACACGCTACACAATATTCTCTCTTTGGGACACCTACCGCAACCTTCACCAGTTGCTCACGCTTGTATACCCCGAGCGCCAGACAGACATGCTGCGCTCGATGGTAGGAATGTACGAGGATTGGGGCTGGTTGCCACGCTGGGAACTTTTCGGCCGCGAGACATTCACCATGGAGGGTGACCCTGCTGCTATCGTAATTGCCGACAGCTGGATCAAGGGCCTGCGCGACTTCGACATTGACAAGGCTTACGAGGCGATGCTCAAGTCTGCGACCACAGAGGGTGCGAACAACCCTATCCGCCGCGACATCGACCCGTATATCAAGGACGGTTTCATTCCATTGTGGTACTTCTCGAATGACCTTTCGGGCGACAACTCCGTATCGCACGCGCTTGAATACTGTTCGGCAGACTATGCCATTGCGCAGCTGGCCGACTCACTGGGCGACAAGGCACGCGTAAAGGAGTTCACCAAGCGTTCACAGAGCTACCGCCGCTATTTCTGCAAGGAGCATGGGACACTGCGTCCGCTCACAAAGGAGGGCGAGTTCTTGGGTGACTTTGACCCAGCCACAGGCAAGAACTTCGAGAACGTACCCGGTTTCCATGAGGCTTCGGCATGGTGCTACACATTCGCTGTGCCCCATGACATCAAGGGCCTCACAAAACTCATGGGCGGCAAGAAAGGATTCATCAACAGCCTGCAGGGCGTGTTCGACAACGACTACTATGACCCCGCCAACGAGCCCGACATTGTATACGCATATCTCTTCAGCCGTTTCAAGGGCGAGGAGTGGCGCACACAGAAGGAGGTGAAGAAGATTCTCGACAACAATTACAAGAATGCCCCCAACGGCATACCGGGCAACGACGACACAGGTACAATGTCGGCATGGGCGGTATTCTCCATGATGGGCTTCTACCCCGACTGTCCGGGTGAGCCATATTACACTCTCACGACACCGGTGTTCGACAAGGTGAGCATCACCACCCCACAGGGAGACATAACTATCGAGTGTGAGCGCCCCGACGAGGATTGCCACTACATCGAGAGCATAAGCCTCAACGGCAAGAAGAGCGGCTACCGCCTGACACACAAGCAGCTGCTCGACAACGCAAACATCAGAATGAAACTTAAAAAAGACCCTAAATGAAAGCAATAAACAGCATATTGGCATTGTCGCTCATCTTTGCGGCATCATGCTCACCCGCCAAGAAGGGTGAAGCGAACAGCACCAAGCAGGAGTGTCTGACAGAATATGTGAACCCGCTCGTAGGCAGCGGCGGCCACGGCCACGTGTTCGTGGGTGCAAGCGTGCCGTTCGGTATGGTTCAGCTGGGCCCCACAAGCGTGAACCAGGCATGGGACTGGTGCTCGGGCTACCATCAGGACGAGGCATCGGTAATCGGATTCTCGCACACACACCTTAGCGGAACAGGTATCGGCGACCTCTTTGACGTAACCGTGATGCCCGTGACAGGCGAGGTTAACTATGCTCGCGGTGTCATTGAGGACCCGGCGAGCGGATTGTGGTCACCAGCCGACCGCACACAGGAGGTGGCAAAGGTAGGATATTACTCTGTACCCCTCACACGTTACGGCATCAAGGCCGAGGTGACAGCTACAGCACGCGTGGGCCTGCACCGTTACACATTCCCCGAGGCAGCCGACGCGGCTCTGGTAATAGACCTTGAGAACGGCGGTTGCTGGGATGCATCTACCGAGACATTCATGGAGGCCGAGGGAAACAACCGTGTTGTAGGTTACCGTTACTCGAAAGGTTGGGCAAGGAACCAGCGCATATACTTTGTTGCAGAATTCGCGAAGCCTTTCGAGAGCTTTGAGCTGAAAGGCAACAAGGATATGTACGGACGTGCATCATTCAGCACAACAGCCGGCGAGGAAGTTATGCTCAAGGTCGCAATCTCGCCTGTAAGCATCGAGGGCGCAAAACTCGCAATGCAGACAGAACTCCCCGGATGGGACTTTGCAGCGACACATGAGGCAGCAGTGGCAGCCTGGGAGAAGGAACTTGCACGCGTGAAGGTTGAGATGAAGGACAAGCAGCAGAAAGAGATATTCTACACTGCAATGTACCACGCAATGATTGCCCCAATGCTCTTCAGCGACGTGAATGGTGACTACCGCGGTGCCGACGACAAGGTATACAACAGCGACAAGCCACGCTACACCTGTTTCTCATTGTGGGACACATACCGTGCAAAGCAGCCGTTGATGACAATCATCCAGCCCGAGAAGGCAGGAGAGTTCGTTGCCACAATGGTTGACATCTGCGACAAGCAGGGCGACCTGCCTGTATGGCATCTGTGGGGCAACGAGACCGACTGTATGGTGGGTGACCCGGGTATTCCGGTTGTTGCCGATGCCATAGTAAAGGGTATCGAAGGCTTTGACCGCGAGGCTGCATTCGAAGCAATCAAGAAGACTGCAGCCACCGAGGAGCGCGGCAAGGAGTTCCGCCACAAGCACGGATATATCCCTTGCGACCTCTTCAACGAGGCTGTAGCATATGACATGGAATATGCCATCGCAGACGGTGCTGCTGCAAATGCAGCGAAGGCACTTGGCAAGGAGGCCGACTTTGAGCACTTCACAAAGATGAGCCACAGCTACCGCACATTCTTCGACAAGAGCACTGGTTTCATCCGCGGCGTTGACGAGAAGGGCAACTTCCGTACTCCGTTCAACCCTTACTTCTCGGCTCACCGTGCCGATGACTATTGCGAGGGCAACGCTTGGCAGTATACCTGGCTTGTTCCACAGGACATCTTCGGTTACATCGACCTCTTCGGTAGCAAGGAGGCCTGCATAGCACGCCTTGACTCATTGTTCCTTGCTCCGTCTACAATCGAGGGCGACCCTTCACCCGACATTTCAGGTATGATAGGACAGTTCGCCCACGGTAACGAACCAAGCCACCACATCCTATACCTTTATACTATGATGGGCGAGCCACAGAAGACAGCCGAGTGGGTACGAGAGGTGATGACCACACAGTACCGCAATGAGTTCGACGGTCTCTCGGGCAACGAGGATATGGGTCAGATGTCGGCATGGTACATAATGTCGGCATTGGGATTCTACCAGGTTGAGCCTGCAAGCGCACGCTACTGGTTCGGTTCACCGCTTGTTGACCGCGCAGAGCTCACCGTCAAGGGCGGCAAGTTCGTCATAGAGACAGTGAACAACAGCAACAAGAACATCTACATCAAGAGCATCAAGCTCAACGGCGAGCCTTACACATTGCCTTACATCGGGCATGCAGAGCTTGCCAAGGGCGGTACACTCACAATCGAGATGAGTGATACCCCTGCAAAGTGGTACTGATCGGATGACATTCCATAGAAGCCCCCTCTCACCGAGGGGGCTTCTTTTTTTAGCATAAGCCCGTTCAACCAAAAAACCCGTCAATGTGTTTATATCTTGCTAAAAAGTACAACATTTATGACGAGGTTTTCTTTTTTACTTCTATTCACCCTCGCTCCCGTCGTAGGCGCAGTGGCGCAACGCGGAGAAGAGATTCTTGAGAGTCAGCTGCCGCCAGAGTGGAACAACGGCGACTATTTTGACCAGACGCTACCACCCGACGACGAGTGGTGGCGAAACTTCAACGACCCGGTGCTTGACTCACTCATCATGTATGCATCGGAGAACAACTACTCGGCATTGGGAGCCATCGAGAACATCAGGAAGGCACGTGTTGCATGGAACACCGCACGAGGCAAGATGTTACCATCATTTGACCTCAGCCTGGGATGGCAACGCGCAAAGACAAGCGGCAACATAGCCCAGACGATGTACACCGAGGCGTGGGAAGGTCAGTTCAGCACCGCAGTATCCATGCAGTGGCAGGCCGACGTGTTCGGCGCCATCTATATGCGTTCCAAGGCACAGAAAATGCTTTTCATGGCAACCGAGGAGGAGTACAAGGCTGTGATGGTGACGCTTGTAGCCAATGTGGCAGCCACATATTTTTCGTTGTGCCAGTCGATAGCCCAATTGCAGGTGTTGCGCGAGAATGTAAAGTCACAGAAGGAGATTATGGACATTGTGATATCGCGCTACAACAGCGGCCTTGCATCGAAACTTGACGTGGCGCAATCACGCAGTGTCTATCATAGTACCATGGCTCAGATTCCTGCGATGCAGGCAACCATCGAAGAGTATCGCAACAAGATGGCAGTACTGTTGGGGGTGTATCCGCAGATGCTCGCAGGATGGCCAGCCGAAAATCACGCACTGCCGTCGTACATTGAGCCCGTGGAGGTCGGAGTGCCTGCCATGCTATTGCGCCGGCGTCCTGACATAAGGGCGGCCGAGAGGCAGGTAGAGGCCAACGCGGCCCTGCTCGGCGCTACCAAGCGCGACTGGTTTCCCCAGGTGCTCCTCACCGGTTCCATAGGCTTTGCATCGGGTGAGATGAAGCATCTGTTCCGCTCAAAGAGCCTCACATGGGAGATTGCGCCCACAATCAGATGGAACATATTCAGTGGTGGCGAGAGGCTGAACGCTACGCGCGAAGCTCGTGCCGCGCTCGACCAAAGCATACTCTCTTTCAACAGCACATTGCTGACAGCCGTGCAGGAGGTAGAGAGCGCAATGTCACAATACAAAAGCTCGATAGAGCAGATTGTATCGCTGCGAGAAGCCGTCAACCAGAACGAAGAGACGCTCACACTATCGCTCGAGCTCTACAAGCAGGGACTCAGCGAGTATCAGAACGTACTTGACGCCCAACGCACGCTACTCACCTACCAGGGATATCTGGTACAGGCACAGGGCGGGTCGCTCATCTACCTTGTACAATTATACGAAGCCCTCGGCGGCGGATGGTAAGAGAATTGTTTCCTGATTATTTTGACTATTGGATTATGAGAATGATAATTATTGCAGTGGCGATACTCACAGTTGCAGCATGCCACAAGAGAGAAGAGAGCAGGAGCGGTAGCACGGCACTCCCGGTAGAGGTTGCCAACCCCATAGTAAAGGATATCACCCTCACAAGGGAGTACCCCGGGCATCTTGAAGCCGATGCCACCATTGACATTGTGGGACGTGTCAACGGCACTGTCACCAAACGTAATTTCACCGAGGGTGCACGGGTAAAGAAAGGTGACTTGCTGTATGTTATTGAACCCACGCTGTACCAGAATGCAGTGGAGCAGGCCGAAGCGGCAGTGAAGAGCGCCGAAGCGGAACTGGAATACGCAAAGAGCAGCTATGAGCGCATGAAAAAGGCAATAAGCAGCGATGCCGTGAGCCAGATTGAACTGCTGCAGGCGAAGAGCCGCGTCGAGAGCAGCACTGCGGCACTGGATAACGCCCGTGCGGCACTGAAGACAGCCAAGACAAAACTGGAATATTGCTACATTAAAGCCCCCGCAAACGGCGCCGTAGGATTGACGGCAGTACCCGTCGGTGGATACATATCGGGCGAGATGAGCCCTGTGATGCTCTGCAAGCTCTACAAGGACGATGTGATGTATGCCTATTTTGACATCACCGACAACCAGTGGCTCAATAAGGTACAACAAGGGGCAGAGAGTATGGACCAGAGCGACGTGACTTTCACCGTAGGCAGCGGCAGGCGGCTCGGCTGGAATGCAAAGATTGATTTCCTTGCCCCTGCCGTAAACCTCAGCACCGGCACACTGCAGGTGCGCGCTGAACTTGACAACAGCAATGCAATTCTTAAGCCGGGCAGCTACATAAGCGTAACAATGCCCTACAAGGAGATAAAAGAGGCCGTACTGATACACGATGCATCAATAGGAACCGACCAGTTGGGAAAGTACCTGTATGTAGTGAACGAATCTGATATCGTCAACTACCGCAGGATAACTGTAGGAACGTTGGTTGATGACACCATGCGCCTTGTCACCGCCGGACTCGAACCCGAAGAACGCTATGTGACGAAGGCCTTGCTTAAAGTACGCAACGGCATGCCGGTGACACCTATTATGGACAAATAAACCCTACTGCCATGAAATTCTCTAAATTCTTCATAGAACGCCCGATATTCGCGACAGTACTGTCACTGTTGCTGTTGGTGGCCGGAGCAGTCTCGCTTTTTGTACTCCCCATCGACCAGTATCCATCCATCACCCCACCCACCGTGCAGGTGACAGCTGTATACCCAGGAGCCAATGCCGAGACCATTGCACAGACTGTGGGTATCCCCATTGAACAACAGGTAAACGGAGTTGACGGAATGCTCTACATGAGTTCAACATCTTCCTCGTCAGGAACGTATCAGCTGACTGTAACCTTTGAGGTGGGAACGGATATTGACATGGCAACGGTTCTTGTACAGAACAGGGTGAACATTGCTCTCAACTCGCTGCCGAGCGAGGTTACGCAGCAGGGCGTGACGGTACAGAAACAGTCGACCAACATCGTCCTTTTCATCACGCTCACCGGCAATGAGGATTATGACCAGCTCTATCTCTCGAACTATGCCGAGCTACAGATTGTGGACCAATTGACACGCACTCCAGGCGTGGGTGGAGTCAATATTATGGGAGCCGGCAACTACTCCATGCGCGTGTGGCTCGACCCCGAGGCAATGCGCATACGCGGAATATCGGCAGCCGAAGTCTACAAGGCCATAAGCGAGCAGAACCTTGCCGTGTCGGCAGGATATGTGGGACAGACCCTTGACGCCACAGCCGACAATGCTTTCCAATACACATTGAACGTACAGGGACGCCTGAAGAGCGCAGAGGAGTTCGCCAACATTGTGATACGCAATGACGGAGTCAACATGCTGCGTTTGAGCGACATTGCCGAGATTGAGATAGGCAGTGAGACGTATGCCTCCTCTTCGCGCCTAAAAGGGATGCCAACCGCGGCACTCGCCGTATACCAGTCGCCAGGTTCCAGTTCGCTTGCGGTATCAAAAGCCGTCAAGGCAAAGATGCTGGAGCTTGCCGAGGCTTTTCCACCGGGAGTGGAATACCAGATTGCACTCGACACCACAGACGTGGTACGCAGCTCAATCCACGAGGTGCTCTACACATTCTTCGAGACAACCGTACTGGTTATTCTTGTCATCTTCCTGTTCCTGCAGAACTGGCGTGCCACACTCATACCCTGCCTTACAATCCCGGTATCGTTGATAGGTACATTAGCAGTGATGCTGTTGATGGGGTTCTCCATAAATACACTGACACTGTTCGGTCTTATACTTGCCATTGCCATTGTAGTTGACGATGCCATTGTGGTAGTGGAGAATGCCACCCGAATAATTGACGACGAGGGCCTCTCGCCACGTGAGGCTACAGAAAAGGCCATGGACGAGATTACAGGTCCTATAATCGGTGTGGTTCTTGTGATGTTGGCCGTGTTTATCCCGACAACCATGATAGGCGGAATCTCGGGCGAACTTTACAAGCAGTTCGCATTGACTATTGCCACCGCCACTCTACTCAGCGGCTTCAACTCCCTCACGCTGACACCGGCCCTCAGCGCCCTTCTGCTGCGTCCAACAAAAGGCAGACGGCAAGGATGGTTCTTCCGCTGGTTCAACAAGGGATATGACGCTCTGCAGAGAGGGTTCGACAGATGCGTGAATTTCCTACTGCGCAAGGCTTTTATTGCAGCAGCAACCTTCTGTGCCATGGTAGCCATTGCGATATATATGTTCGTCAAGTGGCCTACCACATTCATACCTGACGAGGATGACGGCTATTTCATCGTCAGCGTGCAGTTGCCGCCGGCAAGTTCGTTGGCACGTACCGAGGGCGTAGCAAGGGAGATCGAAGCCATTCTTGCACAATATCCCGAGGTAAAGACCTATATAAGCATCAGCGGATTCAGTATAATGAACAGCGGCAAGCAGAGCAACGCAGCGAGTGTGTTCGTCGTACTAAAGGACTGGAGCCTGCGTAAAGAGAAAAGCGAATCGGCCGCATCTGTTGTCGACAGGTTCAACAAAGAGGCATACTTGAAAGTCCCCGAAGCCCAATGCTTTGCCTTTGTACCGCCGGCAATCCCCGGCATCGGCAATGTGGGAGGCCTGCAGATGCAGTTGGAGGACCGCAAGGCGCTTGGACTGGTCGAGATGCAGAAAGCGGTGGAAGCACTGCTTGACAACGTGGGCAAAGAGAGCGCTATTGCAGCAATGAACAGTTCCTATGAAGCAGACGTACCGCAATACTTCCTTAACATTGACCGTGACAAGGCAATATCCATGGGGCTTGATATGGGCTCTGTACTCTCGACACTCAGTTATTATATGGGTGCAATCTATGTGAATGACTTTGTGATGCTCGGGCGTATCTGGCAGGTAAAGATGGCTGCCGGCGAGAGAAACCAGAAAGTTATCGAGAGTGTGATGCAGCTGAGTCTTGCGAACAACAAGGGCGAGATGGTCCCTTTCAGCAGCTTTGTGACAGCCGACGAGATATTGGGTAGCGACCAGTTGGTGCGTTACAACATGTACAACAGTGCAACGGTTACCTGCAACCCCGCGCCGGGCTACAGTTCGAGTCAGGTAATGGAGGAGGTTGCGCAACTTTTCAGAGCACAGTTGGGCGAAGAGTTCGGATACGAATGGACCGGTGTAGCATATCAGGAGCAGGCTGCGGGACAGAACACAGCCCTTATCTTCGGGCTCGCGCTGCTTGTGGCGTTTCTTGTCCTTGCAGCGCAGTACGAGAGCTGGACAAGCCCGGTAGCAGCGATAATGGGTGTGCCTATTGCCCTATTGGGAGCTATTGTCGGCTGCTGGATTGCAGGAATCCCGGTGAGCATATACACCGAGATCGGAATAATACTGCTCATCGCCTTGAGCGCGAAAAACGGCATCCTGATTGTTGAGTTCGCACGTGACTACCGTGCTGCCGGCAATGACATACGCTACAGTGCCGCCGAGGCAGGGCATGTGCGCCTGCGTCCCATCCTCATGACCTCGCTCGCCTTTGTCATCGGAGTGATGCCTTTGCTCTTTGCCGGCGGAGCAGGAGCAGGAGCGCGCCTGTCGTTGGGTGCAGCAGTAGTGTTCGGAATGTTGCTGAACACCGTGATAGCCACGCTTTATGTCCCCAACTGGTACGAATGGATGCAGTTGCTTGAGGAGCGAGGAAAAGGAAAGGATAAAAAATAATTTGCATCATCATTAAAAAAATATCGGCGATTGCCGATATTTTTTATACGGTTTGTTATCTTTGTCAGGTGATGCTGTCTTACAACAGACAAGAATCAAGTAGAATCATAAACTTAACAACATAAAAGTATGGACCAGAAAGTTATTATGCCGTGGGAAGACCGCCCCGAAGGATGCAAGGATGTGATGTGGCGTTATTCAAAGAACCCAGTCATTGACCGCTATGCGATCCCCACATCGAACAGTATATTCAACAGCGCAGTCGTTCCTTTCAAGGATGGCTATGCAGGTGTGTTCCGTTGCGACAACAAGGCCGTGCAGATGAATATCTTCGCAGGCTTCAGCAAGGACGGTATCAATTGGGAGATTGAGCACGAGCCTATCGTGTTCAAGGCCGGCAATACCCAGATGATTGAGTCGGAGTACAAGTATGACCCACGCGTGACATGGATTGAGGACCGCTATTGGATTACCTGGTGCAACGGCTATCATGGCCCCACAATCGGTATCGGTTATACATTCGATTTCAAGGAGTTCTTCCAGTGCGAGAATGCTTTCTTGCCATTCAACCGCAACGGAGTCCTTTTCCCACAGAAGATAAACGGTAAATATGCAATGCTGAGCCGTCCGAGCGACAACGGACATACGCCGTTCGGCGACATCTACATCAGCTACAGCCCCGACATGAAATATTGGGGTGAGCACCGCTGCGTGATGAAAGTGACCCCGTTCCCCGAGAGCGCATGGCAGTGTACAAAGATAGGCGCCGGTTCAGTGCCCATCCTCACCGACGAGGGCTGGCTGCTGTTCTACCATGGTGTCATCACCACCTGCAACGGTTTCCGTTATTCAATGGGTGCAGCCCTGCTTGACAAGGATGACCCATCAAAGGTACTTTACCGCACAAAGCCCTACCTGCTTGCTCCCGCAGCACCGTATGAGCTTACAGGCGACGTACCCAACGTGGTATTCCCTTGCGCAGCCCTGAACGACGGCGACAAGGTAGCAGTCTACTACGGTGCAGCCGACACTGTTGTCGGTATGGCATTCGGTTACATAAGCGAGATAATTGATTTCATAAAGAACAACAGCACAAAGCTGTAATATTCCCAAGCAACACAAATTACCCTGCTCATCTGACCGATGAGCAGGGTAATTTATTGTCTGAAAGTAATAAATTTCACCTTCACTTCATAAAGATTATTCTTTCTCCCCGAAACAGAGGTCACCGGCATCGCCCAACCCCGGCACAATATACGCGTGCTCGTTCAATATCGGATCAATGGCCGCGCAGTAGATGATTGTATCCTCAGGGAAGTGCGATATCGCATAATCTATTGCCTGTTGGCTTGCTATGACACAAGCAAGAACCGTCTTCTCGGGAGTACCTTTTGTCAACAATGCACGATAGGAGAGGTCGGCACTTATTCCTGTCGCAAGCATAGGGTCAACAAGAAGCAATGTCTTGCCATCGAGCCGAGGAGAGGCAAGGTACTCCACTACCACTTCAAACTCGTTGTCTGATATATATTTGCGATAAGCCGATACAAAAGCATTCTCGGCGCGGTCAAAATAATTATGGAAACCGGCATGCAACGGAAGACCAGCACGCAGGATTGTTCCAAGCACCACAGTGTCTGCAGGAAGGTTTTCCACCGAAATTCCATTCGGTGTTGTTACAGGAACACTTTCGTATGAGAGTTCCTTGCTGATTTCGTATGCCATTATCTCGCCTATGCGTTCTATGTTACGGCGGAAGCGTAATGAATCCTGTTGGATATTGACATCGCGTATCTCGGCAATGAAACGGTTGAGAATTGTATTGTTCTCGGACAGATTTACTATTTTCATAAATTTTGAAATTTGACAGCGCGAAGATAAAGAAATAATGCCGAAACATTGAAATTGTTTAATCCCTATTTCAAAAGCAGCCATGACCTTTTTTAACAAACAGTATTCTTTTAACAAAAAAACAACTGCAGATATTCATTATTTATAAAGAAAAAATTCAATCATACGGGCTTTTACACCAAGCAATACATTTTGTCAAAAATATCAAATTTTCCAATACAAAATGCAAGCGATTCAAGCGCCACATCTGGGACTTTAAAAACAAAAATCAAGAAAACCGTCCACTTGTCTATTAAAAATTTGTACATTTTTTGTTCAAAAAGCGGTAGTTTTTGCCTTTTTTCGGGTAATTACGGAAAAATTTCTTTAATTAACTTGAGGGATTAAACAAAAAGATATATATTTGCATTCGGAGAACTTTGGCAAGTTCAAGCAAAAGGAGATTGCCGATGTTCAAAAGTGATAAAAAAAGAAGAATATTAACTAATAATTTATTTTTTAAAATTATGGCAACAATAGATCTTACCAAGTATGGTATCACCGGTGCTGTAGAGGTGCTTCACAACCCCTCTTACGATGTTCTCTTTGCAGAGGAGACAAAGCCCGGTCTTGAGGGTTTTGAGGTTGGTCAGGTTACAGAGCTTGGCGCAGTAAATGTAATGACAGGTGTTTACACTGGCCGTTCACCTAAGGACAAGTTCATCGTTAAGGACGCTACATCTGAGAACACTGTATGGTGGACATCAGAGGAGTACAAGAACGACAACAAGCCTGTTACAACCGAGGCATGGAACGCCCTCAAGGAGATTGCTACAAAGGAGCTTTCTAACAAGAGACTTTTCGTTGTTGACGCATTCTGCGGTGCTAACCCTGCTACACGTCTTAAGGTACGTTTCATCATGGAGGTTGCATGGCAGGCTCACTTCGTGACAAATATGTTCATCCGTCCTACAGCTGAGGAGCTTGAGGCATTCGGCGAGCCCGACTTCGTTGTTTACAACGCTTCTAAGGCAGCTGTTCCAAACTACAAGGAGCTCGGTTTGAACTCTGAGACAGCAGTTGTATTCAACTTGACATCTAAGGAGCAGATCATCCTCAACACATGGTATGGTGGTGAGATGAAGAAGGGTATGTTCTCAATGATGAACTACTACTTGCCTCTCCAGGGCATTGCTTCAATGCACTGTTCAGCAAACACAAACGAGAAGGGCGAGACAGCTATCTTCTTCGGTTTGTCAGGTACAGGTAAGACAACTCTTTCTACCGATCCAAAGCGTATGCTTATCGGTGACGACGAGCACGGCTGGGATGATGACTCAGTATTCAACTTCGAGGGCGGTTGCTACGCTAAGGTTATCAACCTCGACAAGGAGAGCGAGCCGGACATCTTCAACGCTATCAAGCGCGATGCTCTTCTCGAGAACGTTACTGTTGATGCAAACGGCAAGATTGACTTCGCTGACAAGAGCGTAACTGAGAACACACGTGTTTCTTACCCAATCAACCACATCAACAACATCAAGCCAGGTTCAATGGCAGCTCCTGCAAAGAAAGTTATCTTCCTTTCAGCTGACGCATTCGGTGTATTGCCTCCGGTATCTATCCTGAACCCAGAGCAGACTCAGTACTACTTCCTCAGCGGCTTTACAGCTAAGTTGGCCGGTACAGAGCGTGGTATCACAGAGCCTACTCCAACATTCTCTGCTTGCTTCGGTGCAGCATTCTTGAGCCTCCACCCAACAAAGTACGGCGAGGAGCTCGTTAAGAAGATGGAGAAGAACGGTGCTAAGGCATACCTCGTTAACACTGGCTGGAACGGTACAGGCAAGCGTATCTCTATCAAGGATACACGCGGTATCATCGACGCTATCCTCGATGGCTCAATCGATACAGCTCCTACAAAGGTTATCCCACACTTCGACTTCGTTGTTCCTACAGCGTTGCCAGGTGTTGACCCTGCAATCCTTGACCCACGCGACACTTATGCTGACGCATCACAGTGGGAGGAGAAGGCTGTTGACTTGGCAGGCCGTTTCATCAAGAACTTTACAAAGTACACCGGCAATGAGGCTGGCAAGGCTCTCGTTGCTGCAGGTCCAAAGCTCTAATGAAATCTTTAACCTGAATATAGCGTCTGCTCCACACGGAGCAGACGCTTTTGTTTTGCACAATGCTGTAATATGCGTTTTTTTATGTAAGTTTGCAAAGAACTATAATCAAGCACAGACATGTCACTTTTGAGAGCAATAATAGCAATACTGTTTCCGCCTCTTGCCGTTGTAGACAAGGGATGCGGCTCATTCCTGATTGTATTTATACTTACACTTTGCGGTTGGATTCCCGGAGTCATCGCCGCACTTATAATCGTCAACAAGGAATAATCCCTTCCGTCAAAAGAAGGCAAGAGAATACAATGTTAAGCCCGGAGACAAAGGAATTCATACAGAAGCACAAGAACGAGGACCCACGTGCGCTTGCCCTACAAGGCAAACGCTATCCGGGTGTGGACATCCGCGAAGCTGTGACCCAGATTGAAGGGTGGCAGGCAGCCAAAGAAAAACTGCCTACATGGGCCGAAACGGACGGAATCATATATCCCCCACGCATATCCATGGAACAATGCTCCAGCGAGCCCACAGCTCTTTATAAAGCCGCCATTGCCAAAGGCTGCAGGCTGGCCGACCTCACGGGAGGATTCGGTATTGACTGCAGTTATATGTCGCGTGGATTCCGGGAGACAACATATATCGAACGTAATTCCATATTGTGCGATATCGCAAAAGAGAATTTCGCATTATTGGGGCATGGAAACATAAAGATAATAAACGGCAACAGCGAGGATATTCTCCCTACCCTACCAAAACAGGACTGGATATTCATCGACCCTGCAAGACGCGCCTTTGACGGGCGCAAGGTTGTCGCACTCAGCGACTGCGAGCCCGACGTTACAGCGCTTGAAAGCCTGCTATTGGAGAAAGCAGATAAAGTCATGGTAAAATGCTCTCCAATGCTCGACATAACGGCTGCCACAAGACAATTAAGCAGCATTGAAGCAGTACACATCATTGCGGTAAACAACGAATGCAAGGAGCTGCTCTTTATATTAGGGAAGGACTACGGAGAGAATACACAGACAGAGTGTGTAAACATACAAAAAGGCAACTGCAGTTCATTCACATTCATATTGGAGGAGGAAGCAAATTCCACTGCGACATACTGCAACGGTATCGACAAGTACTTATATGAACCGAACGCAGCCATACAGAAAGGCGGCTGCCACCGTACACTTTCGCATAAGCTACAGATAGACAAACTGCACCCGAACAGCCAGCTATACACATCCGACAAACTGGTTGGGGAGTTCCCTGGCCGTATCTTTGAAGTAGAGAGGGTCTTCGGTTTTTCTAAAGCCGACATAAAGCAACTGCAGAATCTGAAGAAAGCCAACATGACAGTGCGCAATTTCCCCGAAAGTGTACAGGTGTTACGAAAAAAACTCAAATTGGCAGAAGGTGGAGACGAATATCTGTTTGCAACAACACTCTACAACGGGGCAAAAGCACTTGTCCTATGCAGAAGATGTAATGCTTCCAAATAAAAATGGGCTAACCCATGATTTTGTCAGCCCATTTTTAAATCCGTCAATTTTTCAGATCACTCTTTCAACAACACCTTATCCATCTTGCGGCTACGCACAAGTTCATATGCTTTAAGGAACGAATCGTTGTATTTGTTGTATATCTTTATGAAGTCGCTCATACTCCACAGGTCACGTGCTATATACATCTTAAGCTGTTTCTGCAGTTCAGGCAATGACTTACGCAGTTCCTCTTCACCGCCTTTAAGCTCCACGCTATCCTTGAGAGCCTGTTCCTTGAGCAGCGCCATATACCTTTCATCAACAACGAAGTCGGCATCAAAATCCTCGACATTTTTGTACTTACCCTCAAGTTCCTTGCGGTTCTCGTCAAGATATCGCAATGACGCCTGCACAATGGAACCCTTTGATGCAAGGGCACGGTGATATGCGGTGTACTTGGTCGTATCCATGGGCACGAAATAGTCGGGCATGATACCTCCACCGCCGTACACAGGACGGTTCAGGCGAAGCGTATATACCTTGAGCGAGTCAGGGAAATGTATACTGTCGGCAGAACTCATCTCACCGCTGTTGTAACGGCGCATAAGGTCCTCCTCATACTTTATGGAATCATTATACGGTTTTTGTATACAACGGCCTGTAGGAGTATAATAACGGGCTATGGTAAGACGTATCATTGAACCGTCAGGCATCTGGAAAGGACGCTGCACAAGCCCCTTGCCGAAACTGCGGCGGCCCACCACTACTCCGCGGTCCCAATCCTGTATTGCACCTGCGAGAATCTCGGCAGCCGAAGCAGAGGTCTCATCTACGATTACAGCAATGTTTCCTTTGAGGAAACGTCCACCACCTATAGCATTATAATTGTATCGTGGATTGGCGCGGCCCTCGGTGTACACCACAAGCGAAGACTTCTCAAGGAACTCATTCGCAATCTCCACTGCAGCGGTCAGATAACCGCCTCCGTTCCCCTCAAGGTCAAGCACAAGGTTCTTCATTCCACGTGCCCTTAGCGAGTCGAGCTTTGCAACGAACTCCTTATGTGTCTTGGCTCCGAAAGATGAAATACGTATATAACCGTTCTCCTTATCAATCATATAAGCTGCATCGACAGTCTCGGTAGATATATCGTCACGTACAAGATTGAATTCCATGACACGACCTATACCACGACGTACCACATCAACCTTTACGTGTGTGCCTTTCATACCGCGCAAACGTGACATTATATCGGCCCGCTCCATCTTTACACCTGCTATGGCTGTGTCATTTACAGCGACAATCTTGTCACCTGCCATAATTCCGGCACGCTCCGACGGACCGTTCTTTGTTGTCTGTATAACATAAAGCGTATCGGAGACGATATTGAACTGGATTCCGATGCCACTGAAGCTGCCCTGCATCTGCTCAAGAAGAGCCTTTGTCTCCTTTGGGTCGGTATATGTCGAGTGAGGATCAAGTTCTTTGAGCATCGCCCTTACACCCGCCTCTGTAATCTTGTCATTATCAGGAGCATCTACATAAAAATTTGAAATGACATTGCCCGTATACATAAGTTTTATAAGATGGTCGGGCATATCCTGTGCCCTTGCAGCAACAGTCACAAGGACGGCAATCACAGATAGTAATATTGTTCTTTTCATAGGTCAGTAAAATAGTTTCTAAATCAAGGCAAGAGCTCCGAGACATCCTTGCCGTATTTCATCAATTCACGCACGACACTGCTGCTTACCGACGCATACTCCGGTTCACTGACGAGCAGGACCGTATCAATACCGCCCAAGCGCAGATTGATATCGGCAATGTCGCGTTCATACTCAAAATCTTTCACACTACGCACACCACGCAACAGGGCAGTTGCCCCTACGCTTTGCGCAAAATCCATAGTAAGGGTATCATATACAGCAACCTTCACACGCCCGTTGCCGGCATACAGTTTCACTATTGCTGCGACACGTTCCTCAATGCTGAACATACATTTCTTGTCAAGGTTGCGCCCCACGGCTACAACCACTGTATCAAACAGAGCAAGAGCACGCTCTACAAGGGCATGATGCCCACGTGTATAAGGGTCGAAAGTTCCTGCAAAAAGTGCTGTCTTTTCCATCACTTGCCCTCCTCGTTAGCCTTATCCTCTTCGACAACAAGATTGTCAATGATGAAGTTCTGGCGTTCCATAGTGTTCTTGCCCATGTAATACGCAAGAAGTTCCTCAACCTTATCGTCCTTGTGAAGTTCAACACGCTCAAGACGCATATCAGGACCGATGAAATTACGGAACTCATCGGGAGAAATCTCGCCAAGGCCTTTGAATCGTGTTATCTCCGGGTTGGGTGACAGTTTCTCAATTGCAGCAATGCGCTCCTCCTCACTGTAGCAGTATATTGTCTCAAAATCACTCTTCTGCTCCTTACGCTCCTCGGCGCCCTTCTTGCCACGGGGCAATTTACGTTTGTTGCGTACACGGAACAGCGGAGTCTGCAGGATATATACGTGTCCCTTCTTTATCAGTTCAGGGAAGAACTGCAGGAAAAATGTTATCATCAGCAGACGGATGTGCATACCGTCCACATCGGCATCGGTAGCCACAATCACCTTGTTGTAGCGCAAGCCCTCAAGACCGTCCTCAATATTCAACGCAGCCTGCAACAGGTTGAACTCCTCGTTCTGGTACACCACGGCACGGCTGAGGCCGAAACTGTTCAGAGGCTTTCCGCGGAGGCTGAATACCGCCTGGGTATTCGCGTCACGGCTCTTCGTTATCGAACCGCTCGCCGAGTCACCCTCGGTGATGAAGATGCAGCTCTCGTCCATACGGTCGCCCTTTGTGTCATTGTAGTGTATGCGGCAGTCGCGCAGCTTGCGGTTATGCATATTCACCTTCTTTGCCTTCTCGCGTACCTGCTTCGTAAGACCTGCAAGTTCCTTGCGGTCCTTTTCCGAAGCCACAATCTTTGAGAGCATCACATCACTGATGTCGGGGTTCTTGTGCAGGAAGTTATCAAGTTCCTCCTTCACAAAGTCGCTGATGAACTTCTTCACGCTCATGCTTCCAGGGTCGGGAGCAATGGTGGTAGAACCCAGACGCACCTTTGTCTGGCTCTCGAAGACAGGCTCCTGTATATTGATTGCAATTGCAGCGACAATTCCGTTACGTATGTCACAGTACTCGAAGTTCTTTGCCGAAAAGAAGTCATGTATAGTCAGCGCTACCAACTCTTTGAAAGCACTCTGGTGAGTACCGCCCTGCGAGGTATGCTGTCCGTTGACAAACGAATAATACTCCTCGCCGTACTGCTGGGCATGGGTAAAGGCAATCTCGATATCAGTACCTTTGAGGTGGATTATCGGATAGAGAGCGTCGGCCGTCATATTGTCGGTCAACAGGTCGGCAAGACCGTTACGCGAGAGTATGCGCTTGCCGTTGAACATGATTGTGAGGCCGGTGTTCAGGTAAGTATAGTTACGCAACAAGGTCTCCACATACGCAGCACGGTATTCATAGTTCCTGAAAAGCGAATTGTCAGGAGTGAAAGAGACAAATGTACCGTTCTCGTCAGAGGTGTTTTCTGTAACGTCCGATACAAGGATACCCTTCTCGAAAGATGCCGAGCGCACGACTCCGTCACGGTAACTGCGTACCTCAAATTTGGTACTCAAGGCATTGGCAGCCTTCAGACCCACACCATTGAGACCTACAGACTTCTTGAAAACCTTGTCATCGTACTTTGCACCTGTATTCAACTTGCTCACAGCCTCAATCATCATTCCTTGCGGAATACCACGGCCATAGTCACGTACACATACAGTATGGTTCTCAAGGATATCAATCTCAAGACGCTTTCCGAAGCCCATCTTGAACTCATCGATACTGTTGTCAATCACCTCCTTGAGAAGCACATATATACCGTCGTCACTCTGCGAGCCGTCGCCCAGTTTTCCGATGTACATACCGGGACGCAGACGTATATGTTCCACATCACTCAAATGGCGTATCGAATCATCGGTATAATCGGCCGCCACAGGCACATTCTCATTAAATTCCAAATTTGTATCTTCGGTCATCTGTCAAAATATTTTCTGTTATCCAACCGCTGACGGATTGTCCATCATCAGCACAACTCCTTTTTGAAAGCTCGGCGACGCTTATGCTGCTCCTTCTCGAACTCACTCCACTGACTCTGGATCTTATGGTTTGTCTCAAGTTCGGGATTGCTCTCGACATCAACAATACCAAGCTTCATGAAATTATCCAACATCTCGTTAAAGATGAGCGCAAAGACGCCCTTGCTCTGATACTCAGGTTTCACCGCCACCAGCAGGAAATCGAGACGTTTGGGAGGCTTCACGAAAAGCGCCTTCAGCAGATGCCACCACCCGAAGGGGAGCATCCTTCCGCGACTCTTGCGCAGAGCCTCGGCAAGGGAGTATATGCTCACACCCATTCCGACAAGATTGTCATCCTTGTCGACAACCAGGGAAATAAGACGCAGGTCAATCACCGGAAGATACATCTTTATGAGCTGGTCTATCTGCTTATCGGTCAACGGCGTGAAGCCGTACAGCGGTGCATAGCACTCGTTGACAAGAGCGAACAACTGATATCCATAACGTTTCGCCAACTCAGAACGTGACTTGCATCTCAGCGTCCTCAGCCCGAACTTGCGCTCTACAATAGCCGCCACACGCTCGGCCTTCTCCCATTTCTTCTCGGGAATCTTCAGGAGGAACTCAACCCAATCGGCATCCTTGGCAAATCCCAGACGGTTCATATGCTCGGGATAGTAAGGATAATTATATATCGTAGACATCGTACCCAAACGGTCAAAGCCCTCTATGAGCATACCCTCACGGTCAAGGTCGGTAAAGCCCAAAGGCCCCTGCAATTCAGTGAGACCACGCTCGCGCGCCCACTTCTCTGCCGTTGCAAAGAGCGCATCCACAACCTCCTTGTCATCAATGAAATCAACCCACCCGAAACGCGCGGCATTCTGCCCCCACTTCTCGTTGGCAACCTTATTCACAAGCACAGCGATACGTCCGGCAAGCACGCCGTCCTTGTATGCCAGAAAATAGTCGGCATCACAGAACTCGAAGGCTGCATTGCGATCTTTGCGGAGCGTGTTCATCGCATCCTCGAACAGCTCGGGGACATAGTACGGGCACTCCTTGTAAAGTTCATATCCGAACTTCACAAAGCGCTTGAGTTGCCTATTGTTTTCAACTTTAACTATCGTTACGGACATCTTGTCGGTCTTATTTCAAAAATTCGTGTAAAATTAGGGAATTAAGTCCAAAAAAGCAAATCAGATTCCCATAATAAGATACACAATATAAGCCACATAACCCATGACAAGCAGTGAGCCCTCAATTCTGGTTATCTTGTTCTTGCCGAAGAAAGCACAGAACAGATATATGAAAAGCGATGATGCCAACAGCACATAATAGTCGACAGGGCTGAATCCCTCAAGTGATATCGGAGATATTGTAGCACTGCAGCCGAGGATAAAGAATACGTTCAGGATGTTGCTGCCGAGCACATTACCGAGCGCAATGCCCACATTACCTTTACGTGCCGCGCTCACCGATACAGCCAACTCGGGCAGCGAGCTGCCGACCGAGACAATGGTGATACCGATGAGAGCCTCGGAAAGGCCGAAGCCACGTGCGATATCAGATGCACCGCTGACGAACATCTTTCCTCCAAACACAAGCGCGGCAAGACCGCCGACTATAAACAGCAGTATCTTGCCCACAGACATCGGTTGCTGCGCAGCTTCCTTCTCTTCGCCACCTTTAAGGCTGAAAGTATAACGCACGAATACCGCACAAAAGCAAAGCAACAGCATACCGCCATAACGCGTGATGTACTCTCCCGGAGCTCCACCCACAAGCATACTGCCCGACACAAGCAGAATCACGATAGACGCCAACAGGTTGAATGGTATCTCACGCGAAAGCATCTTGCCGCTGAAGACAATTGGCGTAATCATCGCGGTGACACCAAGGATGAGCATGCTGTTGAAAATATTACTGCCAAGGACATTGCCCAAAGATATTCCGGAATTCCCGCTCAACGCCGAGCTGACACTTATCACAAGCTCAGGCAATGAAGTTCCAACAGCAACAATCGTAAGGCCAATCATCAGCTCGCTCATCTTAAGACGACGCGCCAGGTCGGATGCGCCTTTTGTGAGCCAGTCGGCACCGAGAATCACAAGCACAATGCCGACAACAAAATAAACAATTGAAAGTATCATATCATTTTATCGAAAGTACTGCAGACAAGCCTTCTGCAGCATATTTATATTTTTGCCTTTCACTCCGTTAAAGAAGTCCCTGCTTCTTCATCTCTTCTGCCACAACCAGAAGTTCATCATACCACTCCTGACCGAAACGCTCGATAAGCGGTTCCTTAAGGAACTCATAAGCCCTCACTCCTTTGCGGCGGCCCTTGATGAAGGCACTGCTGCATACATCCCACTTATGCAGGTTTACACCCACATAGTCACCGACCTTGCGCAAGCGAACAGGGTAAAGGTAACATGATATCGGTTTGCGCCATGTGGTGCGCCCTTCGCGATAGGCCTTGTCAATGAGACATATGCAGTTACCGTTTTCGTCACGCGAGGCAAAGACGCAATCCTTGCCGTTCACAATCGAAGTGACAAGGTCGCCGTCACGGTCGTTATACACGACACCCTGTTCCTCGACAATGGCACGTGCCTCGGGAGTCATCTCCTCACCGATGATCTCATATGCCTCTTCCAGTTTCTCCACCTCGTCCAAAAGCACCGGCGCACCGGCATCACCCTCCACACAACACGCGCCTTTGCAATGTGTGAAGTTACAGAAGAAAAACTCCTGAAAAAGGTCGAACGAGACTATTGTATCACCAATCTGTACCATATTGAACAACAAAGGTCTCTAAAGCCCTTTATGACTTCAGAGACTTTAGAGACCTTATATTTTTATTATTTACAATCAAATCAATGCCTTACCTGTCATCTCTGCAGGAGCCTCGAGACCCATGATCTTGAGGATTGTAGGTGCCACGTCGGCAAGGATACCGTTCTCGATTGTAGCATTCTCCTTGTTTGTAACATACACGCAAGGAACAGGGTTCAATGAGTGTGCTGTGTTTGGAGAACCGTCGGCATTGACTGCGTTGTCGGCATTACCGTGGTCGGCAATGATTATTGACTCATAGCCGTGGTTACGTGCAGCCTCGATAACGTCCTTGAGGCATGCATCAACAGCAAGCACAGCCTTCTCGATTGCGCTGTAGACACCTGTGTGACCCACCATGTCACCGTTAGCGAAGTTTACAACGATGAAGTCGAACTTCTCGCTGTTGATCTCATTCACGAGTTTCTCCTTAACCTCGTAGGCGCTCATCTCGGGCTGCAAGTCGTATGTAGCCACCTTTGGAGATGGAACAAGGATACGCTCCTCGCCATCGTATGGAGTCTCACGGCCACCATTGAAGAAGAATGTAACGTGCGCATATTTCTCGGTCTCGGCAATGTGGAGCTGCTTCATGCCCTGCTTTGCGATATACTCGCCGAGAGTATTCTCTACATTCTCCTTGTCGAAGAGGATGTGTACACCTGTAAATTTGGCATCGTATGGAGTCATACAGTAATACTGCAGGCCGGGGATTCTGTTCATACCCTCAGCAGGCATATCCTCCTGTGTGAGCACAACAGTAAGCTCCTTTGCACGGTCGTTGCGGTAGTTGAAGAAGATGACAGCATCACCCTCGCCTATGCGGCCGTCGAAGTTTGTATTCACGATAGGCTTGATGAACTCGTCAGTCACGCCCTCCTCATAAGATTCCTTGACGGCAGCAACCATATCAGCCGCCTTCTTGCCCTCACCGTTAACGATAAGGTCGTAAGCAATCTTCACACGCTCCCAACGCTTGTCACGGTCCATAGCATAGTAACGGCCAACGATTGTAGCCAACTTGAGACCGTTTGCTGTAAGCTGCTCGATGAAGCCTGCACCGCTCTTGGGGTCCGTGTCACGACCATCCATGAAACAGTGTACATAAGCGTTCTCAACGCCCTGCTCTGCAGCGAACTTGTACATCGCCTCAAGATGCTCCAATGAGCTGTGTACACCACCGTCAGATGTAAGACCCATAAAATGCAGTTTTTTGCCGTTGTTCTTTGCATACTCTACAGCAGCAACCAACTGGGGATTCTGTGCGATCGAGCCGTCTGCAATTGCACGGTTGATCTTGAGAAGATCCTGATAAACCACGCGGCCGCCACCGATATTCAGGTGACCTACCTCACTGTTACCCATCTGACCTGCAGGAAGGCCTACATTCTCACCGCTTGCCTGAAGCTGCGAGTTGGGGAAAACAGATACCAAATGATCCCAATATGGAGTAGGAGTGTTAAAAATAACATCACCCTTACCGTGATTACCTACACCCCAACCGTCGAGGATTACCAATAATGCTTTGTTTGCCATAATATTTGAGTTTTAATATTTTATACTTTTCTTAACCTTGACAGCCACCCGCAACACCGCAAGAGGCCATATTACATAAATCATTGCAAAGATACTACTTTTTATTTTGTATTTTGGCAATATCCGAGAGAAAAATGAACAAAAAGCGCCATAGCAATTAAATAATAACGAATATTAATTAAATTATCTAAACATAGGCTCAAAAAAGAGAAGAAAGAGATAAAAATTAAGTACCTTTGTCAAAATTACACGGAACTGGAATTTATGCATCTACTTGACACTTTCAAGCACTGCCCCAAATGCGGCAGCGACACTTTCGCAGAGAACGATTTCAAATCGAAACGATGCGGTAACTGCGGTTTCGTATACTACCTAAACCCATCAGCGGCAAACGTGGCAGTAATAACCGACGGAAAAGGGAATATTCTTGTTGCCACACGCTCAAAGGAGCCTGCAAAAGGGACTCTGGACCTGCCGGGAGGCTTCTGCGATTGCCACGAGAGCGCCGAAGAGGGTGTTATCCGGGAGGTTCTTGAAGAGACCGGGCTGAAAGTGACAACTACCAGATACATGTTCAGTATCCCTAACATATACAGCTACTCAGGCATGGAGATACACACCATGGACCTCTTTTTCGAGTGCAGGACAGCAGATAATGCAAACCTGTGCGCTGCCGATGACGTGCAGGAACTGCAATGGATGGCAATAGAGAAGCTTGACAGCAGCCTGTTCGGACTGCGTTCGATAAGGGAGGGAGTCGAGAGGCTGAAAAGCATTCTGAACCACAAAGAGTAAAAACAAAAAACTTTATACACAAAATGAAAAGAAAATTAGTTCTATTAGCATTTGCTTCATTAGGCCTTGCTGCCACTGCACAGACAGCTGCAGAGGCCGGATATGGCAAGAAAGCCATCGCCGAGTGCCAACGGCTTCACTCCGACGGCGAGTACAAGAGCGCGCTGATACTCATTGAAAAAATCGATCCACGTGGACTTGACGAGAGGACAAGACAGGAGTATGACCTGCAGAGAGCACTTACCACATTCGAGAACGATCACCATAAGGGCAAGGCATTGATGATGCAGTACCTGGCAGAATACCCCAACAGTTCACAAAAGGAACTGTTGAACGCATATATCGCTCAGTCGCATTATTTTGACGGGGATTTCGAGGGCGCCTGCGCGCTGTTTGCCGACTGTGACTTCAACCGCCTTGCAAAAGACGAACGACAGAGAGCTTCATTATACTATGCACTCTCACTGCTGGAGACCGGCAATGAGAGCAATGCTGTGGATATGTTGCAGCGACTCAAAGTCGAGAGCAAGCGCTATGCGACAGACGCAGCCTTTCATCTTGCAGTAATCGACTACGAGCACAACAGGCTGAACGAGGCTCATTCAGGATTCAAGAGCATACAGATGAGCGACAGCTACTACCTTGACATACCATACTACCTTGCAGCCATTGAGTTGAAGCGTGGCAACGACGAGGCAGCACGCGGCATCGCCGAGAGGTTCATTGCCGACCACGGCGACAAGCCCCAGGGAGTGAAGATGCACCAGATTCTCGGCGCAGTAGAGTTCAACGAAGGTAATTATGACAAAGCCATCAAGGCACTTGGCCTGTACACGAACAACACCCCCAAGCCACAGCGTATAGCAATGTACCAGCTTGCTTTGAGCCTTTACAACAATGGCGAGCTCGACAGGGCAAAGGAGTTGTTGGACAACTGCACCACCCTTGATGATGAGATATCACAGAATGCATTGCTGCACAAGGGTATGATTGCGCTGGAGCAGAACGATGCCAACGGAGCACGACTGGCCTTTGAACTTGCATCACAGATGACACACAGCGACAAGGTAAGGGAAGAAGCGCTTTACAACTATGCGATGTGTCTTCACAAAGCCAACCACTCGGCATTCGGCGAAGGAGTAAGGACTTTCGAAAAATTCCTGAACGAGTATCCGAACTCAAAGCATGCATCCACAATAGGCGAACAGCTTGTTGACGTTTACATGAATACAAAGAGCTATAACGTAGCCCTCGAGTCAATCAACAAGATAAACAACCCGTCGGCAAAGATACTCAAGGCAAAGCAGAATATCCTTTACCGCCTTGGCGTACAGGAGTTCATAAACGGCAACAACAGGATGGCCATCAACTACATGAACCGTTCTCTGGAACTTGCAAAGTACGACAAGGAGATACATGCCGACGCCCTTTTCTGGAAAGGCGAGGCGCTTTACAAAGTGGGAGAGATTGCAAGTGCCGACAAACAGTACCGCCAGTCAGCGGCATTGGGAGGAAGCAACCGCAACAAAGCGATCTACGGAATTGCATACGTGCTTTTCCAGAACAAGGACTACAGCAGTGCCCGCACCGAATTCGAGCGTTTTGTAAGGAATTCGAAAGGCGAGGACAGCAACATCATCGCCGACGCATACAGCCGAATAGGCGACTGCTACTACTACCAGCGACAGTTCAACACCGCAAAGCAGTATTATGACAAGGCAACAAGCATTGACAGCAAGAATGCCGACTACTCACTGTTCCGCTCTGCCATAACATTGGGAATGTCAAAGGACTACGAGGGTAAAGCACAGGCATTGAGAGAACTGATAGCAGAGTACCCCAACAGCACATATTCCGAACAGGCGTATTACGAACTGGGACGAACATACATTGAACAGGGCAAGCAGAAGGATGGAATCGCTATGTACGACAAGCTTGTGCAACGTTTTCCACAGAGCCAGCTTGCACGCCGTGCGGCTACCGAAAAGGCCATGGTATACAACAGCAGGGGCGACAACAGCAATGCCATCAAGGCTTACAAGAATATCATCGAGCAGTACCCGCACAGCGAGGAGGCCCAGATTGCATTGCAGGACCTCAAGAACATCTATATTGAAATGGGCAACGTGAGTGAGTATGCCGACTATGTCTCAAGCACAACCGGGCTGCAGAAGATAAACAGCAACGAACTCGATACCTTGGCATATACCGCTGCAGAGAGATTCTACAGCAAGAGAGACCTGGCAAAGGCCGAGGCAAAGTTCCAGGACTATCTCAACGAGTTCCCGCAAGGTGCATTCAGGTTAAACAGCCACTATTATCTTGGCCTCATACAGCACAACAACAAAGAGTATGATGCAGCGCTCAAGAACCTTAAGGCCGTTACTGAATACCCCAACAACAAGTTCAATGAGGAGGCCCTCGTGCTAACCGGCGAGATTCTCTACGGCAAGAAGGAGTTCGCAAGCTCAATTGCGGCATTCAAGGAGGTTCTTGCCACAACCATCCAGGACGAGCGCCGTACAGCAGCCCACATGAACATCATGCGTGCCGCACGCCAGATAAAGGACCACAACGAGACCATCGGCAGCGCCAGCCAGATAATCGGCAAGAACGGCATTGAGCCCGAGTGGGAGCGTGAGGCAATGTTCAGCCGTGCAAAGGCACAAATTGCACTCGGTGACATTGACAGCGCGATGGACGACCTTGAACCGCTGGCCGAGGACACCCGCACAAAAGAGGGTGCCGAGAGCAAGTACCTGCTTGCAGAACTTATGTTCAACGACGGGCAGTACGAGGAGTGCGAGGAGGAGATTATGGAATACATTGAGACAAGCACACCTCACACCTATTGGCTTGCACGCAGTTTCGTGCTCTTGTCGGACGTATACATAACCCAAGGCAAGAACATGGAGGCAAGACAGTACCTCATATCATTGCAGAACAATTATAACGAGGATGACGACATCGCAGGCATGATTGAAGAGCGCCTGTCAAAATTGGATAAAACAAACTAACGAGCGATAATATGAAAAAGAACATATTGGCAGTTGCCGCTATAATGCTGTCGTGCACACTCTTTGCACAGACCGACAGCCTCAGGGCCGTTGTAAACGTAAACAACGAGTACAACCCTGTACAGATAAAAGTAAACAAGAAGAATTTTACGCCAAACATAAGCAACGGCAGCAAAACAAGCGCCCCAAAGTACGAGTTCACTACAGAAGCAATGCCCTACAAGGGATTTGTAAGCGAGAGGAACACCGACGAGTTGCTTCCCGGCCAGGAGAATCCTTACAACGGATATGTACGTCTGGGTTACGGCGTTACGAACGAAGTTGACCTCAAGGCAAGCTACAACCTCGATGTCACCGACAGGGACAACTTCAAGATGGCAGCCTCAATGGACGGTTACAAGAAAGAGCTTGACGGGCTCTACAACAAATGGGATTCAAGGATGTACAACAGTGCTGTCGACATTGAATACACCCACACATTCAACAACCTTTGGTTGGGCGTTGCAGGAGACTTCAACAACCGCGTATTCAATTACCAGAATGCCGGATTCGGGCAGTATGTCACCGACAAGCAGAACAGCATTGACTACGGTTTCCGCGTAAACGGAGGCTCTACGGCCACCGAAGGCTTCGGATACAGCTTCAACACCGCGTTCAACCATAACGGCCGCAAATACTCCACAGGCATTGAAGAGGGCATCTACGAGAACAGCATCAATGCCGGAGGCAGTGCCTGGTACGACATTGACAACTGCGAGTTGCGCAGGGTCGGCATTCTGATAAACGCGGACATGTTCCTTTACAACAAGGAGTTGCGCAATAGCACATTCGGCTATGACAACTACTGCTCGGTTGACATTGACCCGTATTTGGACTTCAACCTTGGCGGTTGGGCTCTCCGTTTAGGCACAAGGA
The DNA here is from genome assembly GCA_015060965.1 of Bacteroidales bacterium. Classification (GTDB taxonomy): domain Bacteria; phylum Bacteroidota; class Bacteroidia; order Bacteroidales; family Bacteroidaceae; genus HGM04593. The sequence continues at coordinate 15,568 of SUXN01000001.1, read as the reverse complement.
TGAACCTTATAACAGCCAACGGTGCAGCATTTGCAATCGCCCCCGACATCAAGCTGAAAAAATCTTTCGCCAACAATGTAAGTTTCTTCGCAAAGGCTACAGGCGGACGCACTGACAACAACTTCTCAAAGCTGGAGAGCATCACACCTTACTGGGGATTCGACAAGGAGGTGAGCAAACAACTCAAGCCCACATACACTGTGCTTGACGCTGCTGTAGGTTCAACAATCACATTCGAGCCACTCTCAATTGACCTTACCGCAGGATACGTTTATACGAAGGACGACCTTTTGCAGCAGGTAGAGTATCTTGAGACATACTCACAACACGCATTCGTATACTCGAATTTTGTACAGAAGAACACGCATGATGCTTTCTTCTCGGCCCGCGTGGGATATGACCTTGGCGGATGGCTCAAGGTATCAGGCGACGCACGCTACGACTATTGGGAGTGTGACAACCACGACCTTCTGGTACTGAAACCGGAGATTACCCTCAACCTCAACGCCGAGGTAAAGCCACTGAGAGGCCTTACGGTGAACGCCGGCTACAACTTCACACGCTTTACCGACGGAGAGGAGGGCACAAGACTTGCCAACAAGAATGACCTCAACCTAAGGGTATCATACAACATCACACCATGGTTGGGCGCATATCTCCAGGGCAACAATCTGCTCGACAAGAAGTATTATGAATATGCAGGCTACCTCACCCGCGGTATACACGGTGTGATAGGCTTGAGTGCGAATTTCTGATACAGCTACCGACTGACATGACAAAGGACCTTGCAGAGAAGCAGGGTCCTTTGTCTGTAGAGAGGAGTATCATGAGAACCATAAAACTGCACATATGAGCATAGACGGCACTCCTGAAAACGAAAAAAAATCTCCTATTTAAAATAATATATTATTTTAGGGGAAAACAGCCGGAATCTCTTTAGTTTTTTTTCATTTTTTTGGTGCGTTTATACAAGAAACTTTTCTACTTTTGCGCCACAATTGAGATGTTGGGGGCTCTCCGCATCTTGACAAACAAAGAAAACAGAAGATCGATATGCAGAAGAATTTAGTTATTGTCGAGTCACCGGCAAAAGCAAAGACCATTGAAAAATTCCTTGGAAAGGATTACAAGGTAATGTCAAGTTACGGACATATCTGTGACCTCAAGAAAAAGGAGTTCAGCATAAATACAAGCACCTTTGAACCTGAATATGAGATTCCTGCCGAGAAGGAGAAACTTGTAAACAGCCTCAGGAGTGAGGTCAAAAAGGCCGACACCGTGTGGCTGGCATCCGATGAGGACCGCGAGGGAGAGGCCATCAGCTGGCATCTTTATACAGTACTCGGGCTGAAACCGGAGAACACAAAGCGTATCGTATTCCACGAGATTACAAAGAACGCCATTCTGAATGCTATCGAAAACCCACGCGAGATAGACACTAACCTTGTATACGCACAGCAGGCGCGCCGCGTACTCGACCGCATCGTAGGTTTCAAGCTGTCACCGGTACTCTGGCGCAAGGTAAAGCCAGCCCTCTCGGCCGGCCGTGTACAGAGTGTGACAGTACGTCTTATCGTAGAGCGTGAACGCGAGATAAACAAGTTCACGACAGAAAGCGGATACCGCATTACTGCACAGTTCATACTGCCTTCGGAAGATGGTGAGAAGAAACTGCTCAACACCGAACTATCAAAGCGTTTCAAGACAAGGGAAGAGGCCGAGAAGTTCCTTGAATCGTGCAAAGATGCACAATTCGTCATTGATGACGTTACCACAAAGCCTTTGAAGAAGAGCCCAGCAGCACCTTTCACCACATCTACACTGCAGCAGGAAGCCGCACGCAAGTTGGGCTTCACCGTGTCACAGACAATGATGGTTGCACAGAGGCTCTATGAATCGGGATACATCACATACATGCGTACCGACTCGGTGAACCTCTCTTCATTGTGCATTGGCTCATGTAAAGGTGTCGTAACAGAGATGTATGGCGAGAAGTACCTCAAGAGCCGCAACTACTCTACAAATTCAAAGGGTGCACAGGAGGCTCACGAGGCCATCCGCCCCACATATATGACAAATACGACAATCGAGGGAACCATCCCCGAGAAGAGACTGTATGAACTTATCTGGAAACGCACCATCGCTTCACAGATGGCCGACGCCCAGGTTGAGAAGACAACAGTGAACATCGCCATCAGCGGACACAGCGAATCATTCATCGCCACAGGCGAAGTAACAGTGTTCGACGGTTTCCTTCAGGTTTATCGTGAAAGCAGCGACGACGAGGTTGTAGGCGACTCAGCAGCAATCCCCGCAGTACACAAGGGTGACCAGCTCACGGCCAAGGAGATTGTAGCTACAGAGCGTTTCACACAGCACCCCCCACGTTATACCGAGGCAAGCCTTGTGCGCAAGCTCGAGGAGCTGGGCATCGGACGTCCTTCGACATACGCGCCCACAATCAGCACCATACAGCAGAGAAGCTATGTAGAGAAAGGCAACAAGGCCGGTACACAGCGCAAATATGACATCATCACCCTAAAGAACGGCAAGATAACAGCCAAAGAGGGCAAGGAGACTGTTGGCGCAGAGAAGGCAAAGCTTATACCGACAGACATAGGTATCGTGGTTAATGACTTCCTGTTGGAGTTCTTCCCCGAGATCATGGACTACAACTTTACCGCAAATGTCGAGAAGCAGTTCGACGAGATCGCCGACGGCAAGAGACATTGGGCCGACCATATTTCGGAGTTCTACAAGGAGTTTGAGCCCAAAATTGACAATATCATCCAGACAAAGAACGAGCATAAGGTGGGCGAGCGCGTCCTGGGCAATGACCCCAAGAGCGGCAAACCCGTATCGGTAAAGATCGGCCGTTTCGGTCCTATCGTACAGATAGGCTCTGCAAGCGACGAGGAGAAACCGCGCTTCGCACAGATGAAACCCGGACAGACTTTGGAGACAATAACCCTTGAGGAGGCTTTGGAACTGTTCAGCCTGCCACGCACATTGGGTGAATATGAGGGCAACACCGTGACAATCGGTGCAGGACGTTTCGGCCCTTATATCAAGCACGGCAGTGCATACGTTACGCTCCCAAAGACTTACGACCCAATGACCGTCACCTTTGAAGAGGCAACAGCACTCATCGAGGAAAAGCAGAAGGCCGAGGCGCAGCGCGTGATACAGAAGTTCGATGAAGAGCCTGAATTACAGGTGCTCAACGGACGTTTCGGCCCATACATCGCCTACAAGGGCTGCAACTACAAGCTTCCAAAGACAGTGACACCGGCCGAGCTCACTCTTGCCGAGTGCCTGGATATTGTAAGCAAGCAACAGGAGGGCGGAAAGGCTCCTGCAAAGAGAAAATACACAAAGAAGAAATAAGCGGAATGACAAGAATCTTCCTCATAGGATACATGGGAGCTGGCAAGACCACGCTGGGCCGCGCCCTTGCCGCCGCGCTCGGAATACAGTTCATCGACCTGGACTGTTACATCGAGGAGCGCTTCCGCAGGACGATATCCCAGATTTTTGCCGAAAAGGGCGAAGAGGAGTTCCGCGACATCGAAAGACGCATGCTCCACGAGGTGGGAGAATTCGAGGATGTAATCATCTCCACAGGAGGAGGCACACCCTGTTTCTTCGACAACGTAGAGTATATGAACGCCCAGGGCACCACCGTGTTCCTTGACGTGCCGGTAGAGAGGCTTTTCATCAGATTGAGCATCGCCCGTCACAAGCGCCCGCTTATAAGAGAGAAGAACGATGAGGAGTTGCGTGCTTTCATTGTAGAGCAACTCGGCAAGAGGATGCCGCACTACAGCAAGGCACAGCACACCTTCATAGCAGACAAGCTTGAAGACAAGACACAGATAGATTCGTCGGTCGAGGCATTCTGCCGACAGTTCAATATTTAAGACATTAGTACTAACCGCTATCAAACACCACGAAAATGAGAAAATGGCGCATTGAAGATTCGGAGGAACTGTACAACATCAACGGATGGGGTGCTTCCTATTTTAGTATCAATGAAAAGGGTAATGTAGCTGTCACGCCAAAGAAAGACAGCGTGCAGATTGACCTCAAGGAGCTCATGGACGAGCTTTCGCTACGCGACGTGGCGGCACCTGTGCTGTTGCGTTTCCCCGACATCCTTGACAACCGCATCGAGAAGATTGCAGGCTGTTTCAAGATTGCCGCCGAGGAGTACAACTACAAAGGCGAGAATTTTATCGTTTACCCCATAAAAGTAAACCAGATGCGTCCCGTGGTTGAGGAGATTACAAGCCACGGAAAGAGATACAACATCGGCCTCGAGGCCGGTTCAAAGCCGGAGCTCCACGCCGTGATAGCGATGAATACCGACAGTGACTCGCTCATCATTTGCAACGGCTACAAGGACGACAGCTACATTGAGCTCGCGCTCCTTGCCCAGAAGATGGGCCGCCGCATATTCCTTGTGGTGGAGAAACTCAACGAGCTCAAGCGCATCGCAAAGATAGGCAAGCGCATGGGAGTGCGTCCCAACATAGGCATACGTATCAAGCTTGCATCTGAAGGCAGCGGCAAGTGGGAAGAGAGCGGCGGTGACGCAAGCAAATTCGGCCTCACATCAAGCGAGCTGCTCGAAGCGCTTGAGATACTTGAGAAATATGATATCAAGGAGTGCCTGCGCCTGATACACTTCCACATAGGAAGCCAGGTGACACGCATCCGCCACATAAAGACAGCACTGCGCGAGGCATCACAGTTCTATGTGCAGCTGCACAAATTAGGCTACAACATCGAGTTCACCGACATAGGAGGTGGCCTGGGCGTTGACTATGACGGCACCCGTTCGTCAAGCAGCGAGAGCAGTGTCAACTACTCAATCCAGGAGTATGTGAACGATGCTGTATATACAATGGTAGATGCAGCAGACAAGAACGGCATCCCCCACCCCAACATCATCACTGAAAGCGGTCGCTCGGTATCGGCACATCACGCCATTCTTGTATTCGAGGTCCTTGAGACCGCCGCACTGCCGCAGATGGACGAGGACTGGGAGGTTGCGGCCAACGACCACGAGCTCGCCAAGGAGCTATACAAGATATGGTGCGAGCTCGACCAGCGTACCATGCTCGAGGCACTGCACGATGCACAGCAGATACGCGAGGAGGCTCTTGAGCTCTTCAGCCACGGTATTGTAGACCTGAAGACCCGCGCACAGATCGAGAGCATGTTCTGGAGTGTCATCCGCGAGATTCTCTCCATTGCAAAGAACATGAAACATATCCCCGACGACTTCCGAAAACTGCCGAAGCTCATCGCCGACAAATACTTCTGTAACTTCTCGCTCTTCCAAAGCCTCCCCGACAGCTGGGGTATCGACCAGTTCTTCCCCATCATGCCGATACACCGTCTTGACGAACGTCCCGACCGCAGCTGCACCATCCAGGACATGACCTGCGACAGCGACGGTAAGATTACAGACTTCATAAACTACAACAGCAAGGCCGACTCCCTCAAGGTGCACAAGATGAAGTCGAACGAACCTTATTACCTTGGTGTGTTCCTTGTAGGAGCCTATCAGGAGATCCTGGGCGACATGCACAACCTCTTCGGTGACACCAATGCCGTGCACATCAGCGTTGATAAGGACGGCTACAACATCGACAAGATTATCGACGGTGAAACCATTGCAGACGTGCTTGACTATGTACAGTACGATGCACGCAAGCTCGTGCGCACACTCGAGCGTTGGGTAACAAGTGCCGTCAAGGAGGGCAAGATAAGCCTAGAGGAGGGCAAGGAGTTCCTCTCGAACTACCGCTCGGGACTTTACGGATATACATACCTCGACTATTGATGAAAGAGAAAATAACAATCATAAAGGTAGGTGGGAAGATTGTTGAGGAGCACGAGAGCCTCAACAGTCTTCTCGACCGTTTTGCACAGATTGAAGGCCGTAAGGTACTCATCCACGGCGGTGGGCGCTCGGCGACACGCATTGCCGAGAGACTGGGCATAGAGAGCCGCATGGTGGGTGGACGGCGTATCACCGACAGCGACACATTACAGGTTGTCACAATGGTATACGGTGGCCTTGTAAACAAGAACATCGTGGCACAGTTGCAGGCACGCGGAGTAAATGCCTTGGGCCTCACGGGAGCCGACTGCAACATCATCCGGGCCCACAAGCGCCCTGTAGGTGAAGTGGATTATGGTTTTGTAGGCGATGTGGACAAAGCCGACGGCGCAATGCTTTCCCGCCTCATCGAACAGGGCATTGTTCCCATTATAGCCCCGCTTACACACGACGGCAACGGCAACCTGCTGAACACCAATGCCGACACCATGGCCGCAGAGACGGCAAAGGCACTATCGGCACATTATGAGACAAGACTCGTCTACTGCTTTGAGCACCCGGGTGTGATGCGCGACCCCGACGACGCAGCAAGCCTCATCCCCACCATCACCCGTGAGAGCTACAGTACACTGCTTGCCGACGGCACTGTGAGCGGTGGAATGATCCCCAAAATAGACAATGCTTTCAATGCCATAGAAAACGGAGTGAAAGAGGTTATAATAACCTGCGCCGACGCCATTGACGGCATTCAAGGCACACACATAATAGCGTAACATGACGCTCACGAAGAGTACTGTAGAGCATCCACGCTGGGGCAAGATTGTCATAACGCGCAATCCACGTGCGCGCCGCATCATCATGCGTGCCCGCCCCGACGCAATCCACATGACAGTACCTTTGCGCGCCAAAAAAGCCGACATAGAACGTGCGCTTGACGAGTGCGGAGCAAGATTGAAAGAGGCACAAAAGAACAACAGTCCAGAACAGATAGGACGGGATTTCACCATTGACACCCCATATTTCAAGCTCGCTGTTCAAGAAGGCGATACCACAGGAATCAGGATTACCGGCCGTGACGGGAGATACACCCTGTATTGCCCTACAGGAACCGACTACACGACAGAAAGAACGCAGAAGGTATTGAGTCAGGGTATAAAGGGTGCAATGAAACATTGCGCCGGCATAATACTGCCACCGCGCCTGGAGGCACTTGCAAAGAAGCATGGATTCAGGTATAGCAGATGCAGCGTGCGCGACGTGCAGTCACGTTGGGGAAGCTGCACCTCACGTGGCAGCATAAGCCTCAACATACGCCTTGTTCTGCTACCTGACAGACTCATCGATTATGTTCTTTTGCATGAGTTGTGCCACACGGTGGAGATGAACCACAGCGATAGATTCTGGGCACTGATGGACAAGTGTACTGCTCCCGAAAAGTCAAAAGCCCTACGTGCCGAACTGAAAAAGATAAAGATACTGTTTTAGGGCGAGTTTGATACAAGCCAAAGGAGTGTTCATCAAGAATAGAAAGCAACGATGTTCCTCATGAAAACTCCTCCGTCACTGCGCTTCGCTTGTGCCGGCTCCTCCATTATAAACAGAAGAGGACTCAGCTGGATTGCAACTTGTTGCAAGACTGAGGAGTAGAAAACTAAAGAAATATGTAGTCAATGGATATCAAACAACTGCGGATTTGTCATCCCGAACCTTGCGTGAGGGATCTCAAAAAAACGCGGATGATAGAGATTCTTCGCTTTGCTCAGAAACGAAGTTCGCCGCCCGAAGGGGCTAAAGGCAATGACAAAGTAAACGGTTTTTTCATAATACTATCATGCTGGAACGCAGCGACGAAATCCGGAGGGTTCGACAATGCTGCGATTAAGCAAGCGAGATACAAGTTTACTTTAATCTCACTGCGAGCGAAAGCAGATTCAACGAAGTTAATGCCGACAGCGAATGGTCGCACGTAGCATGGGCAATGCTCATGCCGTGCGGGTCGCGAAAAGGCGGCATTGTCAAAGGATCTCTCAAAAACCGCGGACCTGTCATGCTGGAACGAAGTGAAGCATCTAAAGAACGCAAAAGAAAGAGATTTTTCGGGCAAAGCCCTCAACAACACGTCTCATACCGTCGAAATGACAAAACGTCAATTCTCAGCAGTTTACCATTCTCATTTCCGTTTTCACATTTCCGTTTGCCCCACCTCGTCACTCTCGTGCCATGGCACCGGAGGCGCAGGCATCGAACGATGCAACTTTGACGCAAGCATAAGAGAGAGACCACCGAACAGCACAAACATCACAATCTGCGATACAAGTACCGCCTCCTGAGGCATCACCTGGGCCATCAGTTCACTCTCCTCCACATTCCCGAAAGAGAGCATCATGAGTGTAGCGATCGTATTGTTGAGCACATGCCCCACAATCACAGACATAAGGCTACCGGTGCGGTAATATATCCAGCCCAGGACAAAGCCGAACAGGGAGGCATAGACAATCTGCACCGGGTTCATATGGAAGACTCCGAACACTAAGGCAGCAATGACAATCGCCTGCCACGGATTTCCCAACTTACGGGTCATATAACCCTGCATGGCACCACGGAACATAACCTCTTCGAGCACAGGTGCCAGCAGAGAAATTGTAAAGGCACCAAGGAATGTATGTGTCAGGCCGTCAAACTCGTTCTCGAGGACATTCTCAAGAGGCAACCATTGCACAAAGATGTTCAGCGCTATCATTGACGTAAACACCAACAGTGTGGAGTATAACAAAGGCCTGAAGGCAATGGAACGGAACAGACTCCAACGCAGACGGAACAGTTTTGTAAAATGAATGAACAGCAGCATTGCTGCGGCAGATAGGAAAAGCCCAAGAGCCAAGGCCTCATTGGAAGACTCCTTTACCGCAGGATTCTCCATCAACGCCTCCACATTCTCCAGCATATCGATACTTATTGCCCCACTCATCACAGAACGGAACAAATATATAGCTATCGCCAAGCCCGAGAAGAGCAACTGGAAAACAGAATATACCGCCAACAACAGCAGCACAACACCAACAATCTTAAGATATTGTTTCATAGTATTATCATATTCCTCGTTTGACCCTCGCGACATCCACCCCTATCTGCAGTTTCAGCGCCTGTACATTAGCAAACTCAAGCTCACCGCGCAGGCGGCGCACAAGTTCCACGGTGATTTTCTTTCCGTAGATATCACCGTGGAAATCAATTATATGTACCTCTATGGTACGCAGCATATTATCCCCGATTGTGGGCTTTACCCCGATATTCATCACACCCTTGTAACCCTCGCCGCCGAGCAGCGCGTCAACCTCATAGACACCGTCCATAGGTAACATCTTCATATCATCTTCCAACTGTATGTTCGCCGTGGGGAAGCCCAATCCACGCCCTATGCCGGCACCGCTTACCACACTGCCCGAAAGACGGTATTTCCGGCCGAGCAGTTCAGTCGCCAATGGAACATCACCGGCAGCCAATGCCTTGCGTACCACTGTAGAGCTCACCTTGTTACCATTAAGCATAAATGGAGAGAGCTGCACCACCTCAACGCCCAGGTTCTTGCCGTATGAGATATATTGCTCGACACACTCGCCCTCGCACGGCTTGCCGAAATGGTGGTCATACCCCACCCCCAACAGTTTCACGCCAAGAGCATCCACGAGCACCTCGCGCATGAAACGTTCGGCGCACATCGAAGCCATACAGGTATCAAAATCAAGCAATACCAGAGTATCGACGCCCAATTCCTCAAAAATAGGCTCTTTCTCGCTGTTGAGTGTAAGCAGGAAAGGCTCGCACTCACCGTCGAACAGCAGGCGTGGATGACGCGCGAATGTCACCACAACAAGAGGCAGGCCACGCTCGGCCGCAGCCTCGCGCAGCTGGGCAATCATAGCCCTGTGTCCAAGATGCAACCCGTCAAAAGAGCCTATGGTTGCAGCGCAAGGGCGTTTTTCGAAATTTCTTATATCAGTTATTGTTTCCATCGGTTCAATCATTCATCAATGCGCCACTCCAAGGAGCATTGCGTTCCATAAGTACAGCCTCTATGCCCACACTCCTTGCGGCAGCACAGTTCTCGACCGAGTCATCAAAGAAGAGACAATCCGAAGCATCGGCTCCTTCGGCAGCAAGCAAGTCAAGGAATATCTCAGGCTCAGGCTTGCGTCGGTGCATACGGTACGACAGATACAGAGCATCGAAGAACGCCTGCAGCGGCTCACCCATTATAGCCTCAAAAATGTGCTCGATAGCATCCCAATGACCGTCATTGGTGTTGCTCAGCATCACAACACGGTAACCTTTTGCACGCAATTCACGCAGACGGTGGAATTTGTATGGTGCATACTCGCCAAGCATCATATTCCACGCCTCGGCAATTCGGTTGTGCTGTTCCGTACTGCACTCCGTAGCCGGCAACTGCGATGCAATGTATGAGAACATCTCCTCAGTAGTTATGTCACCGCGGTCATAACGCATCATATATTCGTTTATTAGACAGTTCCTCTCGGTAAGGATAGAGGCATCGGCCCCCATTGCTACCAAGGCTGCAAAGGAACGTTCCACATGCAAGTCGATGAGCACACCACCAAGGTCGAATATCAGTATCTTCTTATTCTCAAGCATAGAGCGATTTTTTTCTTAACGCAAAAATAAACAAAATTTCCTGCTTTATGAAATTTTACATACTTTTGCCTGTGTGTAAAGAATTTTGACGAGGACAAGAACTGCAATGACGACATAATCCCGAATACAGGGGAGATAGTGGCGTATCCGCTCCGCCTCAGCCTCTGTTAACAATATTTAACTAATTGGGGGGGTAAATTCTGAAGCGATTGTATCTTTGCTGCGTCTAATAAGAAAAAAGAAAAGGACAATGGAATTACTGAAAATTGAAAATGTGACCAAAAGGTTTGCCAACCACGTCGCTCTTGACGACGTGTCGCTCTCCATACCCAGGGGCTCCATTTATGGACTGCTGGGACCCAACGGAGCCGGCAAGACCACACTGCTGAGAATCATAAACCGCATAACGGCACCCGACGCAGGCAGGGTGCTGCTCGACGGCAAGGAGATAACCCAGGACGATGTGCGCCTCATAGGATACATGCCCGAGGAGCGCGGACTCTACAAGAAGATGAAGGTGGGCGAACAGGCGATATTCTTTGCACGCCTCAAAGGTATGTCCCACAAGGATGCTACCGCCAGGCTCAAGGAGTGGTTCGGCAAGTTCGGCATCGAAGAGTGGTGGAACAAGGAGGTAGGTGACCTCTCAAAAGGTATGGCACAGAAGGTACAGTTCATAACCACCGTGCTGCACGAGCCCAAGCTGCTCATCTTTGACGAGCCCTTCTCGGGATTCGACCCCATCAATGCCAACCTGCTGAAGAGCGAGATTCTTGCCCTGCGCGACAAAGGAGCCACAATAATATTCTCAACCCACAACATGTCATCGGTTGAGGAGGTATGCGACCATATAACCCTTATTGACAAGGCAAAGAACATACTCTCGGGCAACGTAGACGACATACGCCACAAGCACGGTGCCAACATCTTCGGCATAGACTACCGCGGAAGCGAGGAAGTACTGTTGGATGCCTTGAACGGTGTATGCGAGATAATGGAGTCGAAGCCTTCACCCGCAGGGTTCAACAAGATGAAGATACACATTGCCACCGACGACCAGGTGCGCGACGTCATAGCGAAAGCCAACGAGAGCGTCGAGATACGTTCGTTCAGCGAGATGATACCATCCATGAACGACATATTCATCCGCGCCGTAAACGGGAACCTTTAATCTTTAAAATTCTGAATTATGAACAAGATAGGAATAATCATTGGAAGAGAGTTCAACGAGCGTGTGCGCAAAAAATCATTCATCATCACCACCCTGCTGACCCCGTTGCTGATGATTGGTCTTATGGTGGCACCGATGTTGCTGACACAATACACAGGTAGTGAACAGAAGTGCATTGCCGTTGTCGACGACAGCAAACTCATAGGACAGCACCTGCAAAGCAACGATGAGATACTCTTTGAACAGACACCGCTGACCATTGAACTTGCACGCATCGAGTACAGTGACCGCTTTGCCATACTGCACATAGGCAAGAGCATAATGGAGAATCCCGGCGATGTTAGGCTATACACCAACTCCACTGCATCCATAACTTTAGAGATGAATATCGCCTCACAACTTGAGAGCGTAATTGAAGAGATAAAATTGCAGAGGCTCAACATCGAGGACCTGCCATCAATTCTGGCAAGCATAAAGACTAACATCAACCTGCAGTCATACTCCAACGGCACACCGGCCGACAGTGACAGCGAGAGCAGTACTGGAGAGAAAGCCAACTCATCCATCGTTGCCACCGTGGTTGCATACGTCCTCAGCTTCTTGCTTTATATGTTCATCCTCATATACGGTGTAATGGTGATGCAATCGGTGATAGAAGAGAAGAACAGCCGCGTACTCGAGGTGATGGTATCTACCGTGCGCCCGCTTGACATGATGCTCGGCAAGATTCTTGGCGTAGCCAGTGTCGCGCTGTTGCAGATAGCCATCTGGATTGCACTCATAATGGGAGTAGGTTATTTTGTGATGCCCGAGCTTATCCCCGACGAGATGTCAATGGCCGTTGCCATGTTGCAGCAAGGCGCATCGCCCGAGAGTCTTGGAACAGACACAAACATGGGGCTTCTGCAGGCCATAGCAACACTTACCGACATAGGGTATCTGATGAAGATTATCGGTTCGCTGTTGGTATTCATGGTAGGCGGTTTCCTGCTCTACGCGGCACTCTTTGCAGCCATAGGCTCTGCTGTGGACAATCCGCAGGATGCACAGCAGTTGCAGACACCCGTCACCATCCCCATCATACTCAGCCTTTTCGTGATGCTGTCGGTAATCAATGACCCCACATCGGAGCTGGCATTCTGGTTCTCGATGATACCGCTCACATCGCCCATTGTGATGATGGCGCGCATCCCGTACGACATCCCGGGGTGGGAGATTGCGCTATCGTTGGGAATACTGATAGCAACATTCATTATAGTGGTGTGGTTCGCCGGCAAGATATACCGCGTTGGAATTCTCATGCACGGCAAGAAGCCGTCGATAAAGGAATTGTGGAAGTGGATGAAGTACTGATTGACAACAAACTACGAAGAGGGGGCGAAACTTCCCTCTTCGTAGTTTAAATAAGCCGTTTTGTAGTACAAAAAAGAAAAAAAAGGTGTGAAAAATAATAAAAATCCAATTTTTGATTATATTTGCAATCAAAGATTGCGGATGGGGGCATATTGTGCACAGACACAAGCCAACGACACCGCGGACAACAACGCTAATTTTTAATCCACTTATATACTAATCACAAAAAAAGAAGCGTATGAAAAAATTTACTCTTTTCATCATGATGCTTGTCATGTGTGCTACAACAACATTCGCACAGACAGCAATCGAAGCGCCCGAAGACGTTAAGCCGGGCAAGATTTATTGGTTCAAGAATTGCTGGCTATCGGGTTACGAAGGATACTCTGCATCCCTTGCCTATAATGCAGATAAAGGCATGATCTGGTGTTCTTCAAATATAGGTGTAGCGGAAGATCCAACAGACCCCATCCAGCAGTATGCATTTGTAGAATATGAAGGCAACCTCTACATGTATTCAGTAGGTGCAGACAAATTCGTATCATACAAGAATGATGGTGCACACGTTAGAGATATTCCCGAGAACTATGTAACAATATCAGAAAGCACCTACGGAGATACAAACTATCCTTGGTGCATGGCATTTGACGGCGACAAGCTCATTGGTATGTACTTCCAAGACGGCTACGAATACAGCGGTTACCTTTATTGTACAGGCAGCAACACAGCAAACATCATTTATTCATGGCAGATTTACGAGGTTGGTGACCTTGCAAATGCAGATGAGCTGACATCACGTCTGGCTACAGCCATGACAGAGGGCAAGAAGCTCCAGGCAGAGGCTGCCGACAACCTGATGTACAAGGTTGAGGAGGCAGAAGAGTTCCTCAGCGACATCAACTACACAACAGACGGCGGTGGCCAGGTTCAGCTTCAGGTTACAGACCCTGCTGCAGGCAACTATATCTGGTGTAACGAGCCTGAAACGAGCGAGGGTCCTATCGAGCAGCTTATTGACGGTATTGTTGAAGACGGAAACTTCTTCCACTCATGCTGGAATGGTCCTGTTGAGCCTGTTCACTGGTTGCAGATTGACCTTGAGACAAGCATACAGAACTTCTCATTCACCTATTACACACGTTCGCCAGGCATCGCCAATGACTTCCCCGATGCAATCGAGGTTCAGGGTAGCAACAACGGTGAGACATTCGAGACAATCACAGTTCTCAACAACGACCTCCCACAGATGAGTGGCAAAAAATACGAATCAGGTACAATCTATGCAGAAAAGGCATACAAGCACCTGCGTTTCGTTATTACAGCAGAGCGTACATACTTCCATATGTCAGAGTTTGAGTTCTATCAGGCTGCATACGTAACCGCTGACGAGAATTACATGCCTTACATTAAGTACCTCAATGACCTGGCAAATACAACTGTTGCAGCAAGAGAGTTCTGGGAGGCCAATATGGATGGTACAGCAACAGTAGACGAGTACAATGCATACATCGAGCAGATTGACGAGCTTATGGAGCTTATCAAGGGCCTTGTAAGCGGTGAGCCCGATGACAAGACCAAGGAGTACATTGCATACCTTGAGGAGGAGATTCTTTCACTCCAGGGCGTAGGTTACCCGGGCGAGGCACCACGTGCAGCATACCAGGCTCTGATTGACGCAGCCAAGGCTAACCCCACAACTCAGGCCCGTCTTGACCTCCAGGAGGCGTTGAAGGACTACATCAAGACTGAGGATATCATACTCCCGACCGGTGGCGAGAAGTACACACTCACATTCATCACATACAACGGCCGCAGAAACTTCCTCAACTATGAGGTATTTGAGGAAGATGCTACATATGCACTCTCAATGGTAAATGACACTATCACGACAAAGGGCTTGCCACTCCCTGAAACAGCAGTATTCACTTGCGTTGACAACGAAGACGGCACATTCGACTTCATGACTGCCGACGGCAAGTATCTTACAACTCCTGCTCAAAGCGCAGCATCCGGCAGCGCAACAGGTATCATCGAGTATCCTACATGCTTCACAATCGTAAAGATGTATCCTAACGGCAAGTGCGAGTTGGACGTTACATATGATGACCTCTTCGGTCTTGTAGCTCTTAACAATGGCGGTACATACATGGCTCCTAACAGCTCCGGTACTACATACTACCAGGGTAGCCTGCCACACTTCATGGCTTCATGGACATCGGCTATGGCTATCGAAGTTTGGACTCCTGGTGATGATACAGGCATCGAGAATGTAGGTATTGAAACTGTTGTAGAGGGTATCTACGACCTCCAGGGCCGCAAGGTAGAGAACCCATCAACAGGCATCTACATTGTAAATGGTAAAAAGGTTTTGGTAAAGTAATTGCCAAAAGCTCGACAGCCGAGCAGCAATAGGTCGCACGCAGCATGGGCAAGGCTCATGCCGTGCGGGTTGCGGAAAGCGAGAGCTGTCAAGGTACAAATAACTTTTTACTATCGGTGAGCCTTTTAGCGATTGGTCACGCGAAGGATGGATATAATTC
>SUXN01000063.1 GCA_015060965.1 Bacteroidales bacterium | reverse complement strand
ACGAGCAAAGGGCACTTGTGACGATTTTTCCGTGTGCCGGGCTTTTTGGTCCTTTTGGGCGCCAAAAGGACATGATAGAGCGACAACAAAAAGAATATATGACTGCAGATTAAGGGTAAGTTGTATAAAAGAATATAAGAGATTGTTTAATGTTTTGTCTGTGTTAAAAAGATATTCCCCCTATAGTTTGCAGGTGAACCACTTTCGGTTTTTCGTTTGAAAAGCCACTTTGTCAACGACGGCTGTAAGGAGGAGATGGCTCTCGTCGCTCTGCTCACTCGAGATGACAACCAGTCTCATTACACTATAAACATTATACTTTGCACATTACACATTATTCGCCTGTTTTATAGATATTTAAGACGCATTTATTTTTTTTGAAAAATTTGTATATATTAGCAAAAAATATTCTTGCATCATGAAAAGACTGTTCTGTTCAATTCTTGTGCTCTTGTTTTCTCTCAACCTTTCTGCGCAGGAGGACAAGAGTGTTGCTGTGCATCTGGGTGAAGGTACTTCGTTGGAAAGCCTGCTCGCAGGGTATGGGAAAGAGTCGATAAAAACTCTTGTGGTTACCGGAACGCCGACGTTGGATGATTATGCTTACATACGAACCCAGGAATTCTTCGACAAGTCTGGCGCCAACGGTCTCAAACTGGACATGAAGTGTGCCGCTGTCGACACAATCCCGGCAAAGGCTTTCTATGCTCTGGATTCCTTGACAATCTATCGTTTCCATTTTGTCCTTCCCCGCTCTCTGACATTCATCGGTGATTCGGCCTTTGCCGGTTGGACACAGATGTTCTTTCAACCTGAGTTTGAGGTTACCGGCCCTTTCCCAAAGACTGGTAAGGCTCCATTCTCCCGCTATGATTGGATGAATGTCCCGATTCCGTTGGCATGGTATTGGACAGTCTCAGATGATAACGTATATTGTGTAGAAGAAGATTACGGAATATATTCTGCCGACCTGAAGGTTTTGTATATCAAGTCAAGCCCCTATTATGATGGCTGGGAAGCCGACAATGTACTGCCAGGAACGGAATTTATTGCAGAGAATGCCTTTTCGTTCAGGTACCTGTTCAACTGTTTGGTCATCCCGGAAAGTGTCAAACGTATCAGTGACTATGCTTTTGAATCCATCTGTTTGCCGATGACTTCCAATGGCGATATCTTGGAACTGGGAATACTATGCATGAGCAAAGAACCCCCATTGTTGGGCAAGGAGGCATTTGCAAACAACGATTACAATAAAGATAGAATATTTATCTTTGTTCCTGATGATTGTGTCGATGTCTACAAGAATGCAGAAGGGTGGAAAGATGCTCCATTCAAGATATACCCGATGTCTGAAAAAGACTCTCATAATGGCATAGAACCACTTGTTGACAGCGAGACTGCCGGCTATGACAAGGCTATATATGACCTGCAAGGACGTCCTTTAAAGAGTGCATCGCAGAAAGGGCTTTTCATTCAAGGCGGAAAGAAGCACATAATAAGATAAAGGTAATCTATTTATAACCATCGGGGCCAACAGCATTGCTGTTGGCCCCGATGGTCATGTTGTCCTGTCAGGTATTACTCAAGCACTATGAGCGCTGCGCCGTCGGCAACTGTGTCGCCCTTTGCAACGTGTACGGCAACAACCTTACCGTCACGGTCGGCGTTGATGTTGTTCTCCATCTTCATCGCCTCAAGCACAACAACGGTGTCGCCCTTCTTTACTGTGTCGCCCACATTTACCTTTACGTCGATGATTACGCCCGGCAGTGGAGTCTTGATGGCGTTGCCGCTGACAGGGGCTGCGGCGGGAGCTGCTGCAGGAGCTGCAGGGGCAGCCGGCTTTGCAGCTACAGGCTGAACCTTAACGACCGGTTTCTCCTCAACCGGCTTTTCCCACTCGACTGTGTATTCTGCACCGTTGACTGTAACCTTGGCTGTAGTCTCGCCCACTTCGTTGATGGCAACCTCGTACTTGTTGCCGTCTATTGTATATTTGTACTCTTTCATGATATTTATCTGTTTAGGTTATTCCAATGTTTGTTCACGTATGTTATTGTAAGCACGCCACTCTCGTTGTCGTGTACATTGTCGCCCATGTATGCTGCCAATGCCATTGAAATGGCCGCAACAGTTGCGCCGTCAATCTTTTTGTTGTCTTCCATAATACTGTGGTTTTATAGAGGAATGTTTCCGTGTTTCTTTCGTGGGAGCTCCTGACGTTTGCTCTCGAGCTGTGCAAGTGCGCGTATCACGCGGAAACGCGTGTTGCGTGGCTCGATGACGTCATCGATGTAGCCGTACTTCGCTGCCTGGTAAGGGTTGGCGAACAGACGGTTGTACTCTGCCTCCTTCTCGGCGATGAATGCCTTGGGGTCTTCGGCCTCTTTCGCCTCCTTGGCATAGAGCACCTCGGCTGCACCTGCAGCACCCATAACGGCAATCTCGGCGCTCGGCCATGCGTAGTTGAGGTCGGCGCGCAGCTGCTTGCAGGCCATGACGATGTGTGAACCGCCATAGGACTTGCGCAGTGTCACAGTCACCTTGGGCACTGTAGCCTCGCCATAGGCGTAGAGCAGTTTTGCTCCGTGCATGATTACCGCGTTGTACTCCTGTGCTGTGCCCGGGAGGAAGCCCGGAACATCCACGAGTGTCACCAAAGGAATATTGAACGCGTCGCAGAAACGTACGAAGCGTGCACCCTTGCGTGAAGAGTTGCAGTCGAGCACACCTGCATATTTGCAAGGCTGGTTGGCAACGATACCCACAGACTTTCCGTTCATGCGAGCAAAGCCCACGATGATGTTCTGTGCATAGTCGCGGTGTACCTCAAGGAACTCGCCGTTGTCGACAATCTCGGCAATAACTCGGTACATGTCATACGCCTGGTTGGGGTTGTCGGGGATTATGCTGTTGAGTATGTCGCTTGTGCGGTTGATAGGGTCGGTGCATGGTACATCGGGAACACTCTCCATGTTGTTCTGCGGAATGTAGCTCATGAGTTTGCGTATGAGTGCAAGGCCCTCCTCCTCGGTCTGTGCGGTGAAGTGTGTGACACCCGACTTGCTCGCGTGTACGCTCGCACCGCCAAGCTCCTCCTGTGTAACCACCTCGCCAAGGACTGTCTTTACCACCTTTGGACCGGTGAGGAACATATATGCTGTGCCCTCCATCATGATAGTGAAGTCTGTGAGGGCTGGGGAGTATACCGCACCGCCTGCGCATGGGCCGAAGATACCTGAAATCTGCGGAATGACACCCGATGCCATGATGTTGCGCTGGAAAATCTCGGCATATCCGGCAAGGGCGTTGATACCCTCCTGTATACGTGCACCGCCACTGTCGTTGATGCCTATAAGCGGAGCACCCACCTTCATTGCCATATCCATTACCTTACATATCTTCAGTGCCATAGTCTCGCTCAATGAACCGCCTGTCACGGTGAAGTCCTGTGCAAAGACATATACCAGTCGGCCCTCGATTGTTCCGCTGCCCACAACAACTCCGTCGCCAAGGTACTGCTTCTTCTCCTGGCCGAAGTTCGTGCAACGGTGGGTCACAAACATGTCCATCTCCTCGAAACTGCCTTTGTCAAGCAGCATGTCAATGCGCTCGCGTGCTGTGTACTTGCCGCGTTCGTGCTGTTTTACGATGGCCTTTTCTCCGCCGCCCAGACGCGCCTTCTCGCGCAGAGCGACCAGCTCTTTGATTTTTTCAAATTGCTTGCTCATAATATCTGTTTTTGTGTGATTTCTATTTTTTTTATTAGATGTTTAAGCCAAATAACGTTCAAAGCTTATGAGGCATACCCCTCACCGCTTCGCGGAGCTCCCCTAACTTAAGGGAGCACTATAAAATGCTATACGTTTTTATTAAGGTCCTGATAATATTAAATGTTTAATGTTCAATGGTCCGGTTGTCATCTCGAGTGAGCGGAGCGACGAGAGATCTCTCCTCCTTGCAGTCGTCGAGATGACAAAGTGACTTTTCAAACGGAAAGCCGAAAGTTCCTACAAATATCTTTAAACATTAAACCCTAAACCTTAAACATTCTCGTCACTCTTCGCACAGTTCGGTGAGTACGCCGCGTGTTGCCTTCGGGTGCAGGAATGCAATCTGCAAACCCTCGGCACCTGCGCGGGGTGCCTTGTCGATGGTGCGTATCTCCTTCTGCTCGCACTCGGCAAGAGCGTTGGCAACGCCATCCTCAACCTTGTAGGCAATGTGGTGGATGCCCTCGCCGCGGTTCTCGATGAACTTTGCTATTGTGCTATCGGGCGAGGTCGCCTCAAGCAGCTCTATCTTTGTCTCACCTACCTTCAGGAACGCAGTGCGCACCTTCTGGTCCTCTACAGTCTCGATGTTGTAGCACTCGAAGCCCAGTACCTGCTCATAGTAGGGCAGAGCCTCTTCAATACTCTTGACTGCAATACCCAAGTGTTCGATTCTTGAAATTTTCATAGTCCTTATGTAATAAAGAAAAATGTCGTTATGTTTGTCTTTTGATGCATGTGTAAGATTTCGTTTCAGCCGGTATTGAACAGAGGTTGTCATTATGTGCCAAAGCCAACTCTTTCCACCTGCATACTTTTGCAAAGATAGCCAATAAAACGGATTAGCCTCATTTTTTTGTGTTTTTTTGCATCCTGTGTAGAAAAGGCTTCATATCGTGATTTTTTTATCGCCACAAGTTCCAATATTTGTCCTTTTTGCGCCTATTTTTAAGTAAAACTAAAACAAATTTGACTATCTTGCCGCTAATCTCTTAGGTTTTTAGTATCTTCGCGGCAGAAAATCGGACAAGGGGTATTCCCTTGTCAATAAATAGATAAAGTTATGAAAAAAACATTGGTAGATCTTTTTGAGGAATCGGTAAGGAAATATCCTAATAACACATTCCTTCTGGAGAAAACTGACAAGAAAGAGGGTTTCAAACCAACAACCTATTCTCAGGTAAAGGAACAGGTATACCGCCTGGGTGCAGGTTATCAGGCTCTTGGTGTCAAGAAAGGTGACAATATGGCTCTCCTTAGCGAGGGATGCAACATGTGGGTCATCGGTGAGCTTGCAATGTTCTATGCAGGTGCTGTGAATGTGCCTCTTTCAATAAAGCTCGAAGAGAGCAATGACCTCTACTTCCGTCTCGACCACGGCGACGTAAAGTTCATCCTGGTATCAAACTACCAGCTGAAGAAGGTACGCGCCATCAAGGACAAGCTCAGCAAGGTCGAGAAAATCATCGTGTTCGGTAACGCAGGCGAGTTGCAGGAGGGAGAGATACATGTCGACGAGGTTATGAAGATGGGTGACGAGTTCCTTGCACAGCACACTATGGAGGAGTTCCTCGCTGTGGGCCAGTCAATCAAGAACGACGACATCGCTACAATCACATATACCAGCGGTACAACAGCCGACCCCAAGGGTGTTATGCTTACCCACCGCAACTACACAGCAAACGTTGAGCAGGCGCTGACACTCGTGCCCATCGACCAGACATGGCGCACACTCATCATCCTGCCTCTCGACCACTGCTTTGCTCACGTTGTAGGTTTCTACATCATGATGTCATGCGGTGCTACAGCAGCTACTGTACAGGTGGGCCGCACAGGTCTCGAGACATTGAAGAACATTCCTCTCAACATCAAGGAGGTACGTCCTCACTTCATCCTTTCTGTTCCTTCTTTGGCAAAGACATTCAAGAAGAACATCGAGGGTGCCATCCGTGCAAAGGGCAAGTTCACAGAGACTCTCTTCAACTGGGGTATGGCAGTGCGCCAGAAGTACTATGGCGAGAGCAGCCTCGATTCAAAGGGTCTGCGCATTTTCCTCAAGCCTCTTGTAGCGCTGTTCGACAGCCTCATCTTCTCGAAGGTACGTGAGAACTTCGGTGGCGAGCTCCGTTTCTTCGTCGGTGGCGGTGCGTTGCTCGACAAGGAGTTGCAGAACTTTTACCTTGGCGTGGGTATGCCGATGTATCAGGGTTACGGCCTTTCCGAGGCTACTCCGGTAATCTCTTCAAACGGTCCCGAGCTTTACCGTTTCGGTTCAAGCGGCAAGCTTGTGAAGCCTATCGAGCTCAAGATTTGTGATGCCGACGGCAAGGAGCTTCCTGTAGGCGAGCTTGGCGAGATTGTCGTTAAGGGCGAGAACGTGATGGCCGGTTACTGGAAGAATCCTACAGCTACAGCCGAGACTGTACGCGACGGTTATCTCTACACAGGTGACCTCGGTTATATGTCCGAGGAGAACCTTCTCTATGTGAAGGGCCGTTTCAAGAGCCTTCTTATCTCAAGTGACGGTGAGAAGTACAGCCCCGAGGGTATTGAGGAGGCATTCGTGAGCCTTTGCCCCACAATCGACCAGGTTATCCTCTACAACAACCAGTCTCCTTATACCATTGCATTGTTCGTTCCTAACAAGGACAATATCAAGCGCGCTCTTGAGGCAAAGGGCCTCGACCTCTCTACCGAGGAGGGCCGTAAGGCTGCTTGCGACCTTGTAAAGGCCGATGTGGATATGTTCAAGAAGGGGGGTGAGCACGCCGGAATGTTCCCAGAGCGTTGGTTGCCAAGCTGCTTCGCAGTTCTTCCCGAGGCTTTCACCGAGCAGAACGGTATGATGAACAGTACAATGAAGGTTGTACGCGGTAAGGTCGAGAAGTTCTATAAGGAGCGTATCGATATCCTTTATACTGCCGAGGGCAAGAACCTCTACGAGCAGCATAACCTCGATGCATTCAAGTAACAGGTAATATGTTTCTAAGATAAGGCGGCGTGCAACGGTTGTTGTGCGCCGCTTTGTTTTTCTTCCTTGATTAAACCTTTTCCCTTGCTGCGTGTCAAATAATCGGAACAACAAAAACAACAGATTATGAAGATCAAGATTTTATTTATGGCATTTATGGTTGCCGTTGCATCTTTGGCGACAGCACAGGAGAAAAAGGATAATAAAGGACAGAAGATGACTGCTGAGCAGAGAATCGATTTCCGCGTGGCAAAGATGCAGAAGTGGCTCAAACTCGATGGTGCCGCAGCCGAGGAGTTCGCTCCATTGTATAAGGAATATCTGCAGGAGATGGCAAAGTGCCGCCCTGATGTCGTACGTGGCAAGGAACTCACCGACGAGCAGGTGAAGAAGAACATCGAGGCACGTATGGATGCAAAGGAGAAGGTTGCCAAGCTCGACAAGAAATATTTCGGCAAGTTCTCGAAGTTCCTTACAGCAAAGCAACTGCAGAAGGTGTTCTACAAGCCGGAGAACAATGGCAAGGCACAGAGATTTGCACCACAGGGCAAGCGCCCCGGCAAAGGCTTCGCCAAGGCTCCCAGCCGTAAAGGGCCCAAAATGAATGCCGGCAGAAGAGGTGAATTCAAGAAAGCCGACTGTAAAAAGAACGATTGCAAAGTGGGTGAATGTAAAAAGGAGTGCAAGGAGGTTGCGACAGACAAGAAGTAACTTTTATACTGAATATCAACAGTAAGATTTAATATAAAGACTTGAGTTCTCCTCTGTATTCGCAAAGAGAATATAGAGGAGGGGGACCGCTTGCGGTGGAGGAGTTGAATTCTATACATGGGTTAATTGCTTGCTTGTGTTTTATCGGTTCACCTGCAAACTATAGGGGGAATATCTTTTTAACACAGACAAAACATTAAACAATCTCTTATTTTCTTTTATACAACTTACCCTTAATCTGCAGTCATATATTCTTTTTGTTGTCGTTATATCATGTCCTTTTGGCGCCC
>SUXN01000031.1 GCA_015060965.1 Bacteroidales bacterium | reverse complement strand
AGTATTTTCGCTTTGTTACTCTCTTTTCCTAAATCACTCAACTTTTTGCTTAGCCCCCAGACTTTGCCGGTGAGCCGCTTTTTCATTGTTCCCGTGTCGCATGAGACCTTATCATCCGCTTTTCCAGGTAATCAATAAAAGCGGTGGATGCCGTTGGCACCCACCGCTCGTCTATGGATGATTGCTGTGTTGCAATCATTTCTTTATCTCCGATTCCTCTTTCATGTCAACCTCGTTGCCATCCTTGTCGTAGAAATGATACTCAAGGTATGCAAGCTTCTGGTCGGCAATGACCCGTATTCCCATTCCGTAACGGAACTGCCACTTCCTGTACAGGGAGATTATACCCTGGTTGATGTATGCAGCAACGTACGGGTGTACGTGTAATTTAAATCTCTTGACACCAATGGTGTTTACCAGTGTCTCAATCTTACTCTCGAGTGTCTCTGTAAACAGTACCGACGGCTGGATTTTCCCTTTTCCGTGGCACACAGGACAGCTCTCCTCGACCTCCAGATTTGTTGCAGGGCGCACTCTCTGGCGTGTGATCTGCATGAGACCGAACTTGCTCAAGGGCAGTATGTTGTGCTTTGCCCTGTCTCGGCTCATGTTCTCGGTCATCCTTTCATAAAGGGCCTGGCGGTGTTCGGCCTTGTCCATGTCAATGAAGTCAACGACAATGATACCGCCCATATCCCTGAGCCTCAACTGGCGTGCCAGTTCGTCTGCGGCTCCGAGGTTCACCTCAAGGGCATTCTCCTCCTGGCTGCTGGCACCGTTGCGTGCCCTGTTGCCGCTGTTCACGTCAACGACGTGGAGAGCTTCGGTGTGCTCAATCACAAGGTAAGCTCCGCCTTTGAACGATACAATCCTACCGAATGAGGATTTTATCTGTCTTGTTATTCCGAAGTGGTCGAATATGGGCTGCTCTCCACGATATAATTTGATTATATCTACACTTTCGGGAGCAATTACCGAAACGTATTCCCTTATTCTTTTGTATACCTCAATGTCGTTCACGTGTATGCTTTCATACGAAGGGTTGAAGAGGTCGCGCAACAGGGCGAGTGTCCTGTCCGACTCTTCGTGAACCATTGTAGGCGGTTTGGTGCTCTTCTGCACCTTTCCCACGAGTGCTTCCCAGTTGCTTACGAGCGAACGCAGCTCGCTGTCAAGTTCGGCAACTTTCTTGCCTTCGGCAACTGTGCGCACTATTATGCCGAAATTCTTTGGCTTTATGCTCTGTAAGAGCTGCTTGAGGCGTGTGCGCTCCTCGGGGGACTTTATCTTTGATGATACCGATACCTTGTCCTCAAACGGGATAAGTATCAAAAATCGTCCGGCAAACGACAACTCGCAGGTAAGTCTCGGCCCTTTGGTGTTTATGGGCTCTTTGGTAATCTGTACAAGAATCTCCTGCCCCGTTTGCAATGCTTCGGAAATGTTTCCCTCTTTTTTCTTTTCCGGCATTATCGATGCCTTGGCTATAGGGAAACTCTTCTTGCGGTCGCTTGTGACCTGTTTAAGGTATTTTTGAAGAGAGTAAAATTGTGGACCTAAATCAGAATAGTGCAGGAATGCTTCCTTTTCGGAACCGACATCAACAAAGCAGGCATTCAAACCGGGCATAATCTTCTTGACGCGCCCGTGATAGATGTTGCCTACCGAAAATGTTTCGGTCTGTTCTTCACGTTGGAACTCCACGAGCTGTTTCTCTTCGGTAATAGCTATGGAAATCTCTTGTGAATGAACATCAACAATAAGTTCGCTTGTCACAATACTATCATTTGATTTAGCAGACCTTTTTACTTAAAGGCAAGGCCTATAGCCTTTTCAATTAACACAAAAAACAAACCCGGAGTTCTGGAAACCTTTTCTCGCAAGTTTGTTTTTTGTGTTTGAGCAGACTGAATTACTTACTCTTGTGTCTGTTCTTTCTCAGTCTTTTCTTACGCTTGTGAGTAGACATTTTATGTCTTTTTTTCTTCTTTCCGCTTGGCATAGTTTTACAATTTATAAATTAATCACTCGTTATTTTTTTACATCGCTTACGAAAGTCTTGGCTGGCTTGAATGCCGGAATGTTGTGTGCCGGAATGGTGATAGTCTTCTCCTTGTGGATGTCACGTGCTGTCTTCTCGGCTCTGTGCTTGATGATGAAGCTACCGAATCCACGCAAATATACTGGCTCCTGATTTGACAATGAAGTCTTTACAACATCCATAAACGACTCTACTGTAGTCAAAACCACAGATTTCTCAATACCTGTCTTCTTCGCAATCTCATTTACAATCTCTGCTTTTGTCATCTTTACTACGATTTATGTTAAATGTCAATGTTTTAAATTTCGGGTTACAAATATATAGCTTTTTTTGCTATCCCCGAAATTTATAGCTTATTTTTTGCAAAAAATGTTCGTTTAATATCCAATAGGATAGGGAGTTTTATCTTTGTTGGCAGTTTTGTCCGCATTGCATATATATGTAAAGGTGATATTAAATATTTATAATAAAACTCTTGACAGCGCTATCTTAATTTGTTAACTTTGCAACGCTTTTTGAATTTAATACAAGGAAATATATGTCAGTAAATAAAGTTATTCTAATAGGTAACGTAGGCAAAGATCCTGATGTCCGTCACCTTGACCGTAATGTGGCAGTAGCGAATATGGTTCTTGCTACAACCGAGCGTGCTTATACCTTGCAGAACGGCACTCAGGTTCCTGAACGTACCGAGTGGCACAACATAGTTCTATGGGGTGGCCTTGCCGAAGTTGCCGAGCGTTATGTGCACAAAGGAGACAGAATTTATATCGAGGGAAAAATAAGGACAAACACTTACGAGGACCAGAACGGTATCCGCCGTTACCGCACAGAGATTCTTGCCGAGACTATGGAGATGCTTTCATCCCGTGGCACCGGTGCTGCGCCTGCAAATGACCCTTCGTCGTCATCCGGTGCTCCATTCTAATTTAATAAGACAGATATTTTGGATACATTTCTAACTGCTTTTGCGCAGATTCATTCCTTTGCGCTTCCCGATGTGTATGTGACAGCACCGTCTGTAAGTGCAATTGTTGCGTTGTTGATTGCCGTGTTCCTTCTGATGTGCTCGGCTTTTGCCTCTGGCTCAGAATTGGCATTCTTCTCTTTGACCCGTACCCAACTCGATGAGCTTGCCGAGTCAAAGTCCGCATGTGACAAACGTATTTTAGGACTCTTGGCTAACCCCGAGAAATTGTTGGCTACCATTTTGATTGTCAACGATTTTGTGAATGTGGGTATAGTTATGCTGTTCAATTTCTTCTTTATGAACATCCTTCATTTCGGTGAAGGTGCCGAGTGGCTCGAGTTCTTGTTGCTCACCGTTGTGCTGACATTCCTGCTGTTGCTGTTTGGAGAGGTCATGCCAAAGATATACTCAAAAAGCAATGTGTTGCCGTTCGCGCGTTTTGCTTCGGGAGGATTCTATCTGCTTTCGCGTGTGTTGAGTCCATTCTCGTCTTTCCTTGTGAAATCCACAACTTTTACCCAAAGATTGGTGTCGAAGAAGAATCACCTCCTTTCGGTTGATGAACTTGAGCAGGCTCTGGAACTTACCGATAAAAAGGAAATAGGTGACCAGAAGAAGATGCTTGAAGGTATTATCCGTTTCGGTGACGAGACTGTGAAGGATATCATGACATCGCGTTTGAATATGGTTATGCTGGATATTCATGCACCGTATTCGCACGTTCTCAAATGTGCCGAAGAAAATGCATATTCGCGTATTCCTGTCTATGGAAAGACGCAGGACGACATCCGAGGTGTGCTTTACATCAAGGATCTTATTCCGCATCTGAATAAAAGCGATAATTTCCGTTGGCAGACATTGTTGCGTCAGCCATTCTTTGTCCCGGAGACAAAGAAAATCGATGATCTGTTGTGTGATTTCCAGACAGTAAAGGTACATATGGCAATGGTGGTGGATGAGTTCGGTGGAATTTCGGGACTCATAACTCTTGAAGATATCATCGAGGAGATTGTCGGCGAGATAAATGACGAGTTTGATGAACCTGAGAGATCTTATGAACTGCTTGCCGATAATGTGTATCTTTTTGACGGACGCACAATGCTTTCCGATTTCTACAAGATAACATCGCTCGACAGTGATGACTTCGAAGAGGTGGCTGGCGAGGCCGATACCCTGGCAGGTCTTCTTCTTGAGGTGAAGGGTGAGTTCCCTGCGTTGAATGAGACGATTGTCTGCAACGGGATTGCATTTGAGGTCATGGAGAAGGACAAGCATAGGATTGTAAAGATTAAGGCTACCTTGCCGGTGGCGGTTTCTGACAGTGATTTGAAGGCTGAATAAAATGCCGCTTTTTAAAGAATTCAAGATAGGTGACATTGATGTCGCCGTGTGGAAGATAACAGAGACGACAGAAGAACTGTCGTCTCTTGTTGCACCCGAATGTGCAGCCGAGGCCGTGCTTATAAAAAGTTGTAGCCGTCGCTTGGAGTGGCTTGCTGTCAGGGTGCTTCTTGCCCGTCTTTGCGGGGAGGCGGCGCGTATCGTGTACGATGAGTGCGGAAAGCCTTTCCTTATGGGGGATGAAGGCTTTATAAGTATCTCTCATACACGTGGTTATGCCTTGTTGGCACATTCGCTTTCGCAACCGTTCGGAGTGGATATGGAACTCTCTTCAAGGGATGCTTCTGCTGCAGCCCGTAAATTTATGAAGGAATCGGATGTGGCCTCTTTGTATCCTGGGACGGCAAATAAGGCAATGCTTATACGTTGGTGTGTTTGCGAGGCACTTTTCAAACTTGTTGGCAATGTAGGAGGTACGTACAAGGATAATGTTATGCTCTCTTCGCCTTTTCCGGCATCCGACGGTTCGCTGGCGGTTTCTCTCAATGGGTGTCGCGAAGTTCCGGATAATGAATATGTCGCACATTGTTTTGATGAAGACGGCCTGATTATCGTGTGCCTGCAAAATGTTTTATAGAAATTCAAACAGCTCCTTAGATAACAGATATTATTTTTCTATATTTGCGGTATACCGCGAATATATACTGCACCCGCTGTGAAAAATATTGAAACAGGTTTCATATATCTCGCTCGTTTGTTACGATATTTGCGGTGCCTCGCGAATATAGTCTGCACTCGCAGTAAAACACATTAAAGTAAACTTTATGTGTTTCGCTCGTTTGTTACTATATTTACGTTTTAGTCAAGATAGATACCCTGTTTGGGTGTTATATATAAATAATTTAATAATTGATAGTCATGAATAATGGTCTTGTCCGCGGTTTGATAACTCTTGTGATAGGTATTCTGCTCATAGTTATGAGCGGTAGTGCGATGGAACTTTTGATAAGGTTGGCGGGTATTGCATTTTTCTTGCCGGCACTTGTTTCGTTGGTGAGTCTGTATGTCTCAAGAAAAGAGGCTCAGAAGCTGCCCTCGATAGCAATAGCTGTTATTGATGTCGGCAGTATGGCTTTTGGACTTTGGCTCATTGTCTATCCGTTGACTTTCCAGAATGTCTTTGTCAAGTTGATGGCTGTCCTTCTTTTTGTGGTGGCTCTGCATCAGTTGTATGTGGCTCTGCGTCTTGTGAAGAAAGGAGGCTGGAAAATGTTGGTAGTACCGTTGCTTATTGCAGCGGCGGCGGCATTCCTGTTCTTCAGGACTTGGGAGGCAGTATCGGCCATTGCTGTGGCTATGGGTATTTGCGCTGTGGTGTTGGCATTGTCTGACATAGCTGTTGCAATAATCTCCCGTAAGGTTTCAAAGAATGAGATAGTGCCTGTTGAGGATGTTGAAATTCTCAAGAACGAGAGTAAGGGTGGTGAAGAGACTCCGGCTTCGGAAAAGAGTGAATGAGTCCTTTTGAAAAGGGGACGATGAGTGTAATTCTCGTTGTTTTATCGGAGATTTCAAGGTGTCTCTCCTCAACGGGGATGAAAATGTAACTTTTTTTAATAAAAAAGCAGTTTTATTGCGTTTAATTCATAAAAAAATAGCAAATTTGCAATATGAATGACGTTTTTCAGAGTCTGCTTTCCCAGATAACGACATTGGAGGTGGTTGTCAAGGGAATCCTGATAGGCCTTGTCGCTTCGGCGCCAATGGGTCCGGTCGGTGTCTTGTGCGTGCAGAGGACACTGAACAAAGGCCGTATATATGGTCTTGTGACCGGTACCGGAGCTGCGTTCAGCGATATTCTGTATGCTTTGATTACCGGTTATGGTCTGTCATTCCTCTATGATTTTATACATAATGAGTCGGCTCTGTATTGGATGCAGTTGATAGGTGCTATCATTATGTTCTTTTTCGGTGTGCACACATATCGCACCAACCCGATGCGGAACACACGCAATGTGAGCCATAACAAGAGTAACCTTCTGCGCAACGGTATAACAGGATTCTTCATTACTCTGTCGAACCCGTTGATAATACTGCTTTTCCTGGCTCTCTTTACACCAATGAATTTCATGTTGCCCGACCAACCGATATTCCAACAGTTTGTCGGCTATCTTTCTATCTTCGGTGGTGCCATGCTGTGGTGGCTTTTCATTACATATGTGGTGAACAAGCTGCGTAGCCGCTTCGATGTGCGTGGTGTGTGGATAATCAACCGTGTGATTGGTGTTGCAGTGATGATAGGCTCATTTATCGGTGCCCTTCTGGTAGCAACAGGAACTTGGTCATTTCATTAAATAGTATTTGCTTTGTTTATTTCACGTGAACTTAGGAAAAAGAATATAGCAGAGTATCTGTTATATATGTGGCAGGTTGAGGATATCATCCGGGCCAATAATATGTCGTTGGATAGGATTAAGGAAGTCCTGGTAAAGCCGTATAACCTCACTCCGGAGTCGGAAAACGAAATGGTGGAGTGGTACGGAAATCTCATTGAGATGATGCGCCTTGAGGATGTCAAGGAAAAGGGGCATCTGCAGATAAACAACAATGTCCTTATAAACCTTACTGATCTGCATCTGCGTCTGCTAAAGTCGCCGAAGATGCCGTTCTACTCGGCTGCATATTATAAGGCATTGCCTTTTATTGTCGAGTTCAGGACAAAGAGCGAGGGACGTGGCAAGGGCGAGCTCGAGAACTGTTTCGATGCCCTGTATATGGTATGGCTGATGAAACTGCAGAAGAGGGAGATTAATGAGGAGACTCTGAAGGCAACAAATGAGATAAGCCGTTTCATTTCAATGCTCTCACTCTATTTCAAGGAGGATGAGGAAGGTAGACTCAATTTGGACGAAGAATAGAATAGGATAATTTAGTAAGATATTAGTATAGATGAGCGTACAGGAAGAGATTGGAAGAAGAAGAACGTTTGCGATAATTTCGCACCCTGATGCCGGTAAGACAACACTTACCGAGAAGTTGCTGCTTTTCGGTGGTCAGATTCAGGTGGCAGGTGCCGTAAAATCAAACAAGATAAAGAAAACAGCCACATCGGACTGGATGGAGATTGAGAAACAGCGTGGTATCTCCGTCACTACATCTGTTATGGAGTTCGATTATGAAGGCTACAAGATAAACATCCTCGATACTCCGGGTCACCAGGATTTTGCCGAGGATACATTCCGCACACTTACGGCAGTAGACAGTGTAATCATTGTTGTCGACAGCGCGAAGGGCGTGGAGACACAGACACGTAAACTCATGGCAGTGTGCCGCATGCGCAACACTCCGGTGATTGTATATGTGAACAAGATGGACCGTGAGGGACGTGATCCGTTCGAGCTTCTTGATGAGCTCGAGAGTGAACTGCAGATTGCTGTGCGCCCGCTCAGTTGGCCAATAGACCAGGGAGCACGTTTCAAGGGAGTATATAATATTTACGAGCGGAAACTCGACCTCTTCACACCAAACAAACAGCGTGTGACCGAGAAAGTCGAGATAGATATCAATAGTGATGAACTCGACAGGAATATCGGTGAGGACCTTGCCCTGAAGCTACGTTCTGACCTTGAGCTTGTCGACGGTGTATATCCCGAGTTCAATGTGCAGGATTATCTTGACGCTAAGGTGGCTCCTGTATTCTTCGGTTCGGCTCTGAACAACTTCGGTGTCCAGGAACTCCTCGACTGTTTTGTGAAGATTGCTCCGAGCCCACGTCCTGTGCAGGCTGTGGAGCGTATGGTAAACCCCGAGGATCCCAAGTTTACCGGTTTTATCTTCAAGATTACTGCAAACATTGACCCCAACCACCGCTCATGTGTGGCGTTTTGCAAAATCTGTTCAGGAAAGTTCGTGCGCAACACCCCTTACCGTCACATACGTCTGGGTAAAGACCTGCGTTTCTCTTCACCGACGCAGTTCATGGCACAGCGCAAGAGTACAATTGAGGAGGCCTATCCGGGTGATATCATCGGTTTGCCCGATACCGGAAACTTCAAGATCGGTGATACACTTACCGAAGGTGAGACGCTTCACTTCAAGGGATTGCCAAGCTTCTCTCCCGAGATGTTCAAGTATATCGAGAATGCCGACCCAATGAAGACCAAACAGCTTGCGAAAGGTATCGACCAGCTTATGGGTGAGGGTGTGGCACAGCTTTTCGTAAACCAGCATAACGGGCGCAAACTCATCGGAACCGTAGGTCAGCTCCAGTTCGAGGTAATACAGTACCGTCTCGAGAACGAGTATAACGCAAAGTGCCGTTGGGAGCCTGTGAACCTGTACAAGGCCTGCTGGATTGAGAGTGATGACCCTGCTGAACTTGAGAGTTTCAAGAAACGCAAGTACCAGTATATGGCAAAGGATATCGAGGGACGTGACGTCTTTCTGGCCGACAGCAATTATGTGCTTCAGATGGCGCAGAATGACTTCAAGTCTATCCGTTTCCACTTTACAAGTGAATTTTAAAAGATAAGGTCATGGGAACAATTGCCGACGAAGCAAAGAAATGCGTTGAAATCATGCGCAAGGGTGGGGTAATCCTTTATCCCACAGATACCGTGTGGGGTATCGGTTGTGATGCGACCAACGCCGTTGCTGTGCAACGTGTGTTCGAAATCAAGAAACGTGCCGACAGCAAGGCAATGCTGTTGCTCGTGGACAGCGCCGACCGTCTCGCCCGTTACGTGGGAGATGTGCCTGCTGTAGCATGGGACCTTGTAGAGCTTACCACGAAGCCGCTGACGATAATATACGACGGTGCGCGTAACCTTGCGCCCAATCTTGTGGCTGAGGACGGCAGCGTGGGCATACGCGTCACATCGGAACTCTTCTCCAAGGAACTGTGCTACCGTTTCCAGAAACCGGTGGTTTCTACTTCCGCTAATGTCAGCGGAGAGCCCACCCCCAATAACTACAGCGAGATATCTCCCGAGATAATCGATGCAGTAGATTATGTGGTGAATTACAAACAGCTCGAGAAAGGGACTGCAAAGTCTTCAAGTATAATTAAACTGACAGCCAACGGCACCGTAACCGTTATAAGGGAGTGATGGAAAAGAATAAAAAGGATATCAGCTTGCTTGACCGCTTCATAGAATGGCGCGAGAAGCATGTACCGCAGAATCAGTTCATCCTGTTGCTGAGTCTGTTGGTCGGTGTCCTCTCTGCGCTTGCCGCGTACGCCCTCAAGCATCTTATCCACTTTATCCAGCATCTGTTGACTGGAGGCTTCGATGCCCATACGTTCAACTGGCTCTATCTTGTATACCCGGTCATCGGTATCTTGATTACAGGTCTTTTTATCCGCAAGATTGTCCGTGACGATATAAGCCATGGAGTAACGAAGGTGCTTTATGCCATCTCCTGCCGCATGGGTAAGATAAGGCGTCACAATACATGGTCATCACTGATTGCCAGTGGTATAACCATCGGTTTCGGTGGTTCAGTCGGTGCCGAGTCGCCGATTGTAATGACGGGCTCAGCCATAGGTTCCAATTTGGGCAGCTTCTTCAAAATGGAGAAGAAGGTGATGATGCTTCTGATAGGCTGTGGTGCCGCCGGGGCTGTATCGGGTATCTTCAAGGCTCCTATTGCGGGTCTGGTCTTTGTGATTGAGGTACTGATGCTCGACCTGACGATGTCGTCATTGCTGCCATTGCTCATTTCAAGTGTTACAGCTGCAACGCTATCATATATACTGATGGGTACCGAGGCTACCTTCGAGTTCCACATGGAGAATGCCTTCAGTATAGCACGTGTACCTCATGTAATGATGCTCGGTGTGGTGTGCGGTCTTGTGTCATTGTACTTTACGCACGTTACTGTTGCCATTGAGAGACAGTTCAAGAAACTGAACAACCCATATGTAAAATTGGCCATCGGCGGTAGCATTCTGAGTGTGCTCATATTCCTTTTTCCGCCACTTTACGGTGAGGGATATGAGACAATCATCCATCTCATCAACGGTTCTTCGGAGAATATAATCCTTGAGAACTCCCTTTTCTACGGTCACGCGAAGCTGTTGTTCCTTTATATGCTCTTCATAATCCTCTTCAAGGCGGTTGCATCAACAGTTACCAACTGCGGTGGAGGTTGTGGTGGTATATTTGCACCCAGTCTTTTCCTTGGGTGTGTCACAGGATATCTTTTTGCGGGATTGTGCAATATGTCGGGAATCGGCCTGCCAGTCTCCGACAAGAATTTTGCCCTCTTCGGAATGGCTGCTCTCATGTCGGGTGTGTTCCACGCTCCTTTGACAGGTGTATTCCTCATCGCGGAGCTCACTGGTGGTTATGCTCTCTTCTTGCCGCTTATGATTGTGTCGGTATGTTCATACCTTACAGTCAGAATGTTCGACAGCAATAACATCTACGCAGTTCGTCTTGCGCAGCGCGGAGAGCTCATCACACATCATAAGGATCAGGCTGTGCTCACAATCCTCAAGGTGTCCGATGTTATAGAGAAGAATTTCATGTGCGTCAGTCCCGATATGGATTTGGGACAACTGACGTCGGTGGTTGCAAAGACAAAGAGAAATATCTTCCCTGTCGTGAATGCCGCCAACCGTCTGGTGGGTATCATCTATCTTGACGACATAAGGCACATGATGTTCCGTCAGGAGTTGTACCACCGTTATTCTGTTGCAACTCTCATGCGTGAGGTTACAGAGAGGTTGAGCATTGAGGAACCTATGGAGGCGGTAATGCGTAAGTTCGAGGAGAGCGGTGCATGGAACCTTCCTGTTGAGGATATCAACGGCGAGTATATCGGCTTTATCTCGAAGTCGGCTATCTTTACAGCTTATCGAAAGACTTTATTGGAATTTACATCTGATTGACAATGGAAAAACTTAGAATAGTATATCTTGGCACACCCGATTTTGCGGTGGAGCCATTGCGTCGTCTGCTTGAGAAGCAGCGTGCGTGTGCGGAGTGCGGTTATGAGATTGTGGGTGTTGTCACAATGCCTGACAAGATGATCAACAAACGTGGCAACCAGTTGCTGATGAGTCCTGTGAAGCAGTTTGCTGTAGCCGAGGGCCTGCCTGTGCTTCAACCTGAATCACTCAAGGACGAAGCTTTTCAGACAGCCTTGCGCGAGTGGGGTGCCGACCTGCAGATTGTCGTCGCTTTCCGTATGCTTCCCGAGAGTGTGTGGAACATGCCACGCCTGGGAACATTCAACCTCCATGCGTCGCTCTTGCCGCAGTACCGTGGTGCCGCTCCAATCAATTGGGCTATCATCAACGGTGACAAGGAAACGGGTGTAACCACATTCTTCCTTAAGCATGAGATTGATACCGGTGATGTGATTTTCCGCGACGTTGTAGCCATTGACGAGAATGACAATGCCGGTACTCTGCACGATAAACTGATGCTTCAGGGTGGTGATACTGTCGTGCGCACAGTAGAGGCTATAGTCAACGGTGAGGTTGCTGCTGTTGCCCAGACAGCGATGTATGCATGCGAGAGCGAGCTACGTCCTGCACCTAAAATCTTCCGTGATACATGCCGCATCGATTGGACAAAGAGCGTGCCACAGGTCTATGACTTTGTACGTGGCATGTCCCCTTATCCTGCTGCATGGTGTGAACTTGTCGCTCCCGATGGCAAGGAAATTGCTCTCAAGGTATATGAGGTTGCCAAGGAACTTTGTGCACACGGAAAAGAGACCGGTACTCTTGTAACAGACGGAAAGACATATATAAAGGTTGCAGTGGATGGGGGCTATATTTCGTTGGTCGAGGTACAGCTTGCAGGCAAGAAACGTATGCCGGTGGCCGACCTGCTCCGTGGCTTTTCCATTGACGGTATGTCTATGAAAAAATAGGATTCCGGTAGCCGGAGATAAAAAATAGTGTAAACAAAATCAGGCGGATATTTAAACATCCGCCTGATTTTATTATGGAAAGTCTGCTTTATTTTACCAGAACCTTCTTAGTAGTCACTACGCCATTCGCGTATACTGTCTTTACGATGTTGATACCCTTCACCGGCTTGTCCAGCAACATTCCGTTTGCTGTGTAGTATACAGTGCTGATTGCATAGTCACCTTCAACTACAACAGATTCAATAGCTGATGTAGCAGTGTTGTCATCGAGAATGTACCACTTTGTAGCCTCAGGACTTGAACTTATTGACTCGAACTGTGCGATGGCCCATGAGTTCTTGCCGTCCTGATGTGTTGATGCGCACAGGTAGCGTCCGTCGCCATAGTAGTCTGAGATACGGTACTTCGCACTTCCGGCAATACGTTCAATGTTGAATACAGTCTCATACTCAAGAAGTTCAAGGTAGCCGTTGCTACAGTTGAAGTAGCTGTATTGGTCACACTTTGACATCATTAAGTATGTGTTCACGTCTGTCTCCTCTTTTTCGAACATGAAGTAGAATGTCTCGTCGGGTTCGCTGCTGCATGTATTGTATCTGACTATTGCATTGTCATAGTCATACTGCAACTCCTTGTATACACTCTGGTTGTCGTAGAATGGCTTGAATGCAGAACGTATTCTGTATTCGGTCTCTGTAGAGATTGCGTTACGGTTGTTGTCGTCAATGTTGTCAATGGCTTTGTCTATCATTGAAGCAACCTCTGCAGCCTTTGTCTTGTTGCTGTTTGAAAGGCATTCGTCAACAGCCTTTACAGCAGCTGCGTATTCGTCACTGAGAACGCTGAAGAAGCCCGGTGCTGTAGCCACCTTGATGTCAGCATCTGCCAAAGCCTCCTTGATGTTTGTAAGATAGAAATACTCAGGAGTGTCCATTGTAATACGGTAGATGAGCCACTCGTTATCACTTGTGAAATCATCAAGGCTCTCTATCGCTTTTACATTTACATTCTTGTTGCCGCTATGGTAGATGAAATAAGGTGCTCCCTCCTCACCGTCGTGGTTGTATATGCGGAATGCCCCCTCGTTGCTGCCTGCTACTATATTGAGGTTTGCTGCGCACTCATCGAAGATAACGCTGTATGTGCTCTGTTCAACCTTTGTGTCGGCCCAGTAGCCGGCCGATGAAAGTGACTTGATTCTGAATGTACCGTCGCTGTTCTTAACAAGACGGAAAGCGCACTCGCCACGCAGAACCTTCTCGTCGAACTTCTCTGTACCAGCGATCCAATATGATCCCTCGCAGGCAGAACGCAATGCATAAATTTCGTTCTCTTTGATCTCGTTTACATCTGTTACCTGCTCGCCAAGAGTTGCGTTCCAGGTGTTCTCCGAGAAGAGATGTTTTGTGTAGAGTTCGCCTTTCGATGTTAGTGCAAGTTCCAAAGGAAGAGAGAATTGGTCACGTGATGTGTGCACTATGTAGAATGCCTGCAATGGCTCGGGGAATGTCACCTCTATATATACCTCGCTTGATGGGGCCACCAGAGCGTCTCTGCTTGTAGCCGACTGGTAGAAGGTCTGGTAATTGCCGTCACAGATGTTGTCTATCGGTTCACTTGCTGATGTTGAGTTAGTAGTAAAGTCGTATGCAGTAAGGTCTATTTTTGTTCCGTCAGGATTGTAGAACTCATACTCGGCAAACGCGTAAGAGGGGAAGTTGTTGTACTCTTCGGTACCTCTTGACTTTGTAAATGTAATGCGCATGCCATCTATGGCCTTATCAAGGGCGAAGACTGGAGACTCCCATCTGTAGTAGCTTCGGTTCATGATCTCGCCGGGCAGGCCCTGATCGCTGTCTGCATATATAGGCAGTGAGAGCAGTTTGTCCACCTTTGTCGCGTAGAACTCTGCGAGTACGTTCTCGATGTATTCGATGAATGTCTCAAGTTCGCCGATACCTGTAGCGTCGTCAATCTTGTTTATGATTGAGTTGTAAGCCTCCTCAAGCTCCATAAGCTCTTTGTATGGGTAACCGCCGATGATTGGCTCGTCGTCGAACCATACGATCTCCTCGCTATCTGTGAGCTCGTACAATGTCTCTGTCAAGTCATACACTCTCACGCGTACATAGTTGAAGACAGCCTCGTTGATGCGTGCCTCGGCTTCGGTGTACTCGCTGAATGTACCGCCCTTCTCAAGGAGCTGCTTGCCGGCCTCGATGGCCTCCAGAAGCACTGCATATTCGCCCTCGTCACCAGCCATCTCGCCATTGTAGTGCTCAATACGAGCCTCGGCGTCGGCAATAGCCTTTTCAAGAGATTCTATAGCGACTTTTACATCTGTACTTGCGTTGTAGATGGTAAAGTATATACCGCCCATTGTGCTGCTGTCCCAGTCGCTTGTGCTGCTTACACTCTGTGGTTTTATATATCCCTTGAGATCGTGAATGAGGTTCTTGCCATCGCTGGTTATAATCTCGAATTGGCCTTCGCCGTTGGAGAGTGTATATACCTTTGTTGCGTATGCAACATTGTTTGTCGATGACATGGATGCGTTGAAAGAATCTGCAAGGTATAACTCCGATGCAATCCAGTAGATGTAGTAATAACCATCACCGGCAGGGATAAACTTTGCAAGTGATGCCGCTGTGCAGTCCTTTGTTCCTCCATATGATGATGTCATGAAGAGCTCGCCCGGATATGTTACGTCAGATGCTGTAGAGACTGGAGCATTACCCTTAATGATGACGTATGAAGTGAGTGACTCGATTTCTTCGTCGCTCTGTATCGGGTTGCCCAGGGTAAACTGGATATTGTCATATGGCATATAGTCGGTGCCTGATGTTATACCAAGATGTGTGGCGTGAGGTCCGTTTGATGGCATTACAAGCTTGAATGAGAATTCCTCAACAGCCTCTCCCAACTCAAGCTCGACGTATGGGAACCTGTCCGGCCATTTTGCCGTCACACTCTTATCGAGAGCGTAGTTTGTAGATATGTAGCGTGTGCCCTCGTTGCCGTCGTTGATATTGCTTATAAACGGTGACTGGTAGCCTCCCATGCCAAAGGCTGCCATGAAACCACCGTCGGGCTCGGGAGAGTTTGTTTTTGGAGTATAAGGAATGCTGTTGCCTTCAGCGTCATATACTACCAATTCGGCAATTGAAAGCACCGGGTGCTGATTGCCGAAAATCTGGCGGCGAACAACGTCGCATATACCTGCCGAAAAACGGTTCATGGCCTCGGCCTGTCCGCTCTCGGCTTCAAATACATCATTGGATATCGATGTTATCCTGATGACATTGGTGGGAGAATCCGGCTTGATAGTCCCGCTGGTGAAGACGTAGTTTCCCGTGCTGTTGTCACCGGGTAAACCGTTTTCTGCTGTAATTGTCATTTGCCACCCTTGAGCGTATGACGCTGTGGCGCAAAACATTAACAGAGTTAAATAAAGGTAAATCTTTTTCATGGTTTATTTGTTTAATTTGTAATATGAAGTTTTTTTATATTAATGGAGCAAAGTTATCTTAATTTTATTATATACGAACATCTGTAATGACTTTTTTGCATTTTACCTATAAAAAGTCAAAGTTCGGCATACAATTGGATGTCCCCTTGTGTTGAGTGTCGACTCTGAACGTTTATTGGTGGGTTATATTGTATCAAAATGACACTTTTTTTAAAAATTGTTTGGAATTAAGATATTTATTTCTTTCCTTTGCGTCATTAATTCATTCATTAACCTAAAAAACTGTTGCCTATAGAAAATCTCTACTCCAAATTTAATTGAAGACACATAATGGAGAATTTAAAGCAGATGACCGATGATATGTTGGTCACACTTTATTTGGAGGGCAATAACTCGGCATTCGATATACTGCTGAACCGTCATAAGGATAGGTTATACAATTACATCTATTTTGTAGTACGCTCAAAGGAAGTGGCAGAGGATATCTTTCAGGAGACCTTTGTCAAGGCTATCGTTACCCTGCAGCAGGGCCGTTACACCAACGACGGCAAGTTCGCTGCCTGGATAACACGTATTGCGCATAATCTTGTCATTGACCAGTTCCGTACCGACAGGAACGAGAATACAGTCTCTAACGACGAGTCGGAGATTGACCTCCTGAACAACGCCAAGTATTCCGAGGGTAATATCGAGAACCGGATGGTGAACGACCAGGTGCTCAAGGATGTGCGTATGCTCATCGACGAGTTGCCCGATTGCCAGCGCGAGGTGGTATTCATGCGCTACTATCAGGATATGTCGTTCAAAGAGATTGCCGATGTCACTGGTGTCAGCATAAATACCGCCCTCGGACGTATGCGTTATGCAGTGCTTAACTTGCGACGTATTGCTATGGAGAAGAATGTATCTTTGGTAATGGAATAAGCAGCTGATAACCTTTATTTTGTTGATTCACTTATAGTATATGCCGTTGAAGAAATTTTTCTTCGACGGCATATACTATTTTTATTTGGTAGACGTTAATAATACAAAGGAAAGAACCAAAACCATCTGCCTATGGATAAAACATCTACCCCAATCACGGAGCCTGTTATCCGTAAAGCTCTAAAAAAAGAAAAGTTTCCCAAACCATCAGCGGTGACCCTTGAATTCATAAGGAACTTCGCCCGTAACTTCAAGGTCGAGAAGGGTATTCAAGGTGACATAAGGGAATTTGTACTTAATTGAAAACGCAATAAGCTGCCCGCGGGCAGCTTATTGTGTTTCAACTAATGGCTTGTGTACCGTGCGGCTACTATTATATCTCTTTCATCGGCAGTCTTACGGTAAAGCGGGCACCGCTGCCGTCCTCTAAGCATTCGGCACCTACCAGCCCACCGTGGTTGCTCACGATCTGGCGGCATACGGCAAGCCCTATGCCTTGTCCATCGCTCTTTGTGGTGAAGAAAGGGGTGAACATGTTGTCGGCAGCCTCCTTCGGGAAACCACCTCCGTTGTCCGTTACCGAAACTATAAGCCAT
Source organism: Bacteroidales bacterium (assembly GCA_015060965.1). Lineage (GTDB taxonomy): Bacteria > Bacteroidota > Bacteroidia > Bacteroidales > Bacteroidaceae > HGM04593. The sequence goes on along the minus strand of SUXN01000031.1, from coordinate 17,321 downwards.
CGCTCGTCATCGGATAATGTTCCTGTGACATCAATGAGCGTTGCTCCTGCTTCCACTGCATTCTTCAGCAGGTTCAGGAATACCTGTTCAATCTGTGCACGGTCAACACCAATGATGGCATCCCAGCACCCTGTATTGAAACTCACCTTGCATCCCTCTCTCATTTGCGGCACTACAAGTTCCTGAAGACCCATTATCAGTTCCTCGATTCTTACAGCACTTATGACAGGCGGTGCAATGCCCGAGAGCATGCGGTAACGTTGCACAAACTCCATAAGTCCTTTTGCCCTGCGGCTTATTGCCGACAGTGCAACCTCCATCTCGCTGTCGCTGATGTTGCGTTCGCTGCCCATAGCCATGTTGTCGGCCATGGTCTCCGACAGCGATACGATGGGTGTCAGCGAGTTCACAATCTCGTGTGTCAGAACCCTTACCAGTCTCTGCTGTGCAAGGGACTCGCTCTGTCTGAAGACCGATGCAACGTCCTGCATGGTATACAGACGATAGCTTATGCCGCTGACGAATATCTTCTTCATTGTGGCCGCATAGCGTTTCTCCTCACCTTCTTTAGTTGGAAAAGAGACAAGGCTCATGCTGTTCTTGCGTAGCCCTTTCAGCTGTTCGGGCAACGAGGGATGCAATGCCGACAGGTTATCGAGCCTGTCGAACTGGAATCCGCACAACTGCTCTATTGCGGCTTTGTTCATCCATTTGGTCTTGCCTGTGTCATCCGTTGCAATGAGTATTGAGTCTACATTTGAGAGCAGTGCATCATAGAGATGTGTCTCTCCCTGGTGCTTGCGCTCTGTCTCGCGGAACTCATTGATGACCGCATTTATCTCTTCGGCCATACGGCGTTCCTCGCCTGTGAGCTTGTCAAGTGAGTATTGCAGGCTGAAATCGCGCATACGCACCGACTCAAGCATCAGTCTCAAACGCTTGATGCTCTTGTTGTAGAATATGTTCTGCCAGAATCCCATCAGATACCGTGTTTGTCAATCTTTCTGTAAAGCGCATAACGCGTAATTCCCAACAGCTCGGCAGCCACCGACAGGTTACCGTTGCTCTGTTCAAGGGCCTTATGTATTGCCGCACGCTCAAGCTCCACAAGGTTCAGTGATGTCTGCGCGCTCTCCTGCATCCTGCCGTTACCCGTCGGGAAGGGTGAGCCGGGGTCAATCACCATTCTCTCTATGCAGTGCTGCAACTCGCGCACATTGCCCGGGAATGGATATGCGAGCAATCGGCGCTCCTCGTCGCGCGACAGCTTTTTTGCCTCCCTCTTGTATTTACGGGCATATATCTCCATGAAATGGTTCGCCAACAGCAGTATGTCGTCGCCGCGTTCGCGTAGCGGCGGCAGGTGGAACTCGATGGTGTTTATGCGGTAGAGCAGGTCCTCGCGGAATCTGCCGTCAGCCACCATTGCATTCAGGTCGGCATTTGTAGCAGCCACAATCCTGATATCAATCTTCTGTACCTTGGTCGAGCCTATGCGTGATGCTTCGCGTTTTTCAATTACGGTAAGCAGTTTCTGTTGCATTGCAGGCGACAGGTTGCCTATCTCATCAAGGAAAAGAGTGCCTCCGTTGGCCTCCTCAATGCGGCCGGCCTTTGGTGATGTGGCTCCGGTAAATGCACCCTTCTCGTGACCGAACAGCTCGCTCTCGAAAAGGGCCTCGGGTATGCAGCCGAGGTCTATCGATACAATAGGTTTTCCGCTACGTGCCGACAAACGGTGTATCTCGTGTGCAACGACATCCTTTCCTGAACCGTTCTCACCCGTGATGAGTATGTTTGCATCGGTAGGGGCTATGTGTGTTATGCGTCTCTTGAGCTCAAGAATCTGTGCCGACTTGCCTATGAACCTTGATTCCTGAATAGGAGCCGCTGTCTCCTCTTGCTCATCGTCATCCGTTGCCGGCATCATTCTGCTGCGTTTGAGGTCTACGGCAGAATGTATTGTCTCAATCATCTTCCTGTTCTCCCAAGGCTTTGGTACGAAGTCCACTGCGCCGGCCTTTATTGCCCGCACGGTCTTCTCGGTGCTCACGTATGCAGTCATGAATATGACCACGCTGGCCGGGTCATGTTCGAGTATGCGTGCAAGCCACTCATATCCCTCCTCGCCGCTTATGCTGTCCCTGCTGAAATTCATGTCCAGCAGAATCACATCGGGGTGGAAGCTGTCCATGAACTCTATTATGCGCCCGGGGTCTGTAATGACCCTTATGGCCTCGGTCCATGGACGTAACAGCATGTTCAGCGACAGGAGCACATCCTCGTTGTCATCTACTATCAATATCTTTCCTTTACATTTCATTGTATGTGCTTGAGAATTCATGTGTAAAGTTATGCGAAATAAATAAATGTACAAGCGGTAAAATATCAATATTTCACCCCCTGCCTGCGTTTTTTCCGGGCCCTTTCTGTGCGGTTGTGCGCAATCGCACACATCATGTGCGGAACCGCACGGTTTTTGCGATGCACTCTGTTTTGTATATATTTGATAATCAATAAAATACGAGTTTGGCACGCTTTTTGCATATAGTATAATAGGAGGCCCGTGCCAATGACGGGTATTATAAGAAAATATTTTTCGGGAAAGCCAAGCTGCTTCTGAACAGCATAAAAACACTATATAAGAAAGTATGAAAACAAACAGATTGTCCTTATCAGTAATATCCCTCTTTGTCAGGAGAGGGTTGCTCCTTCTGCTTCTTCTGCCGTCCTGCTCTTTTGCATGGGAGGGCGACACACTCACGCTCACACTCCCGCAGGCAATCGAGATGGCCAAGAAACAGTCGCCGTCGGCCCGTAGTGCACGTCATGCCTTCCTTGCACAGTATTGGAATTACCGTTACTATCGTGCCAACTACCTTCCGTCGCTCACACTCAGCAGCTCGCCATATATAAACAATGAGATAAACAAGATTACCCAGGGCGACGGAACATCGCTCTTTCTCAGCCAGAGCCAGTTCGGTGGCGATTTGTCATTAAGTATCAACCAGAATATCTCTCTTACAGGCGGAACATTCTTCATAAGGAGCAGTGTCAACTACCTCAGGGAGATGGAGAGCAAGATGAACATGTTCAGTACCGTTCCTGTAAGTATCGGTTACAGTCAGAGCCTTTTCGGTTACAACAGTCTCAAATGGGACCGCCGCATAGAGCCTTTGCGATATGCCGAGGCCAAGAAGAGCTATGCCGAGACCATTGAGCTTGTTTCGGCACAGGCATGCAACCACTTCTTCAATCTTGCCACGGCGCAGAGCAATCTGAGTATGGCCCATGACAACTATGCCAATGCCGACACTCTTTACCGTATGGCTCAGGGGCGTTACAAGCTCGGAACGATAACGGAGAATGAGATGCTGCAACTTGAGATACGTCGCTTGAGCGAGGAGGCGAACGCCATGGATGCACAGATTGCCCACGAAGAGACCCTGCAACAGTTCCGCTCATTCCTCGGGTTGGGGCAGGATACATTCATAACCCTTCTGCTGCCCGACAGTGTCCCTGATTTTACGGTCCCCTTTCCCGAGGCTCTTGAAATGGCAATGAAGAACAGCCCCGATCCTGTGTACTATGAGCGTATACGCAAGGAGGCCGGCAGCAACCTTGCAAACGCAAAGGCCAATGCGGGACTGAAGGCCGACATATATCTCCAGTTCGGTCTGTCGCAGACGGGAAACACCCTGCCCGGTGCTTATAAGAGACCTATGACTCAGGAGTACGGTAGCCTTACCGTTTCGTTTCCCATACTCGACTGGGGGCGTGGACGCGGAAAGGTGCGTGTGGCACGTTCGCAACAGGAGCTCGTGGAGATACAGGCGCAGCAGGGTATGGAGGATTTTACACATAATGTACAGAAGCTTGTCTCGCAGTTCAACATGCAGGCACGCAAGGTGCGCATTGCCCGTCTCACCGACCGGCGTGCCCGCCACAGGCACACGGTTGCCATGCGCCTCTACATAATGGGGCAGAATACGCTGCTCGACCTCAACGATGCCATAGCCGAACAGAATTCAGCCGGGCGCTCCTACCTCTATGCCATGAGTACCTATTGGAGCCTGTACTACACGTTGCGAAGCATGACGGGGTACGACTTCCGCGAGCATTGCAGCATAACCGAACAGCTGCCGGAGATAAATGATTAAGTAAATAATATAAAAATAGATGTTGGCAAAAAACGTTTCCCATTGGACTTGTCATCCTGAACGAACGTGAAGGATCTCTAAAGTTAGTTGCTTGAGATACTTGACTTTAGCCCCTTCGGGCGTCTGCCGTCGCTTCGCTACGCTCAGTATGACAGGGCTACATCGGATCAACTGCGATATTGTTACTAAACTGTAAACTAAAAACCGGAAATTATGGATATAAAACTACCGCCGCAGCCATGGTACCGTAAATACCTGGTGCACATTGTTTCGGGCACAGCCCTTGTTGCCTTGCTCGTGTACACTGTTGTGCTTGCCGTCTCGCCCCCACGGCGCAGTATCAGCAAGGAGCGTGTACGCATAGCCGAAGTTGTCGAGGCTCCTTTCCTGGAGTTCGTCGAAGTGGAAGGGCTTGTACACCCTGTAATGACAATACAGCTGAATGCTCTTGAGAACGGCTATGTAGAGCGCATAGTATGTGATGAGGGTGCAATGCTGAAGCAGGGCGACACCATCCTCGTGCTCAGCAACCCCGACCTGTTGCGTACCATTGACGAGGAGCGCGGACAATGGGAAAAGGACAACCGCAACCTGCATGAACAGGAGATACAGATGGAGCAGAAGAGCATCGACCTCCGCTTGCAGACACTTGAGCAGAAGTACCAGATTACAGCATTGGAGCGCAAGCTTACCCAAAGCCGCGAGGAGTTTGCCATGGGCATTAAGAGCCGTGCCGAACTGGATATCGTGGAGGCCGAGAACGAACACCTGCATAATAAGCTTATGCTGCAGATGCAGAGCCTCGGGCATGACTCGGCGACAACGGTACTCCGCCGTCAGATGATTGTAGCCGACCGCGAGGCTGCACAGCGCAGGTTGCAGAATGCGCGGCGCCGCACCGAGGGTCTTGTGGTACGCGCACCGTGCGACGGACAGTTGGGGCACATCAACCTCATAATAGGGCAGCAGGTGAGTGCCGGTTCCAAGATTGGCGAGCTCAAGATAATGGACCAGTATAAGGTAAGCACGCAGCTGAGCGAATATTACGTTGAACGCATACATGCCGGGCTGCCGGCCACCATAGTACAGAAGCAGGACACCTTTCCGCTACGCATAAGCCGTGTGGTACCCGAGGTCAAGGAACGTAAGTTCGCTGTCGACCTTCTCTTCAACGGTGCGACCCCCGATAATATACGTCTTGGCAAGAGCTACCGTGTGAAGGTGGAGCTGGGGCAGCCCGAGCCGGCGGTTGTCATCCCGCGTGGAGACTTCTACCAGAAGAGCAGCGGCGAGTGGATTTTCCTGCTTGACGGGGAGACGGGCATAGCACGTCGTGTTCCCATTGAGGTGGGGCGGCAGAACCCCGAGCAGTTCGAGGTCCTCAAAGGACTGAAACCCGGTGACCGTGTGATAACAAGCGGCTACGACCGCATAGGTGACGCCGAAGAGGTAATAATAGAATAAGAAAAAGAAAAACACGTTATATAAGAAGCTGTTGGCAATAATATAGATGTTGACCACAAAAACCTATAAGACTCCGTATTGATGTCATATCGAACGAACGTGAGATATCTCATATATAGTTCCGGAGATCCCTCACACAAGGTTCGGGATGACAAAAACTGTTTTTTCGCGAATCTGTCATCCCGACAGAGCGTAGCGACGAGGGATCTTAAAAAACGACACTGAGATATCTCAGTCGCTGCGCTTCTTCGATATGACAGGGTACCTTGGGGCAACTGCAATGTTATAACCATAATAATTTAAACAATATCTTAATAAACCACAGAACAATGATACAGCACTATTTCAAGATAGCATGGCGCAACCTGCTAAAATACAAGACACAGAACATAATATCAATACTCTCCCTGGCAGTGGGTGTCGTATGTTTCGCGATAACGGTATATCTGTTGAAGAGCTTTGTGCTTGAGATATACCTCTCCGAGATGGATACGCGCCGCGTGTCAGTGAGTGCATACAACATGACCGAGGAGCAGTACAAAAGCCGTCCTGTTCACGATGCCAACTGGGCCGACATACAATACAAGGATCAGGTAAGGATTGACCGTAGTTTTATAGAGCGTCTCAATTCGCTTGAGATTCCGTCAATGCGAGAGGCTCATTTATTTTCTATCTTTATGGGAACAGATACGGACTTTGAGACCAAGGACAGCAAGCGCAAGACATTGCAGTGTATTTATGGCTATTCCTCGCCCCGTTTTTTTCACTATAGGCTCTACACCAGTGCCGTTACCGGCAAGCGTATTCCGGAACTGCATGAGGGTGATGTCATCATAACAGCCGACATCAGCAAAAAGGTCTACGGCAAGGGTGTCGACCCGCGCGGGCTTGTCATACATAGCCCGCTGGTGGACAAGCCGCAGCTTGTCATAACCGACGTTGTTGAAACCGCCGACCACCTTGGTGACTCTTTCAGTGGAATATTCATTGTCAGCTCCCTGCCGGCAGAACATTACAGTAGCCCCGAGATTGTCATTGAACTTGCGCCCGGTGCAACGGCTGCACAGCTGCAGAAAGAACTCTCATCGGCAATGCCGGAGTACTACTTTACCTACAGGGTCAATGATTTTGACTGGAGTGATGAGGGTCTCTTCTTTGTGGTGCTTGTCTTTGCACTGCTGCTTCTCGGCTGCAGCGTGCTGCTCATTGCCGTAATCGGCTTCTTGAAGATGCAGCTGCAACTCTTCTCATTACGTTCGCGCGAGCTTGCACTGCGCCGCACAATGGGTTCCCGTCCAAGACAGCTCTGCACATTGCTGGCCATGGAGATTGTAATTGTCTTTATGTTCGCTGCAATAGCTACGGTTGTCATAACGGTTCTCCTGTCGGGCTATGTACTCCCGATAATGTACAAGATTGTTGGCGGAATTGTCTTTGATCTTGATGCAATATATGGCATTTCGTTGTGGATAATAGCATGTACGCTCCTTATCGCACTGTCGGTTGCTACCGTGACGGTCTACCGTTATCTGCGCAAGCCGGTTGGTCTTCGTGTGGGGCGCAGCGGTCATCCGCGTACTGTGGGGCAGAGCATGATGATGAGTGTGCAGCTGGGTGTCAGTATGATTCTCATTCTGGGAGTGTTAGGGCTTTTCTTTGTCGTCAGCTACAATTACAGGGAGCAGTCGGCCGTGTTGCCCGATGACCCTTCGGCCTACCGTCGTGCACTGGTGATGTACAGTGACGGGCAGGTAATTACCAATATTCCCGATTTTGACAACAGGCTCATGCAGACAGGTACTGTCAGTCACATAAGCCGCACATATCTGGTACACTCCACATCTCCGACCTTGGATACCCGGCTTTTGATGCACTATGTAGAGCCGAAAAATGAGGGGGACGGGTACGATTATTCCTATACCATCACCGATGAGGAGCTCTTCGATAATCTGGGTATAAAGGTCCTTCAGGATTGTCCGGCCGACAACAGACGTTACACCACTGCCGTTTACGTGCGCACCGAGGAGGCAGAGCGCCTGCGCATGAAGTGGGGCCTCAAACCCTTGCCCGATGAAACTGTCCGCAAGCTCTACAACGAGCGCAGCTATACGCTCATTGGCTATGCAAAGGCTCTCCAGCACTATGCTTATACAGCATACAATGACTATACACCGGCATACTGGATTGTGGACGGCGAGGTCGACGGGATAATTGAGAATCATTCCAGAAAGGAACATATAATATTCCCTAAGGGCGGTAAGACGGGCCGTTGCGAGGATGCAATAAAGGCAATGTACCGCGAGGCGATGCCCGATGACATGAACGATATGGACGTGAGTGTCCTTTACGATTCGTGGTTCTCCCGACTGAGGTTCATGGAGTTCCTCGGTGAACTGGCACTGCTGCTTGTGTCCGTATCTATTCTCTCTATTGTGGCAAGTGTATATTCGAACATTGCGCTCGAGAGCCGCGGCCGCCGCAAGGAGGTGGCACTGCGCAAGATACACGGTGCAAAGAGCCGCGATATAATGCGCCTGTTCGGCGCCTACTATCTGCGCCTGCTGGCCACGGCAGCAGCGTTTGTAACGGTCATTGCACTTATGCTGATTGTGCTGGTGAATGCTTATGCAGAGACCCTTTCCGGCACCGATTGGGTGATACTCTGCTGTTACATATTGGCGGCGATACTCATTGTGTCATTTGTGACGCTTGCCACCATAGGAAAGAAGATATACAGTGTCAGCCGCATAAATGCAGCCGACGTAATAAAAAGTGAGTGAATAAAGTAACGATATAGCAGACCCAAAATGATTCTATACGTGAACTTGTCATCCTGAACGGATGTGAAGGATCTCTGTATTCGCATTGTTTGAGATCCCTCGTCGCTACGCTCTGTCGGGATGACAAGTCCGCGACAAAAAAATGCAGGTCAACATCTATATCATTGCCATAAATAAACAAAACATATAAACTTAAATAATAACAGAATTATGATTACACTAAAGAACATCAAGAAAGTATTCAAGACCGAGGAGATTGAGACATGGGCATTGCAGAATGTTAATCTCGAAGTGAAAAAAGGCGAGTTCGTGGCTATCATGGGCCCCAGCGGATGCGGAAAATCAACGCTGCTGAATATCCTTGGCCTGCTCGACAACCCGAGTGAAGGCACATACATGCTCGATGGCAAGGATGTGAGCCACATGAGCGAGGACGACCGCACCGACCTGCGTAAGGGCCGCTTAGGATTCGTGTTCCAGAGCTTCAATCTCATCGATGAGCTCAGCGTGGTCGAGAATGTGGAGCTTCCGCTTCTTTACATGGGGACACCGAAGAAGGAGCGCCGCCGTCTGGTCAACGAGGTTGTGGAGCGTGTGGCAATGTCGCACCGTGCACAGCATTTCCCTGCACAGCTCTCGGGCGGACAGCAGCAGCGTGTGGCAATAGCACGTGCGGTAATCTCGCGTCCGCAGATAATACTTGCCGATGAGCCTACTGGTAACCTCGACTCCAAGCACGGCAAGGAGGTCATGGAACTTCTGAAGGAACTGCACAACGAGGGAACAACCATCATCATGGTGACACACTCGCAGCACGACGCGAACTATGCCGACAGAGTGGTTAACCTCTTCGACGGCGAGATTGTATCCGAGGTTGAGATGTAAATGATATTGATATGATGATACTGCATAATCTCAAGGTTGCCTGGCGCAACCTTATGAAATACAAGACACAGAACATTGTAAGCATTGTTGCGCTTGCGGTGGGTATCGTGACCCTTGCTGCCACGCACTTTGTCTTAAAGCACCTTGGGCCTCCATCCATTGCAAAGGAATCCTATTATGACCGTTGCTATGTGATGTGCCTCTACGATGAAAAGATGACAGTGGGCAATGAAAGTGCACCGAATGCGGAACTCGTGCTCGAATTCATCAGCAATTCCATCACGGTTACTCCCGAAATGGATGCAGCGCTGAATGCCGGTGGCGCACTGCCCGGTGTAGAGAAGATGCTCCATAACTATTTTGTCGGGGGATTGATGCGTGGCAGTGACATGACCTTTACGATGCCCGATTCTACAACAAGGACACGGCCGAGCGATTTCTTTGCCGTAGAGGGTGAGAATCTGAACTTCCATGCCATACGTTCGGCCCTTACAGGGGAAAAGGTCCCGGTGCTGAAGAAGGATGAGGCTGTCATAAGCGAAATGATTGCAAGGCAGGTGTATGGTGACAAGAATCCCGTAGGGTGCAAGGTCTCTTTGTGGAATGACATGACGTGGATGACCTTTACTATACGCGATGTCTACAGGGCCGGACAACTGAATGACGGTGTAACCAATGCCATATACATAACCAAAGAGGAGAACGAACATGGGTACATTGCCTGTTACCTGATGTTGCTTGCCGAGGGACAGTCGCCCGAGCAGGTGCGCAAAGAGGCCGACCGCCGCCTTGAACCTCTGGGGATAAGCACCCGGATAGAGAGCCTTGATTTTGTATTCACCGAGAAAAGGACCAACTTATTGAGGGTGCGTACAATTGTCTATCTTACAAGTTCGCTTATTCTTGTGGCTGCCCTCATAGGGTTCCTGAAGATGCAGCTGCAGCTCTTCCGTATGCGTCGGCGCGAGGTGTCGTTGCGCAGGGTACACGGTGCCAAAGGCAGGAGTATCATGAGGCTGTTCTTCACCGAGATGGTGCTGACAATAGTCATGGCCTTTATGCTTGCTTTACTGCTTGGCAACATGCTCGCCGGCTATGCAGGTGAATATCTCGCCGGCTTCCTTGATGAGTTCGGGTGGAGAATAGACGGTATAAACGCAAGCATTATGTTCATAGCAGTGGCTGTCACCATTCTCTGTGCAGTTGTGGTGTGGTGCAATGCCAAGGGAATGCTGCACTCCCGTCAGGCAATGGCCGCACAGATGCACCGCAGCCGCAGGCACACACTGCGCAACGGCATGCTGGGTCTGCAACTGTTCATAAGCATTCTGTTCCTTGGCTCTACTTTGGCATTGTCACATTTTATAGGGCTTATGGAGAAACAGTGCAATGTTCCTGAAAATGATGCTTTCTATGCAGAGTGCATCAGTGTGCAACCCTCCATTTCCGATACCGATTCGCGGCAGTTTCTTGAATATTTGCAGACAGGCCCAAAAGGCATAAAGCAATATATAAAAATCAACAGGGATTATACTCAACTGGAGGGACTCGATAATGTGGAGGCCGAGAAGGTTTCTATACGTTCCCCTTTCTTTACCACACTCCAGGTGAGCGATACTGCAATTCTCGACTTCTGGCAACGCCCGATAAAATGGTTCTTGCCACCCGGGCAACGCAACAACTGCATGTTGCTGAGCGATTCGCTCTACAGCAGGCTCAGCCGCCTGGGATTAACGGACAACGGGTCGCTGCTTGTGCGCAGCCGCCATGCCTTCCCGATAGGCGGAACATTCCCGGTCCTGCCTTACATGGAAAACAACAGCAGCTTCCAGACAAACTGTATTGTAGAACTTGGTTACGATGGCAACTACTTTACGCAGTTCATAATAGTGCCCGAGGAGGGGGAGTATGACAGGGTGTTCACGGAACTCGAGGATGTTATGCGGCGCATAAACCCCGAACCTGTAAAACCGACGGTGATGAACCTGCACGAGGAGATGACAAAGGAACTCTTCCTTCTTAATAATATGGAGTACGGTGCATGGATACTCTCGGCCATATGCTTCGTGATATGCTTCATGGGGATATGGAGCTCGATATCGCTCGATACGCGCTCGCGCCAGAAGGAGATTGCCGTGCGTAAGGTCCACGGTGCAAAGAGAAAGGATGTGGTTGCTTTCTTCGCACGCCTGTATGTGTGGCTTGTAGCCGTGGCAAGCGTGATGAGCATGCCTCTGATGGTAATCTTCAACACGCTGTTGCAGGAGTGGGGAATGCAGCAGGGTATTCCAAGGGAACTTGTTTCGCCTGTAATACCTATTATAATGAGTATTTCAATTGTCTCGCTTGTGGTAGCGCTTGTCGTGGGCGTACACATACGCAAGATGATGAGGCTGCAACCGGCTGACATTATAGCAAAAGAGTAAGATAAAACAAACAGCCGGGTTGGTGGTTCTCCCGGCTGCCGGGTACGCCGCATGCAATGTTCTGTAACTCCTGCCGCGAAGGTGCATAAACGTAGAAAAAAATATTGATTAAGGAACATCCTGCATGCGGTGTACCATTTTTAACGTGAGTTCGATATAAGAATTTATACTAAAATTTAGCGTATTTTGTCATTCCGAATCGAAGATCGACGCCCGTAGGGGCCAAAGTCAACCTTGTGTGAGACGTGTTGTTGAGGGCTTTGCCCGAAAAAATCTCATTATTCGCGGATTCAGAGATCCCTCGTCGCTACGCTCTGTCGGGATGACAGGTTTGCGATTTGATTTAGCTTATATCGAACTTACGTTTTTATAAATCGCGAACTTGCCATTTCTTGTAAACCCAAAGGAGCCGTGTCAGAAATTGCATTTTGACACGGCTCCTTTAGGTGTATTATTTCGAGGATTTTACTTCTCGTTCTTCTGCTCAAGACCGTAGTTGTACTTCTTGTCGGCCTTCAGCAACAGCAATGAGATAATCACTGCTATTACACCGAATCCGGCGAAGATTGCCATTGGAAGGGTGTAGTCTGTCGTGCCGTTAGAGGTGCAGCTCTGGATGACGTTACCGATGAGCACTGGAACCATTGACAGGCCGATGTTCTGTATGTAGAATATGATGGCGTATGCCGAGCCCAATTGCTTCATAGGGATAATCTTGGGTACCGATGGCCACATTGCCGATGGTACAAGAGAGAATGCGATACCGAGCAGTATCATCACAATCACTGCGAACCACCAGATGTTCATCACGGGCAGCGCAAACAAAACATGTACAATTGTAAGCAGTGTAGAGCCTATGAGCATGAGGGTAGCGCCCTTGCCCATCTTGTCATACATTGAACCGAACAGCGGTGTCAGCAGGATTGTTCCGAAAGGCAACAGGCCCGGAATCATACCTGCAACGTCGGGGCTTACATTGTACTTGATAATCATCAGGTTGGTTGCGAACTTCAGGAACGGGAACACTGCCGAGTAGAACATGAGGCAGAGCAGTGTGATGAGCCAGAAGCCCTTGTTGCAGAAGATGAGCTTCAGGTCACTCATCTTGAACTGCTCCTCGCTCTCTGCTGCACCGTCAGTAGCTGTTGCCGATGCATCAAGCTTCTTGTCCATTACGCTGTATACGATGTATGAGAGCATACCGATGCACAATGCCGATGCACCTATCATCACGGGTGCCGATACAATGCCGAAGTACTGTGCAAGGGGCAGTGCGAAGAAGAGCGCACATGCTGTACCCACACGTGCAAGGGCTACCTGCAATCCCATTGCAAGTGCAAGTTCGTGACCGGTGAACCACTTTGCGATGACCTTTGTCACGGTGATACCTGCAATCTCGCAACCCATGCCGTAGATGGCGAAGCCAAGGCAAGCTACAGCAACCTGTGTCGGGAGGCCTACAATCTCGCCTGTGAATGTGCTGTTTACTGCATACCACTTGATAGCTGCACCGGCGAACATGAGTGCTGTACTCATGAGACCAGTGAAGCGTACTCCCATCTTGTCAAGGATGATACCTCCGAAGAAGAGCATGAGCAGGAACACGTTGATATAACCGTATGCGCCTGAGAATACTCCGTAGTCATCGCTTCCCCAACCAAGGCCGTTGATGGTTGAGTCAACCTTTACGGTCTCTTCTGTGCCTGCGTTGTTGATTGTGTACTCGTTGCCTACTGTAATATCATCTTCCGATGCAATGGCTGTTGTGCTTACCTTCATCAGCGAGTCGGCCGACAGGTATGTGCCGTTGTCAAAATATACGAGCTTACCCTTTGTAGTGAGGGGTGCCTCGAGCGGGCCCATCACGTCGGTGAAGAAGTAGGCCATCATCATTGTGAACGAAACGATAATCAGCGCGGTCCAACGTGCTGCCTTGGAATCGTTCAGTCTTTTCTGTAATTTTTGTGTTGTTGTCATAGTGTTATTTGATTGTTGTTTTTTTTAAAAATTAAGGGCTAAAAGGGGCGAAAAGGCGTTGGTTGAGATTCTTCGCTGCGCTCAGAATGACAAAACTTTAGTTTTGTTATCGGCGAGTTCATTAGCGGTTGGTCGCACGCTGCATGGGTTAAACTCATGCCGTGCGGGCCGCTAAAGGATGAACGAGCCAATGACCTTGCAAATATTGAGACAGCCTCTTACTTCTTTGGTGCCAATTTTATCGGCACTACCCGCGACTAATTGCTTCAAGGCTTATCGAATTATTCTTTGAGCCATTTGACAAGCCTTGCTTTCCGCAACCCGCGTGGTGCCAATTTCATCGGCACTACCCGCGACTAATTGCTGCAAGGCTTATCGAATTATTCTTTGAGCCATTTGTCGAGCCATGCGAAGAATGTGCGCTGCCACAGGATGCCGTTCTGTGGTTTCAGTACCCAGTGGTTCTCATCGGGGAAAAGCAACAGCTGTGCCGGGATGCCCTTGAGGCGTGCAGCGTTGAAGGCTGCCATTGACTGTGACGAGAGAATGCGGTAGTCGCGGTCGCCGTGGATAAGGAGTATCGGGGTGTCCCACTTGTCCACGAACCTGTGAGGTGAGTTGGCGTATGAGCGCTTTACCTCTTCGGTCTGCTCGTATGGCGCACCGCCGAGGTCCCAGTTGGGGAACCAGCTCTCTTCGGTCTCATAGTACTGCTGCTCCATGTTGAAGAAGCCGTCGTGTGCGATGAATGCCTTGAAACGCTTCTCGTGGTGGCCTGCAAGCCACATTGATGAATATCCGCCGAAACTTGCACCCACGCAACCCAAGCGGTCGGTGTCGACGTATGGCTCTTTTGAGATGTCGTCGATGGCTGTCAGCAGATCGCTCATGCAGTTGCCGCCGTAGTTGGTGCTGATTTCCCAGTTCCATGCGTGCCCGAAGCCGGGGAGTCCGCGGCGGTTGGGAGCGATTATGATATATCCGTTGGCTGCCATAATCTGGAAGTTCCAGCGGTAGCTCCAGAACTGGCTCACCGGTGACTGGGGGCCGCCCTCGCAGAAGAGCAGGGTGGGGTATTTCTTTGCAGGGTCGAAGTGAGGAGGGTATATTACCCATGAGTGGAGGTCCTTGCCGTCGACGCTCTTGCACCAGCGTGCCTCAACCTTGCCTATTGCAATCTGGTCAAGGATGTGCTTGTTCTCCTGGGTGAGCTGTTTGACCTCTGCACCGGCCTTTGCTTCCATTGCGTATATGTCGGCAGGAGCACTCATAGATACGCGTGTCATGATAAGGCTGTTCTCGCCAAGCATGGCAACCGAATTGTAGTCATGGTCTCCTTCGGTCATCTTTGTGAGCTTGCTCTCTGTCGTTATGTTGTACACCTGTGTGGTGCCGTGCCATGTGCCTGTGAAGTAGAGGCTCTTGCTGTCAGGAGCCCAGCAGTAGCTGTCGACATTACTGTCGAAAATAGCCTCTTTCTCGCCGTTGGGCTTCTCGGTGATATATTTGCGCTCGCCAGTAGCAAGGTCCATCACGCAAAGACGGTTGAGGTCGCTCTCGTAACCGTCGTGCTCCATGCTGAGCCAAGCGATGCTCTTGCCGTCGGGAGAGAACTGGGGCGCTGTGTCATATCCGTAGTTCGAGCGTGCGGCATCGGGCTTGCAAAGGTTCTCGGTATTTCCGCTCTCGAGGTCATAGAGATAAATGTCGGTGTCGGTGCTCACTGTGTAGTCGCGACCGCTCTTCTTGTTGCATGAGTAAGCGAACTTTTTGCTGTCGTTGCTCCATGCAAACTGCTCCACGCCGCCGAACGGGCGGTTAGGACAGTCATAAATTGTACCTTCGAGCAGATCTTTGCCCTCATTGATGGCGCTGCCGTCGAAGTCAGCGATGAATGGGTGCGGAGCGTCGTTGAGCCACTCGTCCCAATGCTTGTACATCAGGTCATCCACTACAAAGCCCTTTGCTTCGGGAAGGTCGGGATGGATGTCGGCTGTTGTGGGCTTGATCTTTATGCGCTTTATGAGTACCACCTTGCTTTCATCGGGTGAGAAGAGGAAGCCCTCGATGTCTGTGGCGTCTTTGGTGAGCTGCTTGCGCTCTGTGCCGTCAGGGTTCATCTCCCACACCTGGCTGCTGCCGCCCTCGTTTGAGAGGAACGCAATCTTGCTTCCGCCTTTTATCCAGGCTGCACTGCTCTCGTTTGCCGCAGTCGTGGTGAGCAGTGTCTTGCTGCTGCCGTCAGCATTCATTATGTGAAGAGTGTGGTGGCTCTTGTTCTTCTCTACACTGTAGTAGCTAACACCATATACGATGCTCTTTCCGTCGGGTGATACGCTTACCTCGCCTATGCGTCCCATGGCCCAAAGGGCTTCGGGTGTCATCAGTCCGCCCTCTATCTTTATGTCGGACTTGCCTATGGGGGCACTCTGCTCCTGCTGCGGGGCTTCGTTTCCGGTGCAACCGGTAAGGGCCATGCCGGAGATTGTCATTGCTGCCATAATTGCTGAAATTCTTTTCATATTATTTTTTTCTTTTGGTTTTGTCGTCTGCTTAATGTGTTTTTGCATCAATATGCATACTTATGCATTCTATGCAAAATTGTTGCAAATTTACTCATAAATATATTTATATGCAATTAAAGGATATTAAAATATAGGGTGTCGCACAGTTAATCTTGTCTATCTGAAAAAACAAACTCAATTTGTTGCCCGATACTCAGCTTTGTTCTGTTTTATAGGGAAATAGGTGTGATTTTGCCTGCTTTGATGGGGTTAAATGACATATTTGCCATTTTTTTTACGAAATGATAGATAAAATTTTCAAAAAGTTTGCAAATAATAAATAAAATGTAGTACCTTTGCAGACGTTTTAAGGAAAGAGGTTTGCCGAAACGCTAAAAAGGGAGTAGGCATAATTTATAAATATTTAATGTTGTTATGAAGAAGATTATGTTTGTAGCCGTTATGGCTCTTGCAATGGTTTCTTGTGGTGGTAACAAGGCTGCTGAGGCTCAGTGTGACAAGGCTGCTTGCTGTGATTCAATTGTTGCAACAGACATCGTTCCTGCTGCTGCTACTGAGGTTCTTCCTGCTGCTGCTCCTTCTGCAGAGAACACTGGTGAGGTTGCTACAGAGGTTATCCCTGCAGAGCCTGCAAAGTAATCGTATTCCTTTAAGGTACGTCCAACCTTTTGCCTTGTGGCAAGAGGTTGATTAAAATGCAGATTAGTTTACCTTGTAGGTAAATTCAGATAATGACAAATCGGCTATTTGGGCTGGTTTGTTATTATTTTTTTAGTAATAATATAGATGTTGTCCAAAACGTATCATGCCATTCTATATTTGCACTGTCATTGACTCGTTTTGCTTTTCGCAACCCAAACGGCATAACCTAAACTCCTCCTCTGCCTGAGGGGAGGTGCCAGTTTACTGGCGGAGGGGTGGGAGTGCTACGTTTGACCTGTTGCTGCAAAACTCGTCGATAACAAAACAAAAGAGCATTGGTTCGTTCATTGTTACACTAATGAACTCACCGATAACAAAACAAAAAAGCATTGGTTCGTTCATTGTTACACTAATGAACTCACCGATAACAAAACGTTGTTTTGTCATTTTTCGGGCAAAGCC
>SUXN01000062.1 GCA_015060965.1 Bacteroidales bacterium | reverse complement strand
CGGGGAAATATCCAAATTAATGAACATCTCCCCGATAATTTTGTCAGACCTCTATAAAGACTTTTTCAGTGCCCTCGATTTCTCCTCGCATTTTTTGTTGTCCGACAATTCTGCCGTCAGCACATGTTGCAACATGGCATTAAAGGTTGCGTCTGTTTACAAACCTCTTCAACAGGAATGCCATAAAATAGGGAAAGGTGTAGAACTTGCCATTGAAACCAATGTTCTTATATCCTAACTTTATTCCATCTCAAATATAATTCACATAATTCCAACATAAAAACAACACAATTTTCACACAATTCACCCTTTTTTTGCCCAATATTTCACACTTTTTGGTTTTGAACATGAAAGGAACACCACTGGTTGTCATCTCGAGCGAGCGCAGCGACGAGAGATCTCTCCTCGTTTAACGAGGGACGGGACCCTCTCCGCAACTTCGTTGCTCGTCTCCCTAATACAGGGAGACAATAGCTTTGAGGTCTTTAATGGGCGCAAATCCCTTAACCCTTAACTTAGCCCTTACCCTTAACCCTTATCCCTTAACCCCTCACCCTTCTAACCCATTAATAAGGAACTCGCGAAGCCCCAAATGGGTAATTCCTCTTCTGTCGCCACGTCTGACGAGAGGAGTCATTGATATGACATACTTAGGATAATTGTCTCTGATATTATCCAAAATGCCAAACTCTCTTTCTTCGGTTTCGGGGGAGGCTATAAGATAGGCAACCTGAACATACACACGCTCGTTTGACCTGGTACATACAAAGTCCACCTCACCGGCCCTCAGCTGCCCTACATTGACGGTATATCCCATTCTCCGCAGTTGCTGATACACTACATTCTCCAAAACTTTCTCAACATCTCCTTGTCTCTCTCCACCGGCAATAAGATTGCGCAGACCAATATCACCGAAATAAAGTTTCTCGTTAGACTCAAGCAGTTTCTTTCCATGGACATCATACCGTTCTACAGTCGAGAGCAAATAGGCATCTTTGAAATATCCCAAATATGATGCTATGGACTTTACAGCGACATCCAGCCCTTGTGACCTCATGAACTTGCTGATATTGTTCAGCGAGCTCAACTTACCTACCGTATCGGCAAAGTAGCGCAACAGAGTGTTGAGGAACGGGATATTGCGGACACTGTTTCTCTCTACAATATCCTTGAGCATAACCGTGTGATACACTCCTTTTATATAGTCCCATACAAGGTCCTCATCAGCGAGCCCAACCTGCATAAGGCCTGGCAAACCGCCGTAATTGATATACTTCCACAGGGCATCTTCCCCTTCTTCAAGTCCATGAAAAAGTATAAACTCCTCATAACTGAGTGATTGCACATATACCTCTTGGTATCGTCCTCCGATAAGGGTACTCAACTCACTTGACAACATCTTTGAGTTGCTGCCTGTGATAATGATGTCCGTATCCTCTTCCACACGGTAGCTTCTTACACTCTTTTCCCATGCTTCAATCTCCTGGACCTCATCAATGAGAATATAATTGTGCATACCCTCAACCCAATGTTCATCAATGTAGACATTCAACTGTTCGTGATTCTTGATAACATCGAACTTTTTACGCTCTTTGTTTATGTATATGAAATTAGCACGTGGGTCAGTTTTATGCCGCTCAAGGAAATCCTTGAGTATATAACTTTTACCGACTCTTCGTTGCCCGACAAGGACTATAATCTGTCCCTTACCTATCCATGCGTCCACCTTGTCAGCATAGAGTTTTCTTGTGATTGGTTGCATATTTATATGTTTATATTCTTTGCAAATATATAAATTTATTTCCTATAAGAAACAAAATAAATATATTTTTGATTTTTATTTCCTATAAACAACAGAAAGAGACACCATTTATAAGGGCTAAACAACGTTTAAGGCTGCGGGTAAGCGATTTTGTCATCTCGAGCGAGCGCAGCGACGAGAGATCTCTCCTCGTTTAACGATTAAGGCTGCGGGTAAGCGAATTTTTCAGTTAAGCGAGTAAAAGCCAAACTTGTTTGAGCTTTTGCAACGAGCGAACGAAAAATCAACGAAGTTAATAGCAGAGTAAAATGCATTTTACTTTAACCACGAGCGGGAGCAGGCTCAAGCCCACGGAGTGGGGTTAAAGCTTGTGTCAGCGAGTAAAACACAAAGCTTGCTTTGATGTTTATCTACGAGCGCAGCCAAGTTTCAATTCCACAAAGTGGGTTAACGATTAACGAAACCCTCTCCGCACTGCTTCGCGAGGCTGATACACATTTAGCCCCTCACCGCTTCGCGGAGCTCCCCTTGATTACAAACAAGGGGAGCAGCTGTTTGTGTTTGGCGCCAAAGTTATAAAGGCTTTAGTGGGAGCCTTTTGAACGACTAATGCGACCCTCTCCGCAACTCCGTTGCTCGTCTCCCTAATACAGGGAGACAATAGCTTTGAGGTCTTTTGGGTCTTTAATGGGCGCAAACCCCTTAACCCTTAACTTAGCCCTTAACCCTTATCCCCTCACCCATAACCCTTCACCCTTAACCCTTCACCCATAACCTTTACACAAAAAAACCTTCCTCTCTTGCGCTTTCGGATTATTTTTCTTTTTTTTGTAAATTGTATCATATAAACAAAAAATTACAAATAACTTATAACTAACTAATATTTATTATGGAAAAGATTATCGGACTTATCGACGCTCCGTTTACCCCTTTCTATGAGAACGGCGAGGTAAACTATGAACCAATCCCTGCATACGCACAGATGCTTGCAAAGAACGGAATGAAAGGTGTATTCATCAACGGTTCATCGGGCGAGGGTTATATGCTAACCGAGGAGGAGCGCATCAAGCTCACCGAGGCTTGGGTGGCTGCGGCTCCCGAGGGTTTCAAGATTATTGTCCACGTGGGCAGCACTTGTGTGAAGTCGAGCCGCCGCATGGCTGAGCACGCGCAGAAGATGGGTGTGTTCGGTATCGGTGCCATGGCACCTCCGTTCCCTAAGGTGGGCCGTGTCGAGGAGCTTGTGAAATACTGCGAGGAGATTGCATCGGCTGCTCCCGAGCTTCCTTTCTACTTCTACCACATCCCTGCGTTCAACGGCGCTTTCCTGCCAATGGTGAAGTTCCTTGAGGCTGTTGACGGCCGCATCCCTAACTTCGCGGGTATAAAGTACACATTCGAGAGCATGTACGAGTACAACCAGTGCCGCTTGTACAAGAACGGCAAGTTCGACATGCTGCACGGACAGGACGAGACTATCCTACCCTGCCTTGCCATGGGCGGTGCACAGGGCGGCATCGGCGGAACAACGAACTACAACGGCTGTAACCTTGCAGGCATCATCGACGCATGGAATGCCGGTGACCTTGAGAAGGCACGCGAATTGCAGAACTTCTCACAGGAGGTCATCAACGTCATCTGCCACTACCGCGGCAACATCGTTGGCGGCAAGAGAATAATGAAGCTCATAGGCCTTGACCTTGGCAAGAACCGTACTCCGTTCCAGAACATGACTGACGAGGAGGAGGCTGCTATGCGTAAGGAGCTTGAGGCTATCAACTTCTTCGAGCGTTGTAATAAGTTCTGACAAAAACACCAAAAAGTCCTTAGGGCCTTTATGGACCCTAAGGACCTTATTCTAACTACTATGAACTGGAATGAATATCTCAAAGGTTGGTCGCAGAGGTATCGCGACGACCTTGTAAACAATATCATGCCTTTCTGGCTCAAGAATGGTCTTGACCGCGTGAACGGCGGCGTATACACCTGTGTGGACCGTGACGGTTCGCTCATCGACAGCACAAAGTCGGTGTGGTTCCAGGGACGCTTCGCCTTTGTATGCAGCTTTGCCTACAACACCGTGGAGAAGAACCCCGAGTGGCTTGCAGCAGCAAAGAGCACCATTGACTTCATTGAGGCACACTGCTTTGACAAGGACGGCAGAATGTATTTCGAGGTGATGGCCGACGGTACTCCGTTGCGCAAGCGCCGCTATGTATTCTCGGAGAGCTTTGCAGCCATTGCCATGGCGGAGTACGCAAAGGCAAGCGGTGACAGCACATATGCCCGGAAGGCGCTCAAGCTCTTCAAGGACATACGCAAGTTCGTTGCAACACCGGGTTACATGGAACCGAAATATCTTGACACCTTGCAGGCAAAGGGACACTCGCTGGTGATGATTCTCATCAACACCGCATCGCGCATACGCAATGTCATAAGCGACCCCGTGCTCGACCAGCAGATAAACGAGTCCATTGCATCGCTTAAAGACTTCATGAAGCCCGAGTTCAAGGCCCTGCTTGAGATGGTGGGCCCCAACGGCGAGTTCATCGACACAATCAACGGACGTGTCATCAACCCCGGACACTGCATCGAGACAGCATGGTTCCTGCTCGAGGAGGCGAAGAACCGCGGATGGGACAAGGAGATTACCTCGCAGGCCCTGCAGATCCTCGACTGGTCATGGGAATGGGGCTGGGACAAGCAGTACGGCGGCATCATCAACTTCCGCGACTGCCGTGGCCTGCCACCACAGGACTACTCGCAGGACATGAAGTTCTGGTGGCCGCAGACCGAGGCCATCATCGCCACCCTCTATGCCTACGAGGCAACGGGTGACGACAAGTACCTCATCTGGCACAAGCAGATAAGCGAATGGACATACGCGCATTTCCCCGACGAGGAGTGCGGCGAGTGGTACGGCTATCTGCACCGCGACGGCACCGTGGCACAGCCCGCAAAGGGAAACATCTTCAAAGGTCCGTTCCACATCCCACGCATGATGATTAAATCGTTTGAATTGTGTAACATCTTAACAGACAAAGAATAATGGGTAAGATAACAGAAAAGAAATGGTATCCCTGGCTTGTAGTAGTGCTGCTGTCGGGCGTTGCGTTCCTCAACTACATGGACCGCCAGATGCTCAGCACCATGCGCTTCCACATGGCAGAGGATATTATCGAGGTTGCCGAGAGCTACACCGGCCCTTGGGGCTGGGGTGCGCTGATGGCTGCATTCATGTGGATATACGGTCTAATGAGCCCTATCTCGGGTACTATCGCCGACCGTGTGAACCGCAAGAACCTTATTGTCGGAAGCCTCTTCGTGTGGTCGGCCGTGACATTCCTAATGGGATATGTCGACACATACTGGGAACTGTATGCACTGCGTGCCGTTATGGGCTTCAGCGAGGCATTGTATATCCCTGCCGCATTGTCGCTCATAGCCGACATACATAGCGGCAAGACACGCTCCACAGCCATCGGTATACATATGACAGGACTTTATCTGGGACAGGTTGCAGGCGGTTTCGGCTCTATTTTCTCGGAGCAGATGAGCAGCTGGCACACAGTGTTCCTTGTATGCGGTCTTGTGGGAATGGTATATTCAGTGGTGCTCATCGCACTTGTGAAAGACCCGGGACGCGAGAAGAGCGCAAAGAGCGCGAAGGACCCCAACCAGCCGAGTGTTTTCAAGAGCATATCATTGGTATTGAGCAACATGGCATTCTGGGCCGTACTGTTCGTGTTCACCACACTGAGCATGCCGGGTTGGGCAACAAAGAACTGGTTGCCGGAGCTCGTAGCAAGAGTTATCTCGGGCAGCTTCGGCCTTGACCCCAAGGAGGCTATGCACTATGCAGGCCCAACGGCAGTCATCTGCCTTGCCGGAGCATCTTTCATCGGTGCCATGATAGGTGCGAGAATCTCGGACAAGTGGGTACAGAAGAACGTGCGCGGACGCGTATTGACAAGCTGCATCGGCCTTGCACTCATCGTGCCTTCGCTCATCTTCATGGGCCTTGGTGACAGCCTCGTTGCCGTTGTGCTTGCAATACTCTGCTTCGGTATCGGTTACGGTTTCTTCGACACAAACACAATGCCAATCCTGTGCCAGTTCGTACCGTCACGCCAGCGTGCCACTGCATACGGCTTCATCAACATGTCGGGCGTGTTGGGCGGTGCTGCCATAACAACAGCATTGGGCAGCCTCTCATTGGGAACAGGCTTCGCACTGCTTGGCGGCGTGACAGTGCTGTCACTGCTGATAGAGTTCTTTGCACTGCGCCCGAAGACTATAAATATGGAATAAATGAGAAAGATTCTTTTTATACTTATAGGCGTTGCGCTCTTGGGTTGCACAGACAATCACAAGGGCGCAAGCCCTTTAGTAAAGGTCGGCACGATGCCTGCCTTTGAGAGCGGTTACGAGCTTGGTGTGTCGGCATGCTATGCTGCCGTGTACGACGGTACTCTCTACATCGCCGGAGGATGCAACTTCCCCGAGAAACCGGCTGCCGAGGGCGGTGCAAAGCGTTATTACAATGGTATATACAAGGCGGCGTTAGGCGACACTCTTGTTTGGGAAGAGGTTGCGACATTGCCTGCCGCATCGGCATACGGAGCAGCAGTACAGGCCGGGAACAGATGGATTGTCATCGGCGGCATGAACAGCGACGGTGCAACAAGCGATGTATATTGCCTTGACCTTGAGAACGGTTGCAAAGCAGTAGCACTGCCGTCACTACCCTGCACCATCGACAACACCGCCGCTGCCGTTAACGGTGAGCAAGTATTTGTTGTTGGTGGCAACGCCGACGGAAACGCAAGCAACAGAGTATTCATGCTTGACCTTGCAGCAACAGAAAAGGGCTGGGAGGAGCTGCCGTCAATACCGTCACGTCCACGCGTGCAGCCGGTGTGCGCCGCAACAGCCGAGGCTCTTTATGTGTGGGGCGGGTTCTGCACTGCCGACAACATCAACGATGCTGTCACACACTGCGACGGAGCACGTTACATATTTGCCGAGCAGCGCTGGGAGAAACTGCCCGATGTACGCATCGAGGGTGAGAAAGAGCCATTCAGCCTGTCGGGAGGCGTTGCTATAGTCCATAAGGGACGCATCATCGCCGCAGGAGGAGTGAACAAAGACATCTTTACCGACGCGATATCCGGCCGATACAACCTTACAAGCAAAGAGAAGTATATGCACCACCCTGCCGAATGGTACAGGTTCAACAGCAGATTGGCCGCATACGACCTACAGACAGGTTGTTGGGAACTGATAAGCAATGACAAGGCTTTTGCACGCGCCGGAGCCGCAATGACCGCGAACGGCAATGACATCATCTACATAGGTGGTGAACTGAAGCCGGGCATACGCACACCCGAGACAAGCATCTTCAAGCAATAGGAGGAAAACCCTCCCACGTTTAGGGAAATCCCCTGCAACGATTAGGAAATTAACGTTGCAGGGGGATTTTTATGCCCATATCTTTGCAGTGTAGATAAGAGACAGCGAAAAGATAATAACAGGTTAAACAGCTTTAAAGATTACGACTATGAAGAAGATGATTGTTATTGCAGCGTTGATAGGCGGAATGCTTATGCCTGCACAGATTATGGCACAGAACAACAGAAAGAATGCCAAAGCAAGAGTTGAAAACAGAGTAAACAACAAGGATAAGAAGATGGACGCTTTCAAAGGCGGCAACAAGGACCGCGACTTTGACATGGGCGGCAAGAACAAACCCGGAAAGAACAACGGCTACGCAATGGGTAACAAAGGCGGCAAGCCAGGCAAGGGCTACGGCTATGACAAGGGCTACAAGGGTGGCAAGCCGGGCAAGAAGAACAAAGGCTTCTACGTCGGCGGCTATGACAGACCCGCGCCTCCGGTGATCATCAACCGCCCGGCACCTGTAGTGGTAGTGAACCGTCCGGCACCACGCCCCTGCCCTCCTCCACCTCCTGCTCCACGCAGATGCTATTACGACAATGACGTTGCAAATGCTGTTACAGCAGTTGTGGGCCTCGCAGCACTGGTTGCACTTATTGCGGATTAATGGGTGAAGGGTGAGAGGTGAGGGGTAAAGGGATTACGTGACACCCGTTTTCACTTTTCTGTGTTCACTTTTCCGTTTGTAAAGACCCTAAGGACCTTAAAGCTATTGTCTCCCTGTGTTAGGGAGACGAGAGGCAAAGCCTCGGAGAGGGTTGATTAATTGTTGAAAGTAACCCCTCCGCCCTAAAAGGCACCTCCCCTAAAACAGGGGAGGAATATTATAGGGGTTATGCCAGGGGAGGAATATATAAAAGCTATTGTCTCCCTGTGTTAGGGAGACGAGCAACGAAGTTGCGGAGAGGGTTTCGTTAGTCGTTTAAAAGGCTCCCAATAAAGCCTTTATAACTTTGGCGCCAAGCACAAACAGCTGCTCCCCTTGTTTGTAATCAAGGTGGCCATTGCGAACGAGCAATGTTTGCGACGACTGAAGCTTTAGCTTTA
>SUXN01000030.1 GCA_015060965.1 Bacteroidales bacterium | reverse complement strand
ACCTCCAACATAAAAAATGCCGAAGGCCACGTTGTACTGCTTGTCTGTATGGAATGTTGTCAAGGATCATCTTGCTTCATCAGTACCGCAACCGTGGTTGCTTCCCGAAAGCGAGTGCAAAGGTAGAGCAAATTTCTGAACTGACAAACTTTTCCAAAGAAAAATTCAAGAAAAAGTGAAAATAATTTTAAAAACAGCTTATCTATGGTGCATTTATCTAAACTTTTGAGCATTTTACATAAATCATGGTTCAGAAAAACCAGAAAGGCCTAAAAGGGGCAAAAAGGGCAAAAGAGATTAAACAGGAGGAGCTGAAGAGCAAAAAGTTTTGTACTAAAGTTCTTTTGTTGTACTTTTACATTCAGTTTATATAATAAGGTATGATTGACAGAGAGACCATAGAACGCATAATGGACACCGCAAAGGTTGAAGAGGTTGTCGGGGATTTTGTATCGCTACGCAAGCGCGGAGTCAATATGATTGGACTCTGTCCGTTCCACAACGAGAAAACCCCCTCCTTTACGGTATCGCCATCAAAGAACCTTTGGAAGTGCTTCGGATGCGGAAAAGGCGGCAAGCCTGTTCATTTTATAATGGAGCACGAGCAACTGAGTTACTACGAGGCGCTGCGCTGGTTGGCGAAACGCTACCACATAGAGTTCAAGGAGCGCGAGCTCACCGATGAGGAGAAGCGCGAAGAGAGCATACGCGAGAGCATGTTCGTCATAAACCAGTATGCACTGCAATATTTCACCGAGACACTGCACAACAGCGAGGAGGGAAAGGCCATAGGCCTCAACTATTTCCGCCACCGAGGCCTGCGCGACGAGACAATAAAGAAGTTCTGCCTGGGATACTCCCTTGAACGCCGCGACTCATTCGCAAAGACAGCCATCGCCGCAGGATACAACCCCGAGATTATCGCAAAGACCGGAGTATGCTACAGCACCGAAGACGGACGCCTGCAGGACCGCTTCTGGGGGCGAGTGATATTCCCGGTGCACACTATTTCGGGCAAGGTTGTGGCTTTCGGCGGCCGTGTATTGCAGACCAACGCCAAGGCAGCAAAGTACGTGAACTCGCCCGAGAGCGAGATATATCACAAGAGCGACCACCTCTATGGCCTCTACTTTGCCAAGCAGGCAATAATGCAGAAGGACCGCTGTATACTTGTCGAGGGTTACCTTGACGTGATATCGATGTACCAGGCAGGCATACAGAACGTGGTTGCATCATCGGGCACCTCACTCACCACAGGACAGATAAGGCTCATACACCGTTTCACAAGCAACGTCACCTTGCTCTACGATGGCGACAAAGCCGGAATAAAGGCGTCAATCCGAGGCATTGACATGCTGCTTGAGGAGGGAATGAATATAAACGTGGTGCTGCTACCCGAAGGCGAGGACCCCGACAGCTATGCACAGAGCCACTCTACCGAGGAGGTTGAGGATTTTATCGAGCGCAACAAGGTGGACTTCATAAAATTCAAGACCAACCTGTTGCTTGACGAGGTGGGTGAAGACCCGATAAAGAGAGCCGGACTGATTGGCGACGTCGTAAAAAGCATTGCCGTGGTGCCAAACGACATACTGCGCAGTGAATACATAAAGAAGTGCAGCGACATGCTCAACGTGGGCGAGCAGCTGCTTGTCAAAGAGACCGCGAAGATTAGAAAAGCACGCGCCGAGGAAGCACAGAAGCGTACCGACAGCAGCAACAGACACAGCGAGGATAGCACCTCGGCAGGCAGCGACGGTCCTGCACCCGTTGACGAGTTCCAGCAGAACATCATCAACAGCTACAGCAACAACCCGCTCCACCACAAGGAGAAGGCCATTATCCAGTTCATGCTAAAGAACGGAAGCAAACTGCTGCAGGTTCCTGAAAGCAAGCTCGACAACACCCCTGCATTTACAGAGACAGTAATTTCGCACCTCTATTACTCATTTGAGGCAGACGGCATCGAGTTCAGCCATCCGCTGTACAAAAAGATATTCCAGGAGGCAGCAGAGCACGCCGCCGACCTGGAGTTCAACCCCGAAAACCACTTCATAGCCCACCCAGACCCCGAAATCTCGGCACTCACGGCAGAACTTTGCAGCGAGCGCTACCTGTTGAGCAAATTCTTCAGCGAACAGAAGAGCGATGAGCGCAACGAGCTTGCAGTGCTGTTCGAGCAGACCACACGTCTTGCCATCGCATACAAGCAGAGCATTGTCGACGAGATGCTCAAGAGCACCATGGCAAGACTCAAGGACCCTGCCGTTGCAGCAGACCCGACAGCGTTGCAGGAAGCCATGGAGGATTTCAAATTCCTCAAGGAGACACAGCAGGCACTCAACAATGTGCTGCGCGGATACGGTTTCGGCAATGTTGCTTTGAACGTGTAACGTTCAAAGCAACATCGACAAGGTTTGCAGCAAAAGGCCGCACGCTGCGTGGATGCAATTCACGCCGTGCGGGTTGCAAAAAAACAAACCTTGTCAATGTAATTTTTATAAGGCAGCGATAGGTCGCACGCGCATATTAATAAGGTATAGAAAGAAAACAGGTTGCACCGAACGGTGCAACCTGCCTTATTTTTGCGCGGTGATGTCATTTCAACGATTGCAATGAAGATTAATCTCTTCCTGCATTACATTTAGAGATCCCTCGTCGCTCCGCTCTGTCGGGATGACAAGGCTATGATACTTATCTGTTCCGCAGCAGATTCATGAATTCCTCGCGGGTCTTTGCCTGATTGAAGGCACCGCAGAAGTCGGATGTCGTAGTGACAGAGTTCTGCTTTTTCACTCCACGCATCTGCATACAGAGGTGCTGGGCCTCCACCACCACCATCACGCCAAGCGGATTGAGGGTCTTCTGGATACACTCCTTTATCTGCAAGGTCAGCCTCTCCTGCACCTGCAGGCGACGCGAGAACACCTCCACCACACGCGCAATTTTGCTCAGGCCGGTTATATATCCGTTGGGTATATACGCCACATGCACCTTGCCGAAGAAGGGCAATATGTGATGTTCGCAGAGTGAATAGAAGTCAATGTCCTTGACAATGACCATCTGGCTGTAATCTTCCTTGAACATCGCTCCACGCAGTATTGCCTCGGGGTCTTCATTATAGCCCGATGTAGTATCAAGGATTGCACGCGCCACACGGTCGGGAGTCTTCACAAGACCTTCACGCTCCACATCCTCACCAATGAGCTGCAGCATCTTGCCGCAACACTCCCTGAGGCCTTCCATTCTCTTTTCTCTCTCCTCTGTATCCATTAGAACAATTATTTTAATAAGGCAGGTTAATCAGGCATTTCTTTACAGAAATCTCCTTGAATTTCTTTGTGCCCTTCAGCTTGTACATGACAGCCTCGGCCTCCTCACGTGTACGATAGTCACCATAGAGACATGTTCTGATGGGTGACTCAAAGAGCACATATACCTCGGCTCCGGGGAAGTTGTCACGCATGAACTGTGCCATGCGGTTGGCCTCGTCTCTTGCCTGACGCGAGTTGTTTCCCGAATAGACCATTACACGGTAACCCTCGACCTGCGGCTGTTTTCCGTCAACCGTCACCATAGAGCCCATGAGCTCCGTAAGTTTTGCCGGCTGGTTGATCTTTACCTTGGGACCGAAGAGACCTGATGACTCTATCTCTTTTACAATATTGCTCTGCGCCACAGCAATGTGGGCGCAGAACAATATCGAGATTATAAGGAATATCCTCTTCATAGATTACTTGAACGCGTCGATGATACCCTTGAAGTCAGCAACCTTGAGAGCTGCACCACCGATGAGACCACCGTCAACGTTAGGATTAGCGAAGAGCTCCTTTGCATTGCTTGGCTTGCAGCTACCGCCGTAGAGGATAGATGTGTTCTCAGCTACCTCGTTGCCATACTTCTCGGCAATAGTTGAGCGGATGTAAGCGTGGATCTCCTCAGCCTGCTCAGGAGTAGCTGTAAGACCTGTACCGATAGCCCATACAGGCTCGTAAGCGAGGATAATCTTTGAGAAGTCCTCAGCAGAGAGGTCATAGAGTGAACCTGCGAGCTGCTCGTAAACAACCTGGTTCTGGATACCCTGGTTACGCTCCTCGAGTACCTCACCGATACAGAAGATAGGAGTCAAGCCGTTAGCAAGAGCAAGCTGAACCTTCTCCTTGAGGATCTCTGGAGTCTCACCATAATATGCGCGACGCTCAGAGTGTCCGAGGATTACATACTTGGCACCTGTTGAAGCAACCATAGCTGCAGAAACCTCACCTGTGTAAGCACCTGACACCTTATCGGCACAGTTCTCGGCACCGACACCGATGATAGCCTCATCAACGATAGGAGTCACTGATGCGAGGTGGATGAATGGTGTGCAGATTACTACATCACAGTTTGGTTTGTCAGCTGTCAAAGCCTCGTTAAGCTCCTTTGCAAGTGCAATACCCTCCTGGAGATTCATGTTCATCTTCCAGTTACCGGCTACAATGTTCTTTCTCATTTTTAAATAGATTTAATGGTTATAAAATATGTTTTGTCAAATATTCTCTGTTTCTGTATCATTCTCGGGTTGCATCGCGCCATCACCCTCCTTGCCGTCATTGCGGCAGGCCAGCGCATCCACAACCACTATAAAAAGGAGCGGAAGTACCAGCAGTAAAATCCAGAAGCGCCACCCTTGCACATACCCCAATAACGCATCAACGCCATCGGGCATTCTTGTTGCCGAAACTGAATATACCTCCACTGCAGGCAGGTCGGCAACATTCCATTTCCCTGCGATTACGCCATCTTTAATGAGCACCAGTCCCGGGTTGGCGCGTATCATCTTACGGGCAACAGCCTCCTCGGTCCAAAGGACAGGGTACTCCGCCCCGGTTCTCTTGCGCCACAATTCAATGGCATCATCTTCCGACGCAGTTGCAGCAATGAGCGGCACATCAGTATCGAGACAGTAGTCATACAACTCGTTTATCTTGTCTACGCTGCTCACCGAAGCACGCCCGACATCCTCAATCACCACCACACAGACATAGCCGCTGTCGGCAAGCAGTTCGGGCACGACATCCAGGTCGGCCTCCCAATCCAGAATGGCAAAATCGCCTATCACCGGCGGAACCGCCTCCTTCACAAGCACAGGACGGCTCTCGATATAAGTCCAGGAACTGTCGGGCAACTCACCATCGGCAACCTCAAGCAACACACTGTCACGCCCGTACACATCCACCACACTGTACTCGCCCGGTGTTCCTTCGGTCAGCGCACGCAAGTCCTCGCCCACCGCATAAGGACTGAAATCGACAACCGGAAGGTGCGACAGGCTTACAATCCCGGCAAATGCAATATAGAATATCGCAAAGAGGGTCACCATCCAACGCGACTTGGAGCTTATGTAGTATACCAGACGTCTGCGCCCAAGGAATACAACCAGCGAAAGCAACAGCAGGAGGACGTTCTTTGCGAATGTCTCGCCGTTGCTCAGCGTTACGGCATCACCAAAGCACCCGCAATCGGCAACTGCATCACCACGGTATATCACGAATGTGAGCACTGTAAAGAAGAGCATCACCAATGGGGTGAACCAGGTCACGAACCGACGGTATATACCCATCAGCAGGCTTATACCCAACAAGAATTCCAGCGCCGCCTGCAACATGGCGGCAAGCATCAGGAACTCGTCGGAAAAGACACCCAAGGAGAATGCATCGACATACTCCTGCAGCTTGTACATGGAACCGACAGGGTCAACGGCCTTTACAAAGCCCGACACAATCAGCACCAGCGCAAGTACCCAACGGCACACGTTGGTTGCAACAGTATATCCTCTTCTCTTACGCAACACCATTCTTTATCAGTCCAAAGACCGCGTAGTTTATCATATCCATGTAGTTGGCATCAACACCCTCCGACACCTTTGTCTCGCCCTCAAGTTCCTCGATCTGCTTTGTACGCCATATCTTTGTGAGGATGAGGTCGGTGTATGATGTCGTACGCATTCCGCGCCACGCCTCGTTGTAGTCGTGGTTCTTCTTTTTCATCAGTTCAAGCGCCTCGTTGGCCTTCTTGTCATAGAGCACCATAGCCTCATCAGGGGTTATGTCGCAGTTGTCGGAATAGCCCAGCTCAAGCTGCACAAGAGCAATGATACCATAGTTCACTATTCCTATAAGCTCGGAGTTTATACCCTCGCCCACAAGATTCTCGGCACCGGTCTCAAGGGTGCGTATGCGCTTTGCCTTTATGAATATCTGGTCGGTAAGCGACTGCGGACGCATTATGCGCCACGACGCCCCGTAGTCGTAAAGTTTCTTGCTGAAAAGGTCGCGGCACACAGCCAGCACCTTCTCGAATTGTTCATTTGTATTGTTTGCCATTGATTATCCTGATTATTCTCCTTTATACTTTGGATACTTGCGGAACCAGCTGCCTATCTTCAGTCTTATGACACCGAAAAGCGCCTCGCTGAATATACCTCCGCTCATCTTTGATGTTCCCAACACGCGGTTCACGAAAATCACCGGAACCTCCTTGATGCTGAACCCGCACTTATGCGCAGTGAACTTCATCTCTATCTGGAACGCATAACCCTTGAAACGTATCTTGTCGAGTTCCATTGTCTCGAGCACCCTGCGGCGGTAGCAGTTGAAACCCGCTGTTGTATCGTGAACCGGAATACGGGTTACCAAACGCACATATTTCGACGCGAAGTAAGACATCAGAACGCGCCCCATCGGCCAGTTCACCACATTGACGCCTGTCACGTAGCGGCTGCCGATAGAGACATCGTAACCCCAGTCGGCACAGGCTGCATAGAGCTTGGGCACATCATCGGGGTTGTGCGAGAAGTCGGCATCCATCTCAAAGATATATTCATAATTATGCTCAAGAGCCCACTTGAAACCGGTTATATATGCCGTTCCAAGGCCCAGTTTGCCCTCGCGCTCGATAATGAACACCCTATCGGGGTAAACCGCCATCATCCCTTTTACAAGGTCTGCGGTACCGTCGGGCGAGCCGTCGTCAACAACAAGAACATCGAACGGATGCTCAAGAGAAAGGAGCGTACGTATCATACGCTCAATGTTTTCCTTCTCGTTATAAGTAGGAATTATAATTATTGTATCGCTCATTTTGTTTTCTTTTGCTGCCCACGGGCAAAACTACAAGTCACAAAGGTAAAGGAAAAATAAAAAAAAGTCAAGTTATATTATTAAATAAAATATAAATAATTAATGCGCGACGCACATAGTGGCGGCTTTTGGCACATATTTTCGTTTTTTGTTGTTATCTTAGCCGAAAATTTTACAAACGATATTACAGTGGAGAACAAGAAACTATTTATTGAGACATACGGTTGCCAGATGAACGTTGCCGACAGCGAGGTCATCGGCTCCATTCTGAAGGTTGCAGGATACGGGGTCTGCGAGGAGATAAAGGAGGCCGACCTCATACTGCTGAACACCTGCTCGATACGCGACAATGCCGAGCAGAAGATATACGGCAGGCTCGACCAGCTCAACGCCATGCGCCGTGGCAAGAACACCCTCATAGGCGTGGTAGGCTGTATGGCCGAGCGCGTGAAGGAGCAGCTCATCAAGGAGTACAGGGTGAACATCGTTGCCGGCCCCGACACCTACCTGTCGTTGCCGGAGCTGATTGCCGAGGCCGAGATGGGGCACCCGGCGATGAACATTGAATTGTCGACCACCGAGACCTACCGCGATGTCATCCCCATGCGTATATGCAGCGGCAATGTATCGGGCTACATATCGATTATGCGCGGATGCAACAACTTCTGCCACTACTGCGTGGTGCCCTACACAAGAGGCCGCGAGAGAAGCCGCGACGTACAGAGTATTCTCAACGAGGTTGACGACCTTGTATCAAAGGGGTTCAAGGAGATTATCCTGTTGGGCCAGAACGTGAACTCATACCGTTTCGAGGGCGAGGACGGCACCACAATCACATTCCCCGAGCTGCTACGTATTGTGGCACGCCACGCACCGCAGACACGCATACGCTTCACCACCTCACATCCCAAGGACATGAGCGACGAGACACTGCACGTGATTGCCGAAGAGCCGAATGTGTGCAAGAGCATACACCTGCCCGTACAGAGCGGCAGCAGCACCATGCTCAAAGCTATGAACCGCAAATACACACGCGAGTGGTATCTCGACCGCATCGAGGCCATCCGCCGCATCGTGCCCGACTGCGGTATCTCGACCGACATCATCGCAGGATTCTGCGGAGAGACCGAGGAAGACCACCAGGAGACGCTTTCACTCATGCGCTACTGTTCGTATGATGCCGCATTCATGTTCAAATACTCTGAGCGCCCCGGCACCTTCGCGAGCCGCCACATGAAAGACGACATCGAGGACAGCGAGAAGGTGCGCCGCCTGAACGAGATTATCGCCTTGCAGCAGGAGTGCTCGGCCA
Source organism: Bacteroidales bacterium (assembly GCA_015060965.1). Lineage (GTDB taxonomy): Bacteria > Bacteroidota > Bacteroidia > Bacteroidales > Bacteroidaceae > HGM04593. The sequence continues at coordinate 27,373 of SUXN01000030.1, read as the reverse complement.
ACAACAACAGGAACTGCATAGGCCACACATATGAGGTGTTGATTGAGGGTGTATCAAAGCGCTCAAGAGAGCAGTTCTTCGGACGCACAGAGCAGAACCGCACAGCGGTATTCGACCGCAAGGGCTATAAGATAGGCGACTTCGTCAGGGTAAAGGTCCACGGTTCAACAGCCGCGACACTGCTTGGCGAGATAGTTGACTGACATACAATAAAAAATGGTGGCAATTGCCACCATTTTTTATGTTTTCATCGGGAGTTTTTTACTGTTTCTTGCCCAAACGCTCATACATTCGGTCAGCATAATCCTTCTTGTCACCCTCGGGCATAACCAGCCAAAGGATAAGATAGAAAAGCACAGGGCTTCCTACAGCAACAATCGCCGCGACGAACCATACCAGGCGCAAAGTGCGCACATCCCAATCGAAATATTCGGCAATACCGGCACATACACCGCCAATCTTGCCATTAGCTGAACGGACAAGTTTTCCCATCTTCTACCGGTATTACTTCTTGTTCATCAAGAAAAGGACGAGCCATACCAGAAGATATGCAACGAGACCGATACCTGCGAAGATTGCAGCAACAACCCATGCGATACGAACGATCTTTGCATCAATGTTGAGGTACTCGGCAATGCCACCGCATACGCCCAAAAGCACCTTGTTGTTAGAAAGAGCCAATTTTGCCATGTCTTTAAAAATTTTAGTTCAACAAATATTGGGCGCAAAATTAATAAAATATCCGCTACCCAAATGTTAAAAAAGGTGATTTTTGCAAGTTTTCGTTGTAATTCTTCAAAAAAAGAGAACAATTTCGCTCCAAATGGTATATTTTTGTATCATCTTTTGGCGTGTTACGCCCTAAAGCGAACAACTGTTACAAAGCAACCTGTATAATGAATACAATAACCCACTCATCATGTCCACTGTGCAAAGGAAGCAGAATAGCAAAGCGCTTCACCTGCAAGGACCACTTTGCCACAAACGAGGAGTTCGAGGTGCACGAGTGCCGGGATTGCGGTTTTGTATTCACCCAAGGCATTCCCGACGAAAAGGAGATAGGACGCTATTACGAGTCGCAGACATACATCTCGCACAGCAACACAAGAAAGGGACTTCTGAATAAAGTATACCATTGCGTGCGTGCCATCATGCTGCGCAAGAAGGTAAACCTCATAGAGAGGCTGACACTGCTGAAGAACGGCAGCATCCTCGACTATGGTGCAGGAACAGGCTATTTCGCCAGAGCAATGGAAAAGGCCGGTTGGGACGTCACCGCAATAGAGAAGAGCCCCCATGCAAGGGAGCTTGCACAAAAGGAGTTCGGGTTCCGGATGTTCCCCGAAGAGCATCTGAAACAGATTGAGGACAAGGAGCTTGATGTGGTAACACTGTGGCACGTCATGGAGCATATACAGGAGCTGGATACCTTTTGGGATGAACTCTACCGTATATTGGATGACACAGGAATAGCAGTCATTGCAGTACCCAACTGCAAGTCGTACGATGCAAGGCACTACAAGGAGAACTGGGCCGCATACGATGTACCGCGCCACCTGTGGCACTTCACCCCGGGCACAATAATGCGTTGGGGCGAGAAGCACAACTTCATTCTCGAAAGGGAATACACGATGCCGTTCGACGGCTTTTACATATCAATGCTCAGCGAGCGCTACAAAGGTTCAGGCGTTCCTGGCATGAGAGGATTCAGGACCGCCCTCAAGGGTTGGTTCGCACAATGGACACGCCGCGATGCGAGCAGCTCCATAATTTATGTTTTCAGGAAGAGAAGATGAGCAAACCGGTATTCAAAGTACAGACAATAAGCGTATATATCAGCACCACATTGGTGTTGCTTCTGCTTGGCGCGATGGGCATTCTTTTTGTCGCAGCACAGGAGGTCTCAAAGAGCGTGCAGGACAACCTTGGCGTGTCGGTGATAATGAACAGCGATGCCCCCGAGGCCAATATCCTCAAGCTCAGGGAGAGCCTTGGCAAGAGCCAATATACACAGGGCGTGAAGTACATATCAAAGGAGCAGGCGCTCGAGGAGCAGAAGATTGAGCTGAAGAGCGACCCTGTCGAGCAGTTGGGCTACAACCCTTACGAGGCCGAGATTGAGTTGACGCTGAAGCCCGAGTATGCCAACCAGGACTCGCTTGCTGTGATAGAGAAAAGCCTCCTTCGCAACAAGGATGTCAAGGAGATAATATACCAGAAGGAGCTGATGGATTCCGTGAACGAAGGCATACAGAAGATAGGACTTACCCTGCTGCTGTTCCTTGTGATGCTCACACTCATCTCCTGGTCGCTCATAAGCAACCTTGTAAGGTTGTCGATATACTCAAAGAGGTTCCTCATGCACACCATGAAACTGACGGGAGCCACCTGGGGCTTCATACGCCGTCCTTTCATTATAAGCAACATGTGGATAGGGTTGCTCTCGGGAGTTATGGCCGACGTGCTGTTGGCAGCAGGCCTTTACATACTCTCAAAGCAGGAGCCCATCATTGCGGCATACCTGCCCACAGAGGGCCTTGCCATAGTGGGAGCGGTGGTGATACTCTTTGGAATAACCATCTGTAGCCTCTGCGCATTCCTGTCGGTTAACAGGTTCCTGCGCATGCGCAACAACGATTTGTATTTTATATAAAAACAACGATAATGAACAAGTCAAAATTCGCATTCGGAAAAACCAACTACATACTGCTTGCCGTTGCGGCAGTAGCCATAGTCCTCGGTTTCGTGCTGATGGCAGGCCCCGGTTCAACCGAGACACACTTCGAGCCGGACATTTTCAGCTGGCGCCGTATCAAGTTAGCGCCGACAATATGTTTCCTCGGCTTCATATTCATGATTGTGGCCATAATGTACAAGCCAAAGGACAAGAAAGAGAATAACGATTAAACAACAAGTACCAGATGTCTGACATTTCAATTTTCGAGACGATAATCATTGCCATTGTAGAGGGACTGACAGAGTTCCTGCCCGTATCCTCTACAGGACACATGATCATTACACAGAACGTGCTGGGCGTTGAGAGTACCGAATTCGTAAAGGCCTTCACCTTTATCATCCAGTTCGGTGCCATATTGTCGGTTGTAGTGCTATACTGGAAGCGCTTCTTCCGCCTCAACCACACCCCGGCCCCCGAGGATGCCACACCGCTCAAGAAGTTCCTGCACAAGTACGACTTCTATTGGAAGCTTTTTGTGGCATTCATCCCTGCCGCCGTGCTCGGCCTGCTCTTCAGCGACGCCATTGACGCAATGCTGGAGAAGGTAGAGGTTGTTGCGGTGACACTTATCCTGGGAGGTATATTCATGCTCTTCTGCGACAGGATATTCAACAAGGGAAGCGAGAAGACCGAACTCACCGAGAAGCGTGCATTCTGGATAGGTATGTTCCAGTGCATATCAATGATTCCCGGTGTGTCACGTTCAATGGCGACAATCGTGGGTGGTATGGCACAGAAGCTCACACGTAAGGCAGCTGCCGAGTTCTCGTTCTTCCTTGCCGTGCCCACCATGTTCGCGGCAACACTCTTCAAGATGCTCAAGATCTTTATGGAGCCCGAGGGCATGGAGATTCTCACCAACAACATGGGTACCCTCATCATCGGAAACATCGTTGCATTCATCGTTGCGATGCTGGCAATCAAGTTCTTCATCAGCTTTGTCACCAAGTACGGCTTCAAGGCCTTCGGCTGGTACAGGATTGTAGTAGGAGGCGCCATACTTATAATGTTATTAACCGGACATAACCTTACGATAGCATAATGGACTTTGTTGCAGGAGAGATAATACCTATTAATAAACCATATACCTGGACGTCGTTCCAGATAGTAAGCAGGGTACGCTACCACCTCAGCCGCAGGTACGGTATCAAGAGATTCAAGGTGGGACACGCGGGCACACTCGACCCATTGGCGACAGGCGTTCTGCTGCTGTGCACAGGAAAGGCAACCAAAAGGATCGAGGAGCTGCAGAGCCGGACAAAAGAGTACGAGGCAGAGCTCATGCTCGGTGCCACCACCCCATCCTTTGACATGGAGCATCCGGTGAACGCCACATACCCCTATGAGCACATCACAAGGGAGATGACCGAAGAGGTGCTCAAGCAGTTCGTGGGGAACATCGCACAGCGCCCGCCGCTCTTCTCGGCCTGCAAGGTCGACGGCAAGCGCGCATACGACCTCGCCCGTGGCGGCAGTGACATGGAACTCGAGCCCAAGCAGATACGCATAGATGCCATTGAGCTGCTGAGCTTTGAGCTGCCGAAGATAAGGATACGCGTGACCTGCGGAAAAGGCACATACATACGCTCGCTCGCCCGCGACATCGGCGAGGCCCTGGGAAGCGGCGCCTACCTCACAGACCTTGCACGCACAAGAATAGGAGAGTATAGATTAGAAGAATGTATCAACATTGAGTCATTCCCCGAGTGGCTCGAAAAACAGTTACAACCATGATAGCAGACGAACATTTTCTCATTAACGGACAACATATGAAATTGTCACAGTTCAAGTACAAGTTACCCGATGACCGCATCGCGCTCTACCCTGCCGAGTACCGTGACGAGTCACGCCTTCTTGTCCTGCACAAGAAGACCGGCGAGATCGAGCACCGTATCTTTAAGGAGGTAATCGAATATTTCGACGAGAAGGACCTCTTTGTAATGAACGACAGCAAGGTGTTCCCCGCACGCCTCTATGGCAACAAGGAGAAGACCAACGCCCAGATCGAGGTATTCCTGCTACGCGAGCTCAACGAGGAGTTCCGCTTGTGGGACGTGCTCGTTGACCCCGCACGTAAGATACGTATAGGCAACAAGCTCTACTTCGGCGAGGACAACTCCATGGTTGCCGAGGTCATCGACAACACCACCTCACGCGGCCGCACCCTGCGTTTCCTCTACGACGGACCGCACGACGAGTTCAAGAGGGCACTCTACGCGCTTGGCGTGGCACCGCTGCCCGATGACTTCAAGCGTCTGCGCAAGGAGGAGCCCGAGGACCTGGAGAACTTCCAGACATACTTCGCGAAGAAAGAGGGCTCCGTCACAGCATCGTTCGCAGGCCTCCACTTCACACGCGAGCTCATGAAGCGTATGGAAATCAGAGGCATCGACACCGCATACGTCACCATGCACACAGGCCTTGGCTGCTTCCGCGAGATTGACGTCGAGGACCTCACAAAGCACAAGATGGACAGCGACCTCATTAGCGTCGACACCGAGGCAGTGCAGCTGGTGAACAAGGCAAAGGCCGAAGGCCGCCGCATATGCGCCGTAGGAACATCGGTGCAGCGTGTGCTCGAGACAGCCACCCTCACAGGCGGCATGCTCAAGGAGTACGACGGATGGACAAACAAGTTCATCTTCCCCGAGTACGAGTTCCACGTAGCAAACTGCATGATTGCCAACTTCTATGCCCCCTACTCTACTATGCTCATGCTCACCACAGCATTCGGCGGCTACGACAACGTGATGAACGCATACCAGGTGGCACTCGACGAAGGTTACCGTTTCGGCCTCTACGGCGATGCAATGCTGATTATTGACTGATGGTAACAAAAGTATACCTCGGCCTGGGTACAAACCTGGGCAACAAAGAAGAAAACCTGACACGAGCGATAGAACACCTGTCGCTCGTGCTTGGTCCTTGCGTGGCACAGTCGCCGTTCATCGAGACAGCCCCATGGGGCTTTGAAAGCAGCAACAGCTTCCTAAACTGCGCCGTGGCATTCGACACCCACCTTACACCTCTTGAGCTGCTCGACGCCACCGAGCGCATCGAGCGCGAGCTGGGCCGCACCTTAAAATCGGAGGGCGGCAACTACCACGACCGCATCATCGACATCGACATACTGCTATACAGTGACGGAATTATCGAGAGCGACAGGCTGACCATTCCCCACCCCCTGATGCACAAACGCAGGTTCGTCCTTGAACCGCTGGGCGCCATTGCACCGGATGCCATTCACCCCACATTGGGCAAGAGCATAAAAGAACTGTTGGAGGAACGATGAAAGCTCGTGCCAATGAGCGCAATGCAAGCTTGCTTGTAATTGTACAGCGAGTGCAGCCGAGTTTCAAGCCCATAGGGCTTAACGGGTGAGGGGTGAGGGGTTAAGGGAGTTTCCGTTTTCCGTATTAATCTCAGGATTTATTTTAATCAAAGTTCACAGTGCTCCTCTTATTTGTAACTAAGAGGAGCTCCCTGTAAGGGTGAGGAGATAAAACACAAGCAAGCAATTAGCCCTTCATCGTTAAACGTTCCTCGTTAATCGTTTGAATTGCGCCCATAAAAGACCCAAAACTATTGTCTCCCTGTGTTAGGGAGACGAGCAACGAAGTTGCGGAGAGGGTCTCGTTAAACGTTAACCTTTTATCGTTAAACATTACACGCTACACGTTAATCGTTAAACCTCTTTCGTTACCTGTTATTTCCAAGCGCTTCCTTTATGCGTTTCACTCTGTACCACACAGTTTGCGGTGGGTTTCCTGTGATATTGACTATCTGAGGATTAGTCATACCAATCTTAAGCAGATAGCATATACGTAGGTTATGCAATTTAATATCCTTCAGACGCTCATTTATTTCGGATGTGAAATTCGGATAAACACAATCAACGGCAGCAATCAGCTCACTCCAGTCATCTTCCGATAGCGTACATTTCCCGTCAGCCGCACGTTTGTACTTTGCAATTATCTCGGCTGCATCTTCCGTTCCTGCCGAGAACTTTTTCATCAAAGCAAATTTGGTAAGCGTCTCATTCTGCACCATCAGTCTTTTTATGGAGTCTTCCGCATTTTTAAGTTCAACGTCAAGAGTCTCTATCATAGAGTATTTTGTTGCCAGTTCTTTTTCTTTTGTCTCAATTATATCGTGACTCTGCTCAAGTTCCTCCTCATATTTTTGTATTAATCCGCGTGCATTATCAACCGCGTTATTACGTTCCATTATTATTTTGAGCAACCTTCGTTGGCGATGGTAGTGGAAGAATAACAGCGACATCAGAAGCAATATCATAACAATTATAGATACAGCCCAAATGAGACGTGTACGGCCAATCTGTTCCATCATGGCAGCCTCCTTGTCACGGTCACGGATATATTGGAACTCATTCCTGGCGTTAAGCGTCTGTTCCACATTCATATCTTTCAACAAATTCCTGTTTGCATCGCTGAAAAGGAGCGCGAAACGTGTTGCCTCTTCATAGTTGCCCACAGACGCATAATACTTCATCAGGAACTGTGTGGAATTATATTGTTGGGCAATTGATTTGTCGCTCTCTTGTATTCTGTGAAAAACTGCAGCCGCGCTGTCGGGGGACACACAATTCTTACAATAAACAGCAAGGTTTATAAGATAATTTTTAGGTCGGGCATCCTCGGGAAGATGCTGTAGCAGGGCATAACAATAATCGGCCTCGGCTTTATAACCGAATTTTGCAAAATCATGCATTCTGGATGCAATTACATCCGAGTTCTCTATAATTAAACCTTCATCCAATATTTTTTCTATTACAATCCTACTATATCTGACAGTTTCAATTGTATCATTCAAATAATAGTATCCATTAGCAATAGAAGAGTAGTTTCTAATACTATTTACATTTGCACTTTCAGCTATTTCAAGACCTTTTAATGACATTTTTAGTGCTTCTTCATAGTTTAGCTGTTTTCTATAAATAGCAGCCAGTTGTAGATACGAACGTTCATATATGGCAGAATCAATATTTGCTTCCGTTTCCGCAACCTGAATCGCCTCGAGAAAATATTTTACAGCCCTGGGAGTGTCGTGCAAGTCACGGTATACACTGCCCATATAATAGCAGACCTCCTGTTTCTCACAGCTGTTACCGTAATTTATAAAATAATCATACAGTAAGTTTATTACACTGTCGTTTGTATGTGTTATGAAAGCTTTGTCCTGTAAACGCACACCAAGCAACGCATATTTGCTACGCAGATATTCGTTCTCATGTTCAAATATAGCACCAAGTGAGTCATACCGTTCTAAAGCGTTATAAGGACATGTGTCACCTTCGTTCTGTACAGAAATAAGTCTATTCAATAATACCTCATTATTGTAATCATTGCATCCACAGATAACGCAGGACAAAAACAAGTATGCATACAAAAAACACCGCTTCATAGTAATAATATCGATTTTAGCCAAATGCGAAGATAGTATTAATAATTATAACGCATGAATGAATTTCATCCAAACTCATCCCAATTTTGGAAAAGTTGAAAAATATTCAAAAGAAAACAGTTTGGTAATATACTTACTGACAATGCTTTACGAAGAAAGATGATTAATTATTGCATATTTGGATGTGCTTGGATAAAAATAATTTGTAAACAATATGATGTGGAAATACCTTTGTTCAAAACAAAACATTATTATTTATGGAAACTATTATTAGACGAATTTTTGTGGCATGTTTTATTGCTATTATGTGTGTAAGCAGCATCGAAGCGCAAGTAATCGACCTGTCAGAAAAACAAATTAATGATGACCAAACAATCGGAAAGGAGGAAGAAGAGAAGAGAGAAACCCATTTAAATGATATATTGCCCGAGGTCGTACTTTATACAAGCAATGGCACTATTGGCATAAATAGCCCACATGTAACCTTTGAATCAGTTATATATTATATAATGGATGAAAACGGCATCATTATTGCAACCGATGAGATTGACTTGCCAAAGAATGTAGAGCAAACTATTGACATATCATTGCAACCGGCAGGGGTATACAGAATCCTGTTGGAGATTTGTGGAGAATGTTTTATTGGAGAGTTTATAAAAAATGATTAGATATGAGCATAAGACAACTCCTGACAATAAGCATACTATCATTTCAGTCCTTAATGGTATATGCACAGTCCTCATCGGGCCAAAGTATTTATTGCCCTAAAGATGGTGATAAGGTTGTAAAAAAAGAAATTCAATATGTACATCCTGAAGAAAGTGGAGAAAATCGCCTTTGGAACTTCTGCTCCGTTTCTTCTAAAGGAGAAGAACTTATTGAGGGATATGAAATGAGCAAGGACTCTACAACAATTATAAGAACAGCCCCCGGACATAGAATTTGCTACAATATTTGTTCCGACACTGTATTTTGTACAGGATTCGTCAATTCAAATACTTCGATAAATTATTTACGTCCTGAAGTTTTCCAAGTTCTTCCTTCAGCCTACGGGGACTCTGTTGTTTCGCTATTATACGGCGAGGGGAAATATTCCGAAACGCTGAACATCTGTACATATGGTAAAACATCATACAAGATTGATTCATACGGTACTCTCATACTGCCTGGTGACACAGTCAGGTATAACTCATTCAGAACAAAGCACCATACGCGTGTGGGGCAGAAAGTTTCACCGCACACATCAATATTGAGCAATGGCTGTACGGATTCCTACTCTGACGATTCCATACGTTATAAACTTGACAATGATTCCATAATATGGTGTATTGACCGTTACAATTGGTTTGTACCTGGGTACAGGTTCCCAGCTATTGAAACCATAAATACCTATATACTATCAAACGGAATCAAGATCGCCCACGATAATGTCTCATACTATTATCCCCTTGAAGAGCAAGAGAACTATTTCATTTCAGAATCGTATGACACAGATACATTTGACAAAGTCTCTTCAAGAAAGGGAGAATACAAATACTCAAATTTCAATTATCAGGAAGATATCTGTCTAGACAAATTTGTATATAACTATCATATCAGCGATGATAACTGCCTCAAAATAGAACTAAGAAGCAGACTGCAATGCAATACAACTGCAGTCCTGACCAATGTTGCAGGCATGCTTATAGACAGGCAGGAACAGACAATACCTGAAGGAGGTTGCGCCTATTTCAGTCTTCATACCCGGGATCTTGTAGCAGGTGTATATATCTTAACATTATATTCAGGGAACAATATTATATGTGAGAAAATCCATTTAAAAGGCAACAACTATGAATAGACATATAACAATCCTTTTGCTCGCATTCAGCATCATTCCGGTTCTGAATGCACAGACAAGCATCAACGACACTATAATACCCTTCAAGATAGTAATAGACACAATACCTGAAATCCCGCAAGCCAGGTCTTCCGGTAATAATTATGCCGAAAACCTCATCACATCCAAAAATTTTGCTCCTTCGCCCGAAGCTCACTCGTTAATGCAATATTCCGAGGTCCCCGTGTCATTATACACAGGAGTCCCCAGTATTTCTATTCCTATTTATACAATAGAAATCGGCGATTATAGCCTGCCTATAACATTACAGTATCACGCATCGGGCATTAAGGTGACCCAAGAAGCGAGCCGTGTTGGTTTGGGGTGGAGTCTTCATGCCGGAGGAGCCGTCGGCAGAATAATACAAGGCCATGACGATTTTGATGAGTATGGTTTTTATATGTGTGCTGACACTATTCCTGAATTTTATATGTCCGATTTATTTAATTACAGCAATATTGGCAATGCAGAACTGGACCTTGAGTCAGACATATACCATTATAACTTTGCCGGCTATTCAGGCAAATTTATAGTACGTAAAGGTGAATATAATGATGAAGACCTTGAACGTTTTGTTCTTTTGAAGCCTGAAGACAATCTGAAAATTGAAGGTTGCGAAAGTGATTTCTGTATAACTACAGAGGATAATACCAGATACATATTTGACAAAAAAGAATTAAGGTCAATGTGCAGCATGAGTTTTGAGGACGAGAAGGAAGGCATCTATTACGATATATCATCTAAACCCAACAGGACTTTCATACCACCCGATGAGTATTCGTACTTTTCAAATTCTTATACAACTACAAACTGGTTGCTTACTGAAATAATACTTCCAAATGGGGAAAAGATACATTTCACCTATGACCGAATTGAGAACTCATACCTTAGCCCTGTAAATGAGACATACACAGAATATAAAATATTAGAAAAACAAACAATCATTACAAAAGGGGCCAGTTCATCTATTTCCGACCCTAAGAACAAACGCAACATAAGTCTTGAACTCACAAAAGAAGAGTATATCCTTAGAGCTATCAACTGGAATTCAGGATACGTCGAGTTCAAGAAAAGTGACATTGCCAGAAAGGATATTACAGGTTATGATTCACGGGTTGTCAATACAAGCCAGAAACGCATTCCAAGTGAAAACACTGCACTTGAATATATAAATGTTTATTCAACCAATAACGGACATCCTGTAATGTCATATAGATTACACCATTCATATTTCTTGGGTAAAAAGAACTATAATGGAAGTGTTGTTATTGATACAACATACTTATCAGCTCGACTCAAACTTGATTCTATTACCATACAAGGCAAGGGGAATACAGTTCAAAAATACAAGATGGAGTATGATATGGGCGACAACCTTCCTTTAAAGAATGAATACCATACCGACAAATGGGGATATTATACAGACAATAACCCTCTAAAAATACCTTATTCGCCCCACACTGTTGAATGGTACTGGCACCCATACATAATGAAAAACAGCTACGGAAGTCTTAATGAACTCCGAAAAGATAGCACAAAGACCATTGTTGCCAAAGGCCGGACATTCTATTATCAGGATGGTTACGAGGCAACATCAAGCGAGAGCGGTAAGATATGGATGCTGACTAAGTTGACAAATCCCATGGGCGCTGAGACCAGTTTTGAATATGAGTGTAATACCATATACACCGAGGAACTTGATACTGTATATACAGATACAATCAATTTACAAACGATAACACTGAGTAATGTCAATGATACTCTGATAAAGGTTCCTATTGTTGGCAAGGATAGCTGTGCTTACAAGCTCCGATTGGAATGTATTGAGACAAAGAGCTTATCAAGTACCACAAATGCAGTGACTATACGCACATTGCCTTTATTCATAAACAGTTATAGATACCCACAGAATACTGAAATAACCCTAAGCGACGGTTATATAACAAGAGAGTTCGTGTTGGATGGTAATATTCCGCGACTATTCCCATTGGATACATTGAATCTGTATATTAGCTCGGCTGTTGATGCAGAAATACAAATCGGCATTTCTCTTCATAAATACACAACCTCTCCTAAGAAGGAGAGAGTCGGTGGTGTAAGAATATCAAAAATATCCTCTCCAGTCTCAACTACCAGATATATATATGAAGAAAATGGTAATAGTACAGGTCATCTGATACGTAAACCATCGTCGACATTCCATGTTGACTATTTTACTATCAGGTATGAATATAACGTAATAACAGAACTTGTTGTTGCATATGCAATTGAGTTCAATTCATCACCTTTCCGCACTCCGTTCAATCCATATAACGGAAATCACATGGGCTATTCAGTAGTATATACCATAAAGGAAGAGGGTGATCAGGAGTTGGTTGAAAGATACCGGTTCTTCAACAAGCCCGAGACTGATTATTATTACGCTTCGGACCAAGGCACACACAACCCACTAAACGGTCTGCTTGAAAGTCATATGATTTTCAATGCAGGGCATGTAGTAAAAGAGATGCAATACAAATATGATACAATATCAGTCAACAAGGTAAGATGTCTGAAAATTGGCGAAACATCCAAAGCAAAATGTTATTATGCGAGCAGTTACTTCACATATCTTGATAGCATAACAACGATAGAGGAGAACAATTATAAAGCCACCAAACACTTGTATGACAATGAGATATACAAACCAAGATGTATCACTACATATTCTACCGGTTTCCCGGCAAGTAAAGTAGAATATTATTATTCTAAGGACTATCCGTCATATTTAGGCGGCAAGTTCAGGAATGCCAACCTTAACACCATAAAACTAATGGAAAAGCAATACAATGACAATCTATTGATAAAAACAACTGTCAATACCCACCATAACGATGTACTGGTAAAGCCTTATAAAGAATATACCTTTTATGGGACTACCGGCACCAACGTCACACCACTTACTCTTTATGCCGACGATTCAGCAAAGCCGGATGTGACATATTCCAATTACACTGATAAAGGACGCCCTGTAGAACTCATCAGCCGTGGTGGCGCTCACGTTGTTTTGCTGTGGGGATACAAGAACCGGTATGTAGTAGCCCAAATCAACAATGCCACCCTGCAGGACGTTATAAATTGTGGGATAAATTTCAATGAACTTGCAAATAAACAGGTGCCGAGTGATGAAGACTGGGAAAAAATCCATAACTTGCGCTCATTGTTGCCCTCGGCATCGGTTGTTGTAAGCAAATATGAGCCAATGGTAGGTATGATCTCCCAGACCGATGCCCGCGGTGTAGAAACCCGATACACCTATGACGGTTTCAATCGCCTTCACCAGATCATAGAAGTGAGAGGTAATGAAGAGTATATATTAAAACAATATGAATACAACTATGCGACAGAACAGTAACACCTCATGGCTTGTACGCCATAGCCTGCCGGTACTATTGCTGTGCCTTGTCGCAGAAGTGTATCCGCAGCAGAACTATATAAGGACTTTTGTCCCGAAGATTCAGGTCTCACCAAGTGACGGTGCCACGGCAAGCAACTCAACGGCAACAACGGTATATTATGATGCTGCCGGCAGGGAACTGCAGACGACACAGCACGGGGTAACACCCACGGCCAAGGACCTTGTCTCTCACATTGTATACGACAGTCTGGGGCGCAAGGTACAGGAATGGGCTGCATTGCCTTTGGGCACACAAGGTGGCACTTATGTGCCTTTGGATGCGTTCACAAGTTCAGACTATAGTACCGCATTCCATGTAGACATCTCCCATGAACAGATGACAGGTGGCAGAGTACTCGCAGAGACCGGCGGAACCACTCCCGGCAAGGCGGTCACTTATGAGTACGGATATAACAAAGCAAAACAGGAACTTACCGTAACACATTACTCCGTATATGCTGCCACAACAATATGTAACAACGGTGTGTACGGGTACAACTCACTATCATATACCAAGCAGACTGATGAGGATGGTTTTACTGTCATTATCTTTAAGGATGACAAGGAGAGGACGGTGCTTGAGAGACGGAGGGGCGTTTACTCCGATGCGTTTCTTGATACGTATTATGTATATGATGCCTTAGGAAGACTCATTTGTGTGTTGCCTCCATCTGCAGTGGAAGCCACCATGAACGAAGGCACTTACACCCTGTCGGACACAGAAGAGCTTGAACAGTTTGCCTATTTCTACGGCTATGACCACAGGGGGCGCTGCACGTCACTCAAGAAGCCCGGGACAGGATGGTTTTATACAGTATATGATGCCGATTCGCGCCCGGTGCTGACAGCGACTCCCGAGCAACAGACACGCAATGAATGGAGTTTCGTGAAGTACGATGGTCTTGGCCGTGTAATACAGGAAGGTACGGTAACCAATACGGCTTCACAATTGCAACTGATAAGTCATTTTGATTCCATTAGCGTAAGGGAGTCCGTGGATTTCCGTACACCATATGGTTACACGGGAAATATACTTATGGGAACATCACCCGTGCTGCTGAAGACGAATTTTTACGACGACTACTCTTTTTTCACACAGTACCAGTTCCAGAACATATTCCTTCCACACCCTACCGGATGGGCAAATCCACATTCGTTACTTACCGGAACGCTGACACGTTCTTTGGAGAATCCCTTGGAGTATTGTGTCACGGCATACTGGTATGACGAGCGTGCACGCAACGTTTGTACTCTGGAGTTCGACAATGTGAACAATGTCTGCTCCCGCCATACAATATCGTACGACTTCAACGACAACATTGTCAGGCGAGAAGAAGAATACCACACCATGATGGATGTCATCAGCATGGTCTATGATTATGAATATGACCATGCCGGACGCTTGACCTCATCAGTGCTGTCTGTAGCAAATTCCTCGGGCAGTCACTCGGCAAATGGAACATTCACTTTGAGGTCAATGACGTATGACGAGATGTGCCGCAAGTCGACCGAGAGCCTCTATGGTGGCAATGCTGTGCTGACGCATCTCTATCATGCTGATGGCAAGTACCGTGGAGTCGAGAGCAACAGTTTTACCCAGTACCTGCATTACGATGCCGAGCCCACAGTCTTTGGCAGCCAATATTTCGACGGAAGAATCTCTTCAACAGAGACATACCAGCTTGACGACACTCTTGGTACACGTTTCTATTTCTATTATGACCCGTTCAAACGTCTGGGCGACGCAAAGGCATATAATGGTTCAGGAGCGGGTTACAAGGATATTCAGGAAGGGTTCGGGTATGACAATATGGGCAACATGACATCCCTCTACCGGCATATGCCCGAGGGTGATGTCAATATTATCACATTTATACACGAGGGCAACCATCGCAGCAGGGCCATTGACTACTCGGCACAGCGCTACCCACTTGAATACGAGTATATGTATATTCCTCAAGGAACAGATGCCGATACATACGCATATGACCTCAACGGAAACGAGACACGTGACCTAACCCGTGGAATGCTCAATGCAGAATACAACCTGCTTGACCTTCCCGACAGCCTTACATTCACAGGAGGGAACACACTGCAGTTCCATTACCTTGCCGACGGGCGTAGGGTACGCACCAAAGCTGCGGTGCGACAGCCGGCACTCATCTCGCCGCTGAATAGGGCCTTTCTCCCCATTGATCCCGTAGTGCTCTACGACGAGACACGTAGTGGGCCGTTGATATTCAAGAACGGAAACATATCGCGCATAGAAATAGACGGAGGATACATATCTCTCAGGAACGACACCACACTGCAAACCGAAGTCAAGCCATATTTCTTTATCAAGGACTACCTTGGCAATGTGCGTCTCACCTGTGACGGCAACAGCGGTGAGGTACTGCAGAGCATGGAGTATCTGCCCTCGGGAGTGACATACAACCAACGCAACTACTCGATGCAGCCATACAGGTTCTGCGGCAAGGAAGAGGTCACCCTGCACGGTTTCGACATGTACGACTCGCAGGCACGCTGGCAGTACTCCCTTATCCCGCGCTTCTCATCAATGGACCCGCTGGCAGAGGATTACTACCATCTGTCACCCTATGCCTACTGCGCAGGCGACCCGGTGAACCTGGTGGACCCGGACGGGAGGAAAATAATGATTAGCGATGGTACGAATATGTATATTTGGATGGAGCATAATGGAGTCTGGGGATTTTATGATAATGATGGAAATCTTTATTCAGGGGACACGGAATATATGAACGAATACTCCAACGCTCTTATAGAATTGTCAAGCACAAATACTGGTTATTATATAGTTAGCACATTAGCAAACGATGAGAGCTTTGATGTAACCTTATTCAGCATACCCTCATTAGAAAATAAATACAGTTCCAATGCTCCAAGTATAAATTGGAATTACAAAACTGAATATTTAGAATACATTCCAACAACAAATGGACCACAAAAAAATATTATAACAAGTTTAGGACATGAATTAGCACATGCGGTTTTTCAAAGAGACGGAGGAGATTCTAAAGAGACATGGAAAGCGTTCCCTAGGATAAACGTTAGCATTTCAGAAATTTATACAACACACATTGAAAATAAAATACGCAGTGAACGTGGTTTACCGTTAAGAACACACTATCTTTCAGATGGAAATGGTCATGGGGTAGGCGAACGTTTAATAAAAGACGGTAAAAGTTTGTTTTATGACATATACGAGAATACCAATTATAAGAAATTGCCCGATGAGAAAATAGGATATTCATACCGTCAACATTGATTTATATGAAGAGGATTATTGTATTTTTTAGCATGTTGCTGACCGCATTTATTTCAATCAATGCGCAGCATCCGAGAGTCTGCGACTATGTATCACTGAAACATGCCCTCAAAGGAAGAGAGATTGATTTCATGGGCCCCGGTCCGTACACGGAAGGGTTCGTTCAAACTGTCAAACATTCAAAAGAAGAAATCAGGATTGGCGTAATAAACGAATACGGCAAAGAGATTGATAGCTTGAATATCATAAATTACAAGAATGATACTGTATACATATATACAGAAAATCGCTTTTTTGGTGAGGAACTGTTTGCTGAAATCAAAACAAACAAGGGTGCATTCCGTATACACAGCCTAAAGGATTCTACCTTGTTTTTCAAGCCAATTGAGATAAATGTACATGTTGATGAAGATACATATTTTGACCCTACTTTTGCGCCAGGCATCTATCCGGAGATTTTCGAGTGGAATGGACTGGAAAAATTGATAAAGGACAAAACTGTTAAACACACGGCTGACAAGTGGTGTTACTTAACCCGATTGATACTGAATGAATATAGATTGACACATATTGATCGATGGGTATCACGCATATTCGTGGGTTCATTGAAACGAGATGCTGAAATATGTAAAAAAAATGGCTGGGAAATAAAATTCCCAGCAGAATATGAGATAGTTCATATATATGATACAATCAGCAAAAAGGACAATGATGACTATATTTGTATAATGCATGAAGATGAGAACATACCACCCACACGGTACAAAAAAGGGACAATGTCACTCGACCTTGGTGATTTTTGTGACTACGAAAATTTCTTTTCTAAAAACAAAGTAGTTGGGTATCTGCATAAAGAGCCCAATGAATGTAGCGAGATTATTGTTAAGGTAGATCACTACTACGAAATGGCAATCTATGATATTATCGGACTTTGGTATTATGTCAAATATTCAGACAGTGATGGGAAACAATATCAAGGTTGGACCAAACTAAAAACTCCACCATTTATATTATACCCGACAGAAGAATAATATATAAAGTATTGCAGAGCATGGAGTATCTGCCCTCGGGAGTGACATACAACCAACGCAACTACTCGATGCAGCCATACAGGTTCTGCGGCAAGGAAGAGGTCACCCTGCACGGTTTCGACATGTACGACTCGCAGGCACGCTGGCAGTACTCCCTTATCCCGCGCTTCTCATCAATGGACCCGCTGGCAGAGGATTACTACCACCTGTCACCCTATGCCTACTGCGCCGGCGACCCGGTGAACCTGGTGGACCCGGATGGGAGGTGGTACGTCAAAGTCAGCGCATCTGCAAATAGGGGTAAACATCCGTATGCAATCTATTCTGTTTTTGACAGACATGATAATTTGATATATGAAACCATTGTTAAGGTAACTGGTATTGGAGGAAGAGATCGGACTAAAATTGGCGCAGACACTCCCACTGGTAAATACAGGATTATAGAATGGAGAGAAACGGGAAACAACAGATATCCCACTATTTCGTTTGGACCAAATCCAATTCTTGCGATGGAGTATTTAGATGGCGAAGCGCCTGGAAGAAGTGGAATGCACACGCATGGTGGCAGAAGTCAAGAACCAGAGCTCTCTGACACAGAGGGTTGTATTAGAATGGCCGATGAGGATATTAAAGAGCTAAAAGAAACAACCGAACGGTTAGAAACTTTTGATCCAAAAGAAAAAGAAGAACGTTTTTTGTATGTAGAGAATGATTTAGAAGGAGAACTTCGATATTCTGACCGCGAAAGCATAAAATATGATTGGATAAGATTCGGAGGCTTCTTGAATGCAATAATTATCACTCCAAAAAATAATTAAATGAGAATAATATCATTAATATCATGCATTTTGCTGATAGCATGTTGTAATAATACCAACAATGGGGTTCTTGACGTGATTTGCACGACCAAAGACATTGATAGTGTGGATACGAAATACTGTAAACAGTATTTTTCTAAAGAAGAACTTCTTGGGAGGCTCGAAAGGAATGCCAAAGAAATGAATGATTCCTTACGCAGTGACTATGTAGTCCTTATGCTTTCTGTTGCAGACAGTTCTTTCATGAAGGCTGATGATTTTGTAGTGTTCCTGAACTATCTGCAAGGAAGATGTACCGAGGAGTACTCCGAAGGTATAGGTTATTATCTTATGAACATATACTTGAACAACCGTGATAAAATAAACAAGGTTGAAGAATACATAGCAATGATGCCGGCAGAAAGCCAGAGGGTACTGTATAAGGGGTTGTGCGACAAATTATTTTGTGAATATGCCATTGAAAAAACATTCAATGACACCATAGATACAAGAGAACTTTACAAGATAGTTCCAATTCTTGGGAAACACCATAGTTTAACCGAAGAAATAGCAAAAGAATGTGACATTGTACTTGTAAATGGATTACAATGATTTTCAAAGAGTATAATTCCAAGGAAAGGGGCTCTTCATACGGGACGGGAAGAAATATCTTATGGAATAACAGCCAATCGTTGGTCACGCGAAGTACAGACACCGTTTGTACCGCGTGGGGCGCGATAAGGCAAGGCTGTCAAAGTTCTACCACCTGTCACCCTATGCCTACTGCGCAGGCGGCCCGGACAAGCAGGCCACACGCCTTTGGTGGGATGTAGACAAACCAAATTTCTGATTCACATATTGAGCAAAGAAGCTGACTAAAAAGGCTCTTTTGTTGTTATACTTGCCCGAAAAATAGCTCTTTTTATCCAACCTCCCTACAAAAGCGTGTGACCCATTTCATTTTGGGTCACCCGCTTTGCTTTTATAATGTCAAAGAGTTAATTTATCAAAAAAGCAGGCAATAATGCTGTAAATACAGGAAAAGTGCTTACCTTTGTACCCGAATAGAGCCCCCAACGGGCTGTGTGTGGAAAGATTTGACTGCTTGCAACCACGGTAAAAAATGCTAAAAGCCCCTTCAGAGGGCATTTGTAAAGGCACTTCGCCAGCATAGATTATCCCACACATAGTTACCTTGAGGGCTTGAATGACAAACAAGCCAATTATTAACTACGCCCGGCAGGACACAAGATTATTGGTACCATCGGGCATAATACAGAAAAAACTATGGGATATCTTTTCACATCAGAATCAGTTTCAGAGGGACACCCCGACAAGGTGGCCGACCAGATTTCGGACGCGGTGCTTGACCAGCTCATTGCCTTTGACCCACAGTCTAAGGTTGCTTGCGAGACACTCGTCACAACAGGACAGGTGGTTATTGCCGGCGAGGTGAAGTCATCGGCATACGTTGACCTTCAGGACATTGCACGCCGTGTAATAAACAAGATCGGCTACACAAAGAGCGAGTACATGTTCGACGGTGACTCATGCGGTATCTTCTCGGCTATCCACGAGCAGAGTGCCGACATCAACCGCGGTGTAGAGCGCGAGGACCCGATGTCACAGGGTGCCGGCGACCAGGGTATGATGTTCGGTTATGCTACAAACGAGACCGAGAACTACATGCCTGTATCACTCGACCTGTCGCACCTTATCCTCACCGAGCTTGCAGAGATTCGCCGCGAGGGCAAGGAGATGACCTATCTGCGCCCCGACTCAAAGAGCCAGGTGACAATAGAGTACAATGACGAGAACAGGCCCGTGCGCATTGACACAATCGTTGTATCGACACAGCACGACGACTTTATCCAGCCTACAGAGGAGGGCGTTGAGGCGCAGCTTGCTGCCGACGCTGCTCAGGTGACAAAGATCAAGGAGGATGTAATCAACATCCTAATGCCACGCGTGAAGGCGAAGATTACATCGGAGAGCGTACTTGCACTCTTCGGCGATGACATCAAGTACCACGTGAACCCCACAGGCAAGTTCGTTATCGGTGGCCCCCACGGTGACACAGGCCTCACCGGCCGCAAGATCATCGTTGACACATACGGCGGCAAGGGTGCACACGGCGGCGGAGCATTCAGCGGCAAGGACCCCAGCAAGGTAGACCGCAGTGCAGCATACGCAGCACGTCACATAGCAAAGAACCTTGTTGCAGCAGGCGTTGCCGACGAGGCCCTCATACAGCTCTCATACGCAATAGGCGTTGCCGAGCCAGTGAGCGTGTTCGTGAACACATACGGCACAGCAAAGGTTGCCCTCACCGACGGCGAGATTGCCCAGAAGGTAAAGACACTGTTCGACCTTCGTCCCAAGGCTATCGAGGAGCGCCTGAAGCTGCGTAACCCAATCTACAGCGAGACAGCGTCATACGGTCACATGGGCCGCAAGCCACAGGTTGTGACAAAGCGCTTCGAGTCGCGTTACCTTGATACAAAGGAGGTTGAGGTGGAGCTCTTCACATGGGAGAAGCTCGACTACGTTGAGAAGGTAAAGGAGGCTTTCGCACTCTAAGAGGCTGTTTTATCCCGAGGGAGCCCGTTCCTATCACGACAGGGCGGGGCGCGAGGGAGCCAAAAAAGAAGAGAATGTTCAAGTTCGGCGATTGGATAAACCGTCAAAGGCATAACAGGGGGTTTGGTATACAATCCCCCTCTACCTTTTTCTTCATCACCCAGGTGCTGAGGGAGAAGATGCCCTACTATGCATACGACGAGCTTGACGACATTGCCGAATGCTGCCGCGAGATGAGCCGCCGCCGATGCCGCATGCTCTTCAGGATTGTGAACCACTTTGCACCCAAGAGCAGCATCACCATAGCATCGGCAACGGCTGCCTGCTCCATTGCAAGCGCGCGCCGCAGCATACCCAAGCTGCTGCTCACACAGGGCACGGCAATTCCCGCCGAGGCTGCCAAGCACCTTGCAGACAACGGATGCATACACAGGAGCGGCAACACCCTGCAGCTCCTCAAGGAGAGGCTGGAAGAGGACGGCCGTTGCGGACTGCTATACATCGGCGAGTGCGACAACCAGCCCCGGCTGCTTGAGACAGCGCTGGCATACACAAACAAAGAGAGTATAATCATTGTTGAAGGGGTACACCGCAACAGTGCATGGTGGAAGCAGGTGACAGACGACCCAAGGACCATCATCACGTTCGACATGCACAGTGCAGGCATACTCCTCTTCGACGACGGACGCCACAAACAGAACTACACACTCAAAAGATAGGGTTATGAAGAAGTCCACAATATACACAGGCACCGGCGATGCCGGCAGCACCTCACTCATCGGCAACGTGCGCGTGCGCAAGGACCACCCCCGTGTGGAGGCATACGGCACGCTCGACGAGCTCAACGCCCACATAGGGCTGCTTGCGGCGTCAATTGAGGATTGTGACACGGCAGAGCTGTTGCAACAGATAGAGAACAGCATCTTGACCTTGGGCAGCTATCTGGCGACAGAGGGAGAGTGCGGATGTCCCATAGGCAAGGAAGAGATTGCGACCTTGGAGAGAGCCATCGACGCGCTCGACGCAGAGCTGCCTCCCATGCACACTTTCATACTCCCCGGAGGCAACGAGCAGGCAGCCCGTGCCAACGTGTGCCGCACCGTGTGCCGACGTGCCGAGAGAAGGATGGTGACACTGGGCGAGAGCTACGTTGTAGACGCATATGCAATGGTTTTTGTGAACCGTCTTTCCGACTATCTTTTCCTGCTCCAGCGCAAGCTGTTGCACGGCACTGAAAAAAAGTGGCAAAAGCCTTGTAGATAAACAAAATTAGACTATTTTTGCACGCACTTAACTAATATAACCATTTATAAAACTATTTATAGTATGTATTGGACACTGGAATTAGCATCTAAATTGGAAGATGCACCATGGCCTGCAACAAAAGATGAGCTCATCGACTACGCAGTGCGTTCAGGTGCACCATTGGAAGTGATAGAGAACCTGCAGGAGATTGAGGACGAGGGTGACGTATACGAGAGCATCGAGGACATCTGGCCCGACTACCCCAGCAAGGAGGACTTTTTCTTCGACGAGGAGGAGTATTAACAAGAAAACAATTAGTTAAAGAACTAAACACCAACGGGATAAGCAAAGTCATTTGCTTATCCCGTTGGTGTTTTAAGGCCTTTTAAGGTGTGATTTATTTGTCTAAATTACGGTTTTCCCTCTCAAAACCGGAGTTTATTTGTCTAAAATACATTACCTTTGCTTCTCCTCAGAAATATTAAAATAGGAGGAAAAAGCATATGAGAAAACTATATACATATCCGGCAAAACCATTTGTTAAATGGGTAGGGGGTAAAACGCAACTTCTTGACGATATAAAGAAGGCTTTGCCTCGTAATTTATCACAGATAAATGATGTGACTTATATTGAGCCATTTGTTGGCGGAGGAGCTGTTTTATTTTGGATTCTGCAAGAGTATCCGAATATAACTAAAGCTATAATCAATGATATAAATGAAGAATTAATTTGTACATATCGTGTAATAAAATCAGATGTTGAAAAATTGATTCTTGAATTGACACGAATTCAAGCTGAATACCTTGCACTGAATGACGTTGCAAGAAAAGATTATTTTTTATCACAACGTGAACGTTATAATGAAAAAAATAATTCAGATATTGAAACTGCTGCATTATTTATTTTCTTGAATCGAACTTGCTTTAATGGATTGTACCGTGTAAATTCTAAAGGAAAGTTTAATGTTCCACACGGAAGATATACGAATCCTAAAATTTGTGATGAAGAAACGTTGAGAGCTGATTCTGTTGTTCTACAACGAGTTGAGATTCTTTGTGGTGATTTTGCACAAACTGGTAAATATGCAAATAACAATGTCTTGTATTATTTTGATCCGCCATATCGTCCTTTAACAGAGACTTCTGCATTTACTTCTTATGCGAAAGATGGTTTTGATGACGCTGAACAGACACGTTTACGTGATTTTTGCGAGCAGATAACAACACACAAATCTTTATTTGTGGCAAGTAATTCAGACCCTCAAAATGTAGATAATGGAGATGATTTTTTTGATCATCTTTACAAAAGATTCTCCATTAAACGAGTTTCTGCTGCGAGGATGATAAATTCAAAAGGAAATGGGCGTGGAGCGATTTCCGAAATAATGATTTCTAATGTTGCCAATGCTTACTGATATGAGAGACTTTGATACATGGTTAGCTGGTTTTAGACCTTCTATAGCTGATTATAAATATTACGTTGATTTCGATAAGGTTTTCAATAATGTGGAAGCTATTAAAATTCCACTCAATATTTTGAATTCACTTATAGGTTCCAAGAATATAGAAAATGAATTCAGAAATATTTTGGAACAATATCCAGAAACTCTAAGATGTATTCCTATTCTTTTGGCCAAGCGTGAGCTTGACATTATGGCTATGGATGAAGAGGGGCAGATTGATTTTCATTTTGACAAACCCAATTGCACGAATGAAGATTATGTCAAATTCATGCGAAAGACTGGTCTTTTTGATTTGATGGAGAGTCATATTGTCAACAATCTTGTAGATTACGTGACGGGTATAGAAACAGGACTTGACTCAAATGGACGCAAGAATCGAGGTGGCCATCTTATGGAGAATCTTGTAGAGGGCTTTCTTGGTAGAGCTGGACTTGTGAAAGGTGTTGATTATTTCAAGGAAATGTATATCCATGAAATAGAGGCCAAATGGGGAATAGACCTGTCTTCGATCTCAAATAATGGTGGCGCAGAGAAAAGATTTGATTTTGTGGTAAAAGGAAAGGATACCATTTATGGAATAGAAACAAACTTTTATACCAGTAGTGGTTCAAAGTTGAATGAAACAGCACGTAGTTACAAAACTATCACTATGGAAACTAAATATTTGGGATATTTCAAATTTGTTTGGTTTACCGATGGTTGTGGTTGGCGCAGTGCAAAGAATAATCTGAAGGAAACGTTTGATATCTTGGAACACTTGTATAATATAGCGGATCTTGAAAACGGTATTATTTCCAAAAAACTAAAATGATTAAGAATTATGGCAAATCAAAATACTTCAATGGTATGTAAAGGTCAGGAACCTCTATGTGAGATTCCAATTAATGGGACCTATATTTTAGGAATATATAAAGGAACATTGTCTGAATTTGATATCTTGCTAAAATATCGTCAGAAAGAAGATGGGAAATGGAGTCGAATCCGTACACCTAAGCATATTCATTGGGCTGTAGATATGTTGATTAAACATTATAGTGAACCGCATGAGACAGACTTATTGCTAGATGGTTTACTAGAACAATGGAATCGTACAGTTCCTTTAAAATCAAAAAAAGAGCAGGACCTTTTATTGTCCCCAGAGAATTTGTTGGCTGAAGTAAATAATGAAGCACAGAAATATAGCAAATTAGCAGGAAAAGGTGAATATAGTGTTAAATTCTTGATATTGATTGCAAAACTATTGATGGTTCAAGAAAAAACCAATAGGCATGACGCTTATATGTTCAAGAATCTCTTAGAAAAGTTAAAGGAACATAGAAATATTTTTGAAATTGTATCAACAGCAACATTCCATTGATGTTAACTCCATACTATAGAGCGGGAAATAGGGACTTTACCCTTTTGAAAGGAGATTGTATCGAGCTTCTGAATTCGTTTGATTTTAAGTTTGATATGATTTTTGCGGATCCCCCTTACCATCTTTCAAATGGAGGCATAAGCGTTCAGAGTGGTAAAATGGTTTCTGTCAATAAAGGCGATTGGGACAAGTCCAATGGATACGAGGAAGATTACCTGTTTGATAAATCTTGGATTTCTGCTTGCCGGAATAAGTTGAAATCCAATGGAACGGTTTGGATAAGTGGTACATATCATAATATTTTCTCTGTGGCACGATGTCTTGCAGAGTTAGGATTTAAAATCTTGAACTGCATTACTTGGGAGAAAACAAATCCACCACCAAATCTGTCCTGTAAATATTTTACTCACTCGGCAGAATATATTCTTTGGGCACGTAAGGAACAAAAAGTGCCTCATTATTTCAACTATGAATTAATGAAGATAATAAATGGTGGTACTCAGATGCGTGATGTATGGCGATTGCCAGCCATTGCACGATGGGAAAAGTCTTGTGGTAAACACCCTACTCAGAAACCATTGTGCGTTTTATCACGAATCATTCAGGCTTCAACTCTTCCCGATGCATGGATTTTAGACCCATTTACAGGTAGTAGTACAACAGGTATTGCTGCAAACCTATTAGGTCGTCGTTTTCTTGGAATAGATCAAAATGGCGAATTTTTGGACCTGAGTAAAGCCCGCCGAGAGGAAATAAACGATATCTCAAAACGTACTTTGTATTTGGAGAAACTTCAAAAGCAAGCACAGCTATTTGAAGATAATGAAATTCAAGTCCTTTATGAGCCTTGTGCGGAATATGGGCAGGAATTGCCGTTTTAAATTGAAATATTGAATATTTTTAAGAGATAAAATTAGAAAGAATATATAAATCATGAAAGTAGAATTGAAAAATGATTATAAATCATTAAAACGGCAACCTGAGTTTTATTTACCAGATTTTGTCGTTTTAACAGGTAAAAATGGAAGTGGTAAAAGTCATTTAATGGAGGCTATGAGCAAGGTAGATTATTGCACTATTAGCGATAATGAAAAAATCCTTGAAAAAGTAAGATATATAGGATTTAATGGCCTGAATCCCAATGTTAATACAGATAGTGATTATTAACTTTTGTAAGAAAAGATAACTCGTTTAGAATAAATCGGTTGGCCGGATTGCTTGAAAATTGGGTAACGAGATAGCAACCGTTCGTATTTCTGAGTTCTTCATTGTTATGCTTCAATGTGATAACTCTGACGGCACAAAGGTAATAAAAGAAACGCAGACAAAAACGAATGATGATTATTTTCTTTTGTCTGCGTTCTTATTTATAGTAGTTTCTTTAATTCTTCAATATCGGGAAGTGCATTGCGCAATCGCTCGGGCATATCTTTCGTTGCCCTATAAGTTGCAACGCCCATAGGCTTGTCATAGTCTCGAATAGCAAACTCAACGAACGACTGATTCATATCGCGACATAACAGGATGCCAATTGCAGGGTTTTCGTGCGGTTTCCTTACATATGTGTCAAGAGCCGACAGATATGTACTCAATTGTCCCAAGTATGAAGAACGGAATTTCCCTGATTTTAGCTCGACGGCAACAAGTGAGTTTAGTTCTCGATTGAAGAAAAGCAAATCAACAAACATTTCCTCTCCCGAAACCTCCAATCTGTATTGGTTGCCTACGAAAATAAAATCTTGTCCGAAGGTCAGGATAAACCTTTTGATGTTATCCACAATGGACTTTTCGAGCACACGTTCGTTCAAGTCTTCATCTTGTGTATCAAGTTCTTCTACATTGATAAAATCCAACAAGTATTCATCCTTGAATGCGTTTACTGCCTTTAATGCCTGCTTTGTACTCGGCATTGTAGCGGTGAAATTATTGGGGAGCGTTCCTCGGTGGTTGTACAAATCAGCCTTGAGATAATCTCGCAAAACGTATTTATTCCAAAAACGTGTGGCTGATTCGTGGATATAGAACAAGCGGGCTTCTAATGATTTTGCTTTTGTTATAATCTCAATATGATGGCTAAAACCGATGGCAACAAAGTCCGCCCAATTAAATTCGTCAGCCATCGGCTGGCGAATTTC
>SUXN01000029.1 GCA_015060965.1 Bacteroidales bacterium | reverse complement strand
TTCTTGCGTTATGTAAACAGTGCAAGAAAATCGCTTTTAGCTGTTTCCCAACCATTTACGTTTGCCTTCTTCTATTCCGAAATCGTTTGCTTTGCTACTTGCTTTTCACTTGGCACGGCATACCTTTGCCACGATGATGCTCACTCTGGGTGCAGACCTCTACACGACTTCCAAATTATTAGGTCACAGCGAAGTCAGGACGACCCAAGTCTATGCACGCATAATAAACAAGAAGAAAGACGATGCAGTGAATCTTGTAAACGAAGTGTTTGAATAAGAAGGTCACCATCCGGTTACCTTTCATTTTTACAGAGCTATTTTACAATTTTGCAAGTAGAGCTGCTTTTTTACATTTTTTGCTTTCAGATGACAAACATTAACCTTAAATTTGCGAAAACTATTTAACATTTCAAAGTTTTGCCATATATGAGAATTTCCATAAGTCCACAATACGAGCAGCTGCGTGGGGATATATTGAAGGTTGTTGCCGGGGATTATGTTGCAAGCAAGGTCTTTTGCCATAAACGCAACGTGGTTGAGAAAGTATGCATGCAAGATAAGGATTATGTGGTCAAGACATACAAACGCCCGAACCTCTTTAACAGGCTGGCATACACTTATTTAAGAAAATCAAAAGCAAAAAGGGCTTTCTTGAATGCACACCATTTATTGGAGCTTGGCATTGAGACACCTACCCCTGTCGCTTACATAGAAGTATACAAAAAAGGAATATTCAGCAAAGGATATTTCATATCGGAATACGTTCCATACCACACCATGCGCGAGACATTCAACAGCGAGACTCCTGAAAGCAATGACCATAATCTGAAAACAGAGTTCATGAAGTTCACCCTCGCTTTACATGAAAAGAAAGTGCTTCCGTTGGATTTCAATTCCGGTAATATTTTTTACTATTTTGACACAGAAAAAGGAGGTTACAGATTTGCTCTTACAGACATCAACCGTATGCAGTTCGGCAAAACTCCTTCTACATATGCAGTAATGCGCTCTTTCGAACAATTGGGTGTACCGGTTGACGGGCTTTACAAACTGGCACTATACTACAGTTCCCAAAAAGGGAGCGACCTTGAATATTCAATGTTCATTTTCCTTTTTCACAGACTTCGCAGCCGCATCAAACATCTCCTCAAGAGCAAGGCGAAAGCAAAGCATTGACAACGTTTAGCTGCCATTAGGTGAAATCAGAAAACAATACAGGGCGCACTGAAATATAATCAGTGAGGAGGCTTGTAATATTGGTTTTCTTTGCTACATTTGTAGGTAAACTGCATTTGAGCGGTTCCGGATTGTTCATAAAAGCAGCACGAATCACCTACAAATATAAAACACATATGAAAAGACCTGCAATCATCTTATTAGCCGTTGCAGTTACATTGTCAGCATCCTGTACAGCACAAGAATACGAAAGCAGACGACCTTCGCCCGAAAAAAGGCTGTTCATTTCCAAAGCTGTTGAGTCAAAAATTATTGAGGTTATAGAACTTCTTGACAATAAGAGACTTGCATGGATGTTCGCAAACTGCTTCCCGAACACCCTTGACACAACTATCCACCCAAACGGAGATGATGACACATTCGTGTACACAGGTGACATACACGCAATGTGGTTAAGAGACTCAGGAGCACAGGTATGGCCTTACCTGCAACTGATAAACAATGACCCCGAGCTGAAAAAACTGATTGCCGGTGTCATTCATCGCCAGTTCAAATGCATATGCATAGACCCGTATGCCAACGCCTTTTATAAAGAGCCCGACAAAGTGGGCGAATGGGCAAAGGACAAGACCGACATGAAGCCGGGAGTGCATGAGAGGAAATGGGAGATTGACTCCCATTGCTACCCCATCAGGCTTGCATACGAATACTGGAAAATCACGGGCGACACATCCATTTTCTCTGAAACATGGTTAGAGGCAATACAACTCACACTCAAGACATTCCGTGAGCAACAAAGAAAAGAGGGCGTGGGCCCTTACACATTCCTAAGGGTTACTGACCGCACCTTTGACACATTGAGCAACCGCGGTAACGGCACCCCCGTGAACCCTGTTGGACTTATCGCATCGGCGTTCCGCCCGTCGGACGACGCAACCACATTCCAGTTTCTTGTACCGTCAAATTTCTTTGCCGTAACCTCACTACGGAAAGCCGCCGAAATACTGACCGAAGTGAACGGCCGCAAAGAACTCGCCGACAGTTGCCTTGAACTCGCCAATGAGGTGGAGGATGCACTCAAGAAATATGCAACATATAATCACCCCGAATTCGGCACGATATATGCTTTTGAAGTTGACGGATTCGGCAACCACCTGCTGATGGACGACGCCAACGTGCCGAGTCTTCTGGCAATGCCATACCTGGGTGATGTTGATATCAATGACCCCATCTACCAGAATACCCGCCGCTTCGTGTGGAGCGAAAGCAATCCCTATTTTTTCCGTGGCAAGGCAGCTGAAGGCATCGGCGGACCACACATCGGCTACGACATGGCATGGCCCATGAGTATCATGATGAAAGCATTCACAAGCCAGGACGACAAGGAAATCAAATGGTGCATCGAAACGCTTATGAAGACCGACGCCGGAACCGGCTTCATGCACGAATCGTTCAACGTGAACAACCCCGAAGATTATACACGCTCCTGGTTCGCATGGCAGAACGGGCTCTTCGGCGAGCTCATACTCAAAATCATCGCAGACGGCAAAATAGATATTCTCAACAGCATAGACATAAAGTGATATGAAACGTTATTTTTCGGTGCTGCTCCTGCTACTGACATGGCTCACAAGCCCCGCACAAAGCAGCTTCATTGTGGGAGATTACAACATAAGGTACAATAATCCCGAAGATGCAAAGAAGGATGCCGCATGGGCCGACCGCCTGCCCCACATCTGCGACATGGTCAACTATGAGGGGTGGGACATATTCTGTGCGCAGGAGGTTCTTGACGACCAGTTACAGGACCTGTTGAAGGGGCTTGACGGATACGATTACATTGGCGTGGGACGCATTGACGGCAAGAAGGCCGGCGAATATGCTCCAATCCTTTACCGCAAGAGCAGGATGCGTTGTATAAGCAACGGCAACTTCTGGCTGTCGGAGACACCCGACGTCGTCGGTTCAAAAGGCTGGGATGCCGACCAAAGGAGAATATGTACATGGGGACTTTTCGAGGACAAGAGCACCAAATGGCAATTCTGGATATTCAACCTGCATCTTGACCACGTAGGATGGGTAGCACGACGCGAGAGCGCGAAGCTTGTACTCACAAGGATTGAAGAGATGTGCGACGGCAAGCCCTACATACTTACCGGTGATTTCAATGTTGACCAGGACGACGAGATATACGGGATTCTCATTGAATCGGGGAAACTCGTGGACACCCACGATGCCGCGAAGCAGCGCATGGCAAAGAACGGTACGATAAACAGCTTCAAGACAGAACGTTACACAAAGAGTCGCATAGACCATATATTCGTATCACCGGATTTCACCACACACGGATACGGCATACTCACGTACCACTATTGGGCGCCGGCAAAGGAAGGAGAAGGCGAATACAAGCCTCACGTACTGTCTGACCACTACCCTGTGGAGGTGCGCCTGGAACTGCCGAGATTAAGAGTCCCACAGGACTGGGCACAATACGGCAACTATGAAAAGAAGAACAGCGAGACAAAAAGTCCAGAG
Source organism: Bacteroidales bacterium (assembly GCA_015060965.1). Taxonomy (GTDB): domain Bacteria; phylum Bacteroidota; class Bacteroidia; order Bacteroidales; family Bacteroidaceae; genus HGM04593. The sequence continues at coordinate 32,603 of SUXN01000029.1, read as the reverse complement.
GTTGTATTCATGGGGAACTCCATCACAAGCAACTGGTACCGTTTCCACCCCGAATTCTTCCATGAGAACAATTACGCAGGGCGCGGCATAAGCGGACAGGTGACAGCACAGATGCTTGCAAGGTTCCGCTCCGATGTCATTGACCTGAAGCCCGAGAAAGTGGTTATTCTTGCCGGCACAAACGACATTGCAATGAATCAGGGATATGTATCTATTGAGCACATATTCGAGAACATAGTCTCAATGGCAGAACTTGCGGTACACAATGACATTGAAGTAGTATTGTGTTCCGTTCTTCCGGCCGACAGATTCTCCTGGTCGTGGGAGATATCAAGTGAAAGGGCAAAAACTTCAATCATGGAGCTCAATGACTTGCTCCGCACGTATGCCAAGGAAAATGACCTTGAATATGCAGATTATTATTCGGCAATGGCCGACGAGAACCTTGCTCTGAAGAAAGAGTACCAGAAGGATGCCGTGCACCCCAACAAGGCGGGTTATCTTGTCATGGAGGAGATTATACAGGCAATACTCAAGAAATAAAACACTACAGATATGAGAAAAACAGCAATTCTTTTGATTTCACTCTTTCTCGGCAGCCTTGCCTGCGCACAGGAATTTGTCACATACAAGGAGGCCAAGGACCCTATAAAGGTATCGGACAGGAGCAAGGCCCTGTGGAAACAGGCCGGTAAACTCAATGCACAGTGGGTTTCGGCCGACTCTTTATACTCACGCAGTGAAGTCCCCGTGGAAAGTGGCGTGGATGTACGCATACTTGAAGGCTGGCGAGGAGAGAGAGTGTCCGCACAGCTGTTACTGTGGACAGGTAAGGGGGTTGACAGAGTAAGATGCGAGGTCAAGGATTTCAAATCAACAGACGCAGAATTGCCTTCGGAAATTGCCAAGGCACGTTTTGTACGCTACACCATTGCCGACCAGGGTGGTTACGACTGCCGTTGTGAACGCGGCCCCAAGCACAAGAGTTTCCTCGCACCCGACATGATTGATTCCCTTGAGGTATTCAATATGAAGCCGAACACCGTGCGCCCCGTTTGGATTACAATAAACATACCACAGGATGCAAAACCGGGCAAATACAGCACTGAGGTTGTCGTTACAGCCAAAGGTACAGGCAAAATCAAACTGCCGCTTGAGCTTGAGGTCATAGGGCAGACACTCCCCAAATATGACGAATGGAGTTTTCATCTTGACCTGTGGCAGCACCCGTCGGCTGTAGCCCGTGCCCAGGAGCTCGAGATGTGGAGCGACGAGCATTTCGAGGCCATCAGACAACAGATGCAGCTGCTTGCCGAGGCTGGACAGAAAGTCATTACCACCACCCTGAACCGCGACCCTTGGGGCTCGCAGACCTTCGACGACTATGAAGACATGATTATCTGGACAAAAGCAAAAGACGGCAGCTGGAGCTTCGACTACACTGTCTTTGACCGCTACGTGGAGCTGATGATGGGTCTGGGCATCGACAAGCAGATAAACTGCTACTCGATGCTACCGTGGAACAACCGCATGAACTGGTACGAGAACAACAACTTCAAGGTGTCATCGGTAAATCCGAAGAGCGCACGCTACGAGGAGATGTGGGGTGCATTCCTGACAGATTTTGTAAGACACCTGAAAGAAAAAGGATGGTGCGGAATAACAAACATTGCAACTGACGAACGCTCACCCGAGGAGATGGAGATTGTGATAAGACTCATCGAGAAATATGCACCTGAGCTTGGATTTGCAATGGCCGACAATCACGCATCGTACCGCCGCATACCCAACATCAGGGACTGCAGTGTAGCGCAACGACAGCTCTACCTCACACAGGAGGAGATTGACGAACGCAGGGCAAAAGGACACGTAACCACATTCTATGTATGTTGCAGCACATATTTCCCCAACAGCTTCACATACTCGCAACCATGGGAGTCGGAACTTCTGAACTGGCACGCAATCTCAAAGGATTATGACGGCCAGCTGCGCTGGGCATACAACTCATGGCCCGACCGTCCCGAGTATGACTCAAGATTCAGGACCATGGCATCGGGAGACACCTATCAGGTTTACCCATACGCACGCACCTCAATGCGTTTCGAACGTATGATTGACGGCATTGAGGATTATGAGAAGATAAGGGTTCTGCGCGCAAAACATGCCGACAGGAAAGATGTACTTGCTCCGCTGGAAGAGAAGCTCAAGGAGATGGCAGGAATGAAGCTGACAGACACCAACCTCCCATGGCACAGAACCCTTCAGGAGGCTAAAGCACTGCTCTACTCAATTTCAAAAGAACTGGCAGAATAACAAGGAATCATGAAAAGAATTACAATACTGGCTGCTATCATAATCCTGTGCATGACAGCCTCATCCGCCAAAGTGCAGAAGCACTCCGTATCATCACCCGACGATAAGATAAAGGTCACAGTGTCGCTTGCCGACGGAATAACATACGATGTACACTACGGCAATGAGCTTGTGCTTTCCGGTTGCCGCATGTCACTTGACGTCAACGGCAAAGTGCTCGGTTCTACGCCCTCATTGAAAAGTGTGAACCGCAAATCGGTAGACAGGGTCAAGCGCCCGCTCCTGCATCTTAAATATGCCGAGGTTCCCGACAGGTTCAACCAGATGACACTGAAAATGAAAGGCGGCTACTCCATTGAGTTCAGAGCATACGACGACGGCATAGCCTACCGTTTCGTTACGGATTTGGGCGGCAAGGTAGAAATAGACAATGAAGATATCAGTATATTCTTCCCCGAGGAGACCGACCTTGTACTGCAACAGTGCGACAGATTCAGGACATCATACGAGGAACGGTACACCTTTGTCAAGGCAAGTGATTGGAAAGAGTCACAGAAGATGGCACACTACCCCATCCTTGCCATCACTGCCAAAGGCACAAAGGTGCTTATGAGCGAATCGGACCTCATCGACTACCCGGCAGCATTCTTCCGTAGCAACGATGCCAACGGCTTCACGGCAGTGTTCCCCAAGGTGCCTGCAAAGGAGAAACCGCGTAGCGACAAGAGCAATGATATCCTGTTGAGTGAAAAGTACATTGCAAAGACCGACGGCACAAGGGAGTTCCCGTGGCGTTACTTCGTGATTACAGCCGACGAGGCCGGGCTGGTAGAGACGACGATGACCTGCCGTCTTGCCCGCGATTGCAAGCTTGACGACGTGTCGTGGATCAACCCGGGACAGGCAAGTTGGGAATGGTGGAACGGAGCAATCCCATACGGTCCTGACGTTGATTTCAAGGCAGGCCTGAATGTTGAGACCTACAAATACTTTATGGACTTCGCATCCAGATACGGCATCCGCTACATTGTGATGGACGAGGGATGGGCAAAAGACAACATGGACCCGTTCACCCCTAATCCCGACTGCGACCTGCACGAGATTATTGCACACGGCAACAAGGTGGGTGTGGAAGTCATACTATGGCTCACCTGGAGATGTGTGGAGGAGAACCCCGGACTTTTCGCAAAATTTGCCGAATGGGGAGTGAAAGGCGTAAAGATTGATTTTATGGACCGCAGCGACCAGTGGATGGTCAATTTCTATGAAAGGAGCGTCAAGGAGGCCGCAAAGCATAAGCTTTTTGTGAACTACCACGGTGCATACAAGCCCGCAGGATTGGAATACATGTACCCCAACCTGCTATCTTACGAGGGTGTCACAGGAATGGAGCAGATGGGAAACTGCAAGCCCGAGAACAGCATATACCTTCCTTTCATACGCAATGCCGTAGGTCCCATGGAATACACCCCTGGAGCGATGAACAGCATGCAGCCCGATAACTATTCGGCACGACGTCCGAACTCCGGCAGCATCGGCACACGCGCCTACCAGATGGCACTTTTCGTGGTATTCGAGTCGGGTTTGCAGATGCTTGCCGACAACCCCACACTGTATTACAACAATGACGACTGCACAAGATTCATCACATCAGTACCGCAGCTGTGGGACGACACAAAAGTACTCTCGGCAAAATTGGGAGAACACCTTGTAGTGGCAAAGCGCAACGGAGACGAATGGTTCATCGGAGGCATCAGCGCCGAACACAAGGAGCCCATTGAAATGGATGTGCCGCTTGACTTCCTGCCCGAGGGCAGGAGCCTTACCATAACCTCGTTCGAGGACGGCATAAACGCCGACCGCCAGGCAATGCATTACGTAAAGAAGAGCAGGGAGGTGCACAAAGGCGACACAATAAGAATAAGGATGATGCGCAACGGAGGATATGCGGCAGTCATAAAATAAGCCCCCTCCACAATAAGTTATAAAACCCCATTTTACTTAATTTACTTAAAATTATGTAAGGTGGGGTTATTTTTTTGCTTTATTCAAAAATTGTTGTAAGTTTGCTAATTGAAAAAATGCACCGTGAGACAAACGTTGTATGCTCAAATACCTTAATAAAATTATTATGGAAAAAGAGAGGCTTTTTAGCGAATTCTCGCCTGTATCGTCAGAGAATTGGAAAAACAAGATTGTAGAGGACCTGAAGGGTGCCGACTACGACAAGAAGATGATTTGGAGAACGGGAGAGGGGTTCAATGTGAACCCGTTCTACCGCAAGGAGGACCTGCCCGAGGGATGCGGCACTGCTGCCCCCGGAGAGTTTCCCTACACCCGAGGCAACAGTTGCTGCAACAACTGGCTCATACGCCAGAGCATAAACATTGCCGATGCAGCCGAGGCCAACGCCAAGGCACGCAAGATGATTGAGGACGGTGTCACATCAATCGCATTCAAGGTAAGGGGCAAACTGGTGACTCCTGAATATATACCGGCCCTGCTCGACGGCATCGATGCCGAAAAGGTGGAGCTCTGCTTCAATGTATGCGTGAACAAGACAATGGTGTTCACTGCAATGCTGGCAGATTACTACAAGGAGAGAGGCTTTGACCTTGAGAAGGTAAGGGGTACGATAGAATATGACCCCATAGGCAAGGAGCTCCTTACAGGCAAAGTAATAGAGAATTACGCAGACATCATAAAAGGACTTGTTTCAACGCTTGAGGAGCTTCCACGCTACCGTTGCGTTGCCGTGAACAGCGTAAGGCTCAACGATGCCGGAGCATACATAACACAGGAACTCGCATACGCCCTTGCATGGGGTAACGAGTATATGCAGGCCATGACAGAGGCAGGAGTTCCTGCCGGAAAGGCTGCAAAAAGAATCAAATTCAACATGGGAATATCAAGCAATTTCTTCATGGAGATTGCAAAGTTCCGCGCCGCACGCACATTGTGGGCAAAGATTGTGGAGCAGTATGAGCCCGAGTGCAGATGTGCATGCAAGATGATTATACACGCCGAAACATCAAAGTTCAACCTCACACTCTTTGACCCGTACGTGAATATGTTGCGTACACAGACCGAGGCGATGAGTGCTGCTATCGCAGGCGTTGAGGCCATAACAGTGACCCCATACGACTCGGTATATGAGACACCGACTGAGTTTGCCGAGCGCATAGCGAAGAACCAGCAGCTTATTCTCAAGCATGAGAGCCACCTTGACAAGGTTGCCGACCCAGCCGGAGGCTCATATTACATAGAGAGCCTTACTGCATCAATAGCAACAGAGGCTTGGAAACAGTTCCTCGCCATTGAGGAGGCCGGCGGTTTCCACAAGGCTGTCAAAGAGGGCCGCGTAAAAGCCGAGGTAGAGGGTGCGGGAGACAACCGCCGCACAGCCCTTGCCAAACGCAAGGAGATTCTGCTTGGTACCAACCAGTACCCCAACTTCAGCGAGACAAGCGACGGCCGACGTCCTGTGGGCAAGTGTTGCAACTGCGGTTGCCACAGCCAGGAGAACGAGGCCATGACATTGACAGCAAAACGACTGGGCGAGGAGTTTGAGCAATTGCGGTTGGCTACCGAAGAGAGCGGACGCAGACCAAAGGCATTCATGCTTACAATAGGAAACCTTGCGATGCGTCAGGCAAGAGCACAGTTCTCTTGCAACTTCCTTGCGACAGCAGGATATGAAGTTATCGACAACCTCGGTTTCAAGAGCGTTGAAGAGGGTGTAGAGGCCGCTCTCAAGGCAAATGCCGACATAGTAGTCATATGCTCAAGCGACGACGAGTATGCCGAATATGCAATACCTGCATACAATGCAGTGAAGGATAAGGCAATATTCATTGTTGCCGGTGCACCTGCATGCAGCGAGGAGTTACAGAAGGCAGGCATCGAGAACTTCATACACGTGAGAGTGAATGTGCTTGAGACGCTCAAGGCGTTGAATGCAAAGTTGGGTATCAAGTAACAGACGTACAGCCATGAGAAAAGATTTCAGAAACATAGATATATTCAGTGCAGCCGCAACAACTTGCTGCACAAAGGCCGAAGGCAACGACAACAACCTTTGGGAGACACCCGAACAGATTAAGGTGAAGCCTGTATACAGCGCCGAGGACCTCAAGGAGATGGAGCATCTTGACTATGCAGCCGGCATTCCACCGTTCCTGCGCGGTCCTTACTCCATGATGTATGTTTTCCGCCCCTGGACCATACGCCAGTATGCAGGATTCTCTACAGCCGAGGAGAGCAACGCCTTCTACCGCCGTAACCTCGCATCGGGACAGAAGGGTCTTTCTGTTGCGTTCGACCTCCCCACACACCGCGGATACAACCCCGACAACGAACGCGTGGTCGGTGACGTAGGTAAGGCAGGAGTTTCAATATGTTGCATGGAGAACATGGAACAGCTGTTCGACGGCATCCCGTTGAACAAGATGTCGGTATCAATGACCATGAACGGTGCTGTACTGCCGGTGCTCGCATTCTACATCAACGCGGCACTTGAGCAGGGAGCGAAACTCGAAGAGATGGCAGGAACAATCCAGAATGACATCCTCAAGGAGTTCATGGTGCGTAACACCTACATTTACCCGCCTGCATTCTCAATGCGCATAATCGGCGATATCTTTGCGTACACATCACAGAAGATGCCTAAGTTCAACTCGATATCTATCAGCGGTTATCACATGCAGGAGGCAGGAGCATCGGCCGACATCGAGCTTGCATACACCCTTGCCGACGGCCTTGAGTATGTGCGTACAGGTGTTGAGGCGGGCATTGACATCGACGCCTTTGCACCGCGTCTGTCGTTCTTCTGGGGTATCGGCATGAACCCGTTCATGGAGATTGCGAAGATGCGCGCGGCACGTATGCTGTGGGCCAAAATCATAAAGCAGTTCAACCCCAAGAACCCAAAATCAATGGCACTGCGCACACACTGCCAGACATCGGGCTGGTCGCTCACCGAGCAGGACCCGTTCAACAATGTGGGCCGCACCGTCATAGAGGCGATGAGCGCAGCCATGGGACACACACAGTCACTGCACACCAACGCGCTTGACGAGGCCATCGCACTGCCGACAGACTTCTCGGCACGTATTGCACGCAACACACAGATATACCTTCAGGAGGAGACAAACATCTGCCGCGTTGTCGACCCGTGGGGCGGTTCTTATTATGTAGAGAGCCTGACACAGGAGATTGCCGACAAGGCATGGAAGCTCATCCAAGAGATTGAGGAACTCGGCGGCATGGCAAAGGCCATTGAGACGGGCATCCCAAAGATGCGTATCGAGGAGGCTGCTGCACGCACACAGGCACGCATCGACAGCGGCAAACAGGTCATTGTCGGCACCAACGCATATTGCCTTGCCGAGGAAGAGCCTATCGACATCCTTGAGATTGACAACACTGCAGTACGCGAGGAGCAGTTGGCAGCCATTGCACGAAACCGCGCCGGACGCGACGAGGAAGCTGTCAAGGCCGCACTTGCCAAGATTACAGAGTATGCACGCAGCGGTGAGGGCAACCTGTTGGAGGCTGCAGTTGAGGCAGCACACGTACGTGCTACATTGGGAGAGATTTCCGACGCTTGCGAGGAGGTCGCAGGACGTTACAAGGCGATAATCAGAACTATTTCGGGCGTGTATTCAGCAGAAAGCAGGAACGACGAGAACTTTGAGAAGGCTTGCCGTTTGACAGAGGAGTTTGCAAAGAGAGAGGGCCGTCGTCCTCGAGTCATGATTGCTAAGATGGGCCAGGACGGTCACGACCGCGGAGCAAAGGTTGTAGCTACAGGATATGCCGACTGCGGCTTTGATGTGGACATGGGTATGCTGTTCCAGACACCCGCCGAGGTTGCACGTCAGGCCGTGGAGAACGACGTTCATATTGTGGGCGTTTCTTCACTTGCGGCAGGACACAAGACCCTTGTGCCACAGCTCATTGCCGAGCTTGAGAAACTCGGACGTGGCGACATCATGGTGTGTGCAGGCGGTGTAATCCCTGCACAGGACTATGACTTCCTGTACAAGGCCGGCGTTGTGGGCATATTCGGCCCCGGAACAAGCATATCGAAGGCTGCATGCGAGCTGATGAACATTCTGCTTGCCGAGTAAGTGAATGATAGTAATCTGTCAGACGGCCCGTAAATCCGTCGGGCTAAAGAATAACAAGAATGAGGACGACATTACCGGTCGCCCTCATTCATACTGAAAATTTAGAGGAGAAATATAATGATTGTCTGTATAGCTGAGAAGCCGAGTGTGGCAAAGGAGATAGCGGATGTTTTGGGAGCGAGGAGCCGGCACGACGGTTACTACGAAGGCAACGGGTATCAGGTGACCTGGACCTTCGGACACCTGTGCACGCTCAAGGAGCCTCATGACTACACCCCGATGTGGCAGAGGTGGAGCCTCAGCAGCCTGCCCATGATTCCACCGAGATTCGGTATCAAACTCATTGACGACAGAGGAATAGAAAAACAGTTCAAGATTATCGAACAGCTGATGCAGGCTGCCGACATGATTGTGAACTGCGGTGATGCCGGCCAAGAGGGAGAGCTCATCCAACGCTGGGTAATGCAGAAGGCACAGGCAAAATGCCCGGTAAAGCGTCTGTGGGTATCATCACTGACCGAAGAGGCCATACGCGAAGGATTCGCGACCCTCAAGGACCAGAGCGAGTACCAGTCACTGTATGAGGCCGGCCTGAGCCGTGCCATAGGCGATTGGCTCCTGGGCATGAACGCGACAAGACTCTACACGCTCAAATACGCAAAGAACCGTCAGGTACTTTCAATAGGCAGGGTCCAGACACCTACACTGGCAATGATTGTAAAGCGTCACTTCGAGATAGAGAACTTCGTTCCACAGCAGTATTGGACACTGAAGACATTATATCGAGACACCACCTTCAACGTGATACTCAAGAAGAGCGAGGAGGAGCTGATGGCAGAAATCGAGAAACAGAGGGAGAAAGCCGAAAAGAAAGGCGTTCCTTTCGATGTTTCCGAGGCCTTCAGAGAGGCCGAGGCTGCGAACCCCGGTATCGAGCCGATAACAAGCGAGGCACAGGGTGCTGAGATAATGGAGCGCATAAAGGATGCCCCATTCACCGTGACATCCGTTGAGAAAAAAGACGGCAAGGAGCTGCCCCCGTCACTCTTTGACCTTGGTCTGTTACAGACAGAGTGTGACAGAAAGTACGGGATACCCATTGATGTCACGTTGCAGACAGTGCAGTCGCTCTATGAAAAGAAAGTCACAACATATCCGCGTGTTGACACCACATACCTGAGCGATGACATATACCCCAAATGTCCGAACATACTAAGGGGACTGCGCGACTATCAGACACTTGTTGCGCCATTGGCCGGCAAACCACTCCTGAAGTCAAAGAAAGTATTCGACAACAAGAAAGTAACCGACCACCACGCCATTATACCCACAGGGGTATATCCGCAGGCTCTGACAGATATCGAAAAAAAGGTATATGACCTGATTGCGCGACGCTTCATTGCCGTATTCTACCCCGAATGCAAATTCCAGACAACTACCATATACGGGGAGAGTGCCGAGATACCGTTCAAGGCATCGGGCAGGAAAATCATTGATCCGGGATGGAAAGCCGTATTCCAGGGAGAGAGCAACGACGAGAAGGAGGAAAAGGAGATTACGACCTTTACCAAAGGTGAGAGCGGGCCGCACCTGCCCGAGCTATTGGAGAAGTGGACACAGCCACCGAAGCCATACACCGAGGGAACTCTTGTGCGTGCGATGGAGACCGCCGGTAAATTCGTGGATGACGAGGAACTGCGCGATGCTATGAAAGAACAGGGCATCGGACGCCCTGCCACACGTGCAGAGATAATCAAGACACTATACAAACGCAACTATATACAGAAGGTAAAGAAGAATATCACCGCCACACAGACAGGCATAGAGCTTATTGCCACGATAAGGAACGAATTGCTCAAAAGTGCGGAACTCACCGGACAGTGGGAGAAGAAACTGCGCGACATCGAGAAGAGGCAATACGAGGCAAAGACATTCATCGAGGAACTGAAGGTGATGCTTACCGGTGTGGTCAATGACGTGCTGCGTGACAACGGCAGTATTGGATGATACAGGGTAAAAAGTATGATATTTATATAATAAAAAGCCTTTTTGTCAGTTATAATATAACCGGCACACAGAAACGGTCTGAAATTGATTTTGGCAAAAAAGATTCATTACATATTTGCTCTTATGTTGCTTGCATTGCTGACTGTAGCGTGCAGCAGCGAGAAGGCCATCAGAAAAGGTGACCAGTATGCTGCCGTACTCGAATATCACGAAGCGGCTAAGGAATACAAGAAGGCATACAGCAAAATCCCGTCAAAGGAGCGCAAGAAACGTGCCGAGGTTGCATGGAAACTCGGTGAGTGCTACCGCAAGAGCAACAATTCAGCGCGAGCAGCGGGTGCGTACCAGAATGCGGTGAGATACGGGCATGCAGACTCTACCGCGTTGCTATACCTTGCCGGTGCCCAGCTGGAGAACGGAGACTACAAGGCCTCGCAGAAGAGCTACCAGGCATTCCTGGAGAAAGCACCCGACAACCGCATGGCCCGGATAGGCCTGCAATCGGCAATGCAGTCGGCCGAGTGGAAGAAGAACCCGAACCGTTACATCGTAAAGAAATCAAGGGAACTTAACGGACAGCGCAGCGACTATTGCCCGATGTTCGTGGGCGATGACACCACAATGGTAATCTCCACAAGCACACGCAAAGAGGCTACGGGAGACGGGCTGAGCAGCGTCACCGGGCAGAAATATGCCGACCTGTTCCTTACCAAACTTGACGAGAAGGGCAAATGGCAGAAAAGCGAGAAGATAGAGAGTGACGTGAACAGCGAGTTCGAGGACGGCGCCTGCGCCTTTACCCCCGACGGAAAGGTCATGTATTTCACGCGTTGCGTGACAGACGACCACTACCCTCGCTTTGCCGGCATATACAAGAGTAACCGTAGCGATGCAGCATGGGGAAAACCCGAACAGGTGGTGATATCCAAAGATACACTATCATCATATGCCCACCCCGCAGTGTCACCCGACGGCAACTGGCTATACTTTACATCGGATATGGCAGGAGGGTACGGAGGACTTGACATTTGGCGTTTCTACATTGGCAGCAGCAGGGCGATGGAGGGAATAATCGAAAACGTGGGCCCGATGATAAACACGGAGGGCGATGAGCAGTTCCCGACATTCGGTCCCAAAGGTGAACTCTTCTTCTCATCGGACGGTTACCCGGGAATGGGCGGACTGGACATAATGTGCGGCACACAGCTCAATGACACATTGTGGAATGTAACCAACATGGGCGCTCCGCTGAACTCCAGCGGCGACGATTTCGGTATGACATTTGCCGCAGGACTGTACAGAGGATTCTTCTCCTCGAACCGTGGTGATGCACGCGGATGGGACCACATATACTCTTTCTACTTGCCCGAGACAGTACACATGCTACGTGGATGGATTTATGAGAAGGACGGTTATGAGCTCCCCGAGGGTGTCATATACATGATTGGCGATGACGGTACAAACACAAGCTTCGGTGTAATGAAGGACGGCTCTTACAGCGTGCGTGTGACACCCGGTGTCAAGTATGTGCTTTTGGGAACCTGCAAAGGATACCTCAATGCAATGCAGGAACTGGCAACGGACAGTGTGGAGGCGAACAGGGAATACCAACGAGACTTTGCCCTGCCGTCAATAACACGTCCTGTACTTATAGACAACATATACTATGAGTATGACAAGGCTACACTGACAGCTGAATCCACCGCCTCGCTCGACGAGCTTGTCAAGTTGCTTAACCTGAACCCGAACGTCACTATCGAGCTGAGTTCACACTGCGATTTCCGCGGTACTGACAGCTATAACCAGAGGCTCTCACAGGCACGCGCCGAATCGGTAGTCGAATATCTGATAGACAACGGCATAGAGAAAGAGCGTCTCACAGCAGTGGGATATGGCGAAGGAAAGCCGAAAGAGGTCACAAAGAAGATGACCGAGACATACACTTTCCTGAAAGAGGGTGACATTCTCAGCGAGGAGTTCATAAACGCCCTTGAGGATGAACAGCAGATTGAGACCTGCCATCAGTTGAACCGCCGTACAGAGTTCCAGGTGCTGCGCACCACATACAAGCTGTACGAATAACGGCACATCATTTTACTTTCCCCGGATTCTTGTTCACAAAATCAGCCCAGGATGCATACTTCTTGTCGCTTACCGGCTTACCCTGCTGTATGAAATGACAGAATGCAGCACCCAGTGCATCGGTGGCATCCATAAATTGCGGCATCTCCTCGGACGATATGTTGAGCATACGGCGCAACATATCGGCAACCTGCTCCTTTGCCGCAGAACCGTTACCCGTAATAGCCATCTTTATCTTCATGGGAGCATACTCATGTATGGGCACCTGCCGGCTTATGGCAGCCGCAATAGCAACACCCTGTGCACGGCCCAGCTTGAGCATACTCTGCACATTCTTACCGAAGAAAGGAGCCTCGATGGCAAGTTCATCGGGCAGAAAAGAGTTAATAAGCCCCTGCACACGGTTGAAGATTTCTCCCAACTTCATGTACATGTCCTTGCACTTGCGAAGGTCGATGACCCCCATGGCAATGAGGTGTGCACGGTTCCCGTTCACACCGATGAAGGCATAACCCATGATATTGGTTCCAGGGTCAATGCCCATTATTACCCTGTCATCTTTGGGAGGTGTTCCTGTCATAAATCAAGATACTTCAGCAGAGCCTTACAACCCGAATATATCTCCTTGTAGGTCTTGTCGAAGTTCCCGTGGTACCAAGGGTCGGAGATATCTGCTCCGGCACAACGTTGAGGCTCATCTGCGACAAAATCAAGCAGTTTCCACACCTTACCTTCACAGTCACAACCGATTATGCGCATAAGATTACGCACATTGTAATCCTCCATGACAACAACCATATCGAAACTGTTATACTCTTCAACCGTGAAACGATGGGCACGATGTCCCTCGCAAGGAACACTGTGCATTGAAAGAGTATACTCTGCCGGAGGATATATGCCATTGCCTATTTCCTCGTTGCTTGTAGCCGAGGAGTCAATATGCAGACAATCGGCCACACCTGCCTTACGCGCAAGCTCCTTCATTATAAATTCCGCCATCGGGGAACGGCAGATGTTCCCATGGCACACGAACATTATCTTTTTCATAAATCTTTCTTACTCCAATGAATCGGAATCAAAAGAGAGCGGCATCAAAGCCCTTACGCCATCATCAATGACATAACATTGCCTGGTACCGTATAATATTATCTTCATCTTGTTGCCGAAACGTTTCTCGGTCTCCAGCATCACCTGACGGCAGGCACCGCACGGTGTGATGGGAAGCTCAAGCTCACCTTGGGCACTTCTTGCCGCTATCGCGAGCACCTCGACCGGCTCTTTGGGATATTGTGAATTGGCCCAGAAAAGCGTGGTTCGCTCGGCACATAGCCCTGACGGGTAGGCAGCATTCTCCTGATTGCTTCCACTCACCACCGTTCCGTTGCCCAGACGTACTGCAGCACCCACTGAAAAATTGGAATATACCGCATAGCTGTTGGCTGTAGCGGCACGGGCAGCATCGACAACCGCCTTGTCCGCATCCGACAGTTCATCATAGGAACACACATTGATCCTTGTCCGCAAAATCATCTCCTTCATAATTGTGTATTTTTAGAATCTGTTTGGATTTTTCTCACGCGAAGATATACAAATACTTGCTCAAAAACAATTTATTCACTTATTTTGTATTCGGATAACATCTATTGGATTTATGAAGACCCGTATAATATTTGCACTTGCCGCAGCAATGATGCTGACAGGCTGTATAACAACGAAAAACAGCGCACCTGCTATTATAGAGAGCGACATCTCGAATGCAAATGACGACTATGAGCGCTATGTCCTCACATACTACCCGCTTGCCATAGAACAGATGAACAGATACAGCATCCCTGCCAGCATCACCCTTGCACAGGGACTGCTTGAGAGCGGTGCAGGAAAGAGCGAACTTGCACGCAAGTCGAACAATCACTTCGGCATCAAGGCCGACAAGAGCTGGAACGGAAGCACCGTATCATCCATGGACAACGGTAAGCTATGCAAATTCAGAAAATACAAGAAGGTTGGAGAATCATACGAAGACCACTCTAAGTTCCTTGCAGGCAGAGAGAGATACGCAAGCCTGTTCCGCCTGAAAAAGAACGATTACGAAGGATGGGCAAAAGGACTGAAGAAAGCAGGCTATGCCGAGGACAGACAATACCCGCAGAAGCTAATAAGCCTCATCGAGAGATACGGGCTATGCAAATATGACAACTACAAGCCGGGCAACACACCCCAAAAGAACCCCGGCAATGCGCAAAGCATAAACGGCATACCTTTCATCACGGCAGGAAGCGGTGAACTGATGATTGACATTGCGCACAGAACGGGAGTTTCAGTAGGCAAGCTACGCAAATACAATGACATAAAGGACAAACGCGAGCCAAGAGCGGGCGAGCGCCTTTATACAAAGAAAAAGAAAAGCAAGGCTGCCAAAGGCTCCGACTTCCACACGACACAGAACGGGGAGAGCCTCTACAGCATAGCACAGGACTACGGAATAAGACTGATGAAACTTTATGAGCTGAACCCCCAGTACAAGAGTTACACAAAGCTAAAGGTAGGCGATGTGATAAGGCTAAGATGATTATATAAGTAATATAAAAAGGATGCCCGCGGCATCCTTTTTATATTACTTATGCTTTTCTATCTCTGCCG
This sequence comes from Bacteroidales bacterium, assembly GCA_015060965.1. Lineage (GTDB taxonomy): Bacteria > Bacteroidota > Bacteroidia > Bacteroidales > Bacteroidaceae > HGM04593. The sequence goes on along the minus strand of SUXN01000029.1, from coordinate 17,430 downwards.
GTATGCGGAATGCCGTATATAGTTCCATGAGTGCTCCACAGAACATAACGGCAACCCACTCGTTGTTTCGAAGCACAAACATCATCACACCTGCGGCAACAAGCAGCAATGCGCCTATCTGCTGCTGAGTGACCAGACGACGCACCATGAAATGTTTGTGGCGGGGACGCAGAAGGAACTGCGAGACGGCAAACACAACGGCCCCCGAAAGATATATGTAAGAGTAATACTCGGGAAGGAACATACGCGATGCCGCACCTACAAGAAGTGCCACTGCGCCAAGATAATAAAGGGACTGTATCGCTTTCATCAATCTTCTACTATAAAGACATCTTCATCCTGCGTGTGCATATCATATTTCTCACGGCAGATCTTCTCAATCTCCGATGTAACGCCGTCAGGGCCGATAAGGGCATTCCTGCGTTCCACCTCAGCCGAATCGCTCATCATGGTTGCAATTTCCTCCTCGAGGGCATTTATCTTGCTCTGGTTCCTGAAATGCATAATCATACTGTTGTCATCGAAGACAATCACAATAAACAGGAAGATTATTGTCACGAACAGATATTTATGGTTCCTGACCCAATTGACCAAAGGAGTAAATTTTGAGAATATCGACATTTTCAACTTATTATAGGTTACACTATGCACTTGCTTTGCAAAGTTATAAAAAAATAGGGAGTAAATGAATGGGCCATACAAATATGTTGAAAAAAAAGGATTGGATGACGATAGAGAAATAGGTCTGCCGATTTTGTTTAGAAAAGCCTTTGCATTATCTTTGCAGTAACCGCGAAGCGCCCCGTGGACATTGCTATCCGAAGCTGTCCACAAAACAGGACATCACTTACGCGGAGATACAGCAACCAGCATTTGAGATTATGGAGAATTATATAGTTTCGGCAAGAAAATACCGCCCCGACACCTTTGAGTCGGTTGTTGCCCAGAAATCCTTGACAACAACACTCAAGAACGCCATCCACAGCGGCAAGTTGGCGCACGCCTACCTGTTCTGCGGCCCACGCGGTGTGGGCAAGACCACCTGTGCGAGAATCTTCGCAAAGACAATAAACTGCCTTCACCCCACAGCCGACGGCGAGCCGTGCAACGAGTGCGAGTCATGCCTCTCGTTCAACCAGCAACGCTCATATTCGATCTATGAGCTTGATGCCGCCAGCAACAACTCGGTGGAGGACATACGTTCGCTCAATGAGCAGGTACGCATACCGCCCCAGATAGGCAAATACAAGGTATATATCATCGACGAGGTACACATGCTGTCACAGGCTGCATTCAACGCATTCCTCAAGACACTTGAGGAACCGCCAGCACACGCAATATTCATCCTTGCCACAACCGAGAAGCACAAGATTATCCCGACAATCCTGTCACGTTGCCAGATATATGACTTCAGCCGCATTGAGGCCGCAGACATAATAGCACACCTGCAGGGAATTGCAGCGAAAGAGGGAATTAAGGTTGAACACGAGGCTTTGCGCATCATAGCACAGAAATCGGACGGCTGTATGCGCGATGCGCTCTCACTGTTCGACCAGATGGTGAGCTTTACACAGGGTGAACTCACATATTCGAAAGTCATATCAAGCCTGAACGTGCTCGACTACGAATACTATTTCAGACTTACCGATTTTATCCTTGAGGGAAAGACTTCCCAGGCATTACTTCTGTTCAACGATGTGCTGACAAAGGGATTCGAGGGCAACATCTTCATAGAAGGCGCAGCGGCCCATTTCAGGGACCTTCTTGTAAACGGCGACCCCGCAACGGCACCGCTGTTCGAGGGAAGCGAGGAGTTGCGCACGCGATACAGCGAGCAGGCCGCAAGGTGTAAGCCGAAGATGATTTTCAGTGCAATAAGGCTGTGTAACAACTGTAGCCTCAACTACAGGGCAAGCCGCAACAAACGCCTTTTGGTAGAGTTGACCATAATTGAGCTTACGCAACTGAGCGAAGAGGGTGAAGAAGGAGGGGGGCGTGGCCCCAAGACGTTAAAACCAATCTTCAACAAACTCCAGGCAAAAGAGACTGCAAGTAACCCCCAGCCTATCCGGCAACCGAACCCGCAGGTACAGCAACAGACTGTTCAGACACAACGTCCTACACAGCAGAATAACGTACAGGCTCCCCAACAGGAGAGCCAACAGCAGACTACATCACAACGACCTGCAGTCGGGAGACCTGTAGCAAATGGGCGCCCGCCTGAAATGCAGGTAAGACGAGGAGGGTTGTTCGGTGGTTCCAGAGCACTATCAGCCGGTATAAAGCAGGAGGGGCTGCCTACAACGACTGCAAAAACAGAGGCCGCCTCTACCGCACCCCAAGAGAATGCTCCTGTGCCGGTTGCAGAGAAGCCCAAGACACTGACAACGGAATCAATAGTCCAGGCATGGACCTCATATGCGTTGCAACTACCTGAAAACGAGCGTGCGCTTGCGGACAGAATGAAGATCATGCGCCCGGAACTAACGGAAAAGGAGTGTTTCTGCATTGCAGTAGACAACCAGTTGGCGGCAGAGCTGTTCGAGTCCGAGGCAAAGCGTATATGTGACGGAATGAGCAGCTACCTGAACGGTATCACTCCAAGGATGAAGGTCACTGTCAACAAGATTGTAGTCGAGAGGCACGTCAGCGACAGACCGAAGCAGTATGAGATACTAAAGGAGAAGAACCCGCTTATAGAAAAACTCAGGGTTGAGCTTAACCTCGAACTGGCAAGATAGAGAAGTTTTTCTCTATCTTTTTTTGCACATCTGCCACCCTTTTGCGCAAACATACACAAAAAAAATGCTGACCTCATCCACCCTGCTCTCCCAACGGCCCCAGATAGCCTTACGCACAAGGTTTATAAAGGTAGGCGCGCACGCATAATTAAAATGATATGTTCGAAAAAAACAAGTAAAAACGCCACTATTTTATCCTGTTTTTTACCTTAAATTCAATTTTCCAAAAAACAAAATTTACAGCCTTAAATAGAATGGTTCCAAATAAAAATCAACGCTTTCCCGAAAGCTTGCGAGAGACTCCCTATGGGCGCCCGAACACACGTAAAACGCTTCTCGACAGGGCTCAAAAAACAGCGCAAATCACATCGGATATTGCATAAACCGTTGACAATCAATGTGCAAAAAAAATAACGCAAAAGAGCATCCTTTGGTTTTTATCAATTTTTAAGTTACTGATACCCAATATCTTATTTTCCTTAGGATTTTGAGCAAGATTTATGCATTTGGATTTTCATTTTTATTTGAAGATATTTGCAATAGAAATGGTAAAGGAAAGAGGCCTTGAATGACGAGCCTCTTTTTATTTGTCGCCATAAAAAAACGAGAAAACAAAAACAATACAATGAACTCAAGCCTCATAACAAAGTGGAACAGATGCTTAGACATTATCCGTGACAACGTCACGGAAGATGCCTACAAAACTTTGTTTGCGGATATAACTCCGCTCAAGTACGAGGGCAACACCTTGACCATACAGGTGAAGAGCAACTTTGTATGCGAAGTTTTGGAGGAGAATTACATCGACCTTTTGCGCACGACCCTGTTCAAAGTCATGGGTAACGGCACCCAGTTGATGTATAGCATCCTCACCGACAGCGGAAACAACCTCAGCATGGAGGTTGGAACCGAAGGATACGGCAAGAACAGCGGAAGCGGGAACAGCGGGAACAGCACTCCCAAAGCCATGCAGGAGACTGTACAGGAGCTTGACTCGATGCTTATCAACCGATACACCTTTGACAACTATGTAGAAGGTATCAGCAACCGCCTCTCACGCTCTGTCGCCATCAGCGTTGCCGACAAACCGGGACGTGCATTCAATCCGCTGTTCATACACGGTTCATCGGGAGTTGGAAAGACCCACCTCATCAACGCTATCGGTGTAAGAATAAAGGAACTCCACCCTGAGTTGCGTGTGCTTTATGTATCGGCCCACCTTTTCCAGGTACAATACACCGACTCAATCCTGCAGAAGAATTTCAATGACTTCATGAGATTCTACCAGAGTATCGACGTGCTTATCATTGACGATATCCAGGAGTTTGCAGGCCTCCAAAAGACTCAGAATGCATTCTTCCACATATTCAACCACTTACACCTCAACGGTAAGCAGCTGATTATGACATCAGACCGCTCACCCGCACAGTTGCAGGGTATGGAAGAGCGTCTCATAACACGTTTCAAGTGGGGCATGACTGCCGAGATCGAGAAACCCGACCTTGAGCTCAGAAAGAACATCCTGCGCAACAAGGTATACCGCGACGGCCTGAACTTCCCCGAAGAGGTGATTTCCCACATTGCCGAGAATGTAAATGCAAGCATACGTGACCTTGAAGGTATAGTTGTCTCTATCATGGCACACTCTACAATCAACAATGCCGATATCGACATCAACCTTGCACGTAAGATTGTAGGAGACCTCTCAAGCTACGAGAAGAAAAGCATAACAATCGACGACATAATAAAGACCGTTTCGGACTATTACGGCGTTGAGGTAAACGCAATCAACACCAGATCACGCAAACGTGAGGTAGTTCTGGTACGTCAGGTCGCAATGTTCCTTGCCAAGAAGTATCTTGACATGTCTACATCAAAAATCGGACAGTACATAGGCAACAGGGATCACGCCACAGTTCTGCACGCATGCAAGACAATCACGAACCTTGCCGAGACAGACAAGCAGTTCCGCAACGAGCTCAATGAGATTGACCTTGCACTCCAGAGCGCATAAGAAGAATATCATAACAACATTTCAGTATAGGAGGATGACGTGAATGCCAAAGGTGTTCACGTCATCCTTTTATGCAAGCCGATATTTTGACATACTGCCGTACCACCGTTTCAGGAAAGCCACAAGCAGTTCGGAGATCATCAATTTTACAACAAACCCCATCGGTACAATATAGCAAATTTAATTTTTGGAAAACTTTTTCTCCTTTCAAAAATTTCACATCATTGATTTTCAATAGATTAAAAAATATTTTGGAAAACTTTGCAAACAGTTGAGAAGTTCCGGTGTTTTTATTTGGTAAATACTGAATTAGATTATAACTTTGTGTGGCTATTCAAAAAGGAAATCAGATAAACAAAATATAAAAATCACATAAAGTGGAAAAGAGAACCTACACCTACGAAGAATCATTCAAGGGAGCACTTGAATATTTCAACGGCGACGAGCTTGCAGCCCGCGTATGGGTAAACAAGTATGCAGTCAAGGACTCGTTCGGAAAGATCTACGAAAAGAGTCCAGAAGAGATGCATTGGCGCATAGCCAACGAGATTGCCCGTGTCGAGGCAAAGTACAACAATCCGATGAACGCACAGGAGATTTTCGACCTGCTCGACCATTTCAGGTACATCGTTCCATCGGGCAGTCCGATGACCGGCATCGGAAATGATTTCCAGATAGCATCACTCTCAAACTGCTTCGTGATCGGCATGGAAGGCAAAGCCGACTCATACGGCGGCATCATCCGCGTTGACGAAGAGCAGGTACAGTTGATGAAGCGTCGTGGCGGCGTAGGACACGACCTCTCACACATCCGTCCCAAGGGCTCGCCCGTAAAGAACTCGGCACTGACCTCTACCGGACTCGTTCCTTTCATGGAGCGTTATTCAAACTCGACACGAGAGGTGGCACAGGACGGTCGTCGAGGCGCTCTCATGCTCAGTGTATCTATCAAACACCCCGATGCAGAGGCATTCATTGACGCGAAGATGACCGAGGGCAAGGTTACCGGAGCCAACGTATCGGTAAAGATCGACGACGAGTTCATGAAGGCGGTGACAGAGCAGAAGGCATATACACAGCAGTACCCCATCAACGCAGAGAACCCCATCTACAGCAAGGAGATCAATGCCAACCAGTTGTGGAACAAGATTATCCACAATGCTTGGAAATCGGCCGAGCCGGGCGTACTGTTCTGGGACACTATACAGCGCGAGTCGATACCCGACTGCTATGCAGACCTCGGTTTCGAGACTGTATCGACAAACCCGTGTGGCGAGATTCCCCTATGCCCATATGACTCTTGCCGTCTCATTGCAATAAATCTGTACTCATATGTTGTGAATCCATTCACTCCCGAGGCCTACTTCGATTTTGAACTCTTCAAGGAGCACACAGCCAAGGCGCAGCGCATAATGGACGATATCATCGATCTTGAGCTTGAAAAAATCAAGGCAATCCAGGAGAAGGTTGAGAGCGACCCTGAGAGCGACGAGGTGAAAGGCGCCGAAAAGAAGTTGTGGGAGAAGATTGCACGCAAGAGCAGCATGGGACGCCGCACCGGTGTAGGCATCACAGCCGAGGGCGATATGCTCGCAGCCATGGGCCTGAGATACGGCAGCAACGAAGCCATTGAATTCTCGGAGGAGGTACACAAGACACTTGCGCTTGCTGCATACGGTTCTTCAGTGAAGCTTGCCGAGGAGCGCGGCGCATTCGAGATATTCGACATCAAGCGTGAGGAGAACAACCCGTTCATCAACCGCCTGCGCGAGGCAGACCCCGGACTTTATGAAAACATGAAGAAGTTCGGCCGCCGCAACATTGCGTGCCTCACAATTGCCCCCACTGGCACAGTGAGCATCATGACACAGACGACATCGGGTATCGAGCCGGTATTCATGCCTGTGTACAAGCGTCGCAGAAAGGTGAACCCGAACGACCCCGCTGTACACGTGGACTTTACCGACGAGAACGGCGACTCTTTCGAGGAGTATGTTGTTTACCACCACAGATTTGTTGAGTGGATGAAGAAGAACGGCATTGACACCACAAAGAAGTACACACAGGCCGAGATCGACAGCCTTGTGGCACGCTCGCCATATGCAAAGGCCACATCAAACGACATTGACTGGTTGGCAAAGGTGGAGATGCAGGGACGCATACAGAAGTGGGTGGACCACTCTATCAGTGTCACTATCAACCTCCCCAACAATGTGGACGAAAAGCTTGTGAACGACCTTTACGTTACAGCATGGAAGTGCGGTTGCAAGGGCTGTACAGTATACCGCGACGGTTCACGCGCCGGAGTGCTTGTATCAACAGACAGCAAGAAAGAGAAGAAAGAACAGGAAATCGCAAAACCTGCAATAACCGAGGTGCGCCCCACAGTGCTGAAGGCAGACGTTGTACGCTTCCAGAACAATAAGGAGAAGTGGGTGGCATTCATCGGACTTCTTGACGGCGAACCCTACGAGATATTCACAGGACAGCAGGATGACGAGGACGGTATTCCATTGCCAAAGAACGTGACACAAGGTATCATCATCAAGCACACCAACGAGGACGGCACCAAGCGCTACGACTTCCAGTTCGAGAACAAGATCGGTTATAAGACCACAATCGAGGGACTTTCAGAGAGATTCAACCCCGAATTCTGGAACTATGCAAAGCTTATCTCGGGCGTGTTGCGTTACAAGATGCCTATCGAGCAGGTAATCAAGCTGATATCTTCCTTGGAACTTGCATCGGACAACATCAACACATGGAAGAACGGTGTGGAGCGCGCGCTAAAACGCTACATAAAGGACGGTACCTCTACAGCCGAGAAGTGCCCCAACTGCAAACAGCCGCTTATCTTTGAGGAAGGTTGCCTGCACTGCCCCGGCTGCGGATATTCAAAATGTGGTTGATCCATCTTAAAACTATATATATTTCACCGGCAAAGGGTCTTTTCAAAAGAGGCCCTTTGCCATTTTAAAAGAGAGCGATGCAGACAACAGATTACATAATCCAACTGAAAGGAGTACATTTGTACGCCCACCATGGAGTACTTGAGCAAGAAAAGGCGATTGGAGCCTGGTTTACTATAGATCTCGAACTTCAGATTGCTGACCACGCTTGCCTCGAGAGCGACGAGATTGAAGGTACGGTCAGCTACGCAGATGTGTATGCTATCGTGCGTAGAGAGATGAATATTCCTTCAAAGCTGCTTGAGAATGTCTGCTACAGGATCAGCAGTGCACTGTACAATGAGTTTATACAGATTGCGAGCATAAATATAACACTCACCAAGGACACGCCCCCGATGGGCGGCGACAGGCTTGGCGCAGCAGTTACGATAAAAAGCAAAAGATAAGCGATTATTTCCCGATATTGAAAAGTGCCTGACGGGCAGCCTTCTGCTGGCTCTCACGCTTTGAGAAGCCGTCACCTGTGCCATATACGACACCTTCTACAAGCGCCTCGCTCATAAAGAACACGCCATCTTTACGGACCTCTTCGAGCACCACCCGGAACTCTACATTTTTGTGTTGTTTCTGTCCCCACTCTATCAGACGGCTCTTGTAGTTCTTGTCCGACTTTACAATCTGTTCAATATCGTTCAGGCGGGAAAAGACCCTGTCGAGCAGGAACCTGCGGCACTGCGAGTAGCCTTTGTCAATATATATTGCACCTATCAGCGCTTCGAGTGCATTACCATAGATGTAGCTGTTATGTTGCTGCTGGAGACCGCAGGAACTTATAAAGCGGTCAAGACCGATCTCAATCGCCAACTCGTTCAGACGCTCACGGCACACCAGGTTACTACGCGATTTGGTAAGGAAACCCTCACGTTCCTTCCTGAAATTGGAATAGAGGAAATCGGCCGTTACAGAGCTGAGGACAGCATCGCCCAAGAACTCAAGGCGCTCGTTGCAACCCAACTTGCGCGAACCCGATGCCGATGAGCTGTGAGTCATGGCCATCTTGTAAAGACTGATATTATTGGGAACAAAGCCCAGAATTGAGTATAACAAAAGATAAGACTCCCTATCCTTGCGGGATAGAAGCCTTATCTTATCCAGAATTATTCTAAAGAACGTATTAGTCTTCAACTTTCTTAAATGCTATACTTGCGTTGTGTCCACCAAAACCGAATGTATTTGACAAAGCTACATTAACGGTTCTCTTCTGGGCCTTGTTGAATGTGAAATTCAAAGCATAATCAATCTCGGGATCCTCGTCGCCCTCTTCATGATTGATTGTCGGCGGAACAATATCATTCTTCAGTGCAAGCACTGTCAACAGAGCCTCAAGCGCACCGGCAGCACCGAGCAAGTGACCGGTCATAGACTTTGTCGAACTTATGTTGAGTTTATATGCGTGTTCTCCGAATAGGCTCTTTATGGCCTTGGCCTCGGCTATATCACCTGCAGGAGTAGATGTTCCGTGAACATTGATGTAGTCTACACTCTCAACAGGAAGACCAGCCTCATCAAGCGCCATCTTCATTACCCTCATAGCACCTTCTCCTTCGGGATGAGGAGCCGTAATATGGTATGCATCGGCAGTAAGACCTGTACCAGCAACCTCGGCATAAATCTTGGCGCCACGTGCAACAGCATGCTCATACTCCTCGAGGATAAGAGTGGCAGCACCTTCGGCCATTACAAAGCCGTCACGGCTCTTGCTGAACGGACGTGAAGCACCCTTAGGGTCATCGTTTCGTACAGACAGGGCGTGCATTGCGTTGAAACCGCCTACCGCAGTAGGACATATAGCAGCCTCGGAACCACCGGCCACCATGACATCAGCCCTACCCAGACGTATCTGGTCAAAAGCATCAATCAAAGCGTTTGTAGAAGAGGCGCAAGCCGATGTTGTTACATAGTTAGGGCCTTTGAGACCATATTTTATTGATATGATACCTGCTGTCATATCGGAAATCATCTTGGTCAGGAGGAAGGGAGAGAAACGTGGTCCATTCTCCTGATTCAATGAGTATGCCCTCATCTCATCCTCAAGAGCGCCCAATCCTCCGATACCCTCACCGAAGATAACTCCAACACGATTGCAGTCTACCTTCTCAAAATCGATACCACTGTCATTGATGGCCTCGACAGCCGATGCGAAAGCATAATGCGTATCTACATCGACCTTTCTCATTTCACGGCGGTCCATGGTCGCTGTAGGGTCAAAATTCTTGACCTCACAGGCAAACTGGGTCTTAAAAAGGTAACTATCAAAATGAGTAATAGGTCCTGCACCACTTACACCATTAATAGCATTTTCCCAAGCTTCGGGTACACTATTACCAATTGGCGAAACGGTTCCAAGACCTGTTACAACAACTCTTCTTTGTTTCATATAGAATTGTTAGGGGTGAGTAGGGAGGGTGCAATTACTTGTTTGCAACCATCTCCTCTACGAACTTAACAGCATCACCTACTGTTGCGATCTTCTCGGCAGCGTCCTCAGGGATTGAGATACCGAACTCGTCCTCGATCTCCATGATGAGCTCTACGCGGTCCAATGAGTCTGCGCTCAAATCGTTTGTGAAGTTAGCCTCTGGAGTAACCTCTGACTCTGAAACACCGAATTTCTCAACAATAATAGCCTTTACTCTTGATTCAATTTCTGACATAGTTGTATTTTTTTGAAGATTGAAAATTTGTTTGCTACAAAAGTATGATGAAATTTTAGAATAGCAAAGAAAGAAAGGAAAAAATTCATCCAAAAATTGCACAAATACCCGTTTTTGTGCAAAACCACCGCAAAAATCCCATCATTTTAACATTTTGTTACACTTTAAGGATATTTTATACGCACCTGGTTCACGACGCAACAAGTAATTATTCCTCTGCTCCTCAAAAGATGAAGGCAACTGTTTGAGACGCAGTGAGTCGGCATGCGGATTATAAATCTGCAGCATCGCATCGGCATATGTAGGCGCCACAACCGCCGAAGGTTCAGGAGCCGGCAATAGAGGCAGGGGGAGTTCACCATCGTACCCGACAAATGATGCAAAGGCCTTGAGTACAAGAGCAGTAGCATTCAGTTTACCTTCGGCCGAGTAACCGGCGATATGCGGGGTTGCTATATATACCTTATTTAATAGAGGTAATGACAGGTCGGGCTCGCCCTCCCACACGTCAAGTACCGCATCGGGCAAAACAGCGTTCTCAAGGGCTGCCAGCAACGCCTTATTGTCAACGACAGGACCGCGGGAAGCGTTGATAAGCAGACGACAGTTCTTTAAAGAGGCAAAGAAATCCTCGTCGGCAAGATGATAACTTGGATAACGACCCGCACGTTCCAAAGTAGGATGGAATGTTATTATATCACACTTCTCTGCAATCTCCGCCAGAGAAACGAAAGCATCACTGCCCTCCTTCTCCTGACGGGGAGGGTCATTGCGGTATACCGTCATTCCGGCCTCCTCGGCCCATGCCGCCACACGGGAGCCGATCTCGCCCACGCCTACGACGCCCAGGAAGAGCCCTTCTACAGGGCAACCGCGCTCCTTGGACCAGGCATATATCACCGACTGGACATACTGCAGCACCGCCCCGGCATTGCACCCTGCTGCGCTTGCCCAACGGATGCCGTTCTCTGCGCAGTAATCAGCATCTATATGGTCATAGCCGATGGTTGCAGTACCTATGAAACGCACCTTACTGCCATGCAACAGCGCTTTATCACAGCGCGTACGTGTGCGTACAAAAAGCGCATCGGCATCCGCAACGTCATCCGTACATATTTTCACACCAGGTAAAGCCACCACACAATGCCCCATAGCCTCAAGCGCCTCGCGCAGGAAGGGTATCTTCTCGTCAATAACAGCCTTCATCTTCCAGTTCTTTAAAACAGACCAGTACAGTATAAACCACGTAAGCCAGTGCAAACGCGTCCTTTCGCACAAATATAGTAACAAACGAGCGAAACACATAAAGTTTACTTTAATGTGTTTTACTGCGAGTGCAGGTTATGTTCGCGGTTTACCGCAAATATAGTAACAAACGAGCGAAAAACATAAAGCTTGCTTGAATGTTTCTCCCAGCGAGTGCAGAAAATATTCGGGTTTTATATCAAATAAAACGAGTTTTCAGCTAAACTTTTGTCAATATCGCAAACTTTCGTTAGTTTTGTATCAAAGAATCTAAACCCTATTGATATGAAGAGTTTTACAGAGATGAGTTGGCCAATCTTCAACGAAGCGATTGCCGACTACCACAAGACAGACAATGTCGACACCCCTATAAACAATCCATACCCCGTAAAAAGCATTGAATATTATCTTTACCTCAAGTGCTGGATTGACACAGTGCAGTGGCACTTCGAGGATATCATACGCGACCCGAATATCGACCCCGTCGAGGCACTTACACTCAAGCGCCGCATCGACAAGTCGAACCAGGACCGCACCGACCTCGTAGAGCTCATCGACAGCTACTTCCTTGACACATACAAGGATGTCACCCCTGCCGCAGACGCTACAATCAACACCGAGAGCCCCGCTTGGGCCGTTGACCGCTACTCTATCCTGTCGCTCAAGATATATCACATGCAGGAGGAGGTCAATCGTACCGACGTTGATGCCGAGCACAAGGCAAAGTGTCAGGCAAAGCTCGACGTGCTCAACGAGCAGTACAAGGACATGACCACATCAATCGGCCAGTTGCTTGACGACATTGCCGCAGGACGCAAGTACATGAAGGTATACCGCCAGATGAAGATGTATAACGACCCTGCTCTCAACCCTGTTCTTTATGGAGCTAAGAAATAAAAACGGACGCACCGTCCTGATAACACGATTCTCGGCTGTAGGCGATATAGCAATGACAATCCCATTGCTATACTCGCTGAGCGAGAGCTATCCCGAACACCGCTTCGTCCTTGTGAGTCGCGAGAGGTTCGGGCAATTTTTCATCAACAAGCCCGCAAACCTTGACTTCGTGGGCGTAAACCTCAATGACTACAAAGGTTTTTTAGGACTGATAAGCCTCTACAGGGAACTCAAGAATAGAATTGCGCCCGACAGTTTTGCCGACCTGCATGGAGTGCTGCGTACAAAGGTGCTGCGCACACTGTTCAGCCTTTTCAGCGGCACAAGATGCGAGCACATCGATAAAGGGCGCAAAGAGAAGAAAGCTCTCACACGCAAAGAGAACAAATGTCGTGAGCAGCTCACAAGCACCTTCGAACGTTACCGGGATGTGTTTACACGCTTGGGGTTACCTTTTGAGCCAAAATTCACATCGCTGTTCAAAGAGGGTAAAGGCGATATTTCCGAATTCAACGCGTTCCTGCCACAGAAAGGTAGCGACAAATGGGTCGGAATAGCTCCGTTCGCACGCCATAAAGGGAAAATATACCCTATTGAGAAGATGGAGAAGGTTGTTGAACTGCTGACCGCCGATGAAAAAACGAAGGTCATCTGTTTCGGAAACGGCCCAGAGGAGGAAGCTGTTGTAAACGCATGGTGCGCCAAGTACCCCGGCGTGATATCATTCCTCGGCCGTACGAATTTCAACGGAGAGTTGAGGCTTATCAGCCATCTTGACGCTATGGTGTGCATGGACTCTGCCAACATGCACATGGCATCACTCGTGGGAACCCCTGCAATATCCATCTGGGGTGCAACATCACCGCTCGCAGGTTTCCTTGGCTGGAACCAGAGCAGAGAGGATTGCATTGAGTTGCCGCTCGACTGCCGCCCCTGCTCGATATTCGGCAACAAGCCCTGCCTGTACGGCGACTACCGCTGCATGGACATCGCCCCCGAAGTGGTGGCAAAGAGAATAGCAGAGAGAATCAAATAAAAGCACATAATAACACAATAATAGGGCGACCGTGGTCGCCCTATTATTGTATATCCTTTATCCGTCAATCCACAAAAATCCTTGCCAGATAATCGTAATGCTCGCCGTCAATGCACTTCTCGCATTGGAAGCCATGCTCCTCGGCATACATCTTCAGTGTCTCGAAGTCAATGTAGAGCCAGTCGAACGGTTCACCGGTCACACCCTTATAGCGCATCTTGTAGTCAATCTCACCATAATAACCTGCAGCAAGGTTTATATCCATGGAGCCGTCATCATTCATAAAGATATATTTTATGTCCGAAGAGTCAAGCAGTACCTGACCGCCCGGGGCAAGCAGTCTCTTCACTGCACGGAAGAACTCGCCCAGACGCTCAACCTTGCCCACAATGCCGATTCCGTTCATCGCCATGAGAATGGTGTCAAACTTTTCGGTAAAGGTATCGTCAAAGAAGTTGATGTTGCGCGCATTGATGCCACGCTCCTTCATAACCTCAATCGACAGCTCCGATATATCAATAGCCACCACGTCAAGCCCGCGCTCCATGAGCACCGCGCTGTGGCATCCCGAGCCGGCACCCACGTCCAGCACCCTGCCACGGCACAGCTTTATGGCCTCCTGCTCCTGCGGTGGCATCTCCTCAAAGCTGCGGAAGAGCGTGGGCACAGGAATTTCATCCTCATAGAACATTGACGAGAACACCCTGAGCTTTGCAGCCTTGCCGGTGCGGTAATAATCGGAAATTGCCCTGCCCATAGGGTCCTTCTCCTTGCTTGTAGTCCTGTTGTCCATAATACATTATTTGATTAGTCCGGTTATCACTTGCGCTCCAGCTCCTGCAACTCCTCCATTTTCTTGGCAGCGAGGAACTCGTATACACCACATAGGTGCTCCTTGACCTTGCCGTGACCGAACTCATACACCTTGGTTACAAGGCCGTCGAGGAAGTCACGGTCGTGGCTCACACATATGAGCGTACCGTCAAAATCCTGCAATGCCTGTTTCAGGATATCCTTTGTCTTGAGGTCGAGGTGGTTCGTAGGCTCGTCGAGGATAAGCAGGTTCACCGGCTCCAGCAACAGTTTCATCAGCGCCAGACGTGTACGCTCGCCGCCCGACAGCACCTTCACCTTCTTTGAGCTTGCCTCACCGCCGAACATGAACGCACCCAGAAGGTCACGTATCTTATTACGTATCTCACCCTTCGCCACGTCGTCGATAGTCTGGAACACAGTCAGCTCCTCGTCAAGCAACGAAGCCTGGTTCTGCGCAAAATAACCGATCTGCACATTGTGTCCCAACTGCAGTGAACCTTCGTGCTCAAGTTCCTTCATTATACATTTCACAAGAGTTGACTTACCTTCACCGTTGCGGCCCACAAAGGCAACCTTATCGCCTCGTTCAATGGTGAGTGTAGCGCCCGAGAACACCCTCTTCCCGTCGAATGCCTTGCCCACACCGTCCATTATTACCGGATATTGTCCCGAGCGCGGCGACGGCGGGAACTTGAGACGCAGAGCAGATGTATCCTCCTCGTCGACCTCTATGATTTCAAGCTTCTCAAGCATCTTGACACGGCTCTGCACCTGCAGCGTCTTCGAATATGTACCCTTGAAGCGTTCGATGAAATCCTTTGTCTCCTGAATCATCTTCTGCTGCTCCTCGTACTGTTTCATCTGCTGCTGACGGCGCTCGGCACGCAGCACAAGATACTGCGAGTAGTTCACCTTGTAATCATAGATGCGGCCCATTGTCACCTCTATGGTGCGTGTGGTGATGTTGTCCACAAACTTGCGGTCGTGGCTTATCACAACCACCGCCTTGCCGTTGTTGATGAGGAACTCCTCAAGCCAGCCGATAGACTCAATGTCAAGGTGGTTCGTAGGCTCGTCCAGCAGCAGCACGTCAGGATTGCGCAGAAGCATCTTCGCCAGCTCTATACGCATGCGCCAGCCACCGCTGAACTCACTCGTCTGACGGTTGAAATCCTTGCGCTCAAAGCCAAGACCAAGAAGAGTCTTCTCCACATCCTCCTCAAAGTGGGTCATGTCAATGGCATAGAACTTCTCGCTCTTTGTAGCCACCTCCTCAATGAGCGACATATACTCGTCGCTCTCGTAGTCGGTACGTGTGGCAAGCTCGTTGTTCAAGCGGTCAAGCTCCGCCTCCATCTCATACAAGTGCGCAAAGGCCTGCGACGCCTCCTCGAATACCGTGCGCCCGTCCTCCGTCATAAGATGCTGCGGCAGATAGGCAATCACCGTATCCTTCGGCGCCGACACCGCACCACGCGTAGCATTACGCACACCCGCAAGAATTTTCAGCAGCGTACTCTTGCCCGCACCGTTCTTGCCCATCAGCGCAATACGGTCCTTCTCGTTTATCACAAACGACACATCGCTGAAGAGCGTCGTACCGCCAAACTCAACTGTCAATCCGTCAACAGATACCATATATTGTTATACCGTTAATAAATCTTTGATTAATATTCTACTAGGATAATGTTCTCCCGGCTTGAACCGTGGACATAAGCAAAGGCAACGCCCGTTTTAGCCTTAAAAAAAATGATGGCAAAAAGCTTTTTGCCATCATCTGAAATGTGTCGGAATGAGGCGACTCGAACGCCCGACCCCTACGTCCCGAACGTAGTGCGCTACCAACTGCGCTACATTCCGTCACTTGCTGTTGCGAAGATACTACAAAAATTGATAATCCACAACCGCAAGCACCATTTTTCGTGCAGTTTTTATAAAAACAGTCTGTTTTTATGGTAAAAAAACAAGAAAAACAGAATTCTTCAAAATTTTTCTCCTAAATATTTGCACAATCCAAACCTTTGCCCTACCTTTGCACTCGCAAAACCACGGTGCCATAGCTCAGTTGGTAGAGCAAAGGACTGAAAATCCTTGTGTCCCCGGTTCGATTCCTGGTGGCACCACTTGAAAGGGAAGTTGAGAAAATCAGCTTCCCTTTTTCGTTAGGTTGAATTTGAAATTTCGCCCGCACATCTATCTTGATATTCAACGACTTACACAAATTTTTGTGAAATATAATTTGCGTAAGGTCGAAAAAGTCAAAAAGAGGGAACGACCCGGTGAGTGTACATTGTAGTGTACATTGGTGTACACTCAGAAAGTTTATTTTGGCTGAAACCATTGGTTCATCATCTTTCTATTCTTAAATACGAAACAAGAAAAGAGCTATGGTGAAGCTAAAATTCATTATTAAGGACAATTCCCTCGTCCTAAGAATAAGTGAGGGAAAAGAGAGATATTATAAGTCCGTCAAACATCTTTTGACCGGCAGTCCGAATCTGGCAAAGCATTGGAACGCTGATAAAGAGCGATTCTCTGCCAATGCTGTTTCCTATTCCGAGAATAATAAGGCACTGGAGGAGTTCAAGAGTACCTATACAAAGCTGCTGTTTGAACACCCCGAACTTACTGCGCGACAGGTGGCATCATACTTCCAGCCTATCAAACAGGTCGGCACCATTGCCCCTCAGAAGCCAACAGAAGAGACTACAGAGGCTTTGGAGTTCAACTTTGTGGAGAAATACCTGGAAGAGATTATCGTGCGCGAGAAGGCGAAACAAGGCTGTAATTTTGAGACGTACTCCAAGCTACTGAGCAAGTGTCGCAAAATCATCAAAGGCTTCTCGTCATTAACCTTCCAGTTACTCGATTACAAGACTTGTGTGCGACTGGCTCATACGTTTGCTAAATATGACGGCTATAAAGGCACAACCAAGGCTTTCAGGAATGTACTGGGCAAAGCAAGTAAGGACCATGAGGTCCCGTTTTCTCTTACCCAGATAGGAGACTTTGTATTTGCCGATTACAATCCGAAAAAGCATTGTGTCGATGACAGGAA
>SUXN01000061.1 GCA_015060965.1 Bacteroidales bacterium | reverse complement strand
AATAGTATTTTCGCTCTGTTACTCTCTTTTCCTAAATCACTCAACTTTTTGCTTAGCCCCCAGACTTTGCCGGTGAGTCCATTTATCTTAACCTTGTAAGCTCCGTCTCATACTCCCCGTCCCACAGAATCATACGTCTGCCGTGTATTTCCACATCGTAATAGTAGGCATCGTCATAGAAGTTCGAGTATAGCAAAAGGCGCCCCAGGTCAATGTCGTAATATCCACCGTCTACCTCCGAGTTATATCTTCCGTAGATATCCTCATAGATGTACAGATATGTCCATTTGCCATCAGGGGTAAAATTATAGGTCACCTCTTCATAGAGATCACGGTCCTCGTAGTACCAATACCAGCTACCAACAATAGCATCTTTCAGTCTCCAATCGTCATTCTCGCACGATGTCAGGCCAAGAGACATGACAAGTACAAATGACAATATTGTCTTTTCAACAAAAGCTTTCATCTTTATTCTTTTTAATTATTACGGTTGCGAATATACAACAAAAAGGCAAATAATAATAACCATATCCAAAAAATGACAGAAGTCCACGTGAATCACGTGGACTTCCGCTATAATCAATGATGATGGTTATTACATCATACCGCCCATGCCGCCCATACCTGGGGCGCCCATCGGCATCTCGGGCTTATCCTCCTTCTTCTCAACGATCACGCACTCTGTCGTGAGGAACATACCTGCGATTGAGGCAGCGTTCTCAAGAGCAACACGTGTAACCTTGGCAGGGTCAACAACGCCTGCAGCGAAGAGGTTCTCGTATACATCGGCGCGGGCATTGTAACCATAGTCACCCTTACCCTCGCGTACCTTCTGTACAACCACAGCACCCTCCTTGCCTGCGTTGGCAACAATCTGGCGCAGAGGCTCCTCGATAGCACGCTTTACGATGGCAACGCCGGTCTTCTCATCAGCGTTTACAGTCTCGATGCCCTCGAGGCTCTCGATAGCACGGATGTAGGCAACACCGCCACCGGGGACAATACCCTCCTCGATAGCCGCACGTGTAGCGCAGAGAGCATCATCAACGCGGTCCTTCTTCTCCTTCATCTCAACCTCGGAAGCAGCACCTACATAAAGCACTGCCACACCGCCGGCGAGCTTTGCAAGACGCTCCTGGAGCTTCTCCTTGTCATAGTCGCTCTTTGTTGTGGCGATCTGAGCCTTGATCTGTGCCACACGCTGTGCGATAGCCTCCTTGTTGCCGTTGCCGTCAACTATGGTTGTGTTGTCCTTGCTTACAGTGATCTTGCCGCAAGTACCCAACATCTCAAGAGTAGCCTGCTCAAGCTTGATACCCTTCTCCTCGCTGATCACAATACCGCCTGTGAGTGTTGCGATATCCTCGAGCATATCCTTGCGACGGTCGCCGAAGCCCGGGGCCTTAACAGCACAAATCTTGAGCTGTGTGCGCAGACGGTTCACAACAAGTGTTGTAAGAGCCTCGCTCTCCACATCCTCGGCAATGATAAGCAACGGACGGCCTGTCTGCACGGCAGGTTCCAGAATGGGGAGCATATCCTTGAGGTTTGTGATCTTCTTGTCATAGATGAGCACGTATGGGTTCTCCATCTCACACTCCATCTTCTCGGTATCGGTGATGAAGTAAGCCGACAGATAACCGCGGTCGAACTGCATACCCTCTACAACGCCTATTGTGGTGTCGCGGCTCTTTGCCTCCTCAATGGTGATTACACCGTCCTTTGATACCTTACGCATAGCATCAGCGATGAGCTTGCCAATCTCGGCATCGTTGTTGGCAGAGATTGAAGCAACCTGCTCGATCTTGTCATAATCGGCACCTACCTCCTCGCTCTGGGCCTTGATAGACTCAACAACCTTTGTCACAGCCTTGTCGATACCGCGTTTCAGGTCCATAGGGTTGGCACCGGCAGTAACATTCTTGAGTCCCTCGGTGATGATTGCCTGTGCAAGCAGAGTTGCTGTTGTTGTACCGTCACCTGCATCGTCATTGGTCTTTGAAGCAACAGACTTCACAAGCTGTGCACCGGTGTTCATGTAAGCATCGGCAAGCTCAATCTCCTTTGCTACAGACACACCGTCCTTTGTGATGTGTGGAGCACCGAACTTTTTCTCAATGATAACATTGCGGCCTTTAGGACCGAGTGTAACCTTCACTGCATTCGCGAGCTCGTCAACGCCCTTCTTGAGCTGGTCGCGAGCATCCATATTGAAAAGAATCTCTTTTGCCATAATATTTGAAACTACTTGAAAGTACTTTGATTATTATTAAATAAATGTAAAATTCTTGATATAATTGTCATTCTGAACGATGTGAAGAATCTTATATTTAACAGATACTTCGCTTTGTTAAGTATGACAAAGCCAAAGATGTTACTTATCCCAAAACAGCAAGGACATCGCTCTGACGCATAATCAGATACTTCTCGCCCTCATGCTCAATCTCTGTGCCGGCATACTTGCCATAGAGCACCTGGTCACCTACTGCAATAACCATCTCCTCGTCCTTTGTTCCGCCACCTACGGCAACAACCTTGCCCTGCAGTGGTTTCTCCTTTGCTGTGTCAGGAATGATGATACCGCCGATTGTCTTCTCTTCTGCAGGCTGAGGCAATATGAGCACTCTGTCTGCCAATGGTTTAATGTTCATAGTTATCTGTTTTTAATGTTCTTTTAATCAATTCAGGCGCCGCTGTAAATGTGCGCACATTATTATTATAACCAAAAGTGTGCCAAAAAGGTTCGGCAACGCAATGCGCGACAAAAATAGCAAAGATTCCGCCACAACAGAAACAAAATGCGACATTTTGACAGAATGCATCTGTATAAATGGTGAAAAGCGCCCTGTTCCTATTGCCGTGTGGCAAAAAATTCATATAATTGCAGATTATATGCCCACAAAAAAGCGCATCACAAGCAAAGACTATGAAAAAGAAGATACTCGACAAGTCAAAAGAGATTATAAGGATGTTCAACATATTGAGTGACGACAGGGAGATCGGAGGTAACCTGTTCCTGTGGTCATTCATCAAGCTGTTCACAAGCCACAGCAGACTCAAGCAGGCATCGGCAGCACTTACTTATCATACACTTTTTGCCATTGTGCCCGTAATGGCACTGCTTGTTGCAGTTGCAAAGGTATTGGGATACGGCGACGCCTTCCGTGAACAGGTTGACAATTTCTTCGCAGGCCAGGAGGGAATATCACAATACTTGCTCTCCTTTGCCGACAGTTACCTTAGCAATGCACAGATGAACTACTGGCTGGGCGCAGGAGTGGGTCTTGTACTGCTCATATACTCGCTCTTCTCTATTTTCCAGACCATCGACAGCTCTTTCAACTCACTATGGAACCTGCCGGCACACAGCCTCAAGAAACAGCTCGAGGTATTCGTGTTCATCCTCATGGTACCTTTTGTGGGAATCATCGCCCTTGCCCTATGGCTGAGCATATCGTCATTCTTTGCCAGCGACGGCATATTCCATGAGCTTAATGTGCTCATACTCACCTCGTGCCTGTATGTAGCCGTGATGTTCCTTGCCTACAAGTTCATCCCCAACACAAAAGTAGACACAAAGTATGCGTTGAGATCGGCAATAGCCTGTGGAATAACATTCGGTGTGGTACAGTATTTCGGTTTCATGATCATGGGAATGTTCAGCAGCTACCGCAACATATACGGCGACCTTGCAAGCCTTATGCTCTTTATCCTGTGGATATACTTCGCCTGGACAATATGCCTTGCCGGCTCACGCTGGAACCATCTTCTGCAGGAAGGTATGAGGCTTGACATGGAGAACAAGTTCAAGATGGTGAGCACCAACTACCGCAAGTTCATCACAGTGCTGCTCATTGCCAATGCCAGCAAGCTCAACAGCCTGTTCGGCAAATTCCTACAGCAGGACCTTGTAACAGTGATGCACAACAAGTACAATCTCCCTGCACATATAACAGTGGGGCTTCTTGAGGAACTTAATTATAAGGGACTTGTATACGAAGAGGAATATGCTGACGGTGTATACCATTTCAATGAGCCGCTTGCAGATTGCAGCATAGCCACCATACTTGAGAAGCTCGACCATTGTGGCGACAACAGCCACGCGATGCAGATGACCTCCGACGCCCACATGATAGGCAAGGAAGCCGACCTTTGGCAATATATCAACGAAGGCAAATGCGACAACAGCAGCGTACTCGACCTGCCATTGAGCCACTTCCCGGAATAGCTCCCGCGGGGCTCGCTATTGACTGCAAGGTCTAAAGGGTATATAGGGTTGCGCGCCCTCTCAAGACCCTAAAGACCCCAAGGGTCCTAAGGAATTCAAGGAAAAACACAAAAAAAATTTTTGTTTTTTATTTCCTTTTACTACCTTCGCGGCAGATTTCAACAACGGGGTGCCTAAACTTGTCAGCAAGGCGTGCCAACGAGGAGTCACACGACACCAACAGGCAGTGCTTGCGGTACAGAGGCTGAGATCATACCCAATAACCTGATCCGGGTAATGCCGGCGTAGGGAAAAGCTTATATCACATTCCAATAGTATAAGCGCACAGGAAAATCCCCATTTTCTGTTTAACAACGGAGCATGGAGGATTTCTTTTTTTTACACACTCCCCTGCTCCACAAATTATTGGAACTGCAATGAAAAGAAGAACATTGCTCGGTTGCCTCATTGCGGCAGCCCTACCCTCCGCGCTATGCGCACAGGAGGCAGAGAGTGACAGCCTGCACACAAACCTGCAGGAAGTGGAGATAATGTCGATACGCGCGACAAAGACAACGCCCGTAGCCTACACCAACATAGGCCGTGAGGAACTCAACAAGGGCAACACGGGTGTAGACCTTCCCTACCTTGTATCGATGACCCCAAGTGCAGTCGCCACCAGCGACGCCGGAGCAGGAATAGGCTACACCAGCCTGCGCATACGCGGCACCGACGGCACACGCATCAACGTCACCGCCAACGGTATACCGGTGAACGATGCTGAGAGCCACAACGTATTCTGGGTAAACCTCCCCGACCTTGCATCATCAGTGAACGACATACAGATACAACGTGGCGTGGGAACATCCACCAACGGTGCAGGAGCCTTCGGCGCAAGCATCAACATGCAGACGAGCGCCTTCAACACACAGCCTTACGCCGGCTTCAGCGGCTCGGCAGGCTCATTCGGGACACACAAGGAGACCCTGCGTGCAGGAACAGGCATCATACGCGACCATTGGGCCGTTGACCTGAGACTGTCGGACATCGGCAGCGACGGCTATATCGACCGCGCGAGCACAAGCCTGCAATCATACTATCTGCAGGGCGCCTATTACGGCAACAATACCAGCGTGCGCCTTATAACATTTGCAGGAGAGGAAGAGACATACCATGCATGGAACTATGCAAGCAAGGAGGAGATGCAGCAGTACGGCCGCCGTTACAACAGCTGCGGTTACATGTACACCGACGCCGACGGCAAGGCGCACTACTATGACAACCAGACCGACAACTACCGTCAGCAGAACTACCAGCTGCTTGTAGACCACCATTTCGACAACCGCTGGAGCCTCAATGCCGGAGCACACTACACCAAGGGCGACGGCTATTATCAGGAGTACAAGAGCGGACGCAAGCTTGTGGAGTATGCCCTGCAGCCCTTCACCGTTGACGGCAGCGAGGTGAAGAAGAGCGACCTCGTGCGCAAGAAAGCCATGGACAACCACTTTGGCGGAGCGGTATTCTCACTGAACTACAAGGACGACAGGCTCAGCGCATCGTTGGGCGGAGCAGCAAACCGTTACTTCGGCAAGCATTTCGGCAAGGTGCTGTGGGTAAAGGAGTACATAGGAGAGCTCACCCCCGACCATGAGTACTACCGCAACAACGGTGCCAAGAACGATGCCAACATCTACCTCAAGGGTGACTACCGCATAACCGACGGCCTCAACCTCTATGCCGACATGCAATACCGTTACATACGTTACAAGATAGACGGACACAACGACAAGTGGAACGACGCCACAGGTGCGCTGCAACAGCTTGCCATTGACGAGGAGTTCAGCTTCTTCAACCCCAAGGCAGGATTGTCATGGCAGATAGACAGGAACAACCGCCTCTTTGCATCGGTAGCCGTGGCACACAAGGAGCCCACCCGCAACAACTACACCGACGGCAAGCTCTACGAGCGCCCCACAGCCGAACGCCTCATAGACTACGAGCTCGGTTACACCTTCGGCAACCGTTGGCTGCACGCCGGTGCCAACATCTATTTCATGGACTACAAGGACCAGCTGGTGCTCACAGGCGAGCTCAACGAGATTGGCGAACCCTTGGCAGCCAATATACCGCGCAGCTACCGCGCCGGCATAGAGCTCATGGCTGGCATTACACTCCCCTGTGGTTTCCGTTGGGATGCCAATGCCACCTTCAGCCGCAACCGCATCAAGGAGTTCACCGAGGTGCTGTACGACGATGACACCTACGAGCGTTGGGAGATAAACCACGGCGAGACACGCCTCTCCTTCTCGCCCGACATCATCGCCAGCAACACCTTCGCCTACAGCTGGCACGGTCTTGAGGCATCGTTGCAGTCACAGTATGTAGGCAAGCAGTACATGAGCAACAGCGACCAGGAAGAGCACCGCCTCGATGCCTACTTCGTGAGCAACCTGCGCCTGGCATACACCTTCAAGTTGCCTCACACCAAGAGCATCACCGCAGGAGTGACAATATACAATCTCTTCGACGAAGAGTACGAGAACAACGGCTATGCCGGCAGCGGTTACTACACCGATGCCGACGGCACCCGCCACCGCTACAACTACGCTGGCTACGCCGCGCAGGCCGGAATACACTTCATGGGACATGTGAATATTGAATTATAACGGAACACACACAACACCGCCATGCTTGAACTATTAGGAGTCATTACAGGAATCATCTATCTGTGGTTGGAATACCGCGCGAACATCTACCTGTGGGTAGCAGGCATCATCATGCCTGCGATATACATATTCGTATACTACGATGCAGGCCTCTATGCCGACTTCGGCATAAACATATACTACCTGCTCATAGCCCTCTACGGCTGGTTCGCGTGGAAGACAGGATTCACCCTCACAGGCAAGAAGAAAACCACAGAGCAGGAGCTGTCCATAAGCTACACCCCACGCGGAGCGTGGGCAAAGATTACTGTTGCCTACCTTATAGCCCAGATAGCCATAGCATGGCTGCTTATAAACTACACCGACAGCACCGTACCCTGGGCTGACTCGTTCACCACCGCGCTGAGCATTGTAGGAATGTGGATGCTCGCCCGCAAGTATGTCGAGCAGTGGTGGGTATGGTGCATCGTCGATGTAGCCAGCAGTGCCCTTTATGTATATAAAGAGCTTTATTTTACCGCCGTACTCTATGCCGTTTACGCCATAATCGCTATCTTTGGCTACTACAAATGGAAAAGGATGATGCCCAATGAGTGATATTTACGATATACCGTTCGATGCCGTGGTGGTTGCCGGAGGCGACTACCCCACAGCCCCACAGTCGCTTGGCGTACTGCACAATGCGCCCTACGTGGTGTGTTGCGACGGCGCTGCCGACCGCTACATAGCCACCGGCCGCGTGCCCCACGCCATTGTGGGCGACGGCGACTCCATAAGCGCCTTCAACCGTGCCAAATACGCAGCCATATTACACTGCATTGCCGAACAGGAGACAAACGACCAGACAAAAGCCGTGCGTTACCTGATGGAGAGAGGGATGAAGCACATAGCCATTGTGGGTGCCACCGGCCGCCGCGAGGACCACACCTTAGGCAACATCAGCCTGCTCATAGAATATGCGCGCGCAGGGGCCCACGTGCGCTCCTTCACCGACCATGGAGTGTTCATCCCCTGCAACGGCAGCACCACCCTCAAGTGCCGTAAAGGACAGCAAGTGTCAATATTCAACTTCACCGCCAAGGAACTCTGCTCCGAAGGCCTGCTCTACCCCATCTACGACTTCACCAACTGGTGGCAAGGCACCCTCAACGAGTGCACAGGAGAGAGCTTTACCATAAACGCCGAAGGAGAGTATATGCTGTTCTTGAACTACTGATGTGTGTATCTATAATTCCAACGCACTTATTTTGTTATAGTCAAGATTCCTCTGATAATAGAGAATCTTGCCATTAGGTGTCAAACGTATCTTTGTTACCGGATTCTCTTTCTCATTGTCTGTTAGTTTTATGGATTGGCCTTTGGATATATCAACTTTGAATATACCTTCTTTGCCTGCAACAATAAAACTGTTTTTAGAGCCAGTCGCTTCAATCAAGTAGGGGTTGACTACGAGTTTAGCTATTTCAGAAGTAATCTCCTCCACTTCATTGCCTGCTTTATCCAAGCAGAACACTTGCTTTCCTATTGTATATAAAAGACGATTATCTTTGTCAACACTCATAGACAATACCCCAAGGCCTATTTTATTGATTTCAGAAACGCTTCCTTCTTTTATTGATGAATAATAAAGCTTTAGATTATCAGTAAAATAAACACCCTTACCATTATCCAATGCTTTGATATAGACTAAGATGTCCGGAAGTTGAGCCAAATCTCTTCTTTTCTTGTTCTTGAGGTTGAATGAAACCATTTTCTCGCCCTTAGCGTAGATTATTTCATTGTTCGTAAGAAAATCTACTCCTGAATAAATTTCCTTCATATCACTCCATTTTAGTTTCATGCTGATGACCGAAGAAACTTTACCTGTTTTCAACTCCTTAATCTTTATATTTATGGCACCATCAGCAGTCCGTTCCTTATAGACCATCATTTTACCATTGGGAGATATGTTGAAGTCAATAATTACATCACCTTCGGTTTTAAACGGATTCTGCGCCATCAATGTCATAGAAAATGACATGACCATACACACTATTAAAGAAAATGTTTTCATAACGATTGCTTTTTATTGGAAAAAATCGCAGAATTTGCAATTATCTTAGAATTAAACGGTTATTCGGGTTGCATGGAAATTGGGTAACGAGATAGCAACCGTTCGTATTTCTGAGTTCTTCATTGTTATGCTTCAATGTGATAACTCTTGATG
>SUXN01000060.1 GCA_015060965.1 Bacteroidales bacterium | reverse complement strand
CAAAACAAAAGAGCATTGGTTCGTTCATTGTTACACTAATGAACTCACCGATAACAAAACGTTGTTTTGTCATTCCGGACGGATGTGGGGGATTTCATGTATTCTTTATTGAGATTTTTCTCCTTTCGGCCGTCAAAATGACAATGTGGATGAATGTCTGTGTAATAGCATAAAAATAATATCCGCCTGCGTGTGCAAGCGGATATTATATATAATAATGTAATGGAGTCTTATCTCTTTACGGGTATCGCATCGATGCGTGCCTGGTGGCGGCCACCCTCGAACGGTGTGCTGAGGAAAATCTCAACGCACTCCTTTGCGCTGTCGGGGTTAATGAAACGGCCTGGCATTACCATTACGTTCGCATCGTTGTGCTGGCGGGCAAGAGCCGCAATCTCGGGCATCCAGCAGAGTGCACTGCGGATAGCGTCGTGGTGGTTCAATGTCATGTTGATGCCGTTGCCTGTGCCGCAGATTGCGATGCCTGTTGCGAGCTCGCCTTTTTCTATAGCCTCGGCAAGTGCGTGTGCAAACTCGGGGTAGTTGCAACTCTCGGTGCTGTGTGTGCCGAAGTCTACAAACTCATAACCCAATGCCTTGAGCCACTCTTTTACCTGCTCCTTGAGCGGGTAGCCTGCGTGGTCGCTTGCAAGTCCTATTGTCTTCATTATAACATTGATTTTACCTGGTTGTACACGTTTTCTGCTGTAAAGCCGAGCTTCTCGTCAAGCACCTTGTAAGGAGCAGAGAAACCGAATGACTGCAAGCCCCAAACCTTGCCGTTGGCACCTACAAGTCCCTCGAGGTTAACCGGCAAGCCGGCTGTGAGGCCAAAGACCTTTGCGCCTGCAGGGATAACGCTCTGCTGATACTCCTTTGACTGTGTGCGGAAGAGACCCTCAGATGGAACTGACACGATACGTGTCTTGATGCCGTCGGCCTTCAGGAGCTTTGCGCCCTCAACGAGCGTAGATACCTCGGAACCTGATGCAAGAAGGATCACGTCATAATCCTCGTCGCTGCCGGCTATGATATATGCACCCTTGCTTGCCTCTTCGTATGGTGTGCCCTCTGGCAAATTATTCACGTTCTGGCGCGAGAAGATGAGACCTGTAGGTGTGTTGTCGTTCTCCATTGCAAGCTTCCAAGCCTGTGTAGCCTCGTTGACGTCGGCGGGGCGCAGTACAAGCATTGAGTTCTTGCCGCTGTGGTTCTTTACTTTCTCCATAAGGCGCACCTGTGCCTCCTGCTCGACTGGCTCGTGTGTAGGTCCGTCCTCGCCCACGCGGAATGCGTCGTGTGACCATACGAACTTCACGGGGAGCTCCATAAGGGCTGCCATGCGGATTGCCGGCTTCATGTAGTCGCTGAACACGAAGAATGTACCGCAGGCTGCGATAACGCCGCCGTGGAGTGCCATACCTATACAAACGCAAGCCATTGTGAGCTCCGATACACCGGCGTGCAGGAACGCGCCGCTGAAGTCGCCCGGAGTGAATGCGTGTGTCTTCTTGAGGAAGCCGTCGGTCTTGTCGCTGTTGCTGAGGTCGGCCGATGAGCATATCATGTTGCCGTAGTTCTCGGCAAGGATACCGAGCACTGTTGCCGATGCGTTACGTGTAGGAGCGTCAGCCTTCTGCTCGATGGCTGCCCAGTCAATTTCTGGCTGCTTGCCGCTGAACCAGTCCTCGAGCTTCTGTGCCTTCTCGGGGTTGGCTGCTGCCCATGCTGCCTTTGCCTGCTTGCGCTCTGCCACAATCTTGCGGAGTTCTGCCAAGCGGTTGTCGTACATCTCCTTAACCTCGGGGAAGAATACGAACGGATTCTCGACGTCACCGCCGAGGTTCTTTATCGTGTTGATGTATGCGTCGCCACCGAGAGGTGCACCGTGTGTACCGCAGTCGAACTCGTAGCTGCTGCCGTCGGCACGGCGTGCTCCCTTGCCCATTACGGTGTTACCGATGATGAGGGTGGGGCGCTCTTTCTCTGCCTTTGCCTCGGTGAGGGCAGCGCGGATAGCGTCGCAGTCGTTGCCGTCGATGGTGATGACCTTCCAGCCCCAAGCCTCGTATTTCTTTGCTGTGTCCTCGAACATAACCTCGTCGCAGCGTGTAGAGAGCTGGATCTGGTTTGCATCATAGAACATGATGAGGTTGTTGAGCTTGAGGTAACCTGCCAAGCGGCCTGCACCCTGTGAAACCTCCTCCTGTACACCACCGTCCGAGATGAATGCGTAGATTGTGTGGCCGAACACCTCGTTGCCAAGACGTGCCTCGAGGAACTTTGCCGCAATAGCAGCACCAACGGCGTAAGTGTGTCCCTGACCCAATGGACCTGATGTGTTCTCGATACCGCGGGCGAAATTCACCTCGGGGTGTCCAGGAGTCGCGCTTCCCCACTGGCGGAGTTGCTTGAGCTCGTCCATTGTGTATTTGTCTGACAATGCCAATACTGAATAGAGCATAGGCGACATGTGGCCCGGATCAAGGAAGAAACGGTCACGTCCCTCCCACAATGGGTTCTCCGGGTCGTGGATCAGAAACTCTGAATAAAGTACGTTGATGAAATCGGCACCACCCATGGCACCACCGGGGTGACCTGATTTAGCCTTCTCTACCATTGCAGCTGTGAGAATACGAATATTATCCGCTGCCTTGTTCATCAGTTGCTTGCTGTTCATATTTGCAGGTATAGTTATATAGTATTTATTAATTATCCATAGCTATACGGGAGCGGTAATCCTCTTGTTTGGACATACCTCCCCTTAAATTGTCACAAAAGTAATACTTTTTGTTTGAATGTAGAGCATAATTGAACAATGATTTTGCCCGTTGTTCATAAATAATTGATGAACTTTCGGGGCTTTTTGTCTGTTTATATAAATTTAAGACCTTTTTGCAATTCATCTTTCAATTTTGGGTACTTTTGTAGTACTTTCGTATGATAAACAAATAAAAAGACTATTATGCTCATTGATATAATTGCAAAAGAGACAGGTCTTGCGGCCGATAAGGTAAGGAACACAGTGGAACTGCTTGAGGGTGGTGCTACAGTGCCGTTCATAGCGCGTTACCGCAAGGAGGCCACAGGCTCCATGGATGAGGTTGCCATAGGTAACATAAAGGATATGCACGAGAGACTGAAGGCTATCGTGCAGCGTAAGGACACTGTAATTGCCACAATAGAGGAGCAAGGGAAACTTACTCCGGAACTAAAGAAACGAATAGAGAATTGCTTCGATGCAGTGGAACTTGAGGATATCTATCTGCCTTATAAGCCCAAGCGCCGTACACGTGCCACGATGGCTAAGGAACGTGGCCTTGAGCCTCTTGCCGACCTTATCCTCTTGCAGCAGAATGTGGACCTTAAAGGACGTGCCCGGGGCTTTGTGTGTGCCGATGTGCCCACTGCCGATGATGCCCTTGCCGGGGCATGTGACATCATTGCCGAGCGTGTATCGGAGGATGAGGGTGCCCGCAATGCCATGCGCCGCCTGTTCGCGCGTCGTGGAGTGCTGGTGTCAAAGGTGGTGAAGGGCAAGGAGGCCGACGGTATAAAATATGCCGACTACTATGAGTGGCAGGAGAATATTTCCCGCATCTCCTCGCACCGCCTGCTTGCCATAATGCGTGGTGAGGATGAAGGTTTCCTGCGTATGTCCATAGGTGTCGATGCCGATGAGGCTGTCGAGATGCTCAACCGCCGTTTCGTCAAACGCCCTTCATCGTCGCGCGCTTTCATCGAAGCGGCTGTTGCCGACGGTTTCAAGCGTCTGCTGGCCCCGTCAATGGAGAACGAGACGCGCTCCAACGTAAAGCAGCGGGCCGACGACGAGGCCATTGCTGTCTTTGCCGAGAACCTGCGGCAGCTGCTCATGTCGTCGCCGCTCGGGCAGAAGAGGGTGCTTGCCATTGACCCCGGATTCCGCACCGGATGCAAGGTTGTTGTCCTCGATTCGCAGGGTAACCTTGTACATCATACGGTAATCTATCCGCATCCGCCACAGAATGACAAAGATAGTGCAGCCCGCATAATTACCTCTCTTGTGAATGACTATGCCATTGAGGCTTTTGCCATAGGTAACGGCACTGCGGGGCGCGAGACCGAGGATTTCGTACGCAGGCTTGGCCTGGGCGCTGATATCTTCCCGGTCAATGAAGACGGTGCATCGGTCTATTCTGCATCGGCAGTGGCGCGCGAGGAGTTCCCCGACGAAGATGTCACAGTGCGTGGTGCGGTATCTATCGGCCGTCGTCTCATCGACCCCCTGTCGGAGCTTGTCAAGATTGAGCCGCGCTCAATTGGAGTGGGGCAGTATCAGCATAGTGTCGACCAGACAAAACTGAAGGAACGTCTTGATGTTGTCGTGGAGAGCTGTGTGAACAAAGTGGGCGTTAATGTCAATACCGCTACAAAGCAGATATTGACTCATATCTCAGGCCTTGGTCCCGTACTGGCCGATAATATTGTAAAGTATCGCGCTGCCAATGGCGATTTCCGCACCCGCAAGGAGCTGCTCAATGTGCCCCGCCTTGGAAACAAAGCCTTTGAACAGGCAGCGGGTTTCTTGCGTGTCGTTGGTGGCGATAACCCGCTCGACAGCACAGCCGTGCACCCTGAATCGTATAACATCGTCATTAGAATGGCAAAGGATTGCGGTGTTTCGCTTGAGCAGTTCATTGCCGATGGCGAGCTGCGTAAAAAGGTAGAACTCCGGCGCTACGTAACCGACAAGGTTGGTTTGCCAACGCTTACCGACATTATGGATGCCCTCAACAAGCGCGGCCTTGACCCACGCGAGCAGGCAAAGGCATTCTCTTTCGACCCTAATGTGCACGAGATTGAGGATTTGCATGTGGGTATGGTTTTGCCCGGTCTCGTTTCCAATATCACCGCATTCGGTGCCTTTGTAAATATAGGTGTTCACCAGGACGGTCTTGTGCACATATCCCAACTCGCCGACAAGTTTGTCTCTTCACCCGGTGATGTTGTCAAACTCGGTCAGCAGGTTATGGTGAGGGTAGTGGAGGTCGATTTGAAACGAAGAAGAATATCGTTGTCAATGAGAGGTGTGTGAAACAGAATATTGGGTCAGTTGCAAAAAGGTGTGGGTTAGCAAAATATTTGCAGTAGTTATGAAAAAGAGATCCCTCGTCGCTACGCTCTGTCGGGATGACAATTGCGCAATGACAAGCAGAGGTAATCTCTTTAACCGGCACCGTTAAATTCCACAGCTTGAACCTGTTTGATTTTTGGAAATAGTGCGAGGAGTGTTTGACCGCTGGTTACACGGTTGCTTGCAAGCGGGTAACTGAGGGAGTCCCGCAGCACCCAAAAATCAAACAGAAAGTTCAAGCGGCAAGACCTCTTTGACTGAAGGATATCGCTTGCGATTCCTGAACAAAGAAGAGGTCGACTGGAATTTCCGTGTGCCGGGACCTTTTGCGTACTTTTCGGTCACGAAAAGTATGTGATAGAACGACACAAGAAGAATAAACGACAACAGATTAAGGGTAAAACAAACCAAGGAATAACAGTTTTATTTACTTGGGTTATTTCGTCCACACGAAATTTCTACTGAGCCCCAATAAAAGGTTGTACGCGTTTGCCTGGGCGGAAATAATATTGAGTACCTGAATCGAGTGAGAAATGTCTGTCTCCTTCAGAACTTTTTAGGATAATCTCTTTGTAATCTTCATCTTCGGGGTGATAGCTGAAACTTGTTGACTTCGAATTTTTGATTCCAATTCCTGCGGTAACGGCAAATCTGTCGCCGAAGAAATATTTACCGGCAAGTGAACCTCCGATACCTGAAAGGCGATTATTTGTGTTGCCGTTGAACATGTTACCAACGAAATTAATTACCGGCTCTGCGCCAATAGTAATGGCGAAATCACCTTTTTTAGGGCCAAAATAGTTCTCAGTCTGTGCATTGGCTGTACTTACAGCAATTGCACAGCAAATAAGCATTAAAGAAAATAACTTTTTCCTAGTTAATGGATTTTAGGTTAGTATATAAATTTATTTCATAGAAATATCCGGTTTACTTCACAAGCACCTTCTTGCTGTCGACAATGTTTATTCCTTTTTGTGGGTGGCTCAGCCTTTTGCCGGCGATGTTGTATATGTTGCTGCTCTTATCTTGCGGGGTAGAGGGTATCACTTCAATGCCTGTGGGGTCACTGAAGTGTACCGTGAGTTCGCTTGCCTGTGCAACGTTGCACTCCATCCAGCATTGGTTTGCTTCAATCTCCTTTGAACCGTCGAAAGCCTTGAATGTGCTGTTTGCAAAGAGGAACTTCTTTGTGTTGCCGCTCTGAGTCAGACTGCTCTCTACATAGTTGCCTTTCAAAAGGGATTCCGGCAGTGAACTCACGGCTCCGTGGTCCAACATCGTGATTGCAAACAGATGAGTGCCTTCGCTCCCGTTTATGATTGTAGGGGTACCTCTTTTCAATATATCTCCGGGACCGGCAATTGTTCTCATTGTGCAGCTGTATCCGCTTGGTTCATTGTCCTTTATGTCTGCATCCGTCATATCATAGGCATAAATGCCTTCGGGTATGACAACATTGAACGGAAGGCACACGGCTGCTGTACCATCGGCCTGCAAGGTCAAGGGAAAAGCTTCGACCTCTTCAATTGTGTATGTTGCAAGGCCGGCTTTTGTGGCCTTGTCGTTGCCTGCAACGCCGTGCTCTTTGTATATGTTCATGTAGTTTATACCGTCGCTGCTGCTGCGAATCTTGTATATATCGGCTGTCGATGTCTCCTCGAAAAGATATATACCGGCCTCGCTTTCGTTGTCCGAGAACATTATGTGTCCCCATTTGGTTAGTTTTGGCTCTTTCAGAAACTTACCCTGCATTGTCAGGGTGTATCCCACACCCGATGGCTCAATGATGAAAATCTCGTCACCGGCAGCCGATGTTGAATAGTGGTCGGGTGAGATTAGCTTGTATCCTTCGCTCCCGCTGTTGTCGTGAGTGGTGTTGTAGCCAATAAAAAGCGGATTGCCGTTATAGTTTATGTGGTATGCACCGTTGTATCCCGGGTTGATGATTACGGCAAACATGTATATTGTACCGTCGGGCATTGTCACCACGCCCGTGTGTGCACCATTGCTTACGTCGTCTCTTATTACAACGTTGCCAAGGTCGGTTGCATCGCTCTCAATGAAATCTCCGCTCACTGTTGCGCCCTCCTGCTTGCCGAAATATGGTGTGAGGTCGATGGTCTCACCCGGTAGGGCAATTATTGAAATCTCAGCATACTGCCTGTTGCGTATCTTCTCCAGTTGGGTCGATAGATTTTCTACGACAGCGGCATTGCTTGAGGCCATGTTCTGGTTCTCGTTGAACTCGCCGTTGACATGCTTGAATATCTGCGGATTGGTTGAGTAGCCTGTCTCAATCTTCGGTCCCCATGGAATCATTGTGGCACCGCCTTTAGGCTCAATGAACTTCCAGCCTGCAGTGCACAGTGTCAAAGTGTGGTTCTGTGCCATGCCAATGGCGAATGGACGGCCTTTCTCATCGTTGCCGAACCATGTGGCAGCCTCTCCCGGTAAACCGTCGGTTGAGAGTGACTCGCCACCACCGACACCGGCAATGCTTGCCATCACGTCAAGGAAGTCTATCTGTGAAACCAGTGAACTCTTCACTCCCTGCTCCTTTATTACGGCCGGCCAATGAACGATGAACGGCACGCGTGTTCCGCCCTCGTATGCGCTGTATTTGCCGCCACGCAGGCCGCCGGTAGGCGAGTGGTCGCCAACAAGCTCCTCGGCCTGGTCTACATAACCATCGTCAAGCACCGGGCCATTGTCACTGGTGAGTATGATAAGGGTGTTGTCGAGCAATCCCTGCTCTTCGAGAGTGCGTACAATCTCGCCCACGCTCCAGTCGAACTGCACTATGGCATCGCCGCGCAGTCCCATCTCGCTCTGCCCACGGAAACGTGGATGCGGGAAACGCGGTACATGGACGTCGTTTGTGGCAAAGTACATGAAGAACGGCTCATTGCTGTTCTCCTTTATGAAGTCGACCGCATGTGCCGTGATGCTGTCGGCAATATTTTCGTCTTTCCACAGCGCTTTGCCGCCACCTTTCATGTAACCAATGCGTCCTATACCGTTGATGATTGAATTGTCGTGCCCGTGGCTCGATTTGAGATTGTACAGTAGCTCCGGGTTGTTTGCACCAGTCGGCTCTCCGTCAAAGTTCTGGTTGTAGTTTACATATATTGGTGCCGACGGGTCATAGTTCGCCACTGCGCCATTCTCAATGAATACGCATGGAACGCGGTCGGCTGTTGCAGCCATAATGTACGAGTAGTCGAAACCGATATCGCCCAATGCCGGGGTGATGGGGGCATTCCAGTTCTGCTTGCCGGTCTGTGAACCAAGTCCAAGATGCCACTTGCCAAAAGCGGCTGTGGTATAGCCTGCCTCCTTGAATACATCGGCAACGGTGTACTGGTCGGGCGATATAATCATTGCTGCATCGCCGGCAGCAACGTCTGTTCCGCTCTTGCGCCATGGGTACTCTCCTGTGAGCAATGAGTATCGCGATGGGGTACTGGTCGATGCCACGGCATGTGCATTGGTAAAGCGCACGCCATTGTCGGACAGACGGTTTACATTAGGGGTCTTTACTCCTACTGCACCGTAGCACTCAAGGTCGCCGAATCCCAAGTCATCTGCATATATCATAACCACGTTGGGACGTGATTTCAAATAAGGTTCAGTGTCGGCACTCTCTTGGGCAACCAATGCACCCGGCAATGTTGCAAGGGCAAGCATGCCTACGTTCAGGTTCTTCATAACAAGTCAGTTTCTTTATATTTTGCTAAAATACAACGTTTATTTCAAAAATACAACATCTATTTCAAAAGTGTTGTAATAACAAAGGGGGTGACTAAAAAGTAAATTTCTTTGTTACGTTTGCCTTCAAAATCCTCATTTACGCTTAGTAAACTGCGGTTTTGAAGCCTGCACAAGCCTTGAACTTTGCTATTTATTCACCCCCAACAAAAAGAGGATGACTTTCGGCTCACCCTCTTTGGATTTTATGTTTGTCCTGTCCTAAAATAGCGTTACACAATAAAAAGTAAAGCTATGGAAGAAAAGAGTAAAAGCTTGTATGTCAAGC
>SUXN01000028.1:30662-39307 GCA_015060965.1 Bacteroidales bacterium | reverse complement strand
GCCGACAACCTGTCAAACATTCCCATAGAGGTAAAGTCGGGCAAGGATTATACAGTTCATAGCGCCTTGGATAAATTTTTGGCGAACGATGAGTACAACATCAAGAAGGCTTATGTCCTATCAAATGAACAGAGAGTATATACCGAGAACGGCATCACCTACATTCCCATTTATTATATAATGTTCTTTCGTAATATATCCAATGTTGTAGAAGAATTCCTCGACTAAAAAGGTGTTTTTTAGTGCCTACTTTGCAAGCATACTATAGGTGGTAAATGTATCAGTTTCGGGTTCTAATCATGTAGTTTTACACCTAATCCACCGGAACTGTAACCTGAGTGCCAACCACAGCACTTATACACGAAACAGCCCTGCCGTTATGGCAGGGCTGTTTCGTGTATAAAGATTATATCACTTTTTAGCGCTTTTCTGGAGCTGCGAAATTATACTCATCGCTGTTGTCGGAGTTGATTTCCTCTGTTGCTACGGTAATACTCAAGCCGTTGGCAGAGGGGGTTACCGTGAAATCAAACTCGTTATTCGAGAGAATGATACGTGGAATATAGTAACCGGCTGCATCAGTGCTTGCATCAGAGCTTACACGGTCCATAAGTACAATACCGGTACCTTTTGTTCCATCAAGTGTTCCGTTTGCTTGCAATGTCAACAAGTGATTATAGAACAAGTTGTTAATCCATGATGCGTAAGCACCGATATTGCCAGCAGAACCTCCAGTCACAGAATATGGCCCCCAGTTTCCTGTTCCAGCATTCCAATCGGCTGGTTTAGGTAAGCCATGTGGATCCTGTAAAATTCCTGTTTTGTTTGTAACATCTATATTGAAAGTTCCGTCCATATATTTATCATCAAGACCATAAGTATAACCAGAATGTAGAGTTCCCTCTTTGTAATATCTTTGGAAAGTAGCTCTTGGCATATATGAAGATTCAATTGTTCCGTCAATAAAGAATCCACACAAGGAGTTTATGTATAGACCATATTTGTCATCTCCACTATCGTTCATAGCTTTTGAGAGAGCTGTTGTTACATCCGACCATTTTTTGTTAGAAGTTGGAGCCCAATTATACCAATATTTTGTTCCACTTGTTCCTGTGCCTTGCTTAGGTAGGCCCTCTATGCTGTATTGCTGCTGTATTGCTACAGTTGGCATTACACGACGCCAATCCTGTACATAAGCAAAGTCACTTTTTTTGCCAGTGTTATATGTTGTTATACCACCCACCGTGGAGGTCATTCTAAACTCAAAAGAGGCTGTTTTATCCACGAATGTTGGAGCGATAGCATCTTTTTCACTCGTTGCAACGGTGTATGTTCGGTCGGCAGTTCCTGTTGATGGTGCAAGAGAAGACCATCTTTGAGAAGTTCCTGTTGGGTTTGCTGTATGTGCAGTTCCATAACCGCGCATATACCACGCATCAGCATGGTCTCCCCATCCAAGTATTGTCAGAAATTGTCCTGTATCACTATTATATGATTCATTTGAAACACCTGTAAACCAACCTCCATCAAGTCCCACTGCCGTATGACGACCAATCATGAACATTTTTCCACGCGCCTCCTTTACTGTTGTACTACTACTTAGTACACCTTTATTCACTGTAATCTTTTTTGCTTCACCGTCAACGGTATATGTGTCATCAGCTTGAGGATAGGCTCCCCACCATGTATTAAAATCTTGTGTAAAACCGGAACCGCCGAGCGCACCTCCTGTACCAACCTGACGGTCCCAACTAGAGACAAGTTTCTCTTGGTATGTTACAATGACAACGGCAAATTCTTTTGGATGACTTATAAGGCATGTTGCAACTTCATTTATAGCAGCATCGAGCGTTTTGTCCGTCTCAACCAGATTACAATACACTTTTTCTTGTCCCAAATCATCAGAATTCCTATCTACTCCAAACTCAAAACAACGCACACCCTGCTCCCACAGCTCTGTGATGCTCAATGACTGCTGGGCAGAAACAAGATTATTTGCATCATAGATTGACTTAGAAGCAGCGCCACCAGCGCCAGGGATACTCAAGGACCCTACAAGTCTGTCTTGTGTATTACCACTTGCATCCACGTATGTATCAGGTACATACTCCAGCCAGTTGTCAGGTCCCATGGCATAACTTACGTTTCCTATCTTCAAAGGAATGTTACTCAGGAAGTTCTTGCACTTTGCTTCAACAACAATGCCGTTATCCTGACGTTTGATTGTTGCAGTCTTCGAGTTTGAGCCGGCAAGGATGCTCACGCTCAGTTGGCTAAGGTCGGTCTCGCCATTAAGTACCATGAACACTGTAAAGGTCAACTTGTCGCCATGCTTAAGCTCGTCGATATTGACGGGTACAGTAACGGTCTTATACGCATCGGTAGTAGACAGCAGCTTGTTTGTTGACTTTGAAGCATCGTCACTGATGGTTGTCTCAAACTCACCACAAATAGCATTAGGGGCAGAAACGCTGACCAATGATACCTCCTCAACAGATGTTGGGGTACTTGTTACATTGCCTTGCGCGTCAATGACATCGTTTGTTGAATTGTTTACAAGAGTTATCTCAACAGCTGTTACAACTGGATAGAATGTCAATGGTACAGACTCGACAGGAGTCGTCTTTGTTCTTGCCACCATATATGCATAACGCATGGCAGGATAATAAGAATAATGGTTGTTCGCATTATTGTTTATAGGCTTTACATCAAGCGCACCGTCACCAAGAGGCAGCTGCTTGTTGGGGAGGAAGCCTTTAAGGATGCCCTTACCACTTTCGTCCTCTTTCAGTTCAAGATAACCTGCTGCAGCCTGTGAATCTGTATCGGCTCCGGCCACATTCTTCAACTGACCGTCACTGGGGTAAACACCATAGAACACGTGTTCGTTATTGTCGGCCCAACACAAACCATTGTCGGCATCGACTGCTCTCAAAGCTGTGCTGTGAGTATCATCTGCGCCTTCACCAGTTTCAGGATCATAGTTGAAGATCTCGTCCTTGCTTGTAACCGGATTCAACACGCTGTAATTACAACCTTTGATGTTTTCGTCTTTTTCATTTACAGCCTTATTGCAATAAATGCGTACCTGGTCGCCGGTACTCCATTTAATCTCGGTGTAGCCGTTAGCTCCGGGTATTTTGTCACCATATACTGTACGTGTCTGCTTGCCGGCTTTCTTTACATCAAGAGAACCACCGAAGGAAATGACATCGCCTGGCTGTGCAGTCTGCTGCAGGCCGAAAGAATCGTCCTCTGTGCAAGAGCACAAAAGGAGTGCTGAAACAGCAAATAATGTAAATATCTTCTTCATAATAGTATATTCTTTGTTAGTTCCAAGTAATATCGCCGAATGACACATCCTCATCTTTGCCGCCCTCTGAATTATCAAAACCAGTGCTGTGAGCACTAGCTTCAATGTTCCGTTGCTCCTTAATGACCATCGACCCGGCACAGATTCCCTGTTCCATAGCCACCTGCTCCCTCAGGGTCAGTGGCTTGAGATAAATTTCTCTTTCTGTTTTCATATAGTTCTTTTTTTTGTTTATTCAATTCTTTAAAAGGGTGAGGGGTTACAGGTGAGGGGTTATGGGTAACCACCGCTGTAAACCTTTATGCCTTTGTTGTTTATCTTAGTTGTCTTTTTTTAAAAGGGTTAATGCGACCCTCTCCGAGGCTTTGCCTATTGTCTCCCTAACACAGGGAGACAATAGCTTTTATATATTCCTCCCCTAAAACAGGGGCGCAATCAGGTGCCCTTCAGGGCGGAGGGGTTACCTTTCAGCACAAAACACCCGCGTTCAATACTTTTATTACCCTCTCCGAGGCTTCGCCTCTCGTCTCCCTAACACAGGGAGACAATAGCTTTTTTAACGGGAAGCTGCGGATACCCTTAACCCGTCATCCGTTGCCCTTAACCTATAACCCCCTCACCTTTCACCCCCTCACCCTTCACCCTTTACAAAACGGTAATTTTTCTTTACGTCTGCGGGTAACAAATCTCACTCTTTTATACAGCAAAATCCGCCTCTGGAGTATCCGTGGCCTTTAAGTGGGCGTTAATCAAACAACTTTTGCAATCACTTGATATCCAAAAGAAAAACCCGTCTCTTTTGGAGGCGGGTAACAAACGGGTAACAAAAGATGAAATTAAAATTCAGCCGCAGATGAAAACTATTTTTTGGTCATCAAAGACGTTTCCTTGCAAAAAGCGATTCACAAGGTATCTAATCAAGGTTCCCATGAAAACTCAAGAGTGCGTTTCCGGGTAACAAAACTGCCTGAAACGGGTAACAAACGAGTAACAAAATGTGTGAAACAACGTTTTAAAGGGTTAGGGGTTTTTAAAAGGGTTAAGGGTTACAGGTGAGGGGTTAGGGGAAACCGCCGCTGTAAACCTTTATGCCTTTGTTTATTTATCTTAGTTGTCTTTTTTAATTGTTTAACGAAACCCTCTCCGCACTGCTTCGCGAAGCTGATACACATTTAGCCCCTCACCGCTTCGCGGAGCTCCCCTTGATCACAAACAAGGGGAGCAGCTGTTTGTGTTTGGCGCCAAAGTTATAAGATCTTTAGGGTCTATAATGGGAGCTATTAAATCCGCAAGGTGGGGTTAAATTTGAAGTTATGGTTTTAGCTCCTCAGTCACTCCGTGACAGCTCCTCTTAATTACAAATAAGAGGAGCACTTTATAGGTTACCCGTTGCCTTGACTTCGTCGAGTCTGCTCCCGCTCGTTGCAAGAGCTCAAGCAAGCTTGGCTCTTACTTTCTTACCCGCAGCCTTAACCTTTCACCCTTAACCTCTTACCCTTAACCCATCATCCTTAACCCTTAACCCTTCACATCTAACCCATAATCCCTTAACCTTTCACCCCTCTACTCTTAACACAACAACGCCTCTTCCCAACACGGGAAGAGGCGTTGTTGCTATTGTCTTGCGTTCTATTACTTCATTGTTGCAGGAACGCTCTTTACCTCGATGATTGTTGTACGGCTCAACTCTGGGTTGTCGTAGAACATGTTGCCTACACCGCCCTTGTGGTCGATAACGAACTGTGACTCTGGCAAGCCGAACTCGTCAACAAGGCAACGGAGTACTGCCTCGGCACGCTCTCTGCTCAGGCGCTCGTTTATTGTCTCGTTGCCTGTAGCTGCGTCGGCATAACCTGTGATGCTGTATACGATGCCGCTGTCAAGTGACTTGACCTTCTCGGCAAACATACCGATGTTCACGCGTGCGTCCTCTGTAAGAACTGAAATGTTCTTGGGGAACACAACCATGCATGGAGCAACAATCTTCTTGACAACGGTAACGGTGTCTGAATCGATATTCTTCAGACGGTCGTTCTCGGCCATGAGGTCGTTCATCGCGTTGCGCAGACGTGTGATCTCTGTGTTGTCGTAAACGGTAACGACTCTGTCTTTCCAGCCACGTGGCTTGAAGTTGTATGTGACACCGATTGTTGCTGCGATGATGCCCTCGTCTCTGCGGCCACCTACCTCGTTGTCAAAGTCATCGCTTACCAAAGTACCGCGAACGTCAAGGTTCAGATGCCAGCCGTCGGTCAAACGGAATGAGTTGTAGATACCAAGGTTACCGCCGAACTCAGATGTTGTAGGGCCGTCGAATACGCGTACCCATGAGAAACCGATGTATGGGCTGCAGTTCCAGAAACGCTTGGCGTTGTAGCCGAAGAGTGCGTTTGAAACGTTGAACATTACATCACCGTGAAGGTTGAAATAGTCAATCTCCTGCTCATACAACCAGTGCTTGTCGCTGTACCAAACACCGTTTGAATGGGTATGTCCTTTCTCAGACTCGCTGGTAAGACCATCCTGTGTCGCACCCTTGAGGTTGAGACCTGTGATACCCAAACGGATACCGAATGCAGGGATGAACCACTTACCTACTGAAATAGTGAATGCCGGAGTCAAGCGGTCGCCAAAGTCCATGCGCTGGTCGTGGTCGGTGTACATGTACTGTGCGCCGGCACCAACAGTGATGAATGTGTTACTCCAGAAACTGTTTCCCTTTGCTTCCTCTGTCACTACGCTGTTGTTTGTTACAACCTCCTCATTATATGAGGTGGCAACAGCGTTCTGTGCAAAGCTTACTGTTGCAACGCAAAGTGTGAGCGCTGCCAAAAATGCTTTCTTGATCATAGTATAATTTTATTTATGTTTATGTTCTTGATATATACCTTCTTATGCACTAATGCACTGGTTTATTATACATCGAGCCGCAAATTTACAAAATATTATTATAGTTTGTTAAGATTTTGGTAAAAAAATGATGCTTTGGAACAAAAATACCGTTGAGACTCAACATTTTTACTGTTTTGTAACGGTGAACGGTTAACGAGGAGCGTTTAACGAGGAAGGCAGCGGGTAAGCGAATTTCTCATTTAAGCGAGCATAACACAAACTTGTTTGATGTTATACAGCGAGCGAACGAGAAATCAACGAAGTTAATACAGAGGAAAAGCTTGCTTTTACTATGCCGAGCGTGAGCAGACTCGACGAAGTCAAGGCAGCGGGTAAGCAAGTAAGAGCCAAGCTTGCTTGAGCTCTTGCAACGAGCGTGAGCAGGCTCAAGCCCATTGGTCTTGTTACACGTCAACTATTTTACCGGCGCCAATAAAACTCCTCCGCCCTGAAGGGTACCT
Organism: Bacteroidales bacterium; assembly: GCA_015060965.1. Lineage (GTDB taxonomy): Bacteria > Bacteroidota > Bacteroidia > Bacteroidales > Bacteroidaceae > HGM04593. Next base: position 32,641 of record SUXN01000028.1, on the reverse strand, counting down.
GATTGCGCCCCTGTTTTAGGGGGCAGTGCGGAGCCACAGCACTGCGTTGCTTTCAGCGAGCTTTGTCAGCGCTCGTTGTGTGTGTAAGCGAGCTTCCACACACTCGCTGGCACAAACCTTGCGACGACGGGAGCTTTAGCTCCCCAAAGGAGTCTCAAAGGCCCTCTCACGCGGTGACTGAGGGGTATGCTTTATTGAACGAATTAACGTTTCGCGTTCAACGTTATCCCTATCAATTATATCTCGTCTTTTTCTATGATTACCTGCATGCCGATGTAGCAGTAGCGATAGAGCCTCCTGATATCTTCGTTGCGCATCCTCACGCAGCCTTCGCTGCTGCGGGTGCCGATGCTCTCGGGGAAGATGGTGCCGTGTATACCGATGTCATTGAATCCCGGAACGTTCAGCCTGAAGAATAGCGGCCCGTATGCTCCTTTCCTCATTCCTCGGCCGTCGCCGAAATCGTGCTGCCACGAGGTGGCATCGTACATCTTTGTTATCTTGAATGTACCCTCCGGGGTCTTCTTGTCACCCTCTCGGGTCTTGTTGCCGAGGTTGGCGCCACAGGCTACGGGGCAGCGGAACAGTGTGTCACAGCTCTCGCTGACAACATACAGTTGCAGCTTCTTCTTTGATACGTATATGTGGTTGCGTGCTGATGTGGTCAGCGGCAACATGATGAGTGCAAAAATGATTAATATGTGTCTTTTCATGTCATTGTCTTGTAAGTGAGAATCTCATGCTGATACCGAAATCGGTTGTGGTCGTCGGGTATGAGCTGGTAGAGATTAACGGGATGCTCTTCTGCCTGTCGAAGTAGAGGCTGAAGGTAAGCATCTTGCTGTAGGCGTAGTCGGCCGTGAGCGAGTAGTTGAACGACTTGTTTCCGCTTGTAGCCTGGGTGGTGCCCTTGTCTATGCTACGGCATATCGACGAAGTGTTCTTGAACGAGAAGTCGGCGCGTATGTTGATGTCGTTGCCGCTGTTCTTCTTGCTCTTGTTGGCCTTCTTGCCGCCACCGAACAGCTTGAAGTTGAGAATCTTGTATCCCACATTGAAGGCTATCTCCTGTGAGTAGGTCTCTACCATCTGTATGGCTGTGAGGCTCAGGTTGAGCACTCGTGACTGTATGAACTTTCCGCCCAGTGTCAGGTTGTTGTTGGTTGTCACGTCCAGGCCGATGAGTGGCGAGAAGCTCTCGTTGATGGATACGGTGTTTATGTTGTAGCGGCTGCTCGGTACTGGCATTCCCGTTGTGGTGCTGTTGACGAAACCGATACCGCGTGTGTACTCCATATATGTGGCGTATGTGCTGTATGAGCCCACTGCATACACGCTCTTGTAACCGTGCTCGATATTCACGCTCTTGAACCATTTCTGGAACCATGCGAGCTTTGAAAGGCCCGAATATTTTATCTTCCAGTTGGGGAGCATGCGCAGCATCGACGGGAAGATGTCGGAGCCGCTGCTGCTTGTGTATGTCTCAAGGAAAGCAGGTACCATCACGTCGGCCGAGTAGAGGTCGACACCGCCGTTGGCCGGGTCATACGTCTCGCCTGCAAGTGAACTTGACACCGGGTAACGGCTGTTCTCGTACTTCTTCTCCATGCGCTGACGGTGCTTGTCGAGGCTGCCCACGAACTTGTCGAACACGTCGCTCTGGTAGTTGTTGTCGGCGTTGCCGCCACCGAAGGAGTTGCCTATGCTTATGGTTGTCATGTTGAAGCCGCCCGACTCGTTTGTAGGCATTCCGTCGTACATGAACTGTATGCTCTTGCTCCGGTTGCGTGTCCAGCTGGCATTGAGGTCTATCTTGAAGTCCTTGATGGGCTCAAGGGTCATGCGCAGCTGCAGATCCTCGGCGGCAGTGGTGGTGGCCTGTGACGATATACTGTCGTTCTTGAGCAGCCAGTTGCGCTTGTGGGCCTTGCTCAGGAAACTGTCGTCAATGAATCCGAAGGCGAAATCAAGGCCGGGGG
>SUXN01000028.1:0-30652 GCA_015060965.1 Bacteroidales bacterium | reverse complement strand
TAGAGACCGTCACTGCGGCTCTGACCGAAGATGTCGCCGGCGCTGGGCATGAATCCGGGCAGGTTCATGGCATAGGCATTGGTGTAACTGAAGGTGATGTTGCGCACCATCATCAGCACTCTTGTGGGGTACTGCATGGCCTTGGCAAAGTCGCTTCTCTCGCCGGTGCCTGCCTTTGAGAGCACTGTCACCTTGATGTCGATACTGTCGTTGTTCTTTATAAGTATCTTGTTGTCATCAATGACCTTATACTTGAGCTTGTACCTGTCGCCGCTCTTCGTGCGTGCCGTAACCTCCAGTTTCTTGCTCTTGAGGTTGTGGGTCAGGGTCACAGTGGTGTCCATCTGCAGCTTAACCTCTTTTACAAATGGTTTCGCCTTCTGCACCTTTGGCTTGCGTGCTTTGGTGTTGCTCTTCTTGTTACCGCTGCTTGCAAAGCGCTTGTTGGTCTCCTCAAGGTATGGCACAAGGTTGTATAGCTTCTCGAAGTTCATCGTACCCTTGAGGGTTATGTTGCGCTTGTTGGCAATGTTGTTGCCGAAATTCACGCCACCGATACTGTTTCCGCGCTGCCAGCTGTAGGTGCCCGAGTAGCTTGCGTCTGCTGTGAGCCATTCGAAGATAGGCAGTTTGTTGAGCGGCAGGGTATATGATGCCGTGAAGTTCTGCTGGTAGCTCAATGGACGTCCTAAGTTCATGAGGCTGGTCTTCACAGAGTCTTTCCAGATGGCATACTCGTTAGGGTAGCGGTCCTTGTTGACGGGCAGGAACGGTTCCTCGACCTCGGCGTTGGTACCTGTGCTCAGGTTCATCTTGAGGTTGGTGGTGGGGTCCCACTTGATTGAGAACGAACGGTTCCAGTAGAACTGCTGCGAGAAGGTGAGCGGTATCTCCTCGTTGCCTGCAAGGGCATTGAGGTCGCGGCGCTGCAGCTCGTGGTATGTACGTGTGATGTCCGAGTTGAACGCGAGTGACTGCGGCAACGGGTTGAAGCCCCAATCCTTCATTATCTTGAACCACTTTGACTTGCTCTTGATCTTTTCGAACGGCTTGATTGTCTTTATGGGGCTTGCATAGTTGTATGATGCCGATGCACGCCAGTTGAGCTTGTTCTCCCAGCTTACAGTGCTTCCGCTGTTCTTTGTGGTAGCGTGCGAGAAACTGAAACTGAAGTTCGCCGGGTCGTACGGCATCGGGGTCTTGCTCTTTATGTTTATCTTTGCATTGCTGATACTGAAGTTACGTATCACTGAACGTACCTCGGCAATGTTCTTGAGCGAGTCTTTGCTTGCGCCGGTGTATGAGTCGAGCACGTCGTCCAGCAACAGGTCGGTGTCGAATGGGCTGTAGAGCGGTGAGGTTACCTCCTCTGTATATGAGTAGTATGCAGGCAACAGCAGCTTGAACGACTTGGGGAAGAAGCGTCCTACGTCAATTGTTCCTGTGAGCGAGTAACGGTAGTAGTCGTCGGTGCGGCGTGCGGCGAGCTTGTCCTCGAGGCCACCGAAGCCGGCTGTCTCTATCTTGCCCTGTGCCGCGAATGAACCGATATCGCTGAGCTTGATGTTGAGGTTACCCTGTGCCGCCCATCCGCTCTTGTTGTTGAAGCCCAACAGACGCATCTCGTTCACCCACACTGTGGCCGATTTTGAACTTGCGCTGTTGTTGCGCACACCAATCATCATCACCTTTATCTGGCCGATAGAGGGGCTACCGACGATGCTTATCCTGTTCTTAGGGGTGTCTTCGTCATACTCGCTGTATATGGTGGTGTTCGTTACACCTTCGGCGTTGCTGTTGCGCAGGGTGTTGCGCTTCACCTTTATGTTTGTGAGCTTGCTGAGCGGAATGTCAATCATGTTCTCCTGCGGCCACACCATTGTGGCGGCAGCTGTGCTGTTGCCGTCGTATGAGCCGTGTGGGGTGATGCTCAGCGGTACCTCATACTCGTAGTAGTTGCTCTTGTAGTCGGAGCCCAGGCGTATGAACAGCGACAGGTCGTTATCCTTGAGCTCGCTTGCCTCGAACTCCGGCGCCTCGGCGTGGATGTAGAGCTGTATGCGCTCATACTGACGTATGTCGAGGTTGCTCTTCTTGTATACGGCGCGTGACTCCTTGCTGCCCAGATTGTTTACGTTGAGCGAGAGAGCCTGCTCGTTGTCCTGGCGCAGCTGTGGTTGGTTGGGGTCGAGTATTCGGGTGATGCCCGGAGGCAGCACGTAGTTGACGGGCTTCCTGTCGCCGTGCTCCTCGATGCTTACGGCCGATGTGGTGAACTCGCCCGAGATTGTGGGGGCTGTGTTCAGCTTCGATGCGATAGGCTGCTGATAGGGGCGCCAATCGCCGCGTACAAGCTGCATAGTGGCAAAACGCAGGGTGATGGGCTTCTGGAACTGTGTCATATACATACGTATGAAACGTATCGATGTGAAATCGCGTATCGAGCCCACAATCTTGTCATACTCCTCGATTGGGATGCGGAACTTGTACCAATCGACGCTCTCGGTACTGCCGTTGCGCAGTTTGGTGGTCACGGTGCGCTTGTCGGTGATGTAGTTCTTGCCCACCTGCATCTCGCCCGGGCGCAGGACAATCTTGTACTGGAAGAAGTTCTCGTACTCGTCCATGGTGAAGTCCTGGTTGGCATCCTCGATGTCAGGGGTGGTCTTTGCCGCGCTGCTGAAGTTCTCGCCCGATGAAGAGGGGGTGTTGCCCTCGGTGTTGTTGAAGTATTTGTAGCGCTCTATGATGCTGCGCTTTGCCGCATCGTAGTCACCACCCCTGAAATAGTGGTAGTTGTCACCGGCGGGGTCGGCGGCGATGCTGTCGTACACTTCGGGACGCACACGTCCGTTGAGCGCTGCAAGGTACTCCTGGTATACAGGGAATGTAGCCTCGTCGGCACTGCTGAGACCGTTGAGACCGACGTCCTGCTGCTTGCGGCTGTCGTTGTTGTTGTCGAACGCATATACAAGGCTGGTGGTCGTTGGAACACGTCCCCACGCAGTCTCCTCGTATTCGTATGTGTTGTTCGAAGAGGGCAGGCCGTTCTCGTAGAACTTCTTGCCGTCCTTGAGGATATCCTCCGATACCTCGCCAAGGTTGAAATAGAGCTCGCCGCCCATGCCTGTCTGGTCATAGATGAAAGGGTCGAGCATCCAGAACTCGAGGTATTGGATGTTGGCGCTCTCGAAGTCGGTTGTCGTAAGCTGGCGTGTGATACCGCCCCAACGCTTCTCGGGATTGTTCAGGCGGCCGTCGTAGTCTACGTCAGTGTCGAGGTTGTATGGTCCGCGCTCGTTGGGGTAGTAGGTGACATCGAAGAGTGAAAGGGTCGATGACTCTCCGTATGTCGCTTCCTTGTTGGGGTAAAGCTCGCGTTCGTATACCTCGCGCACGTAGTGGTTCGAGAGCTGCTCGATGTCGCTCTTGATATGTGCCGGTGTCAGCGACGAGCTGCGGCGTGTGAATAGCGGGTCGATAGTGTACCAGCTGATGCGCGCACGGTCGTAGCCTGTACGTATGTCGTTGGTGAGGTTGCTGTTGGGCATGCCATGTGGCAGTGCCGCGAGCATCCACTGCGACGGTGACTTTATGTCGATGCCGTTCTCGGTACTCTCGAAGTCATCGATATATGATGCCTCGCTCTGTACCTCGTCCGAGGTGCCCGCCTCCAGACGTGCGAACTCTGCCGACAGGTTGATCGATGACGGCTCTGTACAGCTGATGAAAGGCAGTTTGTCAATCATGTTTGTGAGCCACTGGCTCTGCTTCTTCCAGCTGAGGTTAAGTCCCCAAAGGAAGTTCTGTAGCGGCTCGGAGCCCATATCCACCTTCGATGTCAGCGGCTTCTCGGTAAGTGACATGAACGTACCGCCGAACTTGAGGTCATTCGAGTAGTCATAGAGCCAGTTGAGGCCGAGCACCGTCTTGCGCTGCATATTGAAGTGGGTGTTGCTCTCGAGCGACACCTGTACATTGGTGCCGGCATCGATGATGTTCTGGTTAAGGATGGTCACCGTACCCGATGAATAGTCCACCTGATAGTCGCTGTTCTCCACAAGGGTGACACCGCCGGCTGTTACGACAACGGAACCTCTGGGGATGTTTGTCGACCCGGTCTGTATGACGTTGGCCGACGAGCCTGTGTACTCTCCGATGAGGTAGAACTTGTCCTTCTCGGCAATCTGCTTTGCAACGGTCTTTGTCGAGTCGTACAGCTCCTCGAATACATACTTGTCGGCAATGGCATCATTACCGATCTTGTTGCGCAAATAGCTGCCGAAAGGCTCTACCGACGGGAAGAAGATGCGTCCCGACGATTCGTCAACGGTGTATCCCTGGATAAAGTCGAAGATACCGTTGGGGTTCTCCTTGCTGTTGTTGCTGTCGAGGCGGTCAAGGCCCATCAGTTGCAGCAAGGTCTTGCCTTTGAGCTGCTGCTCGGGCAGGTATGTTATGTTTGTTCCCAGACTGTCGCTCGCATAATATATGTCGAGTTTGAAGTCGGTGCTCTTGAGGCTGCGTGTGCCCAACGAGTATACGTTCTTCATCATCAGGTCCCAGCAACCGTTCTTGGGCGAGCAGGCGTTGGGCTTCAAGAGCTTTACCATGAGGGTGCTCTTGGACTCCTTGATGTCGCTCGAGAACTCACCCACCTGGTATGTCTGTCCGCCGTATGTGAACTCGTATGCCACGGCAAGCACCTCGTCGGCGCGCAACGGTGTCTTCAACGAGATGAAGCCGAGCGCGTTGTTGAGGGTGTACTCCTGTGAGGAGAGCAGGCGTGCATTGGAGAGTTTTTCATAGTCCATGCCGCCGTTTATGCCGTTTATGCCGCCGAGTATGGCGTTCACCTGATCAATGTCGCGTATGCCGGCATATGTGCTGTTCATCTGTGAATACAGGTCGTTGGCTTCGTTGGCAGGGATGCCGTTGCCGCCGTTTCCTGTCCACATAGCGTTGCTTATGTGTCTGCTCTCACCGATATCGGTGAATGCCACGATGTTACGCGGATTGTTATAGTCGCTCGTCTTGTTTGTCACCCACACTTCGATGCGGTTGATGGTGATGCCCGACAGCACTGTGGGCAACTGCGACATCGAGCGGTCGTAGTTGTCGCGGAAATAGTGCGCGAGGAAGAAGTGCTTGTTCTCGTCGTAGGCAGTGATTTCTATCTCATAAGTGGTGAGCTGTGTGCCGCCTTTTGAACTTACTACACTGGTGTTTGAGGTCTTTTGCGACAATACAGTCTGGAGCGAGAGCTTGCCGAACTGAAGGTCGGCCCTGATACCGAAGAGTGACGACGCTCCTTTGATAAGGCTTGAGTTGGTGGGGAAGGTGACGTTACCTGCCTCGAGCAGTTTTATGACCTCGTCCTCCTTGCCCTCGTATTTGAGGTTTATCTTCTTTGCGTCGTAGCTGAATGTGGACTCCGTGTCGTAGTTGAAGTCCATATTCATCTTGTCGCCGACGCTACCTTTCATGTTCAGGTTTATTTTTTCGTCAAAGTCGAAGCTGTTGGTGCTGCGGCTGCGCGATGGCAACGAAGGGTTGTCGATGCTCTGCATTGAGTAGCCCATCTTTATCTCGGCGTTACCGTTTGTCTTTATGCGCACTCCTCCGGGGCCGAAAATCTTCTCGGCCGGTCCCAGGTCGAAATGCATGTCGGTGAAGTCGAACTTGTCCTTTTTCTTTGAGTTCTCCCACTCCTCGTTGCCTTTCTTCCTGAAGTAGCTCTGCATCTGCTTCTTCTCGTGCCACAGTGAGTACTCGCTACGGTTCATCAACAGCGGAGTACCGAGGATAGTGTTATCGCCCAGGCGTGTGGTAATGGTGTATGTGGTGTCCTTGTCGTTGTAGATAGTGTCGGACACGATGTTGTCGGGGTTCCTCAGGTCCATGGCATGGTGCTCGAGGTCATTGACATTCTCGGGGACGGTCTTTGCCACGGGGTAGCGTGCAGGAATGGTATCCTTTGCCTCGCGTGCCTGCTGACGTGCCGTGCGGCGCGCCTGACGTATCGAGTCGGAACGCACGTTGCCCTGCGCAAGCATTGTCATGCTCGCGAACAGGAAAAGTATGAGTGTCAACGTACGTCTTTGCATTGTGCTTGTGTTATAACTGCTTAAGTGCCAATTTGATAAGCTGTTCTATCGTGGCGTCGGGCTCGTTCTTTGCGATAGCCTGTACCACCTTGTTGGCCGCCGATGTGGGAAAACCAAGCATTGCGAGGGCCTGTACGGCTCCGTCGATGTTGTCGTTGTTCATTACGGCTGTTGGCGCATTGGTGCCCGCAGAACCGTCGTATATGCCCTTGATCTTGTCCTTGAGGTCAACGATGAGACGCTGTGCAGTTTTCAGACCGATGCCCTTGACGCTCTTGATGGCAACCTCGTTGCCGCTGGCGATGGCGTCGCACAGCTCGTTCACCGTGAAGGCCGAGAGGATTGTGCGCGCTGTGTTGCCGCCGATGCCCGATACCGATATGAGCAACAGGAACAGTTCGCGCTCCGGCTTGGTGCTGAAGCCGAACAACTGGTGTGTATCCTCGCGGATAACCTCGTAGATGTATACCTTGACATCCTTCTTGCCTTGCAGGGCGCTGTATGTGTTAAGGGTGATGCTTGTCTCGTAACCCACTCCGCAGCACTCTATAATAGCGGTTGCCGGGGTCAGCTCGGCCAATTCGCCTCTCAAATATTCAATCATAGTAACGTGGTTTATCTATTCTAAAACGGAGTTTTACCCTGTTTATTATCTGTAGGGCTCTTTTTGTTTGCGTGTTATCTGTTGCCGGTCTTCTCAATCCTGAGCACCTGGTTGCAGTATTGCATGATGGCAGGCCTGTGTGTCACGAATATCAGTGTCTTGCCAATCTGGCTCTGTGTAAGGCGACGCAGCATCTCCTGCTCGGTTTCCTCGTCAAGGGCCGATGTCACCTCGTCAAGGATGAGTATGCTGCCCGGGCGCAGTATCGAACGTGCAACGGCTATACGTTGTGCCTGTCCCTCGCTCAGTCCTCCGCCCCGCTCGGTGATTTCGCTGTCCATACCCAATGGCAGGTCAAATACATATTCGGCGCAGGCAATGTGCAGGGCGCGTTTCATCTCCTCTTCGGTCGCCTCGGGATTGCCCATGAGCAGGTTGTCCCTGACGGTACCGCTGACAAGGCTGTTGCCCTGCGGTATATATACGAAGTTACGGCGTGTGAGAGTGGATGACGGATGGCTCTCCTTGCCGTTGTAGAGCTCGATACTGCCGTTCTGCGGGTTTATGAGCGCCACGAGCAGGCGTATGAGCGTTGTCTTTCCGGCTCCTGTCTCTCCAATGATAGCCGTGCTGCTGTTGGGCGGGAAGTCGTAACTGAAATCTTTGAGAATGGGGCGTTCTTCGCCGTCGTACCCGAAAGTGACACCTTTGAAACGTACACCTGCTGTGCCGTCGAGCATCACTGCATCGCCCTGCTTCTCAAGGGGAATATCCTCAAGTTCGTAGAGTCGTTCGGCTGCGGTCAGCGACGATACAATGCCGGGGATGTAACGGCTCAGCTCCATGGTAGGGCGCTGTATGAGGCCTACAAGCTGCAGGTAGGCTGTCATTGTACCGAATGTTATAAGGCCGTCGCGCAGGCTGTCGACACCCCACAGGAACGCGACAAGGTAGCCGGTAGCGAATCCCAACTGTATGAGGCTGAATGCGCCCAACGAGAATTTTGTGCGGGTCGTAACCTGGTTGTGCAGCTGTTGCTGGAGCTCGGTGAGCTGCTTCTCGGTAGAGTTGTTCTGCTCAAGTGCCTTGATGAGCTCCTTGTGCTGGAGACTCTCCTGAAGAACCGATTGTATCTTGCTGTCGCTGTCGCGCACGTCGCGGTTGAACTTGCGCATCTTCCGTATGTAGAAACGGCTCACTACAAGGCACACGGGCAGTATTATGATTATTGACACGGCAAGCATGGGGCTCATGCTGAACAGCAGGAAGAACGATGCCACCAGCTGCACCATGACAACCAGTGTTGCCGGTATGCTTTCGGTAATGAGTGCAGTGATGCTGCTCACGTCGCCCTCGAGGCGGTTGGTGAGGTCTCCGGTGTGGTGCTTCTGCAGGCGCATCCAGTCGGCACGCAGCAGACGCGAGAAAATACGGAGTCTCATCCTGTTGCGTACCTTGATACCCACCACCGCATGTATCCAGCGGCTGACGCTGCGCGAGATAATCTCGGTGAGCATAAGTGATGCGATGATTATTCCTGTTGCGGTGAGCGAACCCTCCTCTACACCTGTGGCTATGTCAATGGCATGCTTGCAGGCAAGCACCCACAGCATCTGGCAAAGGACATCCGTGAATCCTATGAAACTGTTTGCGACAGCCTGTCCGCGTGCCCCTTTGGAATTCCTCCATAGCCATGCGACAAGGCTTTTTACCGCGATTTTCCTGTTATCTGTAGACATGGTAATTGCTCTTACAAACCGCAAAGATATAAAATGCCTGCCAAAGTCACGCGCGCGCAAGGATTTATTTGTGAAAATATGTCGCTTTGTCTAATATTTGACGCGATATTGTGGACCTTTCAGCAAATATGCCTATATTTGCGCTAAACTGCGTATATAGGCATGTCTGTAAAGGCAAAATGCTTCGTCAAAAGAAAATTCAAAAACCGACAATATGAAAAAGACCGTTTCTGTACTGCTTGCAGCAGTAATCGCATTGCTTTCCTTCGGGCAGCTCCATGCACAAAAAAACTTCGATGAAAAGGGTAAAATAGCACGTGATTTCGAGAATCGCCGCAAGGCTCTCGGGCACGAGGAGTATTTTGCCGTCTTTGACAGGCCGCTCACTCCCGAGCAGCGCCAGGCAATGCAGTTCATGTATGCATATATGCCTCTGCCTGATGTCGCTGACTATTCGGCCGACTTTCACCTTAACAATGTGAACTATGCCCTCAAGGCACGTACCGACATGCCGTGGGGAAAGAGTGTCCCGGTAAGGGAGTTCCTTCATTTTGTATTGCCTGTACGCGTGAACAACGAGAACCTCGACAACAGCCGTGAGGTGTTCTTCAAGGAACTGAAGGACAGGGTAGTGGGGCTCTCGATGCGTGATGCTGTACTTGAGGTCAACCACTGGTGCCACGAGAAGGTGACATACACCCCAAGTGACATACGTACAAGTTCTCCGCTGGCAACCGTACGCACGGCTTACGGCCGTTGCGGTGAGGAGTCGACTTTCACAGTCGCTGCATTGCGTTCTGTCGGTATCCCTGCACGTCAGGTATATACCCCGCGTTGGGCACACACCGACAACAACCACGCCTGGGTTGAGGCATGGATTGACGGAAAATGGTATTTTCTCGGTGCCTGCGAGCCCGAGCCGGTGCTTAACCTCGCATGGTTCAATGCCCCTGCGTCACGCGGTATGCTCATGCACACCAATGCGTTCGGCAGCTACGACGGTCCCGAGGAGGTCCTTAGCGTAACGCCTTGCTTTACAGAAATCAACGTTACATCCAACTATGCTCCTGTGGCTACAACAAAGGTGAAGGTTGTTGACGAGAACCGTAATCCGGTGAAGGCCACTGTAGAGTTCAAGATATACAACTATGCCGAGTTCTACACCGCTGCGACAAAGGTCTGTGACGATGAGGGTAACACCTCGATAACAAGCGGTCTGGGTGATATGGTTGCCTGGGCTTCCTACGGCGGTAAGTTCGGCTTTGCGAAGTTCGCTGCCGGCAATGACAAGGAGGTGACAGTAATCATCGACAAGGCTCCGGGTTATACAGCTACCCTTGAGATGGACATCACTCCTCCACGCGAGCGCAACACTGTTCCTTTCGTAAGCGCGGAGCAGGCTGCGGAGAATGCGCGCCGCTTTGCCTATGAGGATTCAATCCGTGCCGCATACGTATCTACATTCATCACTCCCGAGGATGCGCTTGCCTTTGTCGAGAGCCGCGGTTTCGGCGGCGATGCAAGGGATAACCTTGTCGAGATTCTCCGCAAGTCACGCGGTAACCACGAGACAATAGTGAAGTTCCTTGCAAAGACTCCTGTATCGGAACTTCAGCTTGCATACTACCTGCTCACTGTCGTTTCTGACAAGGACCTCCGCGATGTAAGCCTTGAGGTACTCAACGATCACCTCAATAACACTGCACGCAACGGAAGCTACGATGAGATTTACCGCAATTATATCCTCAATCCGCGTGTGAGCAACGAGATGCTTACTCCTTATAAGTCATTCTTCCGCAAACAGTTCGATGCTGACAAGCGTCAGTTCTTTGCCGGTGACCCACAGCGTTGGGTAGAGTGGTGCCGCAAGAATATCCAGGTGAGTAGCGAGTGGAACCCATTGTCACTCTGTATGTCTCCGAAGGGTGTGTGGGATGTACGCGTTGCCGACCCTCACTCACGTGACATCTTCTTTGTCGCAGGTGCGCGCGCGATAGGTATTCCTGCCCGCATCGACGAGGTTACAGGCAAGACACAGTATATGCCCACACCGGGCCGTTGGACCGATGTGAACTTTGAGGAGGCTGCCGGTGAGAATGCTCCTCAGGGCAGCATCAAGGCCGATTTCACTCCTACACGTTATTTCGACAACCCGAAATACTATTCACACTTCTCGATTTCGAAGATTGTTGACGGCCGCTTGCAGTTGCTCGGCTATCCCGAAGAGGCTACCAGCGTCAACTCTCACTTCCGTGACGGTGCCCCGATGGACGAAGGTGATTACCTGATGATGACAGGTACACGTATGGCCGACGGCGGTGTGCTTGCGCACCTTACATTCTTCAATGTGAAGGAGGGTGAGGAGAATGTGCTCAAATATGTACAGCGCGAGAGCAGCGAGGATTTGCAGGTTATCGGTGACTTTAACAGCGAGAATCTCTTCTACGATACAACCGAAGGCCGCAGCCGTTCATTGCTTTCTGCAACAGGACGAGGATACTATGTGATTGCGCTCATCGCTCCGGGTAGCGAGCCAACCAACCACTTCCTGCGCGATGTGATGCCTTATAAGGACGACTTCGAGAAGTGGGGCCAGAAGATGGTGCTCCTGTTCCGCGACCAGAGCGAGGCAAGCCGCTTTGTGAATGACTTCCCCAATTTACCTTCAACAGTTGTATGGGGTACCGATATTGACGATACAATCTACAACGAGATTGTAAAGAATATGAAGCTGCAGAATCCTAACCGTCCTGTAATCCTCGTCGCAGACACCTTCAACCGCGTGGTGTTCATGTCACAGGGTTACTCTATCGGCCTTGGTGAACAGCTGATCAAGGTTATTCAGAAGTTGAAATAAGTAGTAAAACACATTTGCCCCAGCGCCAGGCGCTGGGGCAAATGTGTTTGTTGGCATTCTTATGTTTACGCCCATAACACCGGAAGAGCTTGTTGCGGAACTTTATTCCCGTTACGGATATTCGGTCCCGCTTGACTATGCAATCAACTACATTGATATAAACGAATATGCTACAGTAGATGACTTCCACCTGTGGCTGCAGACGTTTGAGAATGACCGGCAATAAAAAATGGAGACCGTGGTCTCCATTTTTATTATAAATTCAAACAGTTTCTTATTGTTCCTTGATTTTTATCTCGCAGTTGTCAAGGCTCTCTATTATGGCAAGTGATTCCACCTGGATGCCTTTGTCGCGAAGCATCCTGCCTCCGGCCTGGAACGCTTTCTCTATAAGGAATCCCATCCCCACAATCTCGGCTCCGGCCTGGGCCGCAAGGTCCAGTATTCCTGTTGCAGCGTTGCCGTTGGCAAGGAAATCATCGATGAAAAGGCACTTTTCGCCTTTCTGCAAGAAACTGTCGCTGATGCAGATGTTGTATGAACGGCTCTTGGTGAAGGAGAATACTTCGCTTTTCAGTACCCCCTCCATTGTGCTCGGAATCTTCTTCTTTGCAAAGACTACAGGCACCTTCATCAGGTAAGCGACCATGATTGCCGGTGCTATGCCGCTTGCCTCTACGGTGATGACCTTGTCAATATCACTCTCTTTGAATCTCCCGGCAAACTCTTTTGCCATCTCCATCATAAGTAGCGGGTCCATCTGGTGATTGATGAAACTGTCTACTTTAAGGATGCCTCCTTCAAGGCATCTTCCGTCTTTTAGAATACGTTCTTTCAGTGCTTTCATGCAAAACTGGCAATAATGGCTTTTACTTCGTTTACATCGGTCTCCTTGCGTGCGTACTCGTCGCTGTCGGGGTTGCCCATCGATACTCCGCTGTGGCGGAACTTCATGCCACTGCCTACGCTTTTGCGTGCCGATGCGTGAATCTCCTTTGCGCCTGTGGCTTTCAGGATAGTCGCTGCGTTGTCGCTGTTCACTCCGCATCCGGGCATTATTGTTATGCGCCCGTCGGCCTGCTCCACAAGCTCTTTCAGCAGAGGAATACCTGCCTGGGCTGTTGCTGCCTGTCCCGATGTGAGTACCCTGTCGCAACCGATGCCGATGATCTCCTCGAGAGCCTTCTTCGGGTCGCGGCACATGTCGAATGCACGGTGGAAGGTGACGCTCATGCCGTCGGCGGCTGCTACCAGGCGTTTGCACAGTTCGGTGTCAATGTCTCCGTCGGCCGTGAGTGCGCCAATGACTACACCGTCAACACCCAGCTGCTTGCAGGTGCGTATGTCCTGCTCCATGCAGGCTGCCTCATGGGCATCGTAAAGGAAATCACCTCCTCGTGGACGTATGATTACGTTGAGTGTAAGCCCATCAACCTTGCGTGCCTCTGCAATGAGGCCTGCCGACGGTGTCACACCACCTACTTCAAGTGCTGCACACAGTTCTATGCGCTGTGCTCCTCCGTCACGTGCTGCGAGAGCGCTCTCCACGCTGCCCGCACATATTTCAAGTATTGTCATAATTGAACGTTTAATGTTTTTACGTTTAATATTTGATGATGCTTGCGAAGCCCCAAGAACCCTCATTTACGCTCAGTAAACTGCGGTATCCCGGGGCTTCGTATAACGGTAAATTTTGCTTTTGCAATTCCGGAAATTTACTTTGTGATAAGCTCTACGATATAATCAGTACCCTGTGGAACCTCGTTGAGCATCAGCTTCACGCCCTCCTTTGTTTTCTTGAACTTGACAGGCTTCTTGTCAGCATATGTGAATGCCTTCTTTACCTTGCAGTCAAGAGGCAACAGAAGTTCCTTCTCGCCCAGGTCGAAGATGTGTACGAAAAGACGGTTTCCCTTGCGTGTGGTAACACCCCACTCCTGTGCAGGGATGTCACCTGCTGTTGTGCCGTATACTGTCTCGCCGTTGGCACGCAACCATTCGCCCATCTCCTTCATGCGCTCGATTGCGGCAGCTGGAATCTGACCGTTGGGCTGGGGACCTACGTTGAGCAACAGGTTCGCTCCCTTGCCCGATGTGCTGATGAGCAGGCGCAACAGCGTCTCGGTGCTCTTGTAGTTCTGGTCAACGAGTTTGTAACCCCACATGCCGTTCATTGTCTGGCAAGTTTCAAGAGGCAAGCGGCTGATTTCCTGACCGCTGAGTCCGGCCTTGTTCTCGCCAGGTATGTCGCGTTCGAAAATCTGGATGTCCTCGCCCGGATTGGTGGTCTCGTGGTGGTTGTTTCCGATGAGGCAGGCGGGCTGAAGGCGATGGATCATCGCATACTGCTCGTCAAGCTGCCAGTCGAACGGAACGGGGTCCTCGTCGCGGTCCCACTTGCCGTCGAACCATATAGCGCCGATCTCGCCGTAGTTGGTGAGAAGCTCGGTCAACTGCTTGTTCATGAAATCATAATATGCGGGCCAGTTCTCATTTGTCCTTACACGTCCGATTACCTCTTTACCGGTACGTCCCAGAGGATACTCGTCGCGCGCCCAGTCAATGTGTGAATAGTAGAGGTGCAGTTTTATGCCCTGCTTGTGGCACTCGTCGGCAAGCTCCTTGAGCACGTCGCGTCCGAATGGGGTAGCGTCAACGATGTTGTAGTCACTCTGCTCTGTATCCCACATTGAAAAGCTGTCGTGGTGTCTTGTGGTGAAGCAGATATATTTTGCTCCGGCATCTTTTATGGCTGCAACCCACTCCTTTGCGTTGAAACGATGGGGATAGAACGCATCGGCAGCCTTGGCATACTCTGCCTTGTCTATGGGGAAATTCTGCAGATACCACTCGCCCTGGGCGAACATGCTGTATATACCCCAATGGATGAAGATACCGAACTTACTGTCGGCGAACTCCTGACGTGCCTTCAGGTTCTCGGGTGTTGGGGTGTACTGTGCCTCCTGGGCGTTGGCGACTGTCGATGCGAACAGCAATGAAGCCAATGCACCGCTCTTGAAGATATTCTTTAGGATATTCATGATAAAATGACTTTTGTGTTGTTTCACTTTTCGCAAAAATAAGTTAAGGGTATGAAATGCACAAATATTTTTTTTGCATTTATCCTCTCTGATGCTAATTTTGCGCGATAAATGGATATAGGAGATGGAACTTAATTTTTCAGGAATAGTAATAGGCGTTGCCACTTTCCTTGTCATCGGGCTTTTCCACCCGCTTGTGATAAAGGCGGAGTATTACATCGGTGTCAAGAGCTGGTGGCTCTTTCTGCTGTTGGGCATTGTTGCCGGCGTAGCGTCGTTGTTGGTGGTAAATCTCACGCTGTCGATAATCCTTGGCGTGGTGGCATTCTCCTCTTTCTGGAGCATAGGCGAGGTGTTCGAACAGAAGAAGAGGGTAGAGAAGGGATGGTTCCCCGCAAACCCCAAAAAGAAGAAATGAATAACCTGTTATAATGAAAAGATATTCAAGAATACTGTATATAGCCAACCTCGTGCTGTTTGCGGTGGCGCTGTTCATGACATATATACCCGGTCTTGAGGGTGTTGCCTCCTGGGTCACTCCGCCGTTCTTGCTTTTTATGGGACTGCTGTTTGCGCTGTTGTGCGGTCAGCCGTACCCTAAGTTCAACAAGAGATGTTCGAAGATGCTCTTGCAGTATTCTGTCGTGGGGCTGGGCTTCGGGATGAACCTTGAGGCCTCTCTTGCATCGGGTGCCGAGGGTATGTCCTTTACGATAATCTCGGTCTTCGGTACACTTGCCATAGGCTGGCTCATTGGGCGCAAGCTGCTGAAGGTTGACCGTAACACATCTTATCTTGTCTGTTCGGGTACGGCAATATGCGGTGGCAGTGCGATAGCGGCTGTAGGTCCTGTCATCAATGCCAAGGATAGCGAAATGTCTGTTGCTTTGGGTACGGTGTTTATACTCAACGCAATAGCGCTGTTCGTGTTTCCTGTGATAGGACGTGCTTTGGGTATGGGTGACGTGGAGTTCGGGACATGGGCTGCGATAGCCATTCACGATACAAGTTCAGTTGTGGGCGCCGGAGCTGCATACAGCGAAACGGCTCTTGAGGTAGCCACGACAATAAAACTCACCCGTGCGCTGTGGATAATCCCGGTGGCTCTGTTTACGGCCGTAATATTCCGTTCAAAAGGGAAAAAACTGACAATTCCCTGGTTCATCTTCTGGTTTGTTGTGGCAATGGTTGTGAATACCTATCTTCTCGATTCAGTTCCACAGGTAGGTGAGGTTATCAATGGAGTGGCACGCAAATGTCTGACGCTTACGATGTTCTTTATCGGCGCGTCGTTGTCGCTTGATGTGTTGCGTCAGGTAGGCGTCAAACCGCTTCTGCAAGGAGTGCTGTTGTGGGTGTTCATAAGCGCAGTCTCCTTGGCCTATATAATGATTTAGTGCTCTGTTGTACAGTGCTTTACATCTGTTCAATCTCCTGATCGCTCTCTTCTTCCTGCACAGGTGTCTCTGCAGCGGCAAAGGGGATATTTGTCAGTCTGTTGACCAACGAGTCCTTTATAACCGTGAAAGCAGCCTTGTTTGCCTCGCTGATAGGCTTCTTGGGCTGTGACTTTATTGTCAGCGGGTTGATGGGCTTGCCGTTCTCATATACGCGGAAATCAAGGTGCGGGCCTGTGGATAGTCCTGTCGAGCCCACATAGCCGATAACCTGTTTCTGTTTTACAAAATCACCCTCTTTCAGCCCTTTCGCAAAGCCCGACAGATGCATGTAACTTGTTGTATATGTGCTGTTGTGACGAATCTTTATGTAATATCCTGCACCATTGGCCTGATAGGCTTTCTTTATCACCTTTCCGCTGCCGATGGCATATACCGGGGTCCCTTTGGGTGCTGCATAGTCGACACCGTGGTGGGCGCGGTAGCGCTTGAGTACGGGGTGGTAGCGGCTGTTCGAGAATTTTGAAGATATGCGGTAGAAGTCGAGCGGAGCTTTCAGGAACGCACCCTCGAGGCTGTTGCCGTCAATGTTGTAGAACAGTTCCTCGTTCTCCTGTACGAACGGAATCGCATATACGGTGTTCCCCGATGCGCAGAACGATGCCGCCTCTATGCGGTAGTTGTTCAGCGGCGTCTCCTCGACATGCTCCTGCGAATATATCAGGCGGAACTCATCGCCCTTCTGTATGCCGAAGAAGTCGATGGACCAACCGAAGATGTGTGACATCAGCACAGCCAACTGCGGCGAGGTGTTGCTCTCCTGCATCGCCACCCACAGCGACGAGTTCACGCGGCCGGCAACCTCGGTTGTCTTCCACTCTGTGGGCTTCTCGAACCTTGCGGCACTGAAGCCATCGGCAATGTCAAAGGTCACATAGCTTTTTGGGCTTGTCTCATATACAAAGTAACGTGCAACGCTGTCCTTGTCACAAAAGAGGGCACAGGCTTCCCCCGGGCGAATCTTCCTTTCGTCGAAGATGCTGTCGGGGCATTGCGTGAGGTCGTGTATCTGCTGAGCGCTGAACCCGAACCCGAAAAGAACTTCGGCAAGAGTCTCACGTGGCTTTATGGTGTCGTATTCAATGATGAACTCCTCAACGGGGAATCCATACTTCTTGACAGTATCTTCGGGTGCTGCAAATTCAATGCTGTCTGTTGCGCAGACTGTCTGTACATCGGCAACGTTGCTGTTCTTCTTTGATATGAAAAATGCCGCGACTGCAATAACAGCTACCGCAGCAAGCGCGTAGATTGTCTTCTTTGTCATTGTCCTTTTGTGTGTCTGTTCGAATCACCCGCGAAGATACACCAAAAAAACGAGTTCTGAAAAAATATAAAATCATGAACTTATATTTTATAATTTATTATAAATTCATAACTTTTCATATCTTTGCGAAAATATGCGCATGCAGATTAATTAAAACCAACTGACTATAATTTATGAAAAGAATTTCAAGACTGTTTGTTGTGGCTCTCACGCTCCTTGCGTCTATTTGTGCCACAACGGCCTATGCTGAGGGCCTTGAGCCATCGGCCATGACAATCTACAAGATTGAGAATGTCTCCAACGGCAAGTATCTGTCCAACGGTGACAACATGAACAACGATGCAAGAATTATCTTTGCCGCTGAAAATGCTTCCAGCCCCGGTCAGGAGTGGGCACTCTATCCTACGGAAGTCGACGGTATAATCATTCTTGTGAACCCTACTTCGGGCAAGGCTCTTGACATGGCTCCCGGCGTGGGTTATCCGGTACAGTGGAACTATGAGCCCGCCAACCCCAACCAGCAGTTTATGCTGATTGAGGTGGAACAGGATATCTACAAACTTGCCAATGCTGCGAATCCTTACCAGTATTTGGGTGCATCGGGCAGTTATCCCACGATGTCCTATAACCTTTCAGGTAATGCCATCCTGTTCCGTTTCCACGATACAGGCAAGCGTCAGGCATTGCCTCCTACATCGGGCAAGACTTTTGTCATAAGCAATGTTGCCAACAAGGAGGTGTTTACAGCTCCTGAGGGTTCCGGCCTCGCTGATTTTGTCTACTCAAAACCTTACGCAGAAGGTGACGAGGGACAGATGTGGAAGATTTCTACAGGTAAGGATGCCCTTGTGTTCACGGTTCACAGCTGCGACTTGTCTCTCGATATGTTCCTCAATGGTGACGGAACTCCTTTGCTCTACACCAAGGATGCCGACAACTATAACCAGAATGTCTATGCCGAGGAGGTGGGTGACGGTACATTCCGTCTGTACGGTGTATATCAGAATACAAAGTACTATATTAAGTCGGTTGCAGGTGAACCGTTGGTCACAACTACCGACATAAGCGGTGACGATACAAAGTTCTTCTTTACCGAGGTTCCTGCTCCTTTGGGCGATTTCTGGGAGAACCAGCAGGTGTTCGAGGAGAACAAGGAGGCAGCCCATGCCACATTCATCCCTTATACCTCTACAGCGGCAATGAAGGAGGACGCGAACTACAATCTTCCATGGCTCACCCCCGAGAAGGCCGATTACCTCTCGCTCAACGGTACATGGAAATTCAACTTCGTGAAAGACCCGTCGGCACGTCCAAAAGAGGATGCTTTCTGGGGCGACGGTGCCGATGTATCGGCATGGGACAACATTGATGTCCCATCTTGTTGGGAGATGAAAGGCTACGACCTGCCTCTCTATGTGAATGTGGAGTATGCTTTCCACAACAATCCTCCTTATGTGGCAAACAAGGTTGAGGGCGTGGGTGACAACCCGGTAGGTTCATATCGCCGTACATTCGACCTCCCCGCAGGCTGGGATGCAAAGAATGTGTTCCTGCATTTCGACGGTCTTTATAGTGCAGCTTTCGTATGGGTCAATGGCCAGTATGTGGGCTACACACAGGGCGGTAACAATGACCACGAGTTCGATATCAGCGCTTATGTACGTACAGGTGAGAACAATATCTGCGTGCAGGTATTCCGTTGGAGCGATGCCTCTTATCTTGAGGGACAGGATATGTTCCACATGAGTGGTCTTCACCGTGATGTATATCTCTATGCCACACCAAAGACTTTTGTCCGTGACCATTATATCACCAGCACTCTCAATACTTCATACACAGGCGGCAGCATGAATGTTGCCCTTGAGGTCGACAACCGCACCGCCGTGGCTGCTTCAAAGAGCATTGAGGCTGAGCTTATCGCTCCCGACGGCACCGTTGTCGCTACAAAGAACGCCTCAGTGGAGCTTGCCGAGGGTGAGACTGTCGCAAATTGCGACATCCTTTTCAGTGGACTCACCGGGTTGCAGGCATGGACAGCCGAGACACCGAACCTTTACACCGTTGTCGTGCGCCAGAAGGATGCTGCGGGCAATGAGGAGATGGTATTCTCTACAAAATACGGCTTCCGCCACATCGAGATAAAGAACGGTGTGGTGCTCATCAACGGCCAGCGTGTGTACTTCAAGGGTGCGAACACTCAGGATACACATCCTCTCTACGGCCGCGCAATTGATGTCCCCACAATGCTCAAGGATGTTGAGATGATGAAGCAGAGCAATATGAACATTGTGCGTACAAGCCACTATCCGCGTCAGGCCAAGATGTATGCAATGTTCGACTACTATGGCCTTTATGTGATGGATGAGGCCGATGTGGAGTGCCACAAGAACTGGAGTGAGATGAAGAACAACTGTATCTCTAACGATCCCACCTGGAAAGCACAGTATGTCGACCGTACGGTACGTATGGTATACCGCGACCGCAATCACCCGTCAATCGTCTTCTGGTCACTCGGTAACGAGTCGGGTACAGGTGTCAATTTCGATGCCACATACGCAGCGGTAAAGGCTCTCGACTCCCGTCTTGTACACTATGAGGGCTATTCTAACGAGAACTCAGCCAACAATACAGATCTTGACTCAAAGATGTACCCCGACCTTGCTTACACCAGAAGCCACTGTACCAGCAGTATCGGCGGCGAGCCTTTCTTCCTTTGCGAGTATGCGCACGCCATGGGTAATGCTGTCGGTAACCTCCAGGACTATTGGAATATAATCGAGGGCAGTAATTATGGTATCGGCGGTTGTATCTGGGACTGGGTAGACCAGTCTATCTACGACCCGCAGGCAATCAAGAGCGGCGAGCTCGAGAAGAACGGCTTCCCCGTATATACCAGCGGTTACGACTATCCGGGCCCTCACCAGGGTAACTTCGTGAACAACGGTATCATCACTGCCGACCGTGCATGGACAGCAAAGCTCACCGAGGTGAAGAAGGTGTACCAGTACGTAAGCTTCACATACAGCAACGGTACCCTCTCGATAAAGAACAAGTACAATTTCCTGAATCTTGATGAATTCGATTTGCGTTACACGGTGCTTTGCGACGGTAATGTCGTCGAGACATCAACCGTGGAGATACCGTCTACAGCTCCGGGCGCCACAGCTACAGTATCTTTGGATTTTGCAGCTTCTGTTGAAAGTGGCAAGGAGTATCTTCTCAATGTTGAGCTTCTCAAGAAAGAGGCCGAGGTATGGTGCGAGGCGGGCTATCCTATCGCTGCCGAGCAGTTCGTGCTCCAGGCACGTACCTCACTGGCTGCTGTCCAGAAGGACGGCGACGTGCTCACCGTCAGCAAGGTCGACGGTGTTTCTGTGACAAACGGCAACATCAGCTTCAAACTCGATGCCCAGGGATTCGTCAAGGAGTGGATTGCCAACGGTGTACAGGTCGTTGAACCGGGTAAGTTCCCTGTATACAGCAATATCCGTTGGATTGAGAACGAGAGCCCATACGGCAACCATAATTTCGGCGATGCGACCACATCCATAAGCTCTGCTACAGTAAGCAGCGCACTCTCAGGCGACGGCCTCACCTGCAACGTCAAGGTCAATGTTACACACAGCAAGTGTCCTTATGTGATAACATATACCGTATATGCAAGCGGAGTGGTTGACATGAAGGTTGACTATAGCCCACGGACAAACAGCCTGCGCCGCGTCGGTCTCGACCTTATCTTCCCTGCCGGTTACGAGAATGTAGAGTATTATGCAAAGGGCCCATGGGAGAACTATGTCGACCGTCAGACAGGCTCGTTCCTCGGACGTTACACTACAACCGTAGACGACATGTTCGAGATGTATGCTCATCCGCAGTCACACGGTAACCGTATGGACTTGCGCGACCTTACTATGTGGAACCCCGAGAATGGCAATGCAATCAAGATTGAGACAAGCGGTCAGGTATCATTCTCTCTCTCACACTACGACCAGACACAGTATCTCACTCCCGAACTCCACCCTTGGGACCTTGAGAAGAGCGATGTGGTATATGCTACATTCGATTATATGCAGCGTGGCCTCGGTAACGGTAGCTGTGGTCCGGGTACAGAGTATCAGTACTACTGCCCTTACTCTTCTGTTTCACACACATTGCGCGTGAGCACAATCAACGGCAACGATACAGGCTTGGAGAATGTAGGTGCTGATGCTGCGGCTGTTGAGTATGACGCCGAGTCACAGACATTGCGTTGTGCAGGCCTCTCACAGGGCGCAGAGGTCACTGTTGTCAACCTCGGTGGTGTACAGCTTGCAAAGGCTGCGGCTGTTGGCGGAGAGGCGGCTGTATCACTCGCGGCACAGCCAAAGGGCTCTTATCTCGCAATAATCAAGAGCGCAGGTACTGTACGTACCCACAAGTTCTTGAAGTGGTAATAAAGTAAAGTGAGTTTGATATAACAATTAGTACTGTAATTTAGCGTGTTTGTCATTCTGAACGAATGTGAAGAATCTCTTATTTCGCTATATTTTTGAGATCTCTCGTCGCTTCGCTCTGTCGGATGAACAGTTTCACGATTTGGTTGAATTTATATCGAACTCACGTTAAAGTAGTATAATTTTAGCAGGTTCTATAAATCTATAAGATGGTTTGTAGAACCTGCCTTCGTTTATTGGTATATGGAGAAAAAAGATTTTGTTATACGCAAGGCTGTGCGCGAAGACGCGGCCCTTATACTTGAATTCATCAAAGGAATAGCAGAATACGAGAAGATGGAGGACGAGGTTGAGGCTACTGTCGGGATGCTTGAGGAACAGCTGTTCGACAAGTGCTGTGCCGAGGTCATTTTTGCTGTAGAAAGTGGCAAGGAGGTGGGGTTTGCACTTTTCTTCCATAACTTCTCTACTTTCGTGGGGCGCGGCGGTCTTTATCTTGAGGACCTGTATGTTTGCCCCGAGCATCGTGGCAAGGGCTATGGAAAGGCTCTCTTTATGGAACTTGTGAAGATTGCGCGTGAGCGCCGCTGTGGCAGGATGGAGTGGGTGTGCCTCGACTGGAACACCCCCAGCATAGAGTTCTACCGCTCTATGGGAGCCGCTCCGCTCGACGAATGGACAACTTATAGGCTCGACGAAAAGGGGATAGAAAGGTTATGGGTGAGGGGTTAAGGGAGTAATGTCTAATGGTGGAAGGTTAAGGGTTACATGAATGACGATAAAAGGTAAATAAGGCCACTTCTTGTGCTTTTTCTGCAAATTTGCTTTTGTTTTTGCAAATTGATTGTCGTTTTGTAAGGTTGATAGCGGTTTTGTTATTACTTTTGTAAGGTGGGGCGTTCAATGGAGGACGCTCTGCTTTTTTACATTCTGTGACATTGTATTTTAAAACACATATTTATGAAAAGATTTTTACTTACTATTTTAGCGGCAACATTGTGTGCCTTTTCGGTAGATGCAAAGGTGGTCCTCACGGAGGACTTCTCGGCATTCTCTGCAGGTAGCGATACAGCTCCTGATATGTCAAATATGATGAGTGATTTCACAGGCCTTACACAGACTCCGGGTTGGAGCGGAATGTATGTGTGTCAGGCTGGCGGCAGTGCCTATCTTCCTGCCGGTTCTAATCTTGTGACTCCTGCCCTGGACCTCTCGGGCGGTGGCGGCAGCTTTGTCGTGACCTTCAGGGCAAAGTCCGATGCAAGCCCAGCCATGGTGATAATGAGCGATATGTATATGTCGGCTATGGGATATGTTGAGATTACAAATGAGTGGAAAGAGTATTCCATCACCCTCAACAACGGTGCACCTAACTATCAGATAGCCATCCAGGCACTCTATAACGATTTTTATATCGATGATATTGTTGTGGATGATATGGGAGTGGGTGTTCCTGTGGCCTTGCCAAGCTCTGACTTTACCAAGGACTCATTCACTGCAAACTGGGCGGCAGCAGACGGTGCAGCATCATACTTGCTCGATGTCTATACTTTGGTATATAACTATGAGACAACGACATTCGACCCGGTATACATCCTCAAGGACAAGGAGGTTGAGGGTACATCATACGTGGTTACCGAGGGTGAGTTCGACGTCCCCTATTATTATAATGTAGCTGCAAAGAGCGGCAACAGCGTGTCACAGAAGAGTGAGCGCGTGACAGTGTTCCCCACAGCAGATGAGGTTGCGGCCCCTGTAGCGTACGAACCCACAGCTATTGATGCCGATAAGTTCACTGCAGCATGGAGCGCATCGGATATCGCGACAAAGTACTATTTGAGCGTGACAAAGGTACATACTGCGGTAGCAGATGAATTGTATGCTTTTGTCGATACCGACTTCTCCGAGGTTACAGACGGAACCCTTGATGCTCCGCGCAAGGAACTCGAGTATATCTTTAATGGCGACTGGTCGGCCAATATGCCTGTCATGGCTCAAGGTGCGGTAGGTATCAACAATCAGGATATCGATTTCTTCGGTGCAGGTTTCCTTGCTTCTCCGTTGCTCAGGCTCTCTGCCGGTGACGGCAAGGTGAATGTCACGTTCAAGGCTCTTGCACGCAAGGGGATGGCAAAGGCTGTCGTTGAGCTCTACAACTACGACGAGCTGGGCAACGCGTCGCTTGCCGACAGCAAGGAGATAACCCTCACCGAGGAGTGGAACGCGCAGGATGTTGTCCTCAATGGCGCTGCGGGCACTGCAAGCACTGTGGTGTTTACCTCGCATGAGGCCGGTATGATGTTCATCGATGACCTCAAGGCTACCGTAAACCTCGCAGCCGGTGCCTCAATGGCTGTTCCAGTGCGCACATACGATGTTGCAGGTCTGTCGACAGAGGCAACCGACCTGAATGCAGCACAGGGCGACGAGCTCTACTACTATGTAACGGCATCATGGGCCGTACGTCAGCAGGAGGGTGTGGTGCGCCAGATACCCGAGGTAAAGAGTGCTCCCTCAAATGTGGTATATGTGGAGTTGCCTACAGACGTTGCATCAGTGAGTGCGTCCGGCAGTGCATCAGTCTCTGTTCAGAGTAGTGCAATCAATGTACAGAACCCCGCACAGGCAAATGTCGCAATCTATGCCGTCGATGGCAAGGTAGTGGCGACAGCTTCGTCCGATATTGTTTATACGGCCCCGTCTGGTGTATACCTTGTTGTGGTAGGCGATAAACTATTTAAGGTTGCGGTAAAGTAAAGCTCAATAACACAAGCCGTGCCGGACAATTATCCGGCACGGCTTGTGTTTTATTATCCGCAGATTATGCTTTGTCACAAAGGATGTTGTATGTTTGCTTTTGTGTCGGAAAAAGCATATCTTTACAAAGCCTACTGCGAGTTGCCTGTTTAACGAAAAAACAACGAAATAGCTGCTTCAGATATAAGAATACTTTTTTTAGAAATTTAAACCGTTTCTTAAACGGCTCCTAAACTCTAAACAAATATGCGTCGTATCTTTTCTACATTCATTTTCATGCTGCTCTCTTGTGCAGTATTTGCCCAAACAAGGGCGGAACTTTATGACAGATTCAGCCAGGCGGTATCGGAACACGATACAACAACTGTAGTGTCACTTATTTCTGATTGGGGGAGACTGTACCCCAGTGATGCGGAGCTCTTCTCGTTACGTGCAAACTATTATTTCATGGACGCTGTCAGTGATGTGATAACCCTTTCGGCAGAGAAACCGGCCGACGGAAGAGGTTATTATGTCATGGAGGACTCTTTGGGGAATACGCAATACATGTACAGTGAGGTTCAGACCGATTCGGTTAGGGTAGGTTACACAAAGGCAATTCTGGCAGACGGCATCGCAAAGTACCCGGATAGAATAGATTTAAGGTTGGGAAAAGTTACAGTACATCTTAAAGTCGGGGAGAATGCGTCGGCCGTCAAAGAAGTATGTTTCATGGTCGAGCATTCAGTGGTTAATGACAATAAATGGCTCGGTACCCTTGATAAGCCTGTTGAAACCGACGGCGTGTCATATATGAGAGACTGTATACAGGATTATCTTTCTCAGCTTGTCGATGCCGAAGATTTGGTGTCTGCCGAGGATATGGTGGATGCCTGCGTCCGTTTTTACCCGGAAGACCCCGTCTTCTTGAGCGACAAAGGGGTAATGAGGTTCTATGCAGGGGACCTGAAGAGTGCCCTCGACTGGTATCTGTCGGCATACAGCGTTTCTCCCGGTGATATGCTTGTTGTCAATAATATAGCTTATACCTATGAGAAGTTGGGCGACAAACAGAATGCCCTCAAATACTACCGCATTTTGGCGGATTCCAACGATGCGGAATTCTCCGAGAATGCCAAAGCCGCTGTACAGGAACTGAGCGCGGAGTAATGCGGGGGCGTGACTATGCCACGCATCCTGCGCCCTATTGCTGCAAGCATTGTCGATTTGTTTTTTTTATTGACAATGCCGTCTCATCGCGGCCTGTCGGTGCGCCATAAGAACTCCCTCCCCCTTCGGGTATTTGCCTTTGGCGAATTTGTTCCCGTTCGTTGTGTAATTACAAACAAGTTTGCATTACACTCACTTACTCGCAACTTTGCCCTCTTTAAAAAGCGGGAGAGCTTGCATAAAAAAAGAGCAGATTAATCTGCTCTTTTGTCTCATCGTGCAAATTTGTGACATCCTATCAATCAGATTGGTTTCAACTCTACTGTCAGTCCCATTGCAGCTGCAATCTTATAAAGGGTTGCAACTGTAGGAACTGTTATTCCTCGCTCTATGCGCGATATATAACTCTTATCAGCACCGATACGCTCGGCAAGTTCCGCCTGTGTCAAACGCGCGTTCTTACGAGCATCCAGTAGTATATTCGCATTGTACTCTTCCCAAGCCCTTGCAGTGGCCTCAGCACGAGTTTGAGTACCAACCTCGCCAAACTCCCTTGCAAGTTCGGCACTAACATCATAAATTTCATTCTTTTTGCTCATAACATGCTGTCTTGTAATTCAATATCAGAATACGACTTCCAGGTATCCGGCTCCAATCTTGTGTATCTCCTTCAAAATCTGTTCTTCACGTTCTTTTGAGGGTTTCTTGAAACCGTTTATATAGTTTCTCAACAAAGAAGCATTTATATTTATGAGTTTGGCAAACTCTGCAATATTCAGTTCCTTATGTGTCAAGAAAAACCTTTGTAATGGTGTTGGTTCTGCATCCTCGTACTCAAAACTCTCAAAACTTATATCTTCATCAAGCTCTCTCCAATGAATGCCATCAAGGCCAATAGTATATTTCATACGTTCTTCTTCATTTGCAGACAGCAAATGCGGATACCAAAGCAAGGATTGGCGATACTCTTTACCATTATTATCTACTCCATATACATAATCATTGTCAAACCAGACTCTAGCAATCTTCATGTCCTTATTCCTCCTTTCCAAAATACTTAATCCAATGCTTGATTATAATGTCCTGATTATAGTCAATAACCTCTTTAATCTTCTTAAGGTCATTGCTTTTAATATTATAAGCAGTTCTTAATACAAATTCATTTTCGACTAAATCAAACTTTGCCATGCCGTCGTTACCTTCTACATGAACGTGTAATGGCTCATGTTCTCTGCTATAAAAGAAAAATGAGAATCCGTAAAATCTAAAAATCTCAGGCATCTTGTTTTTATTTATCACTGCGAATATAGGTATTATTTTTGATACCCGCAAGCGCGTGTGCCACTTTTTGTATATTTCTATAAAAAATAGTAGTAATTGCTCCTTAAGCTTATATTATGAAGAATGATGTTAAATGGTATCAAAAGGCAAAAGATATTCGATGCTTATTCAAGGTGTTGGAGCAGTAATAGGGTTTTGCATCGAATTAAGATGTATCAAAATGACCTAAAATCTGGTTTATTGATACATTCTTTTTGTATTAGTCTAATCTAAAAGGTTATATTTCATCATAAAAGATTTCAAATCCTTTTGGAGTTGGTTTTTTGAGTCTTCTAAATCCGATACTTATGAATAAAAATGAAAAAAACAAAATAATGGTAAAGAATACAAATGAAAAATTACCACTTTCGGAATACTTTTTAATAGCTGGAATATATTGTGATACATAAGCTATGGGCAGTAATAGGGAGAGTATAACTAATTGTATTGCATATACCTTTTTCGTAAATCTTCTCACTTTGTTTATATCAAATTTATCTATCAGCCATAGCAACTTGCTTTCAAAATATGAAATATCGTTTAAATTTATTATTTGTTTTACTGATTTAATACTTCCAGATATATAGAAATTTTTGTTTTTGTTTCCAGTATGGTATATTTGTAAAATAATACCTTCCTCATTGTCAAAGTAGTCAAACTTGATTATTACTTCTTTTTTGTTAGTGCTGATTTTAAAATCATTTGAATGGTTCTTACAATATAATATTTCAGCATCTAGTATTTCGTATCCCTCGTCTATAACAAATTTAATCGGACTTTTTTTTGCAATATCTTTTTTGTCAATAGTCTCTTTGCCATTGTTCCAAAAAGCAATGCGGGTAATTGACAAATTACTAATATTCTTGTCACAATGTTTTATTGATAACGATGGAACTTTCTTAATATTTTCTGTTATTAATGAAAATGTTCGTAATGTGTAAACTGGTTTTTTCTTTTTGAGAGACTTTAAATAAAAATACACTGACAAAAATATTCCTAAAATAGCAACTAGTAGCGTAATAGAATTAAATATGATATTGCCTTCTAATATCTCTACTATAAAATCTAATACAGGTTTCATGTTTTAATAATTTATTAATTATTTTTTTGCAAAGATAGGAACATTGCAACTATTTTCCCAAATTTAATAATAATATCAGAAATTTTGATACATTTGCAATGTATTGGGGTTGTATCCCTTTGCATGACATTTGAAATGTAGCGTTTTTGCTATTGTACTTTGTTCAGAAAACTGCCAATTTTCAAACGCAACAAGCACAATGGACACGAAACGCCTGCGCAATAGCGTGGGTGGTGTTTGTATGTTGCGTGGGTATGGCAGTACCTCTGAATAGTACAACCTGTCCACGCTTTTGTATTTTATATAGAATATTAAAAATAAAACGTTATGAAAAAGGGATTGCTATTTGCATTGTTACTCATTTGCTCAAATATGATTTTTGCTTACGATTTTGAAGCAAATGGCATTTATTATAATGTAACTTCAACAACAGAATTAACAGCAGAGGTTACAAGTGGAGATAATAATTATTCAGGTGTAGTCTCCATTCCTAGTTCTGTGGTTTATAAGTCTAGAACATTAAATGTTACAGCTATTGGAGAAGGTGCTTTTTCTAATGACAAAGAACTTTTTGAAGTGAAAATCCCAAATAGTGTAACAAGTATTGGTAGATGGGCATTTGCAGGTTGTACATCATTTACTTCACTATCAATCCCCAATTGTGTTAATATCATTGGTGGATGGGCATTTGAAGGCTGTACATCATTGGTTGATTTCAGAATTGAAGATGGTGAAAATGTGCTATCATTTGAAAAAGGCATTTATCTGCCATATATATTCGATGATTGTCCGTTAACTACGTTATATGTAGGTAGAAATTTATCTTATACACCTAATTACACCTATGGGTATTCTCCATTTTATAAAAATAAAACTATAAAATCTGTAATTTTTGGTGAATATGTTACGGTAATTCCTGAGTCTTTGTTTGAATATTGTGATGCTATTAAACATGTTTCAATATCAAATAGTGTAAGAGATATTAAAAGAAATGCGTTTTATAATTGCTCAGAGGTTTCAGTACATATTTCAAACATAGCGAATTGGTGCTTAATAAACTTTTATGATATGCACTCTAATCCATTAAATACAGGTGGTAATTTGTATTTAAATGGGAAATTATTAAAGGAGCTTATTATACCAGAGGGTATAACTGAAGTCAAATCATATGCCTTTTATAAATATTGTAATCTTATAAGTGTAAAAGTTCCAAACAGTTTGAATTTTGTTCGAAATAATGCTTTCTATGGATGCGAAGGGCTAGGTGCTGTATATATTGAAAGTTTGTCTTCATGGTGTAATATAGAATTTGAGTCGATGATTGACAATCTGTTGTTTTATGCTAAAAGCATGTATCTAAATAACAAGCTGCTTAAAGAGCTTCAAATTCCAAACGATATAACAGAAATAAAAAAATATTCATTTGCTCGCTGTGAAAGTATTGAGAAAGTTTATATGTCCAACAATATAGAATATATAGGTGAGTCTGCATTTAATGGTTGTGTAAAAATTACAGATGTTGTATTGTCGAGTAATCTTAAGAATATCGATTCTGGAGCATTCAGTGGCTGTGGAAATATTATAGAATTGACAATTCCCCAAAGTGTTACTAAGATTAAAGAAGATGCCTTCGATGGTCTAAGCTCATTGAAAATGTTGTACTTTGAAGATGGAGAAGAATCATTGTCTTTACCATCAATTTATTCATATAAAAATGGGCTTTTCAAGGATTGCCCATTAGAAAATTTGTATCTTGGACGCGAGCTAATATTTAGTGCAACCCCCAATAACTATGACTCTCCATTTTATGGAATTGGAACATTGACTTCCGTTACAATTGGCAGTAATACAAGTTTTATCGGTAAATGTATGTTTCAAGGTTGTTATGGCATTTCATACATATATTTGTTAGGAAGCACGCCTCCTGTTGTTAATGATAATAATTTTACCGACAACCAATTTGCTAATACTATAGTATATGTTCCCACAGGGACCTTGACGACATATCTGCAAGCTGATGTATGGAAGAATTTTTGGAATATTCAAGAGTTTGATGAAACATGTATAGAAAATATTGTGGCCGATAATGCGATAGAATTTAAAATGTATGATGATGGAATTATATTTACAAATATAATTGGTAAGCAGCTTACAATATATTCAGCAAATGGTTCGCTGATAAAAGATGTTATAAAATATAATGGTGAGAAGATTCTATTAGAAAGCGGAAATTATATTGTATACTCCTTTAATAAATCAGTTAAGATAATACTTTAGTTCTTTCGCTTCTTACGCCCCCTAGTAGTGGGCTTAACATAGAGTGTACCATTTTCTAATGGTACACTCTATGTTTTTATATATGGGTTCATCACTATCTCCCAACTTGCTGAAATAGTTGTTCAACACCGATAGGGAAATGCCAATCTCCTCTTGGGTGTGTTTGCCGTAATTGACAACACTCGCTTTTCGCAACCCACGCGGCACCACTGGCACGGTGCTTCGCGTGACCTTTTGCGGCTCGCATTGTCGATTATATCTTTTAAATTGACAATGCCGTCTTATCGCGGCCCAAACGGTACGAGCTTCGCCCGTCCTTCGTTTGACCAACCGCTGTCAGCATTGTCGATTCTGATAGTAAAATTGACAACACTCGCTTTTCGCAACCCACGCGGCACCACTGACACGGTGCTTCGCGTGACCTTTTGCGGGTCAACGTAAAAAGTTGAGGGATTTCATTTTCATGCATATAATTTTGCTAGTCTGAAAAGGAAAAAATCTTTATCTTTTACCCCTCTGAATTGTGCTCTGAAAGCCTTGATTTTAGAGTTGAAACTTTCCGA
>SUXN01000027.1 GCA_015060965.1 Bacteroidales bacterium | reverse complement strand
TAAAAGAATATAAGAGATTGTTTAATGTTTTGTCTGTGTTAAAAAGATATTCCCCCTATAGTTTGCAGGTGAACCATTCAAACTCTTTACAATACCAAAGCCCATCAGCTACAACTGACGGGCTTTACATATTCCCTTATAGGAAATAAAAAAAGTTTTGCTGCACAGAAGAGAACGACGAAACTCCGAGAATACAAGATTTGAGGGCTCCTGTCCTTTGTAATCCACCGGCTCTCTAAAGCTACCCGAAGGCGTGGCCCGCCATTAGACAATGTGAAGCTTACTCGGTTTTTCGTTTAAAATTGATGAGTTTCCCAGTCAATCGGTACAGCAAAACCGTATACAAACATAAGAACCTTTTTTGATGTAAACAAGCGTTTCTGCCACAAATTCCCATTTTTTGTGATTTTTATTCTATTATAAATCCTTTTTCACAAAATGAAAAGTGCAAGAACAGCACTGCTGCTCCTGCACTTTATCACAAAGGGAACACTCCATCCTACACTTTTAGGAAGAGTTTGTTCTTATACATGAATTTCAGTATAAAGAAGACTATCAGGCTGTTACATGCCACAAGCAGCACCGGATACCACCCTTCGAGATACTGTTCGGTGCCGTACAGCAACGACGCTGCCACACCGCGGAAGTTGATAAGCTCTCCAATAAGGTACGCTGTAATAGCATTACAACCATAACAGAGCAACCACCCCCAACCTTTCGTATGACCTTTGACATCTATCCACCAATAGAACAAGGCCAACAGAAGATAGCACCACCCTGCGCTGTAAAGTACCATGCTCGCGCTCCATATACGTTTGATGACAGGCTGGAATATTCCGGAAAGCAACCCCGTCGCCAACAACAGCACAGCCATCACAAAGAGCCTTTTCGCAGTTGCGGGACGATTGCCGTTCCCGTTCTTTGCCATCTGCCCAGCAAAACTGCCTAAAGCAACTGTGCAACAGAAAGTGATACTGCTCCATATCCAGGTATAGTCGTACCAGGCAGCAAACTGCACCGTACCGTCGGCAGCAACAACGCTACCGTCCCTGAAACGTCCGAGCACAGCCTTGTCGACCACAGCTGCGAAGTTCCCCTGCGGACTCCAGTCGCCCCAAAGATGCATAGGCAATGAATAAATAGCAAGCAATACCACTATCGCAAGCAACTGCCATTTCGGTTTCAGATAAAGCACCAAAGGAGCAGCCAACAGATAGCCGACGGCTATGGCCTGTAATGTATTGCTGTATATATACACCCTGTCAGGGTCGAGCGAGAGGATATTGCCCTGCACCACCATTCCCAACAGAAAGAGCATAGCAAAGCGCTTGAGGATACGTTTCCACACTCCGGCATCGCCGTTCTGCGTCCTGTACTTTGGAAGAGAATAAGGCATTGTCACACCCGACATGAACAGGAACAGCGGCATCACCATATCCCACACACGCAGACCCTCCCACTCCGCGTGGTCAAGATGATATAGCAGAGTATCGTTGAGCACAGGGCTATCAAGTTCAATCAGAAAAACACGCAGTACAGGCTGCAAACCGACGAGCAACATCAAGTCCAGTCCTCTCAACACATCAAGTGACAGCAACCTTCCATTGTTTTTGTTCATGTTATATCTGTTTTAAGCAGAAGGGGGCGAACCCAGCCGCCCATTCTTGGATTATATTCTTTGTAATATAGATTTACTTTACAAGCAGTTTCTTTTCATTAACGATGTAAACGCCGGGAGCAGAAACCATCTCGAGCTTGCGGCCCGAAAGGTCATACACACCTTTCACGCCATTATCACCCTCAACCTCCTTGATACCTGTAGCGTCGACAACCTCGAGAGTAACGTCGATGATCTGGCCACCGTTCTGTTTGAAGTCACCGAACTTGCCGTCTGCATCACCAGCGGGGTCAATGTTACACCAGTCCTGCTTAACGCGCATACGGTATGTACCGGCAGTCTCAGGAGCCTTGAATGCAGGAACCTCGGGAGTGTTGCGGTTGTTTCCTGTAAGCACTGCACCTACACTGTTCCAACCGCTCTCGTCACTTGCACCGTCGTTGTTATAGAATGAGTAAGCGACAAGGTCCTCGGCTGGAGCCCACTCGCTACCCTCGGCAATGCTTGCTGTGAAGCCGTCACCGTCCAAGTCTATGAACACGTACTGGTGTATCCATGAACCCGCCTTGTCAAATGTAATGTTAAGGTCCTCACCGGCCTCTACCTTGAAAACTGTGGCAGCTGCAGCATCTGTATAATCCTGTCCCTGCTCCTCTGTTGTAAGAGTGTAACTATTCTCACCTGATGATGCACCTGCAAGAGTGATGGCACGGATTACACGACCGGTATTTGTTCTTGTACCATTATTGGTAGGGACATAGTCAACAGTCTCATCTGCAACATCATCCCATTCCAACTCGGAAAAATCAAAAAGATATGCACCGCCTTTCATTGTCTCAAGAGAGACGGAGTTGTCGTTATTTGATGTCACTTGTGGATTGTCACCCTGCATTGCAGAAAAAACAGCCTTTGAAATCTTAGGATAAGCCAAAGTAAGCGGCATTCCGCTATGCGACACAACACGCACTGTTACAGGCCTCCTGTCTTTCCATTCTATTTCCACCTCAAAATTGCCAATACACTTCATCCCTCTGACAGCACCCTCGGGCCACTCGAACGGAAGTGCCGGAAGAAGGACGATAGAGTCTGGTCGGCTCTGCAAAAGCATTTCTGCAATACCTGCAGTAGCACCGAAATTACCCTCAATCTGGAAGACGCTGGTCGCATGCGCATCTAACATATTGTCATACAATCCCCCACTCCAATCATAGTTAAGATTTGATGTACGGTGCGCAAAGCCTCTCAATGTCTTGTAAACCCGCTTCTTGTCACGTGCCCTTGCCCATAACGATATACGCCAAGCTCTTGCCCAACCGGTCGCTACATCACCACGATCATCAAGCGATGCTATTGCTGCATCATATATATCCTCATCAATACCCTTGCTAATACCAAAACCTGGATAGAGTGCCATAAGATGTGATGTATGACGATGACACTGCCATACATTCTGTTCATCATTTGCAAAATAGTTCTCTCCGGCACCTATATTGGGTGTATTTTCCTGATATTTCCATTCACGCAGCATACCTTTACCATCAATCCTCAAGCCTTTATCAAGCCTTTGCAACTTATCCTGCAATGTTGCAACAAAAACTTCATCACACAGCGCAGCATCGTTGCCAAGTACCTCGATTGCCTGCAAAGTCTGTTCAAAAAGCATTGTAACAAGTTGTTGCGAATGCGCTGTAGCATTCTGTACAAATCCTTGTTCAGGCGAATACTCATTAGGGCACTCCAACGAACCATCACCATTCTGAGCTGGCACAAGTCTCTCGAACCAGAATTCACAAGCACTCTTCATAAGAGGCATAGCATGTTCTTTAAGGAATGTAGTATCACATGTGTATGCAAAATGCTGCCATAAATGGGTACAATACCATGCGTTGACAACAGAATACTTACCAATCTTATAACTGCTCGAACCACCAAAAATATTACCGGCAGTGTTGACAACCCATCCCTTATTCACACCAAGGTCGCGTGCATTCTGTGTCCATCTGCCATTGGCACGTAAAGCCTCATTCTTCATATAATCAAGGAAAGGCATGTGACATTCACTCAAATTGGTAGGTTCTACAGGCCAATAGTTCATCTGTACATTTATGTTTGAATGTATATCCGAAGCCCACACTGCATCACTTTGAGCATTGCCGTCTTTATTCCATATACCTTGCAAATTGGAAGGTACAGGGATTCCGCGTGAAGATGCTATAGTCAAGTATCGTCCATACTGAAACATCAGCATATCTACCATTTTTGTAGATGCGGCATTGTTTTTCTGTAACAATTGGTTTGTAGGCAGGGAATTTGCGGCACCATACAGTTCAAAGCTACAACGCCCGAACAACGAGAGATAATCAGTTTGGTGAGCGGTTTTGATAACATCAACACCTTTCTTCTTTGCAGCAACAACAGCTTCTCGAAGCGAGTTGTCTAATGCCACCGCATCACCGGTCAGATGATTATCGCAAGATGGGTCAAAGTCAGTACCACAAGCAATATAAACAATTAGTTCATGTGCACCATCCACAGTTACAGCACGCTTATCATAGTTTATAGTACCGCCGTCAGTATCAACAGCCATAACAGCCTGATAATTCATACCGTTTCCCAAAGTACCACTAAAGACAGCACCTTCTGCACTGTAGACAGCCCGGGAGCCCTGCGCATTAATAAACTGCAAGTCAAGTGAAAGAGTTTCATTGCCAACAGCTGTATATCTTACTACAATCACATTATCCGGATTACAGCAGAAGTACTCACGTTTATATTCTGTATCATCCGATGTATATTCCACATTTACAACAGCCTTCGACAGATCAAGTTCTCTACGATACTCTGTAGCCATCTTGGCATTCCGGTTTATTATATACAAATCTCCGAATGCAAGATATGAACCCAAATCTGTAGCACTTGATGAGCCTTTCCACAGTGTCTTATGGTTGAATTGTATACGGTCCTGAGCTATACCACCAAAAATCATCGCACCCATATCACCATTTCCTATTGGTAAAGCCTCCTTTACCCAATTCGTTGCAGGAGCATCATACCATAAAGCCAACAGTTCTTCCGGTGCTGTTTTCGAGCCGGAGATTGTTACCTCTGGGACTGGCGAAGGAGCATTCTGGGTTGTGAAAGCCATATCTTCAGCCATAACAAAATTCAATGCACAAGCATTGAAATCATGCTTCCAAACGTCAAGATAGTGGTCAATGCCGCTACCATTATATATCACAATGGCAACTGCGTCAGGGTTAGCAGACGGCGCAAGCGAAGTGTCATATATTTGCAACTCCCACTTGCCAGCCGATGTAGCAACCATCTTCATTATAGTAGCTTCATCAGCGGATGCATAAAAACGGTTTTTCTCGTTATTATAAAACAGGTAACGTCCTGTTTTTGAAACTACAGTACAGGAATTCTCATCACCTATGAATTTCCAAAGCTGTCCCTCCTCTCCTTCTTCAGCCACGCGATTACGGAGTTCCTGTCCCACACCAATGTCTTGTATAACTGTCGAGTTGATATCAAACTCAATATAATACCAGTTGTCTGTTCCATCATTGGAGAACAAAGGTAATGTCTGTGCCAATGATAGAATGGTATACAAGCTGCAATAGATTGATAAAATTATTCTTTTCATAAAAATATCCGTTAATCCTATTATAAAAACCGAGCCGGTTAAAGTCTGTAAAAACACATAATAAACCGGCTCAGTTTTATAATATAGTTCAACACATCATTCAGTTTCTTTCAAACACCTTGAATAATGCTGTCAAAAGACAGAATTGTTGGGTTCTAAGTTAATTACTTAACTAAAACCTTTCTACCATCTACAACATATACTCCGGGAGCAGAAACCTTCTCGAGTTTGCGGCCTGAGAGGTCATATACACCTTTCACGCCATTATCACCCTCAACCTCCTTGATACCTGTAGCATTGATAACCTCGAGAGTAACGTCGATGATCTGGCCACCGTTCTCCTTGAAGTCGCCGAACTTGCCGTCAGCATCGCCGGCTGGGTCAATGTTACACCAATCCTGTTTGATACGCATGCGGTATGTACCGGCTGCCTCAGGAGCATTGAATGCAGGAACTGCAGGTGTGTTACGGTCATTGCC
Source organism: Bacteroidales bacterium (assembly GCA_015060965.1). Classification (GTDB taxonomy): domain Bacteria; phylum Bacteroidota; class Bacteroidia; order Bacteroidales; family Bacteroidaceae; genus HGM04593. The sequence goes on along the minus strand of SUXN01000027.1, from coordinate 33,914 downwards.
GGTAATCACTGTACCTTTACTGTTCCAACCACTTGCGTCACTATCACTATTGTTATTGTAGAATGAGTATGCTACAAGATCCTCGGCGGGAGCCCACTCGCTACCCTCAGCAATGCTTGCTGTGAAGCCGTCACCGTCAAAATCAATGAACACGTACTGGTGTATCCATGAACCCGCCTTGTCGAATGTGATGTTAAGGTCCTCACCGGTCTCTACCTTGAACACTGCAGCAGTAGCATTGGTGTAGTCCTGCCCCTGCTCATCAGTAGTGAGAGTATAGCTGTTCTCGCCGGAAGCGCCTGTAAGAGTAAAGCCCTTAATGACACGGTCACTTCGTGTTCTTGTACCGGTATTTGTAGGCTCATAGATGTCAAACTCCTCAACGACAAGAGTTACAGAACCGCTGAAAGAATCACCCACAGCAGCACCCTTTACAACACCCTCAGGGATAACGAGAATGTACTCGCCCGGAGCTGTAACCTCCTGGGCAAGAGTCACTGTAAGCAATTTACCGTCAACGCTGTATGAAGCCGCTGAAACTTTCTCACCGGCAGCATTGTTGAGGACAACCTCTGCACCTGTCGCTGCATCAACAACATCCTTGCTGAACTTCACCTCTATTATAGAGAGAGAATAGATGTCCTCGTTTGGAGAAACAGACGTAATTTTTATTGGCTCCGGAGCAACAACTGTAATTGCAAACTCGCCAGAGAAAGCCCTGTCGTCGTTAGAGCGGACGAAGAGGCCCTCGGGAACAACCAGAAAATAGTTGCCCGGAGTGCTCACTGCATTTGCAAGAGTAACAGTAACAACGCTACCCTCTACTGCGTATGTAGCCTCTGAAACGACATTCTCCTTTGCCTCGTCGTAAAGAGCAACAGCAGCCTCAGCACCCTCTACAGCCTTCACATCATAGTTGAAGTTAAGGCGTACTGTACTGATAGCCTCATCTTTTACAGGGCTGTAGCTCAACACCTCAAAAGGGACCTGTGAAGGGTCGGCATTGATGCCGTCGAATGCAAATACGGTGCTACCAGGAAGAGTAACTGTCAACTGCTGGTCGATATCGATTGCAGCGCCCTCTGTCAAGCCCTCGAGAGCATCCTGCACCTTGAATGACTTGTTGAGGATGATGGCACCTGTGATGTTCGCAGGAATCTCAAGAGCCTCACGCAATGTAAATGTATATGTCTGGGCGCTGTTGCCGCCGTTGCGGAGAGCAAGTGTGGCCTTCGCACCGTTCCAAGAAGCCCAACCATAAATCTCCTGCTTGCTGCCGTTCCATGGATTGCCGCCTACCCAGTGAGCATCGGGCAATACATCGGCATTCTTCTTCTGCCATGCTACGCACTCAGCAACATCCTCCCAGAGCTTACCGCCGTTGATGCTGTTCATAAGATTGCAGTTGGTGTAAAGCTCTACAATTCCCGAACCGCAAACAAATGCACAACGGAGCTCGCGGAGAACAGCATTGTAGTCTCTTGAATCACCTGCTGGAGGACCATCTTCTGAAAGGATGAATCCGTGGGTCATCAATGTATTGATCGGGCAGATCGGAGAATTCTGTACATAGTTCTGGTAAACCAGACGGTCACGGTATGTAATCCAGTTCTCACGGTTGATGCTGTTGTTACCGATACGGTCGTGGTCGTTCTCCTGACGCCATGTAGCATCGGAAATCTGATACCAGAACGGAGAAGCCCATGTACCTACTGTAGTGTTGAAGAAGATATCCTCACGCATGTTCTCACGAACGTACTGCTCAAGACGGATGATACCCTCGGCATTCTCGTTACCTGTGTCACCGGCATCGGGACCTACAGCAGAGAACTGAGCTGAAATACCATCGAACTTGAAGAATACATAGTTGTCGGTCTCATGGTTGAAACCAGCCACACCGTCCTGCTCGCATACAAGGTTATTGGCAGCAGCAAGGAATGCCTCATAGTAGGCAGGGTTAGAGAGCTGCATGCCGCCGCGGTTATTTGCATTCCAGTATGCGCGACGGTAGTTACCGCTCTGGCCATAACCGCCTACAGGGCCCAACCAAGCACCTATACCGGCGTTCATCTCCTTGGCCAATACAGACATATCGCGCATCTCATTGGGGAAACCGCTATGGAATGTCCAAGGACCGTAGTTGTCCCAACCGTCATCGATTACAAAGGCTGCAATGCCTTCGCCGAACTTGTCAAAGTATTTCTCCTTCCACTGCTCCATCACGCCAAGAATATCTTCGGCTGTAAAGTTGGTATGCTCCTGACCCGGTGCCGCATTGTTGCGGTTGATATTGAGCTCGTACCAGCTGTTGTAGTGTGGGAATGTTCTCCAGGGCACTGCACGCTCACGCTCACTGTATGCGAGGAATGAACGGCGCTTCTGTGTCTCGCGGATATTTGCATTGCTCTGTGTACCGTCCTGTGCGACAAGACCCACAACAGAAGCCACCTTCCATGTCTCGCCGGCAGCAAGTGTAGTGTTGCGGCTCCAGAGGCCCTGGATACCTACGATTGCAGTGTTTACGACAACACCCTCCTTGGCGGTGTAGATATCGACAGTCATTGTACTTGACGCGTCGATAGATTCAGTCTTGTTCTCAACGAACACGCGTACAGCGAATGTACCGTCATAAGGAGCAAGGAATGTAAATGTATTGTTGCTGTGCTGGCCGCCTGAATAACCGCTGTGGTAATCAACTGCAGCAATAGCACCGTTTGCATCGAGCAGAACGGCACCGCCGAAGTTCAGACGGTGGCTGCCACTTGTGTACTTCACAAGTATTGAAACCTTCTGGCCCTCCTTCAAGGTAACATTCTCCATATCATATGCGTAGACGTTAGGATAGTTCGCACCTGTAGCCTCCTCTACGCGCTTTGGAACATCAGCCTCAGCTACCTGTGTCCAAGAAGATGCAGTGAGAGAAACACTCTTTGTATCTGTAAGGTTCCAGGCATCCTCTTCGCCAGTAGCCTCACCAACAGTGTTGTATGCAGTAGGAGTCTCGAGACCTGCGAAAATCTTGTCGCTCATGAGCACTGCGCCACGTGTGTTACCCACAACCTTTGGAGCAGAACCTGCAGCCTCTGTGTCAACATTGTAAATCATTGGAATAATGTTGTACATGTCGACAGCGTCAACGCCTGTCAGCTCCATCTCTGTGCGCAGGTAGTGGCTACCGTCGCGCAATACTGCACGCCAGACAATCTCAATCTTTGTCTCCTTGTATGTATACTCGTAGTTTGCGACCAACTGTACACCTGCGAAGTGCTCAGCACCGCCAATTGCCGATGCATTTGCTGTAAGAGTCTCAGTCTCGACGCTCTTGAGTGTCATTGCCGAAGCCGGAACTACCGAAAGCAACTGTGAAAGGCTCTGTACCTGCAACAAGATTCATCGCGTTTGAACCAGCAAAGTAGAGAGCATCACCCACCTTCATATAGCTTGCAGCAAGGACATTGTTGCTGAGTGTATAAACGCCGTCGGCCTCATCCATCTTTGCTGCACCTACGTTGTCCTGCTGTTTAGGATATACCCAAGCATTCACATAAGGCTCGCTCTCGGCCTGCACGGGAAGTGTAGCTACGTTTACTGTGATAGTGTTGTTTACATCATCGATAGAAACTACCGCGAACTTGCCCTCAGGAGCAGAGACAGCAACCTTACCCTTGTCGAGTGAACCCTCTACTGTAATTGTAGAACCATCGGCATACTCTTTACCATCGATAGTGACTGTAACACCCTCGGGAACACTGATTGTGTAAGTGCGCTCAACAATCACGAACTCAGCGAATGTGTAACGGCTACCACCGTCATTTGCACCGTTGTCGGTCCAGAGGCCGAGTGTTGTACCGGCATTGGCACTTACACCCTGGTAGTAGTTGAGATAGATAGAAGCCGCATTGCCGCCTGTTGTGTAAGGAGCAATCTCGTAGTTGTCATTGGCATAGTTGTTGACCTTGAAATAAGCGCCCTCAACCTTTGCATCAGACAGGGTCACAAAACCCTTCTTCGAAGAGTAGCTGGCCGCCTTTGTATAGCCAAGCCACTGCTCTGCGTTGTAACTGTAGATGTAATATGCGCCGTCAACACCATCTACAGCATAGAAGGCGAAGAGACCATTCACATCCGTTGCCGGTGCAGTAGTCGGGCCCACATAGGCACCATTACCGTTCACCATTGAGTAGACATGCTCCGGCTTGCCCTCAGAAGGCAATGTTGTCGAAGCGACTACCTTGTCGGCGTATGCCTGTGTCGAGACGAACAGAGCTGCCAACAATAAAGAAAAAATCTTCTTCATGGGTAAAACATTTTAAGGTTAGTAATATAAATTCATTTGATTAATGACAAATTACAGTTTGGCAACAAACAAATTGCAGGCTTAAGGCCTTATATATCTTGTTGTATTGCACCCCACCAATAGGGACAAAAAAAACGTGGACAACTTAACATTATCCACTGATGAGGTCTTGGCGTTACCTGGAAGATAGATAAGCAAGTTGCCCACGCCGCATACAGCGCGGGCATCAACTTTGCTACTAATCTTCCTTTGATTTAACCGCCAAGTTTGACAAGGACCTGCCCTGCCGGAGCAAAATACTCCCATCAGTAAGATAGTAAAGCTAATGCACTTTATATTTTATGTCTTCACCCATAAGGGTGTATTCTTTGCAAATCTACATAAAATAATTAACTTTTATATTATATTTATTATTAAAATATTGGCACACACATGATTGTTGGAGGAATTCGTCAACCAACATGACAAACAAAAGACATCCGTCCCTTATGAAGGGGCGGACGTCCTGTACATTAGAAGCAATTATTACTTCATCACCTCTGCGATGAAAGCCTGCATCTCGGCCTGGTGAGCCTCAACGCTCTGCAACAGCTTGAACTGTGCCTTTGAACGTACGAGGTTGTGCTCGGGATACTGTGTCTTGTAGTATGTATCGCCGTTGATGTAGTCAGCCAAGAAACGTACTGTCTGCATATATGGGAACAGAGCCGCAGCGTATGGCAGGTTCTCAACCTCAAGCGGAGTGATGAACGAAGCGGCAGACTTCAAGTAACCCTTTGTGAATGACTTGAAGATCTCCATGTTGAAGTTCACATTATCAAGGTCCTTGTCATCCTCCTTACCGGTGTTTGCCGCTGAGCGCAGGTAGTCACCGAAGTCGGAGAAGATGAAGTTAGGCATCACTGTGTCAAGGTCTATTACGCAAAGCACGTTACCCTCCTTGTCGAAGAGGATGTTGTCAACCTTTGTATCGCAGTGGCAGATACGCTTCGGTAGCTTGCCCTCGCGGTGCAGACGCTCACCCTTGCACATCTCCTCGGCACGGGCCTCAAGCTCGTCAACGAGCCACTGTACCTCGGCAAGACGGCCGGCCTTGTTCTCAGCCACAGCCTCACGCAACTGCTGCAAACGGAACTCCATGTTGTGGAAGTCCTTGATTGTCTCGCCCAGCTCCGCAGGGATATCGGCCAACATAGCCTGGAAGTTACCGAAAGTCTCACCCACGATGTAAGAAGTCTCGGGAGTTACCGCAGACATACCCACTGTATCGGGGATAAACTCCATTACACGCCAGTATTTCTCACCGTCAAAGTGGTAGTACTTGCCGTCCTTTGCAGGAACGAACTTTAGCACCTTGCGTGCAATATCCTCTGTACCTGCTGCAACAAGTTTGCCGTGGATGTGCTCTGTAACAGCAACGATGTTGTTCATGAGCATATCTACATCGGGGAAGATAGCGTTGTTCACGTGCTGGAGAACATAGTCGGGAGCATCGCCCTCTGTCTTCACGCGATAAGTTGTATTGATAAGACCATTGCCCAGAGGAGCAACTTCAACAACATTGCCCTGAATGTTGAACTGAGAAACAATTGTGTTCATTGGAGTAATATTTTTAAGGTTAGTGTTTTCTCTACATAGTACGCAAGAGTGTGCTACAGGCAAAAGTATACAAAAGAAAAGAGCATTACAAAATTATAACGGAATATTTTGCCGGCAACACGATAAAAAGATGACGGCAGCCTTTTAAAAGCTGCCGTCAACAGTTGTAGACATGTATTCTAACGTAAGTTCGATATAAAAATCAGTACTGTAATTTTAGCGTGTTTGTCATATCGAACGAACCAACGGTCGACGCCCGAAGGGGCTAAAGTCAATGTGAGATATCTCTTATTTCGCGTTTTTTTGAGATTCCTCATGTTTATTCGGGATGACAATGCTTGCGTTTTCGCGTACTTGTCATATCGAACTTAGGTTATTTTATTACTTGATATAAGTCTTCTTGCCGTCAACAATGTAAAGACCGTTTGAAGGGTTCTCAACCTTGCGGCCCTGGAGATCGTAGATGCCTTTCACATTACCGTTCTCACCCTTCACCTCCTCGATGCCTGTCGCATTTGAGTATGTAAGGTCAATTGTAACATCCTCGCCACCCATCACATACTCCTTGCCCTGATCGCACACAAAACCCTCGTACTCAGGATAAACTATCACGTCACCCTCGCAGCAGAGCTTTGTGATTACCTCGGTAAGGTCACCGACGGTAATGTTCATTGTGAGAACGTGCATCTTCGCGAAGTTGTGAACATACCAAACAGACCACGCACCTGTTCCTGTAGCGAACTTTGGCGCTACGCCCGCAGCCTGCGAGTTCAAGTAAGTGCCGTTTGCAACAAAGCGTACAAGATAAGGATTGTCTGTAATCTCAACAAGCCACGACGTGTCACCTGTATTGACGTCACCGCCACCGGCCTCAATCATAGGGCTGTATGCCTCGAACTGCGCAGCACCTGCCTTTGCACCGAGCTGCACGTTACCGTTGGGCGCCTGTACATAACCCTCACCGTCGGCATCCTCGGGATAAGCCTTACAGAGATAGAACTTAGACTCGCTGCCCTCAACAGGCTCCCATACATACACGTTAGATACAACAGGCTCCTCGCTCTCGACCTCGGGAGCGGCACCGTTGAACCAATAACCGTTGGTCTCTGATACCGACTGCAAGCCTATGCGTGTAGGCAATGTCATGGCACGCAGGTCGGGAGCCGTAAGAGTGTCTACAGTAGCGGTTGTTGTCTTTGCAAAATAAATCTGCAATGTAGAACCGACATCAGCACCACCATTCCAGAAAGCAAGCCTACTGTCACGGTTATTCACCTTGTGGCTCTCGTAGCCTACCTCATACATATAAGCATGGGCAACGGATGTTGAACCCAGGTCATCAGAGTCGGCAAACTTCCAAAGGTCGGTGTAGCCTGCAGGGAGATTATCCACCGGCTGCAGTGTAGGGTAAGATGCATTTCCTGTATTTCCCTTCATTGTAGTTGGGGCAGCAAGAACCTTTGTACCACCGGCCTGCATATTGTATATGCGGTAGCCGGCATCCTCGTTACCTGTGAAGCACCACAACTGTGCCGGATTCTCAATATCCACTACTGTATTGTCGAGTGCAATGTATGAAGCTGCGCCGTTATCGGCGAGCACATATCCGTCCTGGCCTATTTGGATTGTATACCAAGTGGTTCCATTGGCGAAATTTCCATTCTCCACTTTCGTTGTCTCATAGCGTGTCTCGGGCTCCAGAGGAACGTATGTACCCTCCTCAATGAAGAGGCCCTCAATCTCAACGTCACCGCGCATATACTCACCGGGGATAACGATGCAGTCATCGGCATCGAACTGCTGGCGCTCGAAGAAGACCTTCTGCCACTGTACATTGTCGTGTACGATGCTGTCACCGCCGAGATTGTAGCCGTACTTTACAATGATACCTGAATACTCGAAGCCGTTCTCGGGAACCATCTGAATCTTGAAGTCCTCACCGAATGGAGCTGTATACTTCACGAGGTCGGCACCGTCAGCAGCAGCAACCACCTTACCGTTACGGTTGGCGTCGTTCACGTTGGCAAAGTCACCGTGCACATTCAGACGGATATCGATAATACCGCCACCGTTGCTGATGATTGAGTTGCCGGAATCCATATTGCCCGCAGGGTCAATGCAATCCCAGTCGACCTTGTAGCGCAGACGGTAGTAACCGTTCTCAAGACCCTCGGGAACAGTAAATGCCGGAGGAGAAAGAACATTCTGGTTGGTAACTGTTGCACCGGTGCTGTTCTTGCCCTGATAGTAAGAGTATGCCATCACCTCACTGCCCTCGGCAATAGTATTGTCATCGTTCATCACAGCCTCGAACTTACCGTTGTTGTCAACGTCAAGATATACATATCCGTGCATCCAAGAACCTGTATATGAGAACTTTGGAGTAACAGTCTCACCGGCGCGTGCATAGAACTCCTCGGTAGCATGGTCAACATAAACGGTCTTCGGGCTTGTAGGAGAAGCAACAGTCTGTGTACCGTCACCCGATACAAGAGTCACAGAATTCACGAAGCGGTCGTTGCGGGTGTACAGCTGCCCCTTGTCGAAGGCAACAGGATAGTAGCCGTAAACGAACTTCGACTGCGGATTGTCGTTCACCTCAATGTTGTCGATGTAACATACGGCATCCTCGGTGTAGTTGTGAGGCGACTCACAGTCGGGCACAACAACAAGGCTGTATATGTCGATGCCGCCGTTACCCTTGATAGGAAGCACGACGTCCTGCCATTTGCCTGCGCCTACATTTGTAGTAGACATTGCCCAGAACTGCTCAGCCTCGGGAGACTGGTCAAGGCGCTCGGTGCGCTTACCGAGACCCACCACCATCACACGGCCGCCGTAAGGACGGTAAACCATCACGTGGATATACTTTGTCTGAGGTGTGAGCTCGAATGTCTCGTTGAGGTCAACGCGCACGCCGAAGGTGTTGCTGCCGAAGCGTGAACGCTGTATGGCAAGAATCTTGGAAGACTCGTTGGGAGCAACACCAAGCTGCTCGTCAACATATGTAAGGTGGTTGTCTATCACCGCATAGTTACCTTTGAGGGCGCCAGTGCGGAAAGGAGACTCCTCCCATGTATCGTACACACCGATAGACTTGTAGTCCTCGGTCTCGAATGTAATCTCTGTCTGCGCCGAAGCGAACATTGGAAGTACCAAAGCAGCAAGCGCAAATATATTCTTCATTTTCATAATCGTAATCCTTTGAAATATTAATAAACGCTTACTTTACTGATTAGCGGACAAGCCTTGCTGTCCTCGATGACTACGCGCACGCCCTTCACGTTGAAGCCCGCACCGTAGCTGTTGGCTGTGTTGCCGTGGAGAGGGATGATTCTCTTGTAGCCCACGGTTGTTGTCTCCACATTAGAAGCCCTGCGTGTCCATGTATTTCCGTCCTCGCTTGTCTCGATGTGGAATTTCTTCACGCGCTGTCCCTTGGCAATGTACTCCATAAGCTCCACATAACGTACAGTCTGTGCCTCGTCCCATGTAAGGGTGATTGTAGCAGTTACAGTACCGTCGTTTGTAGCCCAGTATGTATCCTTGTTGCCGTCGGTCATGTTCGCAGCCTCATAGTTGCGTGCAGCGCCTGCTGTACGTGTCTCGGTCACCTCAACCTTTGCATCCTTTGCAAAGTCGTTCGTGAGGCGCGCCTTGATGAGGTCACCCATTCCCACGAGAGCGTTCACCGATGCATCGGGGAGAACACCGGCTTTGTTGGGAGGGATATTGAGGATGAGCGTAGCGTTACGGCCCACAGTCTCAAGATACATCTGGAACAGACGCTCGGGAGACAATGGAGCCTCGCCGTCATGATAGAACCAGCCCTTGTTTGTAGCCTTTGCGTCACTCTCACCGGGAAGCCAGAACCAGCCGTTCTCGCTACCGTACATACCGTTGCCCTCGGGAGCATAGTCACGGTTCTCGGGCGACCAGTTTGTCTGGCCTGCCCAGCCGGCCTCGTTACCTATCCAGCGTGCCTCGCCACCTACACCCCACATTACGCAGTCGGGGCAAATCTTGTGGATGCTGTCACGCAGGTTAGGAACATCGTAGTATGTAGCACGGTCAACATTCACCGTCGTGTTGCGGCCACCATAGTAACCGCTACCGCCGTTGGCACCGTCGAACCACATCTCGAACTGGTCGGTACCATACTCGGCAAGCTCGGCACACTGACGGAGGAACACATCCTTCACATACTTGTCGGTACCATAGTGAATACTGTTGCGGTCCCACGGAGACACATAGAAACCGTACTTCATTCCTAAATCCTTTGCAGCAGCAGCAAAGTCACGTGGGATGTTGGTATTACGGCCATACTCGTTACCGGAGTTGGTGACATTGTGGTCAGTAGTCTCTGTAGGCCACTGGCAGAAACCGTCGTGGTGCTTTACCACTGCAATACCACCACGCATACCTGCTGCCTTTGCAGTCTCAAGCCACTGACGGGGGTTAGGAGGCGCAGTAGGAGCAAAACGCTTGGGGTCCTCGTCGCCGTTACCCCACTCCAGACCTGTATAAGTATTCATACCATAGTGGAAGAAAGCATAGAACTCTGTCTCTTGCCACTTTAACTGACGCGGATGAGGCACAGGATGTACCTCTACCGGTTCGTTGTCGGGGTTAGCTGGAGCCTCCTCTTTCAGCTGCAACTGTGCCGAAGCGCCGAAAGGAGCAAGCATACCCATCAACAACAAAGATGTAAACAGTTTTTTCATTGTTTTTTGATTTAGGTTAGTCATTAATATTAATTGTTCACTTGGATATTGAGAAGCTGTTTGAATCTTGTTGAAATACACAATCTACCGTAAATCAACGGGGTAATCAAATAGATTTTTCATAATTCTGTGAGTATCAATTAAATAAAACTATGGTACAAATCCAAACATACTTCTTATGGCTGCAAGTTATAAAAAAATCATTAACCGACAACAAAAAAACGTAATATTTTCTGTCCGCAAAGTCGCATAGCGAACTTGCAAATGAGAGGATATTATCATTCCTCTTTGAAAGCACAACCAAACAGAAATCCCTCCCCGGCAAACCAGCTCTCCATTATATTAACTCTTTGATAAAAATTCTCAAATGGAGCCAGTTCTCCATAATGCCACATTTGTTCGGCTAAAGCCAAAATACGAGGAAACAATCGCTTATCTATCATTGCTTCTGTTACCCCATAATCAGTCCATAGAGCGCATGTCATACCCCAGACTAAAGAATCTTTTCTTGAACAGCGTGATATGACGGATTATCAACGTAAACATCCCGAATGTTGAAAGTCCGATATTCTTATATCAAACTCACGTTATCTTAATAATGTTATCAATAGAGTTGCTTATATTCAACAAACACGCGTAAAGTTAGTGATTTTATCCACGAAATTTACAAAAGTGTTTTATTTTTTAGGCTTCTTATATTACGATACACTATGGGCCATATAATGTTTGTATATTTTTTTCGATGTTAACGACCGTCAGGCCAAAGGCAAGGTTCACCTGTGGATAAAAAAGACGGTCGCTGCGCATCTACACTACGGAGCTTTTCTGACAACAGTTCACTTAGCTGTTTAGTAAGTAAAGGAAATGATTCTGCAATATTATCAGTCTCGCCAATATCTGTACGTATATTATAGAGTTCTTTTTTGCCATCTTCATACCAATATATCAGTTTGTAATCTCCTTGACGGATTGTACAGGTTGCCCCAATCCCATAATCCCTGTTATCACCCGAAATCCAATTATTAGGCATGTTCCATATTAAAGGGCGAGAGCCATTATCACTCTTCTTACCTTTCAGCATCGGCACAAAACTGACACCGTCAACACATTGCTTGGTGTGGTAATCACAAACACCGGCCATTTCAAGAATCGACGGAAAAAAATCTTCTATTATCACATAATCATTGATAGTTGTTCCCGGGCTCGCAACCCCATTCCAATAGACTATCATAGGCACCCGGATACCCCCTTCATAAGCAGAGCCTTTACCTGAACGCAACGGGGAGTTTTGAGTATGCAATGGAGGCATACGTCCGTAAAGCGAGTATCCACCATTATCAGACATAAAGATTATGACAGTGTTTTCAAGTACCTCTTTGCTCTCTAAATAATCCATAAGATCGCCGAGGCTTTTATCCATACCTTCTACCATAGACGCATAGTTGGCTTCGGATTGCGAAAGTCCTCGCTGCAGATACTTATCAACAAAGCGATTATCGGCTTGCAGGGGCACATGTACTGCATAGTGTGACATATAAAGGAAGAACGGTTCTTTCTTTTCAATAGAACTTTCAAGCGCCTTTATGGCTTCAAGTGTCAGAACCTCTGTAATGAAGACATCCTCATCCCAATACTCTTCAAGTCCCGGTACTGCAAAACCGCTCACGGGCTCACCGTTTTTATTATGTCCAAAGCGTTCTTTGCCCAGGTATGAAGCAAGTCCACCGGCTGCATGTCCTGCGATATTGACATTAAATCCCAAATTAACAGGATTGGCCGAAGGTGTATCAGTTGCGCCAAAATGAGCTTTGCCACAATTAATCGTATTATATCCATTATCGGACAGAATAGCAGCTAATGATGTTGCAGGGAAGCTATTGGACACCCCCTCAACAGGCTGCACACCATTGACATTCCATTGTGGAATTTTCAGTGTTTCGTGCTTTTCATCGGTAGGCACATTTTTCGTAAAAGTCCAATTTGTTACCCTGTGACGCGCTGCATTTGCACCTGTAAGCAAACTGCACCTTGAAGGCGAGCTAACACTCGAAGCATAAGCCTGCGTGAATTTTACCCCCATTGCTGCAAGCCGCTCCATATTGGGGGTGCTATAACGATTATTCAACGGAGTCTTCTGAATATGAAACGGGACTGATGTATCCTGCCACCCCATATCATCAACTAAAAAGAGAATTATATTGGGCCGTTTCTCTTCTGCTTGAACATTTGAGACAAGTGATAAAAGAGCCACAGCTTCCAGTGTTTTAGAAAACCTCATATATAAAGTCGTTATTTGATAAGTTCCTCAGAAGTTGTTGGAATTTAAACAGTTTCTTATGACTTCAAATAATAAAAAACAAACATTATGAATAAAAAGGTTGACAGCGAGCCAAAATATTGTCAACCAATCGTTTACTCAATATCAGTCAGTGTGTGTTATTTGCCTTCTTTAAGCCACTCTTTGTAGCCATTCTCAAGTTCGAAAACTTTAAATCCCATAGAGTCGAGTTTTTCGGCAGCTTCTGCACTTTGGCGTCCGCCTCGGCAGTAAACCGCTACAGGCCGTTCCTTGTCAAGTGTCCTATCAACCAGTCCACAAAAATCCTCACCGGCAAGACTGATATTAACACTTCCCTCAATATTGCCTTCAACGAATTCTTCGGCCGAGCGTACATCTATAAGTTGAACATCCGGACTTGCTATTACTTCTGCAAATTCTTTTGCAGGAATTGTCTCTACCCCATTGTTTTTATTGCAACTGCTGAAGGATAGCAACGCAAAAGTCAAAAGAGCTGTTATTAAACATATTTTTCTCATAACTTTATTTTTTAAGTTGGACAAATTTTGCTTATACTGCAAAAATAATCAAATTCCCTTTAATATTGATGAGAACACATTAATTATTACTAAAAATAAAAAGCTGTTTAATGAGCTGCAAAAAAATAGTGCGACCTGAAAACTTTTCAAATCGCACTAAAAATATTCCGGTAGCTATTTATAAGTTTCTATTTCACAAAGTACTTACGGCCATCAACTATTACGACACCTGAAGCAGGAAGTCTTTCAAGCTTCTGGCCATGAAGGTTGTATATACCCTTACGTGCATTATCCTCAGTATCAAATACACTCTCCACACCGGTTACCTCTCCCAATCTGATATTAGGGTTCTCAACAATGCACATTACCGAGCCGTGGTCGTCCCAGGTCCAGTTGCGGACAGCTGTCAAAGGCTCGTTGGTTACGATACATGCAAAATATGTAGAACCCTCGCTGTAGCCACCACCTGCATGGAAACTGAAAGTACCATCACCGTTGTCACGTATCACATCCAGCGCAGTCTTCTCGGCTGTGAACTTGTAGTCTCTGCCATCACGGGTAACATACTCCTGTTTTGCAGGCTGATACAGGTAATACTGTCCCTCTTCCTGGATGATCTGCCAGACAACAGTCTTGTCAAAAGGGTCTACAGCCTCCTTATAGATATCTACAACAGCTTGGTTTGATGGAAGATTGTTATAAGATGAATTTGTCATGCCACGCAGGCTGACATAAGTGTCGGATATTGTAGAGTTCCACGCAAGATATCCTTCACCGCTCTTGGCCATGATGTGATATGCTGCATCATTTTTCAATTCGCTGAGCGATGTTATCTCACGATAATCTTCAATCTTTTTGTATTCAACAGTAATCACATTGCTCTGTGAATCCAATGAAATTTCAGCTATGTAACCCTCAACAGCGATGGCTGTAACATCATCCACCGAGAAGAACTGGCTCGCGTCAATGACATCACCCGCCTTGTACTCCTTACCGCCGTATACGACACCGCCTTCACCTTCGATACCTACAACATTTACTGTATATTTATAGGACTGCTGCATATCGCCGGCAATGTTCACGGTGCTACCGCGCATATACTCGGCCGGGATGGTATAAGTGCCGTCAGCCGCAATAGCTGAATTAGGAACATACACCTCAACCCAGTTAGGATTGCCATTCTGGTCGAGCTGCTCAGCCGCATTCACATTGTAACCATACTTCAATGTAAATCCATTCTGTACAAAGCCCGGAGCAGGAATAACCTTGACAGTCAGAGGCTGTCCGTAAGCCGTAACATAGCCTTGCAAAGGAGACTCATCTGAAGCCAGCACGATATCACCGTTGAGCTGTGACGCATTCACGCTTACATTCTCGCCATGAACGTCAAGCATTACATCCACTATGCCACCACCGTTGGCAATCAGGTCCTCATCACCGGCTGGGTCAATACTGTTCCAATCGACCTTATAACGCATACGATAGAAACCTACAGGAGTATTCTCGGGTACTGTAAACTTGGGAACACCTGCTGCAATTGTATTACCATTGGCAACAGTTGTTCCATCGCTCTTATACCATACATCGTCAATCATCACCGCATTATGGCTCACCACATCACTGTCATCGGCCGGAGTTCCGTTCGCGTTCAATGTTGCCTTGAAAACACCATCATTGCCCCAATCGACATATACGTATCCGCTCATCCATGCGCCTGTATATCTGAATTTAGGCTGCACCTGTTCACCGGGGGTCGCAGAGAACACACTTTCCAAAACATTATTGCTATACACCATCTTGCTCTGGGTAGTCGATGAATAGTTATTGAGGCCGACACTGTTCAACACACGATCGGTGCGTGTAGCAGCAGCATTCTCTGCGAAGGACAAAGCATACTTTTCTGTTGAGAAGCGCTTGTCGGGATTGTTGTCCACCACAATCTCATCGAAGTATGCCACCCAGTCGCTCTTGTCGGCATGAGGCGAACGGAGATCGGGAACAATTACCAATGAGTAGATATCGATACCGCTATTCTCATTCTCCTCCCTTGAATATGAGAAACCCTTGAATTTAACTACGATATCCTGCCATCCCTCTTTAGGCTTGATGTCATTGATGGTCCAAGCCCAGAACTGCTCCTCCTCACCGGTCTGCCAGCTCCAGCTCTCCTCGAGTCTCTTACCCAGGCCAATCACCATCATACGGCTGTCGGCAGGTTTGTCCTTGAGGTATGCCATAACGTGAATATACTGATACTCCTTTGTCACGCGGATAGGCTCCTTAAGGTCAATTCTGACACCGAAAGTGTTACTGCCATAACGGCTGCGCTGCAAAGCCACTACCTTACCGGTTGAGTTGGGAGCAACACCAAGAACCTCGTCTACCGACAAATCAGGATTCTCTGTAACTCCGGCATTCCCTTTAAGAACCCCGGTACGGAAAGGGCTCTCCTCCCATTGGTCATAAACACTGATAGCTTTATAATCCTCGCTATCGAATGTTATTGTTGTCTGCGCTGATGATACGAGTCCAAAAAACATCAACGCTGCAGAAAGCAATATATTCTTTTTCATAATTTCTTGTTTTTATATCGTGTCGATGTTTATCAATATACGTTCAGATTAGAGAGCAATGGACAAGCACGGCTATCCAGGATTGTTATGCGCAGTTTCTTTGCATTGTAACCATTACCATAGCTCTCGCTTGTCTTTCCGTTCAAAGGAATGATGCGCTTGTAACCTACAGTTGTTGTCTGCATAGTCGGACAAAGTTCAGTCCACGCTTCACCATCCGCGCTGTATTCTATCTTGAAGTCCTTGATACGCTGACCCAAGGCAACCGGCTCCTGAAGAACCAGGTAACGTATTACCTGAGGAGTATCCCAAGAGAGTGTTATCGTTGCTGTAAGGTTGTCATCGTTTGTACCCCAGTATGTCTCCTTGTTGCCGTCGGTGAGGTTAGCAGCCTCGTAGTGACCGCCTGTACGTGTCTCGCTCACCTCTATTGTCGCACTCTTTGCAAAATCAGTCGCTTCTGTACTCTCGTCGAGGCCATATACGGGCACTGCCAGACGCTCGTGCAGCATCTTGCCCAATTTCACAAGTTCATTTACTGTATTGTCGGGGAGCACGCCATATTGGTTAGGAGGACAGTTGAGGATAAGGGTCGCATTGCGTCCTACAGTCTCCAGATACATCTGGAAAAGACGCTCGGCACTCTTCATTGTCTCGCCCTGATGCCAGAACCAACCGGCACTTGTAGCCTTGGCGTCGCTCTCGCCAGGGTTCCAGAACCAGCCGTTGATGTCACCCTCTTCGCGTACGACAGTCTCTGACATATAATCGGTCATGGCCCAGTTTGTCTCACCGGCATAACCCGACTCGTTACCTATCCAACGGGCCTCACCGCCCACTCCCCAAAGCACGCAGTTGGGCGCAATCTTGTGGACACGGGTACGTAGGTTAGGAGTATCGTAGTAGATGTCGGCATCAATTTCGCGTGTACCGCCTTCGCCGCCATAGTAACCGTCACCGCCGCGTGCACCGTCGAACCACATCTCGAACTGGTCTGAACCATATTCAGCCAGCTCCTCACACTGTTTCAGGAACACCTCCGTAACGTATGTATCCTTACCATAGTGGGCAGAGTTACGGTCCCACGGAGAGATGTAGAAGCCGTATTTCATGTCATGCTTGCGGCTCGCCTCGGCATACAGCTGAGGGATGTTGGCATTGCGGCCATTCTCATTACCGGCATTCTTGATGCTGTGCTCTGTTGTCGCTGTCGGCCACAGACAGAAACCGTCGTGATGTTTTACCACTGCAATACCGCCGTTCATTCCGGCAGCCTTTACCGAAGTCACCCACTGCTCTGGATTAGGGAATGCCTTTGGAGCATATCTTGACTCCGCCTCGTTACCGAAGCCCCACTCTGAGCCTGTAAAGGTGTTCATACCATAGTGGAAGAATGCATAGAACTCGGTCTCTTGCCATTTAATCTGACGTTCATGAGGAATAGGATGCACCGGAGCCGGCACATTGTCGGGATTGGCAGGAGCTTCATCTTTCATCTGAAACTGTGCCATTGTAGCTGCCGGAGCCAACAACCCGCACAAAGCTAAAGCTGTAAATAATTTTTTCATAAAAATATAGTTAGTTAATAAATAAGATTACACACCGAAAGGGCTGTACAAGGCACACCGCCCCACATTCCACAAAGAAAAAAAAAAAAAACGAAACGACCAAATTGTCATTTCACATATTTAAATAATTTATATAAAAAGTTGGGAATTAGAAGCTTACCGACATTCACCGGCGTCGACCGTTGGTTCGCGGCGCTCCTGCATGACAAAACAATGATTATCATCTTGCGCTTTTGTCATCCTGACCACAGGGTAGAATCTCTTCTGCGCTAAAATGACAGCCATCAGGCAAGGAAACCAGCCAGAAGAGCCAGCACCTTACAATACTCCGCGGCCGACTCCTTGCGCAGGAGCACACCGTCATCGCCATGAAGATTGCCACCGACGGGCGCGCAGAGAGTGAAACAGGGGACGCCGCACTCGGCATAGCCCCACGACTCGTCGGGCTCGGCAAAATGCCTGAAAGCGAATCTTCCGTTATATGGTTCGAGCAACGACACCATATTGTAGGCTGTAATGAGGTCTATTCCGCAATCATTCTCAATGGTAAAGAGCGCACCGCTCTCCCACCCCACATTGGTGACATCCTGCACAATGGCACAAGAGAGCCCGCAACCGTACTTTTTGAGCGACTCAAGCACCTGATATACACCGTGGGAATCCTTTTCCTCGTCACCGGTGAACGCCACCACCACATTTGCGGGCAGCATATCATTGAGCATACACCACAACACGGCAGCATTGCCGAAGCTGTTGTCGAAAGTACCCTTAAAACATTCGCCATTATCGCTACAGAAACAGCTGCTGTACACGCAATCGATGTGCGAAGAGACAAGCACCACCTTTTCATTCTCCAGTGGCACACGTTTGGCGAACAACAAAGCAAGCGGCTCATGTGCAACAAGACGATACTCCGTCCCTTGCAGCAGATGCTCTATTGCCCCAATCCTATCGGTCACGACAAACTCCTTGCCGTTGTCCTTGCAGTCAACGGTCACGGCAGAGAGAAGATCTGAAAATTGCAGGCTGTTTTTCATCGCGACTATTCGGGGTATTCAGGAACTGTTTAAATTTATGTCCTTGAAATTTTTATAGGTCTTTTTTAGGATGTTTTTTCATTTTTCAAAGGAGCATAGCGGGCTATGTAACTGCGAAAAAGGGAAAAACAGACAAAAAAGAGCATAAAAAGACAAGTACAACTCGCAGGCTATGTAATCATTTTTTTGAAAGAAATTTAAACAGTTTCTCTATCTTGAGGTCATTCTTACTTGCGATGACAAGTTTTTCGTAACGTTCCACCAGGCGTGGCAGACGCGAGAGACGCATTGACAAGCGCACAAGACAATCATTGTCGAACACCTGTTCAACAACCTTAGGTTCCTCTTCTTTTACAATGCGCAGCACCTCGTTCAGGAGCGGATAAGAGAACTTGAGGATAATCTCGCCATTGATAGTCTTTTCCACGTGCTCCACAGCCTCGAGAGCCTCGGCCGCAGCTGCACGGTAGGCAACTATAAGCCCACTCGTGCCCAGCTTGACACCACCGAAATAACGCACCACAATCACAAGCACATTGGTGAGTTCCTTGCTGTGTATCTGCCCTAAGATAGGCTTGCCGGCTGTACCCGACGGCTCTCCGTTGTCATTGGCACGCTCCTGCTCGCCACGCTCACCCAGACGGTAGGCATAGCACACATGACGCGCATCGTAGTACTTCTTCTGGTATACCTCGAGATGCTCCTTCACCTGTTCAATGGTGGTTACAGGAATGGCAAAAGCAAGGAACTTGCTGCGTTTCTCGGTATAGATGGCCTCACCCTGCTGTTCTATGGTCTTGTATATATCCTCTTCAAGCATTGTTATCCTTTTATCTTCTTTTCAAAATCCTTCATACAGGCAGCAAGCAGACGCACACCCTCAAGCGGCATCGCGTTGTAGCACGACGCACGGAAGCCGCCTACCGAGCGGTGTCCCTTTATAGCCACAGCCCCACGCTCCGCAGCAAATGCCGCAAATTGCTCCTCAAGAGCCATATAGCCCGGTGCCATCACAAAATCAATATTCATGAACGAGCGGTCCTCATCGGCCACGGTACCGCAAAATAGACTGTTGCGTTCAATCTCATCGTAAAGCACCGCAGCACGCTCCGCAGCACGGCGCTCCATTTCCGCTACGCCACCCTGCTCCTTTACCCAACGCAGGTTGCAGAGCGCAGTGTAGATGGGCAACGTGGGAGGAGTATTGAACATCGAGCCATTGGCAATGTGCACGCGGTAGTCGAGGATTGAAGGTATTGCACGCTCCACCTTGCCCAGCGCACTCTCCCTGACAATCACAAACGAGAGCCCCGACTGCGCGAGGTTCTTCTGTGCGCCGCCATAGATGCAGCTGTATTTTGACACATCCACAGGACGCGACAGGATATCGGACGACATATCGGCCACAAGAGGCACCGGCGAATCAATGTCGCGGCGCAGCTGGGTTCCATAGATTGTATTGTTTGATGTCACATGCAGGTAATCGGCATCGGCAGGGACAGTAAATTCCTTCGGGATATAACTGAAAGTTTTGTCGGCCGACGAAGCGACCTCCACTACCTCGCCGAAAAGACGCGCCTCCTTTATTGCCTTGCTTGCCCAGGTACCAGTGTTGAGGTATGCAGCCTTGCGGGCCAACAGGTTGAACGGCACCATACAGAAGTGCATACTCGCACCACCACCCAGGAACAGCACCTCGTAGCCCTGCGGCACATCGAGCAGTTCCTTTAGCAGCGCACGCGCCTCGTCAAGGATTGGCTTGAACTCCGCCGAGCGGTGGCTCAGTTCCATGAGCGACAGCCCCATGCCATTGTAGTCGAGCACTGCTGCTGCGGTCTGCTCCACCACCTCACGCGGCAACATCGACGGCCCTGCATTGAAGTTGTATTTTTTCATTTACAGTCGGTTTCTTTTTCAATGTGCGAAGTTAAGAAAACAAGAGGAATAGTGCAACAAACAGACAAAATTGTTGTACAGAAGTTCCTTTAACATGATTAACAGGATTTTAACTTTTTTTCTCTTGACAAAGGGAACAAAATCTGTTATTTTAGCAGAAAGGACTTGCAATAACATAAAATTGTCATTTCAGCAACCTGAACATTCCGGAACAGGTGTAGCTTTGGGGCAAAAAAGTCATGAACGGGATATTTGAAAACTGTGAGGAATTCTTCATATCGGATGATCCTCAAGAAATTGAAAGAGAGAAACAGAGACGTCAGGCAATACATGCATTGCTACCGGAACGTGCTGGAGGCAAAAAGGACACGACTATATATGTCCTAAGAAAAGACAGCACCGCCAACAACAGATACTTGCAGCAAGGCATGTCGCAGGAGACAGGGCAAAGGGAAAAAACCACCAATTTTGAAGGCAATGTTCCATCAGGCAATGGAGTAACAGTCAACAATGCCAACCGGCAGATAAATTACACACAGGTTGGCAGTCAGATTGTAGACAATATACTTTCAACGCCACAGAAGAACCTGAACAACCGGCTGCAGGTACCGTTTATTGATGACAAGCTAAAAGCCGAGATTGAGACCCATGCTAAGGCCAACGCCTTATACAGGAGCAACGAGAACAAAAGGAAAGAGAATAAGGACAATTCTTCAGACCTTTACGACGTATTATCATTTGCGACAGGAGGTTATGCTCCGCACCGCCCGGTAAAAGCAGGGGAGACACCTTGGGGAACGGACATAGAATTCGAAGGGCCCATCGGTTCCGTCTTGAATTATATGGAAATGAAAAATATCGATGAATGGGAAAATGAAAACGAGAAGAGGAACAAGGAAAAACGTGAGACATTGAGTTCAATGAAAAAATGGCCAATAGCCAGAGAGATAACAAATGCCTACGAAAATTTTATGGATATCAAGGAACTGAGAGAAGCTGCGTTTCCTACCAAAAGCATAACCCACTTAATCGCGGCAATAGACAACGGCCTGGGAGTAAGCGATGGTGACAACCTTGCAAGTGTTGCAGACAGATTTGCAAGCAAATACGACAAGCATTTTGAAAACAAAGATAGTGAATACAATAATCGGAATAGGTTTAAAAATATCAGGAACACATTGCGGCACACAATCTGGCAGGCGACGCTTGCGTCACAATACAACCCACAGGTTGCCTACGATGCAGCAATGGCTCATGAGACACGGCCTTATGCCGACACAAGCCAAAGAATTTTCTACACCGAGAGTGAAGCAGATATGGTAACCGACCTGCTCAACAACAGGATTGGGAGGAAGTTAGGCCACAACAACAAAAAATCAAGCATAAAAGAGATTGCTCTTCTTGTATTGGATGAATTCTGGAAAAACGGCCTATACACATACGAAATTGGAGACGACGGGGTATATTACATAAAAAAGAAAAAAATGAGTGACCAAATCTACATGGATGTATATAACACTATTTTGAAATTAGATAATAACGGAAGAGAATGAGAACAAAATTAATGTTTTTGCTTACGTGCACACTATTGCTGTGCAGTTGCGAGAGTTTATTCGAGAGTAACAAGGATAAACTTGACAAGTTGGTGGCTGCGCACTGGGAAAAATGGAAAGCAGAAGGAAAGGACACAACAATGTGCATCGTCGACTTTGCTGAGATTATGCCATTCGAATGGGATACTATGGTATATTTAGATTACCACAGTTACAGCAGAGAGGAAGATGACGTAAAAGAATATATGAACAACCAATATTGGAATGTAAGGGAGAAAAAATATGAAGAAGAGGGAATACATTTCTGGAAAGACGGAAAGCTTGTGCACGAGGTTTCTCTTTTTATGGCAAGCGATGATGAGAAAGGGGTTATTTTCTGCACTTACAAGCATTTGATAAAAAGAGGAAGGAATGATGCAAAATTCCAAATGCAAATGTTTGATAGCTTTAGTGCCTTGCGTGATATGACAGAAGAATTTAGATATATGGAAATGTACGGAATAGATTGGTTTAAAGACAGTTGGAAATGATCAAAACAAAATTAATGTTTTTGCTTACGTGCACACTATTGCTGTGCAGTTGCGAGAGTTTATTCGAGAGCAACAAGGATAAACTTGACAAATTAGTGGCTGCGCACTGGGAAGAATGGAAAGCAGAAGGAAAGGACACAACAATGTGCATCGTCGACTTTGCTGAGATTATGCCATTTGAATGGGATACTATGGTGTATGTAAAATACAACAGATATAGTAAAAAGAAAGATGAAGTAAAAGAATATATGAACAACCAATATTGGAATGTAAGGGAGAAAAAATATGAAGAAGAGGGAATACATTTCTGGAAAGACGGGAAGCTTGTGCACGAGGTTTCTCTTTTTATGGCAACCGATGATGAGAAAGGAGTAATTTTCTGCACTTACAAGTATTTGATAAAGAGAGGAAGAAATGATGCAAAATTCCAAATGCAAATGTTTGATAGCTTTAGTGCCTTGCGTGACATGACAGAGGAATTTAAATATTTTGGTATGTACGGAATAAAATGGTTTAAAAACAATAATGAGGAATGAAAACAAAATTAATGTTTTTGCTTGCGTGCACACTATTGCTGTGCAGTTGCGAGAGTTTATTCGAGAGTAACAAGGAGAAACTTGACAAATTAGTGGCTGCGCATTGGGAAAAATGGAAAGCAGAAGGAAAGGACACAACAATGTGCATCGTCGACTTTGCTGAGATTATGCCATTCGAATGGGATACTATGGTATATTTAGATTACCACAGTTACAGCAGAGAGGAAGATGACGTAAAAGAATATATGAACAACCAATATTGGAATGTAAGGGAGAAAAAATATGAAGAAGAGGGAATACATTTCTGGAAAGACGGGAAGCTTGTGCACGAGGTTTCTCTTTTTATGGCAAGCGATGATGAGAAAGGAGTAATTTTCTGCACTTACAAGCATTTGATAAAAAGAGGAAGAAATGATGCAAAATTCCAAATGCAAAAAGATTCCAGATTTAGTGCACTGCGTGATATGACAGAAGAATTTAAATACATGGAAATGTACGGAAGAGATTGGTTTAAAGACAGCTGGAAATGATCAACTCACTTAACCACGCACTGCAGCAGTTGATTTACCGTCCTCTGGCAGGCATTATAATAGTCTTTACACCTTTGATTTTCTCCCCTTCGACCTTTTTCAAGACCCCGCGCATACGGTTGAGCTTTACTGCAACATACGAATAATCCTGGAACACAAGGATTGTGCCCACCTCGTCGGGTTTGAGCCCTCCTTTCTTGATAAAGAAACCGGCAAGGTCGCCACGGCTCAACTTATCGCGTTTGCCCTTGCCCACATACAGCACGGTCCACTCGGGTGACGGCGGTAAGGTATTGCGTTTGGGTAATGTATACTCCTCAAGATCCGACGGGACAAAATCGGGCAGCTCCTTATTCTCGAACGCAATCATATATACCGAGCCGTCGGCCTCCCAACGGGCTGTACGGCCGTTGCGGTGGGTGAATATATCGGCCGAGAGGGCACGCTGATAATGCACCACGTGCTTCACATCCTTTATGTCAAGGCCACGCGCGGCAAGGTCGGTGCTCACCAATATATTAGAACATCCGCTGGTGAAACGGTAAAGGGCAAGCTCGCGCTGCTTCTGCTCCATGGCACCGTTATATGCAACGCAATGGAGCGAGGCCTTCGTAAGGTATTTGTACACCTCGTCCACCGTCTCGCGGAAATTACAGAACACGATGGCCGGCTCGCCACCGAACGAACATAGTAACGAGAAAAGTTTCTCAAGACGCTTGTCGGGGGTTGTTGTTATTGTATAGAATGAGGTACGCACAGCCGGTTGCCCACTACCCTTGCGGAAATCGAGCTTGTCCACCTCGGCAGCGCCGGCAAACTGCGGAATCTCATCGGCATCTGTTGCCGACAGAAGGAAACGCGATTTTGCAGCAGGGAGCTTGTCGATGAGTTTTGACATCTCATCCTGGAACCCCATCTCAAGACATTTGTCGAACTCATCGATTACAAGCAACGAGCATTTGTCAACAGCAAAAGAGCCACGGTTCAAATGGTCGAGCAAACGCCCGGGAGTACCTACAATCACCGACGTCGATGCACCGCCAAGTGAAGCAACCTCTTGCTCCAGCGGACGTCCGCCATAGAGGGCAGTCATCTGGAACGGTGTTGCCATGGCGCGCCACACCTCGGACACCTGACGGGCAAGCTCGCGCGACGGCAACACTATAACAGCCTGCACCTTGTTGCACGAGGGGTCGAGACGCTCAAGCAACGGCAGCAGGAAGGCCAATGTCTTTCCTGTTCCCGTGGGTGAGAGAAGCACCATACTGTCGCTCCTACGGCACTGCTCAAGGGCCGTAAGCTGCATAGCATTTAGTTTTTCTATGTCAAGCCTGCCCAGCGCCTGACGCTGAATATCTGTGAGTTCTGTCTTCATCGGCATTCTATATAATAACCTCTTTCGTTGCGTATTGTCTCAAGCACTGACTTCAAGCCATTCACCATTGTTGGGTTCTCTGCCGCCACATTATTCTCCTCGTCATACTCGCCGCCTACCATCCTGAACAGCTGGGGCTCCTTTGAGTAACCGGTCTCAATTTTCGGGCCCCAGGGAACCATCGCAGGGCCGCCCTTCGGCTCGATATACTTCCAGCCGAACATAATCAATGACAAAGTGTGGTTTGCTGCCATTTCCACAGCAAAGGGACGGCTGTTGTCATCGGCGCCAAGCCATGTCATTGCTTCAGCTGGAGCACCGTCAGGCGACAAGGATTTGCCGTCACTCACCCCTGCTACAACAGCCATGACATCCAGAAAGTCTATCTGTGACACAAGCCCGTCTTTAACCGAAGGTTCCTTAATCATTGCAGGCCAATGCACTATGAACGGCACACGTGTACCGCCTTCGAATGTGCTGTACTTGCCACCGCGCAAGCCACCCGTGGGCGAGTGATCGCCGACAAGTTCTTCGGCACCGTCGGCATAACCATCGTCAAGCACGGGGCCGTTGTCACTTGTGAGAATAATGAGCGTATTATCAAGAACACCCTGTTCCTCAAGCGCACGAACAATCTCACCCACGCTCCAGTCGAACTGTACTATGGCATCGCCACGCAACCCCATGTCAGTGGCACCACGGAAACGTGGGTGAGGAAAACGTGGAACGTGTACATCGTTGGTAGCAAAGTAGATAAAGAACGGTCGTTCACTATTCGCCTTAATGAAATCCACAGCGTGAGATGTTATGCTGTCGGCAATATTCTCGTCTTTCCACAAGGCCTTGCCACCCCCCTTCATATAACCGATGCGCCCTATTCCATTCACAATTGACATATCGTGCCCGTGCGAATGTTTAAGGTTGTAGAGCAGTTCGGGGTTCTCACGTCCCGTGGGCTCTCCCTCGAAATTCCGGCGGTAGCTCACATAAATGGGCGCAGAGGCATCATAATTCGCAACCTTTCCGTTTTCGATGAACACGCACGGCACCCTGTCGGCTGTGGCTGCCATAATGTACGAATAGTCGAAGCCGATGTCTGCCAATGCAGGCGAAATCGGGGCATTCCAGTCCTGCTTGCCACTCTCGGCACCAAGTCCTAAATGCCATTTACCGAAAGCAGCCGTGGTATATCCGGCCTCCTTGAACACATCGGCAACAGTGTACTGTTCCGGGGTTACAATCATGGCCGCATCACCTGCCGCAACGTCGGTACCCTGCTTGCGCCATGGGTACTCTCCCGTAAGCAGAGAATAGCGCGAAGGGGTACTTGTTGAAGCAACGGCATGGGCATTCGTAAAACGCAAGCCATCATCAGCCAAACGGTTGACATTCGGGGTTTTAACACCTCTTGCAGCATAACATTCAAGGTCGCCGAAGCCCAAGTCATCGGCATATATAAGGACCACATTGGGTTTTCTCTCTTTTCCGTCCTCTACAGGCTCTGTAGCCTGTGCAAAAAGAGGAGAGACAAGCGAGAGTGAGAATATTCCAAAATTCAGTCTGTTCATAACTTGTATTTCTTTTCTGCACGAAAATAACCATTCTGCACCAATTACAAAAATGAGCAGGCACAAAATTTGATTTTCTGCCATTTTGGCACCGGGTGTCACACAAATAGAGTATCTTTGCGGCAGATTTCTGCCAAAAACTTCATTGGCAAGCTATTTGTTATAAGAAAAGAAAGAAAAATTGAAAATATGAGCGAAAAGGATAAGGAGATTTTGGAAGATGCCGTAAACGAGAATATCGGCACAGAGAATGAGAACGTACAGGAGAATACAGAGCAGGAGAATGTTGAACTGTCAGCCGAAGAGAAGCTCCAGAAAGAGCTTGACGAGGCCAACGAGAAGATTGTGACCCTCGAGGACAAGTTCCTGCGTCAGGTTGCCGAGTTCGACAACTACCGCAAGCGCACTATCAAGGAGAAGGCCGAGCTTGTGAAGAACGGCGGCGAGCGCGTCGTGGAGGCTATCCTTCCCGTGCTTGACGACTTTGAGCGTGCACTCAGCAACCTCTCAAAGGACGAGAATGCGGCAGAGATACTCACAGGCGTTGAGCTCATCTACAACAAGTTCGTGGGCATCCTCAAGCAGAACGGCCTGCAGAAGATAGAGACCGAGGGCGCAGAGTTCAACACCGACTTCCATGAGGCGATTGCCCTGGTACCCACCCCAGACGAGAGCCTCAAAGGTAAAGTACTCGACTGCGTTCAGGCAGGCTACACACTAAACGACAAAGTAATACGCCACGCAAAGGTTGCTGTTGGCGAATAATAGGACAATATGGCAAAAAGAGATTACTATGAAGTGCTGGGCGTCAGCAGGGACGCATCGGCAAATGACATAAAGAAGGCGTACCGCAAACTCGCGATACAGTACCACCCCGACAAGCAGCACGACAAGAGCGATGCCGAGAAGAAGGAGGCCGAGGAGAAGTTCAAGGAGGCCGCCGAGGCTTACAGCGTGCTCAGCGATGCAGACAAGAAGGCCCGTTACGACCAGTTCGGACACGAAGGATTGGGCGGTGCAGGCGGCTTCAGCGGTGCAGGCATGGACATGAACGACATCTTCTCAATGTTCGGTGACATCTTCGGCGGTGGCGGAGGATTCAGCGGATTCGGTGGATTCGGTGGCGGTGGCGGCAGAAGTGCACGCCCTGCGAAGAACAGAGGAGCCGACCTGCGTGTAAAGGTAAAGATGAGCCTTCAGGACATCTCCAACGGAGTTACCAAGAAGTTCAAGCTAAAGAAATACGTTGCTTGTCCACACTGCCACGGCAGCGGTGCAGAGGGCAACGCAACAGAGACCTGTCCCGATTGCGGCGGTAGCGGACGCGTTGTACGCACCCAGCAGAGTTTCTTCGGCATGATGCGTACCGAGGTTCCATGTCCACGTTGCGAGGGCGAGGGAAAAATCATCAAGAACAAGTGTCCGCACTGTAACGGTGACGGCATTATTATGGGCGAAGAGGTTGTAGAAGTACAGATTCCCGCAGGTGTTACCGAGGGCATGCAGCTTACTATGCGTGGCAAGGGTAATGCCGGCAAACGCAACGGCATAAACGGAGACTTGCAGATACTCATTGAGGAGGAGGACCACCCTACACTCGTGCGTCAGGACAACGACCTCATCTACAGCCTGTTGCTTGACATACCAACCGCAATACTCGGAGGTTTTGCCGAGGTGCCTACCATCGACGGCAAAGCAAAAGTAACCATTGAACCCGGTACACAGCCCGGCAAGGTGATGCGCCTGCGCGGCAAGGGTCTCCCGGTGCTCAACGGTTACGGACGCGGCGACATCATTGTAAACATCAGCGTCTACATCCCGGAGACATTGAACAAGGACGAGAAGAAGTGCATAGAGAAGTTCAAGGATTCCGAGAACTTCAGACCGAGCGAAGGAATAAAGGACAAGATTTTCCGCCGTTTCAAGAATTTCTTCGATTGATAGAACAAGTAACAATATAGCAGTTGCAATGTCATCCCGATACGCAGTGAGGGATCTCAAAAAAAGAAGATTGAGATATCTCACATACGTTCGATATGACACCGATAGTATGATTTATCAGTTATGGGTCAACAACTATATTATTACCAAAAGCTATTTGAATTACCAAAGAACTTGGCAATATAAATTCAAACTACTTCCAATAAACAACAAGATAAATGACATACGAAGAGACAGTCACATATCTTTACAATTGCGCACCGCCCTTCCAGCAAGTAGGCGGTGCTGCTTACAAAGAGGGGTTGTCGACAACAATAGCACTCGACAACCACTTGGGCAACCCGCACCGCAAATTCCGCACTATTCACGTTGCAGGAACCAACGGCAAGGGCTCCACATCGCACACCATTGCGGCCGTGCTGCAAGAGAACGGCTACAAGGTGGGCCTCTACACTTCGCCTCACCTCATAGATTTCCGTGAGCGCATGAGAGTGAACGGTATCCCCGCACCCAAGGAATACGTTACCGAGTTCGTGGAGCAACATAGGGCTTTCTTCGAGCCGTTACAACCATCGTTCTTCGAACTCACCACAGCCATGGCATTCAACTATTTCGCGCAGCAGAAGGTCGATGTCGCGGTAATTGAAGTGGGGCTTGGAGGCCGTCTGGACTGCACAAACATCATTTCACCCGACCTTTGCATAATCACAAACATCAGCAAGGACCACACCCAGTTCCTGGGCAACACCCTTGAGGAGATTGCTGGTGAAAAGGCCGGAATCATAAAGCGCGGGACACACGTTGTCATCGGCGAGACAACCACCGAGACGAAACCCGTTTTCAGCAGAACGGCAGAACAGACCGGCGCGCCTATAGTCTTTGCCGAAGAGGAGAACGAGTTGCTTGACGCCTCACCATGCGGAAGCGGCTTTGAGTACAGCACAAAGGAGTATGGCATGCTGCACGGCGAGCTGGGCGGATTCTGCCAGGAAAAGAATGCGAACACCATTCTCACGGCAATAAAGCAACTCAAGGCAATGGGTTACAGCATCAGCCCCGAATCAGTAAGAAAAGGCTTTACAAATGTCACAACCCTTACAGGACTGATGGGGCGTTGGCAGAAGATTGGCGAGAGTCCGCTGACAGTGTGCGATGCAGGCCACAACATAGGAGGAATAGAGTACATCGCCCGTCAGCTCGAGGCACAGGAGTGCAACACCCTGCGCATTGTGTTCGGCATGGTAAGCGACAAGGACATAACAGCCGTGCTTGCCATGATGCCGAAGAAAGCGGCATACTACTTTACACAGGCAAGCATACAGCGAGCGATGCCGGCAGCAGAGCTACACAGGCAAGCCGGAACATTCGGCCTGCACGGCAACCACTACCCCGACGTGCCGGCAGCATTGGCTGCAGCAAAGGCCGACAGCGACGCCGACGATTTCATTTTCATCGGAGGCAGCTGCTTCATCGTAGCCGACCTTCTGGCCTCAATATCCCTTAATAGCCTTTAATAACCCTTATTTGCCTTTTTTCATACTCCACCCTTGCAAAAGCGGAAAATGACGCGCGTCATTTTCCGCTTTTGCTAATTTTTATTGAATTTTCCTTTGCTGTGAAACGTTTTTTTATTTTATTTGCGGAGAAATAGCTATTTAACATACCGTAATATGAATTGTACAGAAAACAACCTTTCAGAATTGAAGGCCGCCGACTTCAAAAAAGTCATCGACGGCAAGGAGACAGCGCTATTCATCCTCAAGAACAAGGCTGGTAGCGAAGTGGCAATCACAAACTATGGAGGTGCAATCTGCAGCATTATGGTTCCTGACAAGAACGGCAACTATGCAAACGTAATTCAGGGCCACGACAGCATCGACAACCTCTTGAACAGCCCGGAGCCATTCCTCAGCACACTCGTAGGCCGTTACGGCAACAGAATATGCAAGGGTAAATTCACTATCGACGGCAAGGAGTACAGCCTCGCAATCAACAATGGCCCCAACCACCTGCACGGTGGCCCAACAGGCTTCCACGCGAGAGTATGGGATGCAGAGCAGACCGACTGCCAGACATTGAAGCTCCACTACCTGTCAGCAGACATGGAGGAGGGATTCCCCGGCAACCTCGACGTTACAGTTGTCTATACATTCACAGATGACAACGAGCTTAAAATCGACTACACAGCTACTACCGACAAAAAGACTATCGTGAACCTCACAAGCCACGGTTTCTTCTCACTCTCAGGTATAGCCAACCCCACAGCAACTATTGACAACCTCATATGCGAAATCAACGCAGATTTCTTTGTACCTATTGACGACACATCAGTTCCTTATGGCTGCATAGCACCTGTCAAGGGCACTGCATTTGACTTCACTACCCCGACAGAGGTAGGTGCACGCATCGATGCCGACGAAGAGCAGATAAAGCACGGCGCCGGCTACGACCACTGCTACGTACTCAACAAGAAGGAGGTGGGCGAACTCAGCTTTGCAGCAAAGGTAACAGAGCCCGTCAGCGGCCGCACAATGGAGGTATACACAACCGAACCGGGCGTCCAGGTATACACATCGAACTGGCACAGCGGCTTTGCTGGCGCTCATGGAGCAACATTCCCCAAGCGCAGTGCAATCTGCTTCGAGGCGCAGCACTTCCCCGACTCACCTAACCGCGCACACTTCCCAAGTGTTGTATTGTGCCCGGGCGAGACATACAGACAGGTGACTGTATACAAGTTCGGCGTTGAGAAATAATAAGGAGAAATAAATCTTTTACAATAAACCAAAAACATTAAAAAAATTATGAGTAATCAAAAGAAACAATGGGGAGCTATCATAGTTATGATTGCGCTCTTCGCAATGATTGCCTTCGTGACAAACCTCTGCTCACCTATGGCAAACATCATCAAGGCACAGGGTGACATTCCTGAAGTACTTGCACAGATCGGTAACTACGGTAACTTCGTTGCTTACCTTATCATGGGTATCCCTGCCGGTATGCTCATTGCAAAGTACGGTTACAAGAAGACTGCTCTTATCGGTCTTACAGTAGGTATCATCGGTATCCTTGTACAGTGGTTCAGCGGTATGCTCGATGCAAAGGAGAACCTGGGTCTCGTATTCGGTGTTTACCTTGTAGGTGCTTTCATCGCAGGTTTCTGTATGTGTATCCTCAACTGTGTTGTTAACCCAATGCTCAACCTCCTCGGTGGTGGCGGTAACAGCGGTAACCAGCTCATCCAGCTCGGTGGTGTATTCAACTCTTCAGCAGCTGTTGCAGTTTACATCATCATGGGTGCCCTCATCGGTGAGATTTCTAAGGACACAGCTATCTCTGACGCTACTCCTGCCCTCATGATTGCCCTCGGCATCTTCATTGTGGCATTCGTGGTTATCCTCTTCACAAAGATTGAAGAGCCCGAGCAGGCTCCTGTTGAGGTAAGCCTCATCAAGGGTGCTTTGAAGTATCGTCACTTCACACTCGGTATCCTCGCTATCTTCCTTTATATGGGTATTGAGGTAGGCGTTCCTACATACGTTAACATGTACCTTGTAAATACTCCTGAGCTCGGTATCTCTGCAGCTACTGCAGGTCTCATCGTTGCTGTATACTGGTTCATGATGCTCATCGGCCGTTTCGTCGGTGCAAGTATCGGTAACAAGGTATCAAGCCGCACAATGATTACAGCCGTTTCTGTAGCGACATTGGTACTCGTTGCATTCGGTATGTTCTCTGATCCTGCAACTACAGTAGAGGTTCCAGGTATCGACTGGGGTACATTGACACTCATCTGGGCCGAGGTTCCTGTAGGTATCTTCGCATTCCTGCTCGTAGGTCTCTGCACATCAGTTATGTGGGGCGGTATCTTCAACATGGCTGTTGAGGGTCTCGGCAAGTACACTGCCGTTGCTTCAGGTATCTTCATGACAATGGTATTCGGTTGCGCCGTAATGCTCGCTATCCAGGCACAGGTTGCCGAGATGACAGACTACATGACAAGCTACTGGGTTGTTATGTTCTGCGCGGCTTACCTGTTGTTCTATGCTCTCATCGGTTCAAAGCCAGCAAAGAAGTAATTGACATTAAAACATATTTTTAACTACTAAATATTATACAACTATGGATATAGAATTTGTAAGAAGCCGTTTCATCAAGCACTTCGATGGTACAACAGGAAGCATCTACGCTTCTCCAGGCCGTATCAACCTCATCGGTGAGCACACCGACTACAACAATGGTTTTGTATTCCCCGGTGCTGTAGACAAGGGTATCATGGCAGAGATCAAGCCTAACGGTACAGACAAGGTTTGCGCTTACTCTATCGACGAGAAGGACTATGTTGAGTTCGGTTTGAAGGAGGAGGATGCTCCACGCGCTTCTTGGGCAAAATACATCTTCGGTGTATGCCGTGAGATGATCAAGCGTGGCGTTGACGTTAAGGGTTTCAACACAGCATTTGCAGGTGACGTGCCCCTCGGCGCAGGTATGTCTTCATCGGCTGCGCTTGAGAGCACATACGCTTACGCTCTCAACGACCTGTTCGGCGACAACAAGATCGACAAGTTCGAGCTCGCTAAGGTTGGTCAGGCAACAGAGCACAACTATGTAGGTGTGAACTGCGGTATCATGGACCAGTTTGCAAGCGTATTCGGTAAGGCTGGCAGCCTCATCCGTCTCGACTGCCGTTCATTGGAGTACCAGTATTTCCCATTCAAGCCCCAGGGTTACAAACTCGTTCTCCTGAACACTTGCGTTAAGCACGTGCTTGTAGGTTCACCTTACAACGAGCGTCGCTTGAGCTGCGAGCGCGTTGCCGAGGTCATCAAGGCAAAGCACCCCGAGGTTGAGTCACTGCGTGACGCAAGCTTCGAGATGCTCGAGGAGGTTAAGGCAGAGTTGAAGCCCGAGGATTACAGCCGTGCAAAGTATGTTATCGGCGAGGTAGTTCGCGTACTCGATGTTTGTGCAGCTCTTGAGGCCGGCGACTACGAGACTGTAGGTAAGAAGATGTACGAGACACACTTCGGTCTGAGCAAGGATTATGAGGTAAGCTGCGAGGAGCTCGACTTCCTTGTAGACGTTGCTATCGACTGTGGCGTTACCGGTTCACGTATGATGGGCGGTGGCTTCGGCGGTTGCACAATCAACCTTGTTAAGGAGGAGTTGTACGAGATCTTCGTTGCTGAGGCAGAGAAGCGCTACAACGAGAAATACGGCAAGGCACCAAAGGTGTACAACGTAGTTATCGGTGACGGTTCTCGCAAGATCTGCTAATTCTTGAGCAAGAAACTGTGTCGTCCTAAAAAAGTGTTACAGGATTTGACACAAAAATAATCAAAGTTTTCTAAATGACAACACGGCGCGCCG
>SUXN01000026.1 GCA_015060965.1 Bacteroidales bacterium | reverse complement strand
TGACTGCAGATTAAGGGTAAGTTGTATAAAAGAATATAAGAGATTGTTTAATGTTTTGTCTGTGTTAAAAAGATATTTCCCCTATAGTTTGCAGGTGAACCACTTTTCAGCGACCCACGCGGCAGCACCGCACAGTGCATCGCGTGACCAATCGCTGTGCGCTTTACCGAAAGGGGTACTTCTTTTTTGCAATGGTCCTTTTGACTCCACTTGCTGTTCGCAACCCAAGCGGTGTGACTTACAGCCACACTGCGCTTGACCTATTGCTGCAAGTGTCGTCTAAAGGGGTACTTCTTTTTTTTGCATAAAAAAGAAGTACCCCTTTTCACAAAGAGATACTTCCAACATTTACTAAACAACTAAGAAAAAACTATACTATCATTGTGCCTTTAACAAAGCATAGGCAAATATATCCATTAAAAAATTAAGAAGCAACAATAAACTTAAAAAATAATGCAAAAAAGTCAATAATTTCAACAATCTATTCTTTTTATACAACTAAAAACAACTAACACAAAACCTTCACACGGCTGAATCTTGTATAAATATTCAAATATGCAAAACCATCACCTGAGCCTGTGCCTCATAAAATGTCTAGAAACAAATAGCACAAAATATATCAGTGCTGCAAAAACCAGTATTGCACTGAATGTAAAACTGCCTGAATAGCCGTTCACCGACAATGCACCGCCCAACAACATTCCGGCACCGATACCCACATCCCAACCGGTGAGATATGTAGCATTGGCAGTGGCACGACGTGAGTGCGGTGCCATATTGATGAACAAGGTATTGAAGGCCGGGAATATCGTTCCAAAGCCGTAACCGATGAGGAATGCCGAGAGGAAATATAACGCAAATCCTGCAGTGAAGTTAAAGCCACATACCGTTGCCAACAAGGCCTCTCCTATGACTCCCACAAGCGCAATGACGATACCGCGCGAAATTGTCTGCGTTATATACCCTTTATCTACCCTCTTGCCCGAAATGAGACGCGACACGATAAGTCCTGCACCCTGGACTGTAAAGAAAAACCCCACCCCTTCGGTTATACCAACCTCGGCAGCATATATTGCAATATAGCTCGATGTCATGCCGTATGGTATTGCAAGCATGAAGAATGCCAATGATGCCGGAATACCCTCAAGCAGAATAAAGCGGTCGATAGAGAACACCTTACCGATTTTCTCGATAGGCTGACGCCACTTCACTTTGACGATTGAGGCAAACAGCAAACCGATGCAGGCTGTGAGCAAAGCGGCAAAGAACAATTGGTTATAACTGCCGCATTCGATAAGGAACAAACCTGTCATGGGACCGAAAGCCATAGCAAGGTTATTTGTCACCCCAAAATACCCCAGTCCTTCACCACGGCGCGATGACGGCATGATATCAATCACCAAGGTGTTACCCGTTGTGTTGAGTGCACCGAACGCGAAGCCGTGCACCACACGCAGCAAGATAAAGAAGAGTATCTCGGAATAGACAAACAGATACCCCACAAACGAGAGTGCGAACAGGACATATGATATAAGGTACACCTTCTTTCGCGGAAACACATCGGCCACAAAACCTGCGAACGGACGAATACACAGCACTGCCAAGACATAGCAGGAGAGCACAAGCCCCACAATATCGGGCTCAAGCCCGAAGTTGTCCACAAGATAGAAAGGAAGTGTAGGCACAAGCAAGAAGAACGAAAACGCAGTAAGGAAATTCGCCAGACACATATATATATAGCTTCTTGTAAAAAGCCTATCTTTAACAGCTGCATCCATAGTGACAAATCATTTGTTCAACGCAAAATTAGAAAAAAAGCAGAAAACATATAATGCAAAGCCACAAAAAGAACAATAGCAAATAAAAAAGGCAACAACAGTTGCCTTTTTATGATACTTTGCAGCCCTTCAGGTGCTTAATCATTATCTGCCGTAGAGGAAATACCACCAATAAGTCTTACCGAACTCCTTACGCACATAATTGTTGCGCACCAGCGCATCGTCATATTTGCGTTCCACCTCGCGGAGCCTGCCGAACATCTTCTGCAATGTGTCGCTCTCGAGCTCGAGAGAATAATCATCGGTAAACTCCGAGCAAAGCAACAGGGCCTCACGGTAATGTTTGGGCAGGCTGTCGGGATTATAACTGCCGCACAATCTTGCAAGTTCGTCCTTGAACTCGACAAGCTGTCTGTCGAGCAGAAGTCCCGACAAATAATAATCCTTTGCCACACTGCCTAAAGAATCAACATCTGCAACGCGCTTCAGATACTGCATTGGTGCCTCATTACTGCTTGGGGCAGCACCTATAAGTGAATACACGCTATCGGCCAACAGCGGTGAATCCTGCACCTGTGATGGCAAGAGACCTTTTGAGCCGTAATACTGCGGGAACTCGAACATACGTTCACCCAGCTTGTTGTCGGCAGCAAGGATATATGCACGCATTGCTGTGAGCTGCGGCGATGCGTCAAGCGATTTGCGTCCTACAGCAAGAGCTCCGTCTACATCACCTTTACTGTAACGCACTGCCACAAGAGCCTCTCTCTTGAGGTTCTCCTCGCCATTGGACAACGTTCCGGCCAAGCAAAAGAGAATAACAAAAAGGATAAGATTTCTCCATATTATCCTGTTGGCACTCATTGCCATGTTCTTGATTTTCTCAAAGAGCACACGTTGGAGGACAAACGAGAATATTGCATAAAGCAACATCCCGACAATGAAAATCACGATCCACCCGATATATGACCTCTCGCCAATGTAAAGCGTGCGGTCAATATCCGTCACAAAGGCCAACAGCAGTGTCGACGGCAGATAAGCCATTGCGGTCCACTCGCGCTGGAACTTTGCGAAGCGGTTCAGCCAAAGGGCAAGGATTGTAAGTACCGCCGATATTACTCCGCCTACAATATAACCGTTGAAATCGAGTTTGCCTGTGGCTACATGGTTATAAAGCACCTCAATGAGCGGTGCCTGATATACAGCTACAAAGCAAAAAGCAAACGCAGCAAAGAGAGTGGCACAGATTGATGCCACTACCCTTTGCAAGCGTTTTTCTTCATTACCCCTCATTATTCCTTATTCTTCTTGAGCACGAGTGCTGTACGTGCAGGCAGATAGAGCATGAGCCAGCCCTTCTTGCGACGTGCGTGCAACCTGTCATACTGTGTAAAATGGGTCTGTGTCTCATCGACAAGGGCATTACCGCCAAAGCGTGCATTGTCGGTATTGAGGACTATATTGTATGAACCCTCGGGAACCAGCAAGCCGTAATCGGTGAACGAGCGGTTGTGGCTGAAGTTGAACACGAAGATTAGGTCCTTACGTGAGAAAGCAAGCACCTGGTCGCCGTCGTTGTGCCATATCTCCTGAACAGGACGGTTCTGGAAGTTGCGCACATCACCTATAAGCTCAATCATCGCCTTGTCGAACTCACCCAGGAGAGTGTAGTTGTAGTTTGGATTATCTACCAGGCTCCACTGGCGGCGTGCATACTTGTGGCTCCAACCGTTACCCTCGCGCGGGAAGTCAATCCACTCGGGATGTCCGAACTCGTTACCCATGAAGTTGAGGTAACCGCCATTGATGGTAGATAGTGTCATCAGACGGATCATCTTGTGCAATGCGATACCGCGTGATACCATATATGTCTCGTCACCGCGGTTGAAGTGCCAGTACATATCGGAGTCGATAAGACGGAAAATGATCGTCTTGTCACCCACAAGTGCCTGGTCATGACTCTCGGCATATGAGATTGTCTTCTCGTCCTTACGACGGTTGGTGAGCTCCCAGAAAATCTCCGATGGTTTCCAGTCCTCGTCCTTGCGCTCCTTGATGATCTTGATCCAGAAATCGGGGATATTCATCGCCATACGGTAGTCGAAGCCGTAACCGCCGTCCTCAATGGGAGCAGCAAGACCCGGCATACCCGACACCTCCTCGGCAATTGTTATTGCCTTGGGATTAACCTCGTGGATAAGGCGGTTGGCAAGTGTAAGGTAACAGATAGCATCGCCGTTCTGACCTAAATTGTAATAGTCGCCGTAACCGCAGAAAGCCTCACCCAAACCGTGGCTGTAGTATATCATTGAAGTCACACCGTCGAAACGGAAACCGTCGAACTTGAACTCCTCAAGCCAATACTTGCAGTTGGAGAGCAGGAAGTGTACAACCTCGTTCTTGCCGTAGTCGAAGCAGAGTGAATCCCATGCGCTGTGTATGCGCTTGTCGTCACCATAGAAATACTGTGCAGGGTCACCGTCGAGCAGACCGAGGCCCTCGTTCTCATTCTTTACTGCATGAGAGTGTACAAGGTCCATAATCACAGCAATACCCATTCCGTGAGCCGCATCGATAAGTTCCTTCAGCTCCTCGGGAGTACCGAAGCGTGAAGACGCGGCAAAGAAACTTGAAACATGGTAACCGAAGCTACCGTAATACGGGTGCTCCTGGATAGCCATTATCTGTATGCAGTTGTAACCGTCGGCGGCGATACGTGGGAGTACCTTCTCGCGGAACTCGCGGTAAGTACCCACCTTTTCCTCTTCCTGTGCCATACCTATGTGGCACTCATAGATGAGCAACGGAGTACGCTTTGGAGTGAACTTCTTGTGCTTGAACTGGTACTCCTCCTCGGGAGCCCATACCTGGGCACTGAATATCTTTGTAGCCTCGTCCTGCACCACTCTGCGCACCCAAGCCGGGATACGCTCGCCACAACCGCCCTTCCAATAGACTTTCATCTTATAGTGCTGGCCGTGAGCAAGTGCCTTTTTGGGCAATCTACGCTCCCATACACCACCTGCAAGCTGCTTCAGCTCATACTCGGGACGCTCTTCCCAATTTGAGAAGTCACCTATGAGGACAATCTTCGTTGCATTGGGAGCCCACTCACGGAAGACCCAGCCGGTAGATGTCCTGTGCAGACCAAAATAAAGATAACCCGAAGCGAAGCTCGACAGAGTCTGTCGGCCGTTCTTTGTAAACTCTTTCTCTCTCTGGAGAAAATAGCGATGGCGTCCTTCAATACTAAGGTTGTAGGGAGCCAGATAAGCATCGCGTTCTACAAGTTTCAGCATAATTGTAAAATTTTGAGGCGTTATAGTTAATTATATGTTTTCTTTTGTTCGGCAAGTCAGATTGCGACTTTCACAACCACTTTCTTCACAGCTACAGGAGTTATTGCCGGTGCATGGCCGTCCTGTGGGAAGAAAATAACAAACTGGTCGTTCTTCACATTGAAATAGTCCCTTGCTGCAATTGTCGCAGGATAAAGGGCATAATCATCACTCTCGACATAATCGGGCTCGGGAAGCTCACAAAGAGGAGTATAACCCATAACCTCATTACCGGAGATAGGCACCTGGATATCGATATAACGACGGTGAATCTCAATGCAAGCCTCTTCCTTGGTCTTGGGCTTGACCTCCATCACGTTTGCATACACCAGGTCACCGCATATCTCGTTGCGGCCCAATGGCAGATTGGCAAGGTCACTGCTCTTCAAAAACTCTATCGCTTTTGCGAAGTTA
Source organism: Bacteroidales bacterium (assembly GCA_015060965.1). GTDB lineage: Bacteria > Bacteroidota > Bacteroidia > Bacteroidales > Bacteroidaceae > HGM04593. The sequence goes on along the minus strand of SUXN01000026.1, from coordinate 35,654 downwards.
GGATTTAGTTCTTTGTAACAATCCAAATTCTTCAATGAATCCAAAATCATAGCCGTATTGTTTTATTTGTTATTGTTCTGCATTTCCAGAATTGTAGACACACTCACGGACAACTTTCCCGTCCTTGTCCTTGACAATGAACTTACCATGTCTCATTCCGTTCTCGAATGTTCCCTCATAACGCGTACCGCTCTTGTCCTCGGCAACACCTACACCATGCTCAAGACCGTCAAGGAAACCGCCTTTGTATTTGATACCATTGCTCTTGCGCATTATTCCGGTACCGTTCATGGTGTCATCCTCCCAATCGCCTTCATAGACGTCACCGTTGCCCCAGATATATTTTCCCTTGCCGCTACGCAGGTCACCTTTCCAGCCACCCTCGTACACAGCACCGCCTGGAAAGAGCATCTTGCCGTATCCCTCACGGACACCATCCTTGAAGTCACCTGCATAAAAAGATCCGTCGGCATATGTATATTTACCGTGTCCGTTGAATTCACCGGCCTTGAACATACCCACGTATTTGTCACCATTGGCATAACTCAATGTTCCGTTGCCGTCGTAAAGATTGTTCAGCCATGCGCCGTCATATTCCGTGCTGTCGGCAGCAGTGTACACTCCATGTCCGGAACGCTTTCCGTCGACCCAGGCACCAATATATCTGCTATTGTCGGGCCACACGAAAGTACCCATACCATTCCGTTTGTCATTCTTCCACTCTCCGACATACGATGCTCCTTCAGCAAAAAAATAGCTTCCCGAGCCTGAGCGTTCATCCTCGACCCAGAAGCCTACATAAAAATCACCATTGGGATAATCCATACGTCCGTAGCCGTGCTGGAAGTCACTCTCCCACTTTCCAGTGTACTTGCGACCGTCGGAGAATGTATATACACCCTCGCCATGCTGGTGACCGTCCTTGAAGTCGCCTACATATCGCTCACCGTCCTTGAAACGGTACTCACCCTGGCCGTTACGCAAGCCTTTTACAAAGCCACCCTCGTATATGTCACCGTTCTTGTATATTGCCTTACCCTGGCCATGAGGACGCTTGCCCTTCATTTCACCCACATACACGGTACCGTCCTTGAGGGTCAAGGCCTGGACATTCTTCTTTGGAGTATTCTTTTTCGCAACTGAATCGGCAGGCAGTTCCTGCTTGTCGCTGTTCACAAGATTGGTAAGTGGCGAAAGACCGTCTTTAACAGCATCAACGAATGATTGGGCCTGGACTGAACCGCCAAGCGCAAGGGATAATATAAAAATTGAAATTGTTTTTTTTGTCATATCTTAATCCTGCGGAAAAAGGTTTCATCTGCAAGCAAAAAGGGACCCACACATACCTTCCGCATCAAATACAAAGATAATAACAAAGTTGAGAAACAACAATTATGTTGTATTTATTTTAGAAAAATTTTAAAAACAGGACACAATCCTCAATTAAAAGAAACCACAGGCCGGTCACTCCCCCACCACAATCTCTATCATTTCATCGCGGTCGAGCACATCCTTGGCAACACGCTGCAGGTCAGCAACTGTGACCGTTCTCACCGTTTCAAGATATTTGTTAACGGACTCGAATGATTCCCCTGACAACCAAGCGTTTATAAAGACCTCCGATTTTGCGAACCGCTCCTCATATTCGCGGCACAACTCGCCAAGTATATAATTGCGTACAAGCTCAACCTCCGCCTCGGGGATCTGTTCATCAACAAGCCTGCGAAGCTCTTTGTAGACCTCTTTGACAAGAGGTTCCACATTGACATTGTCAGTCTCCGAGGTTACCATGAATGCGTTACGATGTCCATAGGCATCCATTTCAGCCTCAATATGATATGTATATCCGTTCTCTTCGCGAACATTGCTCATAAGGCGGCTGCCGAAGTAACCGCCCAAAAGCACAGTAAGGAAACGGAACACACAATAGTCGGGATGAGACGAATCCATTGACATGAAACCAATCTTCACACAACTCTGCATCGCTCCTTCGACAGTCACTTTACGTCTGCCATAAAGCGAGCAAGGCGGAGCCACAACCACATCAGGCAACAAGGAACCGGTGCCCCACTCCTCCTTACCGAATTTATCCTGCAAAGCACCCAGCATCACATCATCGAACTCTCCTGCAACAAAAACAGAGCAGTTACGGCTGTTGTACACCTTGGCATAATAGTCAAGCAGGTCCTCACGTGTGATTGCATCATAATCCTCGGGACATACAATGTGTGCCAGAGGATGTCCCTCACCCCACAGCGAATTCTCGAAATAGCGCTGCGACACCACATCCACCTTATGGCTGTTGACCATAAAATAGGATTTGTTCGTCCTTTTTACCGTATCAAGATTATCAACGGGAAAATCGGGCCTTTTTATCAATGTCTCAAGCAACTCCACAAGCGGCAGGAAATGCTTCGACATCGTATACAGAGTCAAGTGGTTGCACCCTTGCGAGGAATACATATCCACCCACGCCCCATAGTAATCGAGTTTCCTTGAAATATCATCGGCCGAAAGACCGCCAGCCCCTTCACGGAGCATACGGTTCACGAACATCGCCTGAAGAGGCTTGTCCTGCACGCCATAACCACCTTTGAACAGGATATCCAGGCGGACAACTCCCTTGCGCATCCCCGTCAGTCCGTACAAAGGCACACCGTTCGGCATCACCCTCTTGTGGGGCAATGTCAAATCGGAAACACTTACCGGTCTAATCTCTGGGGCTTTGTTCACAGGGTGCTCTTTAATCGTTCCAAGAAAAGCCGATAGAAGATGCGAACACTTTCGCACGCTCAAGGTCCTCGGGAGTATCGATACCGATTGTCTCAATATCGGTAACACCCACTTTGATTCTATAACCGTTCTCAAGCCATCTCAACTGCTCAAGCGACTCAGCCTTCTCCATTGGAGACTGTGGGAGTACTGTCAGCTCCTCAAGAATATCCGCACGGTAGGCATATATCCCGAGATGCTTGTAGAATGTATGGTTCTCGAGCCACTTCTCACGCTCCACGCCACGCAGATAAGGCACTACAGAGCGGCTGAAATAAAGCGCAAAGCCTTTCTCGTCCAAAACAACTTTAGGCGAGTTAGGACACTCAAGACGCTCAATGCCGTCGGCAACCTCAAAAGGCTTCACCAGAGTTGCAACGTCAACACCTTCGGCATCAAAACAACCGATAAGCGCATTCACCTGCTTTGGCTGGATGAACGGTTCATCACCCTGTATATTCACAATGACATCACAGTCCAAGCCAAGACGCTTGTATGCATCGAGACAACGCTCTGTACCGTTCTTGCAATCCTCGGATGTCATAACCACGTTGCCGCCGAACGCCTTCACAGCGTCAAAGATACGTTCATCGTCGGTTGCGACATACAAATCGTCAAAGCAGTCTTTCACCTGCTCATACACGCGCTGGATTACAGGTTTGCCGCCAAGCATAGCCAAAGGCTTGCCGGGAAAACGTGTCGACGCATAACGCGCGGGGATAATTCCTACAAATTTCATATTCTGTTGTGTTTTATTGGTCTTAATTGAAGAAATCGGCAAAGCCATCCTCCTCTTCTTCCTCACTTGCTTCGCCTTCTTCAGCAGCCTCAACGCTTGGCAAACCTATCGGTTCAAGCGCCTCTTCCTCTTCTTTCTGCAACAGCAGACTCTTGCAAGGATCGAAATCCTCCGGGATATCGAACTTCTCCTCCTGCGAATAAGGGAGGTTCTTGTCGGCATACACCTTATTCATATAAATGCCCCAGATAGGCAGAGCCATTGATGCACCCTGTCCATCGGCCATACGGTCAAAGTGGATGTCACGCTCCTCGCCACCTACCCAACATCCTGTAACAAGTGAGGGAGTAAAGCCCATGAACCAGCCATCGGCATTGTCGTTTGTCGTACCGGTCTTACCACCCATATCGGCATGAATCTTATGGTTACGTCTCACGCGGGTTCCGGTACCCTCGTTGATGACCGCGCGCAGCATCTCAATCATTTTATACGAGCTCTCCTCGCTTATGACCTCATTCTTACGTGCAACGAATGTAGCAAGCACATTGCCTGCACTGTCCTCTATTCTTGTCACCATAAGAGGCGAAGTGCGTATACCCTTTCCCACAAATGCCGTATATGCACTCACCATCTCCATCACCGATGCCTCGCAGGGACCGAGACAGAGCGATGGAACAGGCTGTATATCCTTGTTCAAGAGACCAAACTGGTGGATTAGTTTCTTCAATGAATATGGACTGAGCTTGCTCATAAGGTAAGCCGATATCCAGTTGTTCGATGTCTGCAATCCCCAACGGAGCGTCACAGTTTCACCGATTCTCTGTTTGGATGCATTTCGGGGGCTCCACACCTGGCCACTCTCCGTAATGATTGTCTGCTTGACATTCTGTGTCTCGTCACATGGAGAGAAACCATGCTCCATTGCCAATGAATAGAGGAAAGGCTTGATTGTAGAACCCACCTGACGACGGCCTACTCCGGCCATATCATACTTGAACTGGTTGTAGTTTGTTCCACCCACATAAGCCTTGACCTCACCGGTCAATGGATCCATCGAAACGACACCTGTACGCAGGAAGAACTTATAGTACTTGAGCGAGTCCATTGGAGTCATCACGGTATCCTTGCGCCCGTCATATGTAAAGATATCCATCTCCACAGGAGTATTGAAAGCCTCCACAATCTCCTCTTCGCTGAAACCGCTCTTCTTCATTGTTCGGTAACGGTCGCTCTGCTTCATAGCACGGTTCATGATAGCCTCCACCTCCGACACTTTCAGTTTCTCGGTGAAAGGCGCTGTCTTCTTACCCTTCTTGGCCTTGAAGAACTTGGGCTGAAGGTCACCTACCATCTGCTGCTCCACAGCCTCCTCAAGATACCTCTGCATCCTTGAGTCAATGGTTGTATATATTTTCAGACCATCAGTGTAAAGGTTGTAATAGTCGCCGTCAGGCTTCTTGTTCTTGTTACACCATCCGAAGAGAGGATCCTGCTCCCAATTGAGTGAGTCCTCATAATACTTCTGCATCTGCCAACCACGATAATCGGATTTGTCTGGCTCTTTTGCTGTCAGATAAAGACGAAGATATTCGCGGAAATAGGTAGCCAGACCCGATTTGTGGTCAGCCGAGTGATAGTCGAGCACCAACGGCAAAGCCGACAAGGAGTCTTTTTCTTCGGCTGTTATGTAACCGGCCTTCTCCATCTGCATAAGTACCACGTTACGGCGATCTCTTGTCTTCTCGGGACGACGGCGGGGGTTGTAAAGCGACGAGTTCTTGCACATTCCCACAAGGGTTGCAGCCTCTTCTATGGCAAGTTGGCTCGGCAACTTACCGAAATAGACATTCGCCGCACTCTTGATGCCCACCGCATTGTTTCCGAAGTCATATTTATTGAGATAGAGGCTTATGATCTCCTCCTTTGTATATTGGCGCTCGAGCTGCACAGCAATCACCCACTCGATAGGTTTCTGTGTAACACGGCCCATCTTGCTGCCGGCTACCTCGGTATACAACAGCTTGGCAAGCTGTTGGGTAATGGTACTGCCACCACCGGAACCCGACTGTCTCAACAGAACTGTCTTCACCACCGCACGTACAAGCGACTTGGCATCTATACCCGAATGTTGTGCAAAGCGCACATCCTCGGTTGCTATAAGCGCACGGATAAGATTGGGCGAGATAGAATCATACTCAACATAAACACGGTTCTCCTGACTCAATGACCATGTACCCAATTCAACGCCATCGGCCGAAAGCACCTGTGATGCGAATTTATATTCCGGGTCGGCAAGTTCCTTCATGTCGGGCACATAACCAATCCATCCTTTTGCTACTGCAAAGAAGAAAAGGAATATAGCCAACAAACCGGTCAGAAAGGCCACCCAAAGCCCAATAATTATCTTTTTCAGCATAAGTGTCGTTTTAAAGTGTTTGTCAAGGCCGGAAGTCGCGCAGTAAACTCTGCCAACGCCGCAAACGGGCGCCACCCACGCAACACGCCTAATTTCCTGCAAAATTAATACAAATATTTCAATTAAAGGCAACCTTTACGCGTGCTTTATTTTTTTAAAATAAATAAGCTTCGGATATTGTCAGAACGGCAACTTTCAATTACCTTTGCGAAAACAGGCCAACGACATATGCGATGCAGGCAAAAACAGGTCTGCGCTGTGTTGCGCCATTCAAAACAAGGAAAACATATTGGACTATGAAAAGTAGAAGTTTAGTATCCATCAATGATCTCAGCCGTGACAAGATACTCTCATTGCTGGAGACAGCCGAGAAATTCGAGCAGAACCCAAACAGCAAAATCCTTGACGGCCGTGTTGTCGGCTCTCTCTTCTTTGAGCCGTCGACCCGTACACGCCTCAGTTTTGAGACTGCTGCCAACCGTCTTGGCGCACGCGTAATCGGCTTCAGCGACGCTGCAACAAGTTCGTCAAGCAAAGGCGAGACCCTCAAGGACACCATAATGATGGTATCAAGCTACGCCGACGTCATTGTGATGCGCCACCGCCTCGAAGGCGCAGCACGCTATGCAAGCGAGGTATCACCCGTCCCTGTCATCAACGCCGGTGACGGAGCCAACCAACACCCGTCCCAGACAATGCTTGACCTCTACTCTATCCTGAAGACCCAGGGCACTCTCGAAGGTCTCAACATACACCTCGTAGGCGACCTCAAGTACGGACGCACGGTACACTCGCTGTTGCACGCCATGCGCCACTTCAAGCCGACATTCCACTTCATCGCACCCGAGGAGTTGCACATGCCCGAGGAGTACCGCATCTTCTGCCGCGAGAACAACATCCCGTTCACCGAGACAACAGAGTTCAACGAGGACGTGATTGCATCGGCCGACATCATCTACATGACCCGCGTACAGCGTGAGCGCTTCAGCGACCTCATGGAATATGAGAAGGTGAAGAACTGCTACCGTCTGACAAACTCAATGCTTGCCAACACAAAGGAGAACCTGCGCATCCTGCATCCGCTGCCACGCGTCAACGAGATTGCGCACGATGTCGACGAGAACCCCAAGGCATACTATTTCCAGCAGGCTCAGAACGGGCTTTATGTGCGCGAGGCACTTATCTGCGATGTACTTGACATTAAAATCTAAAGGATAAAAGAAACCATGAACGAGAACAACAAACACGCCATGCAGGTATCAGCGCTCTGCAACGGCACCGTAATTGACCATATACCCGCCGACAAACTCTTTGCAGTAGTGACACTGCTTGACATTCCGGCTATGAAAAGCAATGTAACGATAGGCTACAACCTCGACAGCAAGAAGATAGGCAAAAAAGGACTCATCAAGATTGCCGACTGTTTCTTCACAGAGGACGATCTGAGCAAGATTTCTGTAGTAGCCCCCAATGTTGTCATCAACACCATACGTGACTACAAGGTGGTAGAGAAACGTGAGTTGAAACTCCCCGATGAGTTGCATGACATAATCAAGTGCAACAACCTCAACTGTGTAACGAACAACGAGCCAATGGCAACACACTTCTACGTGTCGAACCGCGAGGAGGGCACTCTCAAATGCCGTTATTGCGAGAAGGAGGTCAACATCAACAACGTAGAGTTGCTTTAACATGAAGATTGACTGGAAGCCGGGCACGATGATATACCCGCTGCCTGCCGTACTTATAACCTGTGGCAGCTCGCCCGAGAATTACAACATGCTCACCGTGTCGTGGGTGGGTACAACATGTACCAACCCTGCGATGTGCTATATATCGGTGCGCCCCGAAAGACACTCCTACCCCATAATCAAAGAGAGCGGGGAATTTGTTATAAACCTGACTACAGCAAGCATGGCACGTGCAACCGACTGGTGCGGTGTACGCTCGGGAGCGGACTATGACAAGGCCAAGGAGACCGGGCTCACATACGGCCCTTCAAAGGTTGTGAAAGCCCCCATCATCATGGAATCACCTTTAAGCATCGAATGCCGCGTCAAGCAGGTCATCCCATTGGGCTCACATGACATGTTCCTTGCCGAGGTTGTCAACGTACAGGCCGACGACCGTTATCTCAATCCCGAGACCGGAGAATGGAATCTTGCTGCCGCCGACCCGTTGGTATACACCCACGGAAAGTATTTCCATCTGGGAGAATTCATCGGCAAGTTCGGTTGGAGTGTAAAGAAGAACAAATAAGAAGCCATAACAGGATGCGTAATCTCATTATATACCTATTTCTTCTGCTCCCCTTGTGCACCAATGCCCAGGAGAGCAAGAGGCGGATAAGACTCAACGCAGGAGTGAAGGTCGGTTTCCAGGCTATCACCTACAATGACCCCACCTTCGAGATAGAGGGTTACACCTTTAACGAGAACACCATCCAGAGCAACAAGATCGGATACACGCTCGCCCCATTCCTACGCCTCTCACGTGGAAGGTACTACATACAGACCGAGGCGGCTTTTGGAATCACACGCCATAGTTTTGACTTCACCGACACACGTCAGAGCAGTGTTTCCGACATAGAACCCAACATCCCGGAATACACCCTCAAGACCTATTGCGTGCAGGTACCGCTACTCTTCGGATACGAGTTCATAAAGCAGGAGAAATACGGTATGAGTTTCTTTACCGGTCCGAAGACAAAATTCGTCTTCACCGCACATGACGAACAGCTTTTCAAGCATTTCGCGTATGACGATCTTGAAGAGGTCCTTGAAAAGAAGACTTACTATTGGGAGTTCGGCCTTGGCGTAAAGATTTACAACGTATTCTTTGACTTTGTATACGATCTGGGACTTACCGATGCATCGGAATTCATCCGCGCCCCGAAAGTAAACAAGGAGTTTAAGACTAAACGTAAGGACAATATCTTGAGTTTCTCGGTGGGAATGATATTCTAAGGACAAACAAACGGTATACAATAAATGCGGCAGAGGTTGCTCTGCCGCATTTATTTTGTATTATTCAGGATTAATCAATATGCAAACAACGGGAACTCCGCCATTGTCTCATTCACCTTTGCGCGCACTGCTGCAATCACCTTCTCGTCCTCGGGAGAATTCAGCACTGTCTCAATCATTTCGGCAATGAAAGGCATCATATCCTCCTTTACGCCACGTGTGGTGATTGCCGGGGTACCCAAGCGGATACCTGATGTCTGGAATGCACTGCGTGTATCAAACGGCACCATATTCTTGTTTGCAGTAATATCGGCTGCCACAAGCGCCTTCTCGGCCACCTTACCGGTGAGGTCGGGATATTTGCTTCTCAGATCGACAAGCATAGAGTGGTTGTCTGTTCCGCCGGAAACAATGCCGAATCCACGGTCCATGAGCTCCTGGGCAAGAGTAGCCGCATTAAGCTTCACCTGCGCCTGATACTCCTTGAACTCAGGTTGCAGAGCCTCGCCGAATGCAACAGCCTTTGCAGCAATGACGTGCTCGAGCGGGCCGCCCTGGATACCGGGGAACACAGCCGAGTCGAGCAGCTGCGACATCATCTTCACCTCGCCCTTCGGAGTTGTCTTGCCCCACGGGTTGGGGAAATCCTTGCCCAGAATGATGACACCGCCACGGGGACCACGCAGGGTCTTGTGTGTGGTAGAAGTCACAATGTGGGCATACTTCACAGGATTATCAAGCAACCCTGCCGCAATGAGACCAGCGGGGTGTGCCATATCCACCATGAGTATTGCACCGACCTTGTCGGCAATCTCACGCATACGCTTGTAGTCCCACTCGCGCGAATAGGCCGAGCCGCCACCTATAATCATCTTGGGTTTCTCGCGCAGTGCAACCTCCTCCATCTGGTCATAATCGACACGGCCTGTCTCGGCGTTCACATTATACTCGCAAGGAGTGTAAATGAGGCCCGACGTGTTCACTGCCGAACCGTGCGAGAGGTGACCTCCGTGCGCAAGGTTAAGACCCATAAACTTGTCACCGGGATTGAGCACTGCCAGGAACACTGCCGCATTGGCCTGTGCTCCCGAATGAGGCTGCACATTGACCCACTCGGCATCATAAAGCTCTTTCAGACGCTCGCGCGCAATATCCTCCACGATGTCAACCACCTCACAACCGCCATAATAGCGCTTGCCGGGGTAACCCTCGGCATATTTGTTTGTCAACACAGAGCCCATAGCCTGCATCACCTCGTTACTCACAAAGTTCTCCGACGCAATGAGTTCGATACCCTTTAACTGACGACGGTACTCCGTCTCGATAAGCTGAAAAATATGTCTGTCACGTTTCATAGTCAATAGATTTTAAATTCTCTTAGTTATCTGTACATCTCTGTCACAACAAAGGTACAAAAATGTTTTTTATTTAAATTAATTTATCCTATTTTTGTGTAGTTTGGTATTTTATAGACTATACGAAGGAATCATATCAAATAATTACTAACCATAAACAAACAGTATGAAAAAGATTTTTTTAGGAGCACTGTTCATCTGTTCGGCCCTACTCTCTTGCACAAACCCCGAGTTGCCGACAGCAAAGTATCAGGTTGTTCCGCTCCCACAGGAGATTATTGAAGAGGCCGGTGACGGCTTTGTTCTTGACAACAGCACTTGCATCGTCTACAGCGGTGATGCCGAGATGAAGCGCAATGCCGAGTTGCTTGCAGAGTACATCAAGGAGAAGACCAACTTTGAGCTTACAGTGACAGACGTGGCTGCAGAGGGAGCCATCACACTCGCAGTAGGCGAGGCAGGAGAGAATGCCGAAGGCTACAGCCTCACAGTCGACGCCAAAGGCGTGAACATCACCGGTGCATCACCTGCCGGAGTATTCTATGGTATGCAGACACTGCGCAAGGCACTCCCCATCACCGAGGGTGGAAAGATTGGGTTGCCTGCTGTGACAATCAACGACTATCCACGTTTCTCTTACCGTGGTGCACACCTTGACGTGTCACGTCACTTCTTCACAACAGACTCTATCAAGCGCTTTGTAGATATGCTTGCGCTACACAACCTCAACCGCTTCCACTGGCACCTCACCGATGACCAGGGCTGGCGCATCGAGATCAAGAAATACCCTGAGCTCACAACTATCGCTGCGCAGCGCGACGAAACTGTAATAGGAAAGAACAGTCCGGAGTACGACGGCAAGCACTACGGTCCTTTCTTCTATACACAGGAAGAGTGCCGCGAGATTGTTGCCTATGCAGCAGAGCGTCACATCACTGTAATCCCCGAGATTGACCTCCCCGGCCACATGCAGGCAGCCCTTGCAGCTTATCCACAGTACGGCTGTACTGGAGGCCCATACGAGGTATGGAAGATGTGGGGTGTATCGGACAACGTGCTCTGTGCCGGTAACGATGCAACCCTCTCATTCATCGAGGATGTATTGAGCGAGGTTATCGAAGTGTTCCCATCGGAGTACATCCACATCGGTGGCGACGAATGTCCAAAGACACAGTGGGAGAAGTGCCCCAAATGCCAGGCCCGCATCAAGGCTCTCGGTATCAAGGGTGATGACAAGCACACCGCCGAGATGTACTTGCAGAGTTTCGTAATCAACCATGCCGAGAAGTTCCTCAACAGCAAGGGACGCCAGATCATCGGTTGGGACGAGATTCTTGAGGGAGGCCTTGCGCCTAATGCAACCGTTCACTCTTGGCGCGGTGTCGAGGGTGGCATTGAGGCTGCGAAGCAAGGTCACGACTGTATCATGTCACCAACAACATTCATGTATTTCGACTATTACCAGACAAAGTACACCGACGACGAGCCTTTGGCTATCGGCGGTTACGTACCTGTAGAGAAGGTATACTCTTTCGAGCCTATCAACGACACACTTTCAGTTGATGTGCAGAAGCACATCATCGGTGTTCAGGCAAACCTCTGGACTGAGTATGTTCCCACATACAGCCACGTAGAGTATATGGAGTTGCCACGTATGGCAGCCCTCTGCGAGGTACAGTGGTGCAAGCCCGAGAACAAGGATTTCAACGACTTCAAACAGCGTCTGTTGCCGCTCATCAAGCTCTATGACAAGAAACAGTACAACTATGCAAAGCACATCCTCGACATAGAGGAGGAGTTCAGCACCGACGTTGAGAAAGGTGCAATCGTTGTAAGCCTCAAGACCCTTGACAACACACCTGTATACTACACACTCGACGGCAGCGAACCTACAACAGCTTCGGCAAAGTACGAGGCTCCCATTGAGATCAAGCAGAGCTGCACTCTAAAGGCAAAGGGTATCGGCGAGCGCGGCGAGACACGTCTTTTCAGCGAGGAGATCACTTTCAGCAAGGCTACAGCAAAGCCTATCAAGCTTCTGCAGCCCATCCACAGAAACTACACATTCAAGGGTGACATCACACTCGTCGACGGCCTCAAGGGCAACCCCAATTACCGTACAGGCCGTTGGTTAGGTTTCTGCACTACCGACCTCGAGGCTGTCATCGACCTCAAGAACGAGGAGGAGATCAGCAGCGTCAAGTTCAATACAAGCGTTGACAAAGGCGACTGGGTGTTCGACGTATTGGGCATCACTGTTTCTGTTTCAAACGACGGTGAGAACTTCACCGACGTGTTCGACCAGACATACCCCGACCTCACAGCCGAGGACGAGAACAAGATATATGAGCACAAGGTTGAGTTCGAGCCTGTAAAGACACGCTACGTAAAGGTAAAGGCACTCTCTGACCGCGACATGCCCGACTGGCATGGTGGTAAGGGATACCCCGCTTTCATCTTTGTTGACGAGTTGGAGATCAACTAAAACAGCGAACTGACAAACCATTATCGAAAGTGAATAAAATGCGGAAGTGCGTTTTATTCACTTTCTTTTTTTCCATATACATATTGCGGTTATATAAATTTGACCTATTTTTACATTTGAAAAAGATAAAAGCAAGCCATTGCCTGCCTTATGATTGCAACCCTCAAGAATAGGACCTTATCAAGACTACTGATGACCCTTCTGCTCTCTTGCAGCGTCCTCAGCAGCATTGCCTATGACTTCAAGGTTGACAATATATATTACAACATCCTTTCAGAAAGCAAAAAGAGAGTCGAGGTCACATTTGGCGGAATAAGCGATACCTACACAGGAGACATCATAATCCCTGGCTACATCGAACACAATGGGGGCATATACACGGTGACAAGAATAAGACCCGAAACTTTTTGGGGATGTACTGGACTCACCGGTATAACAATACCGACGACAATCCCGACTATTGAAGACTACACATTCTATGGTTGCAGCGGACTCAAGGAGATAAAGCTACCGGAGAACATAACAAGCATCGGCAATTACGCATTCCATGGATGCAGCAGCCTCGAAGGCATAAGAATCCCCGACAGCGTAACAGCCCTTGGCAAAAGCGCTTTCGAGAGTTCCGGAATAAAACAGATTGAGATAGGCACCGGCATAACCTCTATTCCCGACGGTGCATTCAGGCTTTGCGGTTCACTCACAAGCATAACCATACCCGACAACATCACCTCGATAGGCAATTCAGCTTTCGAGTTCTGTACAAAGTTGGGAAGCGCCACATTAGGAAAAGGACTTGACCGTATCAGCGACTGCGCATTCATGGGATGCAGCCTGCTGCCGGAAATATTTTTCCCCGACGGACTGACAAGAATAGGCGCGCTGGCTTTTGAGGGCTGCAGCAGCCTCTCCAGTATAAAGATACCATACAGCGTAACTGCCATAGGAGAATCTGCATTCGACGGTTGCTCAGGCTTCACATCAATAACTGTAGAGGGAGGCAACAGTTCATACCACGGCAAAGGCTGTGCAATAATCGCAGCCGCAGACAACAGGCTTGTCCACGGCTGCAAGAACACTGTAATACCCGACGGCGTAACATCAATTGGCAAATGGGCATTCTACAACTGCGCTGAACCGACCAACATAATAATGCCCGAAAGCATCAGAGACATCGAAGAATTTGCATTCTTCAAATGCACAGGGCTTACAGGCATAATCATTCCGCAGAATACGGCAACCATCGGCAAATACGCCTTCTACCAATGCAACAGGCTCCAAAGCGTCACAATACCCGCTGGGATGAAATCCATTGGCGACGGAGCATTCTTCGAGTGCAAGGAGATTGGCAACATATACTCCCACAGCAAAAGACCGGCATCAATTGAGGAACACACATTCGACGGCATATATGACACCGCCATCCTTTACGTGCCGACAGGTACAAAAGAGATTTACGAGGCATCACCCTACTGGTGCAACTTCACAAACATAGTTGAGAAGGACTTCGGCAACAGCAGTGACATTACTCCCATCGCAGACGATGACGAGAACACACATTCACCCATATACGACCTTCAGGGACGCCAAGTGAAGCAGATGCTCAAAGGCGGTATATACATCCGCAACGGTAAAGCCACATTATATCAATAGGAACCACCTATCAATTACTATCTCACAAAACTTGTAGAGATCGGCTCTTCGCGTTCGGGGCGCTCGACGCCTGGGGCATTGAGAGCCTTGAGCATCCATGCCATGTTACGGGCAAGAGTACGCATAGTCTGCAAGCCCTCGGCATCCTGCTCCACGTCGCCAGGCATAAGGCCATGCACGCTATTCCAGTACTGTGACGGCACAACAGGCATATTGCTTATGGTAAAATATTTGTTCAGGCGGTCAAAGGTTGCACTCGCACCACCCCTGCGGCACACAGCAACAGCCGCGGCCGGCTTATACTGCAGATGTTGCTTGCTCGAGAAGAAAAGCCTGTCGAGCAACGCACAGAGCGAGCCGTTGGGGCCTGCATAGTACACCGGCGAGCCTACAATCAAGCCATCGGCACTCTCAATCTTCTCACGGACTGTAACGTAAGGAGTATCATTGAAGATACACCTTCCCAAGCCCTTGCAACGGAAACAGGCAATACACCCCTGCACCGCAACAGGCCCAATATGTACAATCTCACTCTCAACGCCCAACGACTCAAGCGTATTCGCAACCTCCGTCAATGCACGGAATGTATTTCCCGCCTTGCGCGGGCTACCGTTAATAAGCAGGACTTTCATATATTATTTATTTGCTGATTTTACAAGCCGGTATTGTTCATTCATACAACACGAAATCATCTCTGCAACTTCGTGTCTTTTGTCATTTCGACCGCAGGGAGAAATCTCCTGCATCAATGCATTTGCGCAAATTTTCAGTCTACAAATTTCACCTTATTGATATCACGAGGCTTCGCCTTCGGTGCCTCGTCAGGATAGCCGAAACCGATGCACAGACAGAGCTCATACCCCTCGCTGAAACCGAGCTTTGAAAGCACTTTGTCTTTATCGGGGCTTGTAAGAATGAAACGCACCGGGCTACCGAGACATACAGAACCTACACCAAGAGAATGAGCCGACAGCATCATATTCTCGGCAAGCAGGCCACAATCGATAGTAGAGAAATCATAGCCATTGTCGCGTGCTATGAACACCCACACAGGAGCATTGTAGAAACATCCGGCAGCACGTTCACCGCCGGCAGCAGCCATCACAGCCTTTATCTCATTTTGGAACTCCGGATTGTCGACAATACGCACCTCCCACGACTGCTTGTTCTGTCCGTTGGGAGCATTGATGCCACATAGAGCAATCTCCTCCATCACCTCACGTGCAACAGGTTCGTTCTTATACTTGCGTATGCTACGACGCGACATTATATTCTCAATGACAGCATTCTCACCCGCCTGCTCGGCACATTCAACAGCCTCCTTGTCACAGTCAGCTTCACATGCAGACTGCTTATCACCGTTACCACACGACACGGCAGCCAACAAAGAGAGACTGCACATGATAGTTCTAAAATATCTCATATACTTTAAATATTTATTTGTTACACTGCGAATATAGCAACCTTTCACGGCAATGCATCAAAAATTGGATTATTTTTTGTTAAATAGCACAGAACTAACAATTATCAAAATCAATCAATGTTCTAAAATGATGATTCACAAATTCTAAAAATTACAACTTAAGCACAATCATTCAGTGATATTTCATTTTTTACAGAAAGAGGGTGCCCATTTCTTTTTGGGCACCCTCATAATTACATTATTAATCAAATCATTACAAATCGAGCTTTACATAGTTTGCAAAACCACTGTTAATAAAAAAATCATAATAAATAAGACAATAACAGATAAGACCAATCCTGTAATTGCAAGTCCTTTAGGTTGTCTAAAGACACCTATTAACGAAAACGTCAATCCAATTAGCCAAAGAATCCCATTCACTAAAGGTAGCCAACAAAAAATTAAGGAAATAAGTGCTAAAACAAATCCAGCAGTTCCTAGTCCATTCGTTTGTTTTTGGTTTTCCATATAAAATTATATTATGATAATCTTGATGCAGCTACACGTCTTGCTTCACGAGAAGCATCCAAACGGGCTTGAATCTGGTTGTTCATAACCTTTCTCACAACAATCTTAGCAACAAGCCATAAGCCCAATGTTAAAAGTCCAGCGGTAAACCCAGCTACAAACATCAAGATAATAGCCAAAATCCACAACCAAGAAACAATTTTTGCAATTCGTTCCTTACCTTCAACAAACGCAACCTCCTCTTTGTTTATTGGAGTAGACATCGCTGAATTCTCTCCCAAACCATCCATAATGAAATAATGTTTTTCGTTATTATAGGTATAATAAACGAACCAGAATGGCGCCAAAACATATCTTCCGTTATGTTTGAGATCATAACTATTACTTGCTTTGAAATCTTGAATCTCTTCTCCAGACAATTGCTGCTTAGCATTATCAATAGCAATTTCGTTTACAAGACTATCTCCATATTTATTCCAAATAAGGTCAGTATCAGCATCCATTGGAAGAGTCAAAAGGTTATCTTCAGAATCCAATCCTAGCAAATTAGGATCATACTCCATAGAAGCCATTGTATTATATGGGAATTGCGTACTAAAAGTGCGAAGTTCATCAGGGATATCTTTTCCTTCGTACGCTAAACATAGAAACGCAAAGTTTCCCTGAGATGTACCAGTATGTGGAGCAAATTTCTTTACAGTCTTATTTTTTACACCTTTACCATCAGAAGTAGCACGTACTTCTGTTGCTTCATATGCAACCTTACAAGACCAAGAGGATTGATATCTGCCTTCATACAGGAACATTGGTAAATATGCCTTTATAACATTCTCTGGATTAATACAACTAAAAATGTCCGTAGGAACATAATCACGCTCCACCAAATTAGCAACCATCGCTTGCTCGAAATTATTCTCGTCTGTCTTAAAAACAATCAAGCGTTCTGGAACTGGGACTTTCTTTGCAGTGATAAGCGGATTAAACGCCTTATTATGACAATAAGGACATTCTACTTCAGCCGCAAATGGACTAAAAGAACTGATTACTTGTTTACAACTAGGACAAATAACTTGCTGTAATTCTAATGAATCTGCCATATTGATTAATTTTAATTGTTAATTAATTGATTCTACATTTTCTAATAATTGCATTGCGTTCTTTTACAATACTGTCTATAGATTTAGCAGCATTTATTATATATTCTTTATTATTTTTCTCAATCGCAGTACATAGCGTATCAACTGCTTGACGGAGTTCTAGTTCTACATCCGCTGCTTCAGGAAAGCTCTGTATTGAACTATTATTTATAGCATCATAGCATCGTTCTACTAACTTTTTCACACTAGAATCAGAGATCTCTCTCATACCAACCCTAATTCTTTGCGCCATATCTTGTATTAGCATAGATTCTGTTTTTTGCTTTTGAATAGTTTCAGCAGTACTATCATTTGCTAAAACACTCATTATCTGAAGGACCAAGAATATCGCCAATAAAACACCTTGAATAATTAATGGCCATTTTGAATTTTCAGGATCAATCCATATACAGATAACACCTATTACAAGTTCTGTAAAGAAATAAAAGAAAGCCCTCAAGTATAAGCTATATGACAAGACCTCAAGTTTCTTCCCTGACCTACAGAAAAGCGGTGTTAATAGAATACATGCGTAGGCAACATGAATAAACCCATAACTAACCCAATTTGCTTCAGAATGCTCTGTACCTCCAATAAAAAAGAATAATCCATTAAATAATGCTAAAAAAACTAATGCCAAACTGGTTATTAATATTGCTTTTTTCATAGTAATATTGTTTTAATTACATTCTACTCAAAATCTCTGCTACTTTTGCGTCATAAATCTCCTGAGTTATAAGTCCTTCCTCAAGCATTTGCTTCATTTGCTTCAATGATGACATTGGATCATTTTGAGGATGCTGTGCTTGTTGTGGTTGTCCTCCATTTACACCAAAACGGCTCTGTCCACCAAAACCCATAGGTTGCAGCGGGGCCTGAGGCTGCTGTGAAGTAGAAAAAGCAGTTGTGGCCATCTGTGAGAATGCATTACCTGCCGCCATTCCCATTCCAAGTCCAGCTCCAGCACTTGCTATACCGCCGGCACCTGGATTTACGGCCACATCTTTCAACAGCTCCTGCTGAACAGCTTTGTCATAACTGCCTGCATGTGCTGCCGCAATGAGTCTATCAAGATATTTCTTACGTTCTTCGGTTTCATCTATTGTCAAATTATAGAAAGAGAAATTAATAAGTTCCAATCCATAATCTACAAACAACCTATCAAATACAGGTTTCAATTCTTTAGAAAAATCCTTCAATTGACTTGATATTGCATTGATTGAACGATGCATTGAACGTTCTTCTAATGTTTTACCGACGACATCGCTTATTTCTTGAGATATTTGAGCCCTAAACAACATACTCAAATCATTTGATGTATAAGTACTCTTGTCACCCATCAATCTCATAAAAGTTTGTTTGCTTGCATCATCATCTTCAAGTATGTTAAATCTTACACGAAACTCTCCTGCTCCACGAATAAGGGTGGGGACTCCAATCATCCCTCCTCCTAAAAAGAAGTCCTGAATTTCAATAGCGCTACTGGTACCCCAACTTACATTCTGTTCAGAAGTATTTACATGATATACTTGACAAGAGAATGTACTAACACCGCCTGTCAACATATTACGTAATCTACTCAAGAAAGGATAATTTTCTGTCTTAACCTCATGTCTTCCAGGGGGCAATGTTCCATAAAATTCGCCATTTTTAATAAAAATCACTTGCTCGTTTGGAGCGACTGTTATAACAGAATTAGTATTAAAATCTACACGAGAATCAAGATATATCAACGTATTGGTATCTGTTGTACGCTGAATCGACTCCATTACATTTTTGCTTCCACCAGCAAAATTGACTTCATTTTCATTTCTGTGAAATAGTCCCATAATTTCTATATTTTAAATTTTCAATTCATTTTTTCCCTTTATCCATTTCTATTTCTAAATTCCTCATTTCTGATTGTATTTGATGGAAACGAGTTGAAATATCGTTTTGAGCACTTATTTTTTCATCGACATAGTTATTCCATTCCTTTTAAGAAGAAGAATAATAGGCTTTATTCTTACAGATTTCTACAATCTGTTTGTTATTGCCGATACTCCTCCTTCCAGCCATCTATAGTATTCCTTTATTCGACATAGATTTCATTGTATAGTTGCTTTGCATCTTCTCGCTAGTTGTATATTTGCAGGTTGCCATAAAACTCATCTTCATATCATTCGGGCATAACTATTTGAGTCTATTTTTGTTCTCAATAATTTTACTCCTTACCTGCTCCATTTCTATTCCTATATCGCTTTGGATATTAGCAAAACGGTCGCGATCTTCTATATTAGTAGCATCAACGGCGCTGTCAAATGCAGCCTGTTTTCTATCCATTAAACCTACGTACTCTTTATTCAGAGCATCCGCTTGAGCTTGTACATCTGCCTCGAGTGCGGCCCTTTGCCCAGCTTCCATTTCAAATTGATTTGCAGCTTCAGCATCTTTTATACTTTCCATATAGTTTTCCCTTAAAGTTCCATCGCTCCATCGTTCCATTCCATTTTTATCGGCCCATTCCTCAGCCTCACGCTGTGCTTCGTTCATCTCTAACTGACCTTTTTCGTAAAGTTCCGATGGAGACATCCGACTTTCGTCCTTGAGTTCAGTCTGTTGTTCTGCCTCAAACTCGCTTTGCCACTTTGACGCTATTTCTGGTTCAGAAGCATTTGGATTATATTCTTCGATATATGAATCCCTTTGCCAGTGCATATAGTCTGCCATCTTTTCTGTTTCAGCTTGATTCTCTTTATATTCTGCATTTGCAGATTTAATACCTGCCATAGACTCATTTATATCAGACATATTGTCAGAGTAGAGACCATCTGTTGCTGCTTTATAATCCTCCCCCCATTTAACATCATTTGCAAACTGTGCATCATCATATTCATAATGACCAATCATCATCTTTGTTCCCTCTAAAGAATCTTTATCAAGATCCAAAGAATGACCATCAAGCGTTACATTATAGTCAGAAAGACTAGGATCTTCTTCTTTTGTTCTTAGTGTGCCGTCACTCCAACGCTCCATACCATTTTCATCGGCCCACTCCTCTGCCTCACGCTGTGCTTCATTCATCTCTAACTGACCCTTTTCATAAAGTTCTGAGGGAGACATCTTACTTTCTGCTTCGAGTTCTGCCTGTTGTTCTGCTTCAAGCTCAGCCTGTTGCTCGGCCTCGAGTTCTGCTTGCTGTTCTGCCTCAAGCTCAGCTTGTTGCTCGGCCTCAAGCTCTGCCTGTTGCTCTGCTTGCTGTTCTGCCTCGAGTTCTGCTTGCTGTTCTGCCTCAAGCTCAGCTTGTTGCTCGGCCTCAAGCTCTGCCTGTTGCTCGGCTTGCTGTTCTGCCTCGAGTTCTGCTTGTTGCTCTGCTTCAAGCTCTGCCTGTTGCTCGGCCTCGAGTTCTGCTTGCTGTTCTTCTTCAAGCTCAGCTTGTTGCTCGGCCTCAAGCTCTGCCTGTTGCTCTGCTTGCTGTTCTGCCTCGAGTTCTGCTTGCTGTTCTGCCTCAAGCTCAGCTTGTTGCTCGGCCTCAAGCTCTGCCTGTTGCTCGGCCTCGAGTTCTGCTTGCCGCTCTGCTTCAAGTTCAGCCTGCTGCTCGGCTTCTAATTCTGCCTGTTGCTCTGCCTCAAGCTCTGCTTGCTGTTCTGCCTCGAGTTCAGCCTGCTGCTCGGCTTCTAATTCTGCCTGTTGCTCTGCCTGTTGCTCCGCTTGCTGTTCTGCCTCGAGTTCAGCCTGTTGCTCTGCTTCAAGTTCAGCCTGTTGCTCGGCCTCGAGTTCTGCTTGCCGCTCTGCTTCAAGTTCAGCCTGCTGCTCGGCTTCTAATTCTGCCTGTTGCTCTGCCTCAAGCTCCGCTTGCTGTTCTGCCTCGAGTTCAGCCTGTTGCTCGGCTTCAAGTTCTGCCTGTTGCTCGGCCTCGAGTTCTGCTTGCTGCTCTGCTTCAAGTTCAGCCTGCTGCTCGGCCTCAAGCTCTGCCTGTTGCTCTGCTTCAAGCTCTGCTTGCTGCTCGGCCTCAAGTTCAGCCTGCTGCTCGGCCTCAAGCTCTGCCTGTTGCTCGGCCTCAAGCTCTGCCTGTTGCTCGGCTTCAAGCTCTGCTTGCTGTTCTGCTTCGAGTTCAGCCTGTTGCTCGGCCTCGAGTTCTGCTTGCTGTTCTGCTTCAAGTTCAGCCTGTTGCTCTGCTTCAAGTTCAGCCTGTTGCTCTGCTTCAAGTTCAGCCTGTTGCTCTGCTTCAAGTTCAGCCTGCTGCTCGGCCTCAAGCTCTGCCTGTTGCTCTGCTTCAAGCTCTGCTTGCTGTTCTGCTTCAAGTTCAGCCTGCTGCTCGGCCTCAAGCTCTGCCTGTTGCTCGGCCTCAAGCTCTGCCTGTTGCTCGGCTTCAAGCTCTGCTTGCTGTTCTGCTTCGAGTTCAGCCTGTTGCTCGGCTTGCTGTTCTGCTATTTCCTCGGCACGTTCTGCCTCAAGTTCGGCCCATGCTGTTTCCTGTTCAGCATAATCAGCTTCTTGTTCTGCTATTTCCTCGGCACGCTCTGCCCGCTGTTCGGCCCGTACTGCTTCCTGCTCAGCATGTTCTGCTTCTTGTTCTGCAATTTCCTCTGCATGCTCTGCCTTCTGTTCGGCCCGTACTGCTTCTTGCTCAGCCTGTTGCTCAGCTAGTTCAGATTCCTGTTCTGCCATTTCCTCAGCCTGTTGCTCAGCTAGTTCAGCTTCCTGTTTCGCCATTTCTTCAGCCTGTTGCTCGGCTAATTCAGCTTCCTCTATTTCCTCTGTTTCTTGTTCTATCTCCTGCTCTGAAACATCCTCTTCAAACTCAGCATCATCCTCCGAATCTCCCATTTCTGCGGATTCAAGTTCAGTATCCACATCTGTTGACGAATCGTTAAAAGTATCATCAAAACTACCAACGTCTTCAAATTCTTCCGACATGACTATTTGTATTTTATTTATTCTTTAATTAAAGATTTTTTAATTGTAGCATCACTGATTGCAATACTAGTCTCATATTTTATCTTTCTCCACAAGTGTACTTTAACGCAAGATAAAAGTGGTCTATCAAAAACTTCATCATTAAGTTCACTTATTATCAAATTCTGAATCCTTGAAAATACGAACCTAACTTTCTCGATATCCTTAGCTCCCGATTTTATATGGTTATTGAAAATTCTTCTTGCCACCTCTTTCGCAAGAACACGACGGTTATAATCGCAAGAAGCCATACAATAAGGACAAATTTGACATTCGGGGTACGGACGTAATTTATCCTGTTTATCTTTCCAATACGTAGACAGTTCTTTTATTCCATCATCGGAGAGCGATATTGAGATATTATTATCCAAACGATAATTAGGAGTAAGAATTTCCTCAGGTTCATCCAAACGGTTAAAGAACAAAAAAGCTTCTCCTGGCTTAAGCTTTGCCAAACGAGCAAGCTGGACATCTGACATACTTGTAGAATCGGCCAAAATTTGTTTGTCTTGCGCCTCGACGAGTCGAAAAGCAACTTTAATGTCAGTAAGAGCCACAATATCAATTCCGACCTTTCGAGGTGATTGGTCAGCAATGGCAAGTCCCACACCATATGAACGTATCTCCGCAAGCATTCTTTTCACAAGCCCCTGAGCTATAGCTGCAGGATTGGCTGCACCCTCACCACCGCTACTAGAAGAGTCCAACAGAACATGTGCTTCTTCTAACAATATAAAGTTTCTCAATCCTCCTTCACCAACATAGTTTGCATTAACATATGCAAGAATTGACAAAAGCAACAAAGCAATAATTAAAGCTTTTTGATCAGAATTCTCAATAGCAGCCAACTCTATAATCGTTGGTTTTGTAAGCAAATCTTCTATTGGTATAGAAAAATAATTATCGAAGAGATTCACTAGGCTCTTTAAACGCACAACACCAGCACGACCAATATTTTTGGCATCACCAGTATATCCAATTTCATCAAAAGTATCTTGAAAACATTTAATAAAATCTGCTATATTGAAATTACGTCCTTTATCAGCTACTGTATATGTATCCAACCATCTAAAATCCGAATAACAATTATTTATTGTATCTTCAAAAATCTTATCAAGAGGTGAAGACATTGAAACTCCAGCAGCGAACGCTGTCTTTAAAGTAGATTTGTATGTTTCAAGTTTTACATTCTTTGGTGGGACAAAAGGATTAAAAACAAAAGGAGAAATAAAATTCTTACCAGGTGTAAACACCTGAAGTTCAGGTATACTTTGAACCAAAGCCCTATATTCATTCTTGGCCGGTTCTATAACAAGGAATGGGATACGATGCTCCTTCCATAGTCTGTCAAGCAATCCTACAGAAAAAGTTGTTTTACCAGACCCAGGAGTACCAACTACAAGCATATGTTTAGCCAAGTCCTTTAGTGTTAAACCGATAGAATCATTCTGTGAGGATGATTTGAGTACACCAAATTTGATATCTCCTGCATTTATCAAGTTTTGAGAATATGATTTGCTCGATTTGCCAGTCTCATTGACATCTAATCCTGCATTTACCTTATCGCTTCCTATTGGCAAACGGAAAAAATTTGCAGCTTCATCAGAAGTGATAATATAGGGCAATCTGTATACCGCATTAGAAACCATACCACTATTCCAGATATTCATGTTCCTATCCTTGCTCATAATGTAATCATTAAGAACCCAAGGTTGAGAATACAACATCTCCACATTATTTAACGCTTCTGTGTTAGGAATCTCGATAAACTTAAGATTTGGCGAAATATTCTGTGTAGAATTCAATTGTCCTAATACTCTCGTTGCCACGCTCATTAAACTTGTACCGCCACCATAAATAAGTATGTTATAAGTAAATAAAGACCTACTTTTATTATCGAAATAATATCTATACAAGTCTGAAACTTTATCAGCAGCACTAATACTCATATTTCCGACTTGATGATCTGTAACACCGCGACTTAGGGTATTTAAGGTCTGATTAGACCTATTAATCTCAACAAGTTCTTCTTGAGTATAATACGTTGGAATCAGTTGAAAACTTACTGCACAATCCGGATTTGCGATCAAAATGCTTACGATACGACTTAAATCCTGATAATCTGTTGGGAATCTATCAAACGTATAACATACTGGGAAATATTGGTTTTGCAAATCTTCCAAACGTTCTTCTTTCACTATTGCCTGAACATTACTCATATTTGTTTGTATCAAAGATGTGTAATATGAAGACAATTCTACTTTTTTATATTCATACTTATCCGTATCAAGAGCTGAAGATATCAACGTTATAATTTCACTAACATTATTTTCCGCCAGAGATGAATTTTGATTTATTGCTCTTATCGATATATACAAATTAATCTTTGCTCTAAAAGGCTGATTTTTAACAGCCTCTGTAATCCATGTCAAATCCAAGGACATATCCGGATTGATACCCGTACGTGTATATTTTTCTTTATATTGTTGATATATTTCGGTTAAAGAATTGGCCATACTTTGAGCATATGACACAATTATTTGATTCTGTTCAACCGTTGAAATATTTTCTGACAATGTTGAAACATGAGGTATTGAAGATATTTTCAGAACCTCTATCGCGATAAATTCTCCACTTTGTATTTGATACTTATCCATAACAACTCTATTGAAATAACTTCTCTTTGGAAGAGATGTGATTTATAAATCATTTAAGATTGTGTTTGTTTCTTAAATTTCAATATCGTATTAGGCTCTTTTGACATTGATGTTCAAATGAATATCAGATTAATCAAAAACTTTTTACCCCCCTTAATTTGTTATATCGTTAGCCAAACCTTTTGTTGTTTTAGTTGGTAAACGTATCAGATCATATAATCAAGAATAGGAAGGTGGTTGTTTTAGAATGCAAGTAAAAACGAAAACTTCATTTTTTGCAAAATATTTTACAAAATCATAATTGACTTTTAGTTGATGTCTGGTTAAATTTCCGTTCAAGTTTGATACCAATCATCAATTTAATACGTGTTTTTTTTATATTTTTATTGATATTTTTATTATTTACACATTTTTTTTGTAATATTGCAGTTGTGTTCACATCTCTTCCAAAGAGAGTTAAACATATTTACAAATTCACAGGGATTCAAGTATCAAACTATTAGCATTATCAACAGCATTAGTATCTAACGAAGCAAGATATATACGCGTAGTAGTTTCCGAATCGTGTCCCATAGCTTCGCTAATTACAGAAACTGGCACATTTTTACTCCTTGCTATAGTAGCCCAAGAATGACGGGCTACATATAAAGTCAATACAATTGAAAGGTTAAATATTTCACCAATTTTCTTTAAATAACGATTAACTTTATGTAAAGCATATATATATTGTTTCCTAGCCTGAAGGAGATTATTGGTATTTAGGATAGGTAACAAGTAATCTGTGCCTGAGGTATCATATTTATCTACAATTTCTTGCATACACCTTTCCCACTTCACATACAATTGTTGTCCTGTTTTCCGTCTTCTATATGACAAGACACCTGAATTCAGATTCTTTTTCTGCAAATATGCCATATCGACAAAAGACATACCACGGGTATAGAACGAAAAGAGAAACATATCACGAGCAAAATCAGAGGCCGGATTATGCGAAAGATCCATATCCTTTATCTGCTTAATTATTTTTAAAGAGACTGCACGTTTGGTAGTTTTTTCAATTCCCGTATAAACATGTTTGAATGGAAAGCGCTGGGATGTCAATCCTTTTTCAACAGCACGGTTATACACAGCTCTAAGATTACGGATATAAAAAGACGAGCTGTTGGGACTTACACCGCAGGCCTTTAGATATGCTTCATATGCAATCATAACATCGGAATCAATATCATCGAATGCTATATCTTCATTGTTCCGAAATTTCCTGAAACTATTCAATGCAGAGGTATATGTTTCCGAGGTACGTATCTTACCAATATCTTTTAGGCCAGCAATTACGTTTCTCATAAACAAAAACAGGTAACTTTCCGGATTCTTTGGGAATAATACGGATATAACATCATCAGATGCAAAATCAGGCTTGTCGCGTTCCATTAAACCAATAATCCTATTAAAACGTTCAATGTCAAGCTTAATATTACAATTAATTTTCAACAGATAATGTATCCGAAATTCACTCCGCCCGGACAAGACAACCTCTGACCGGTCACAGTCCCACTCATCAGGATAGAGATGATACTCCGTCTTATACAGACAAGATTTGCCGTTATGGATTATCTGATAATAAATAACCCCTAGCCCTCCATCAACTACCGATGGACGGAACTGAATTTTCATTGTAGCCATAGAACAAATAGGTTTTAGTTATACATTCACCCCTAAAGTTCCATATTTGTTTTTAAACTATGCACCACCTTATCTATTATATAAGGTACTATTTTTATATAATAAACAATCTTTTCATTAAACGAACTGGTTGTACAAACAAGACAGGCATCACTCCTCCCCGGCGAACCTGTCGGGGAGTTGCTTGTTGGTTGTGAGAAGGCCCATGTCCTTGAGCTCGCCCAGACGTTTGCTTATGTTGCCTTTGCCGGTCTTGAGTTGCTTGAGAGCCTCGTCGTATGCCTCATGGGCTTTAATGAGGGCTGTTTCAATCTTGCCGAAGTTATCGGTGAAGTTCACGAACTTGTCATAGATTGCATTTGCGGTGTCTACAATGCGCTGTACATCGCGCTGCTGACGCTCACGGGTCCACAGAGAGTTGACGACAAAGAGCGTTGAAATGAGGTTGGACGGTGATATAAGCACTATACCTTTTTTATAGGCATAGTTCCACAGCCCGTTGTCGGCCTCCATTGCCATAAAGTAAGAAGGCTCGTTGGGGATGAACAACATCACGTAATCGAGTGAATTTATGTTGTATTTGTCGTAGCGCTTGCCGGCAAGCTCGTCGATGTGACGGCGCACACTTGCCACATGCTCTTTAAGGCGCAGGGCACGCAAGGTCTCATCATCGGTAGCAAGATACTCCATGTAAGCCTTGAGCGACACCTTGGAGTCTATTATTATATCGCGTTTTCCCGGGAAATGTATAATGACATCGGGTTTCATGGCGCGCTTGGTTTCTTCATTGAGTGCCGCACTGCCCTTCTCGTCACGCAACGTGACCTGATGCTCCCACTGCTCGCCCTCTATGAGCCCTGAGTTTTCAAGAATCTGTTCAAGGATTGTCTCGCCCCAATCGCCCTGGAACTTGTTGTTGTTTGTTCCTGTTATGGCGCGGGTGAGGTTGAGTGCCTCGTCGCTTATGCGGCGGTTGGCCTCGACAAGGCTCTTTATGTTCTCCTGCAACGAGAAGCGTTGCTTGCTCTCCTCGCCGTAATAGCTCTCTACTTTCTCGCGGAACTGCTTGAGATCTTTGTCAAAAGGCATCAGCATGGCCTCGAGCCTCTCCTGGGACTGCCTGTTGAACTGTTCGCTGTTTTTCTCGATGACTTCTGTTGCCATGCTCTTGAACTCCAGACGCATCTGGTCGAGCGAAGTCCTGAACTGCTCTTTCTGTGCCTCAAGGCGCTCATTCAGGGCACTGTTCTCGCTCTCAAGGGCAGCAATCCTCACAAACTGCTCTTCGCGCAATGCCTGATGGGTGCGTGCATCATCTTCACTCTTGCGGAGCGAGTCCTCAAGTTGCAGCATTCGGGAATCGAGCAGTTGGTTTTCCTTCTCAAGTGCCACACTCTTGCCGTAAAGCCTCACGCAATAGAATGATACAGCGATGAGCGCCACAAGGAGAAGCGACGAGATTATAATAAGTAGTGTAGTCATATTTTATCAGGTATTTGCAACATTTATCACACAAAGATAAGATGCCACAAAAGGCTAACAAAATATTTCACACTTTATTTTTCAAAATAATCCCAAAAGGATAAATTTGATGTGTATTCCTTGAACTTGCGCACTAAAAATGCAGACAACGAGAGTTGCTGCAGCAACACATTGTAACCTCTCTTTATTTTACTGCGCAAAAGCTTTACCCTCTCTGTGTTCCTGCGACTGGCGGCCCTCAACTCACTCAAAGAGGATATGAAATCCTTTTCACTCCCCATGACCGGCCTCCTTTCTCACAGACATGAGACGGCAAAGATGCCGTACTATGCCATCGGTAAAAATCCTCACACGCAGACTGTACACCACAAAGGCGACCACAAGCAATAAAATACCCGCAATAACCATTGCTATTACAAAACCTACAAGCTGTGACAGTGCAGCAACGGCTGCGACAAGGATGAACAGGAATGCCGTAAAAAGAATCAGAAAAAGCAGCAACGAAGCAAAAGCATTGCCCATCATCACGGACAACTCCTCAATAACGTCCATCTTCACCCCATCGACTCTTCTTTTAAGGTACTCCTGCGCATCCTTCGACAGATTGTCAAAATCGTCAATCACGCCCATATAAACAGTTATTCGGCGACCTCCTCGCGTTTGCAATAGCCTTCATGGCACACTGTTGCCTGCTCGGCGAACTGTCGCTTCACATCGGCAAGTTTCTCCTTGACATCGCGACGGAAATCCTCACCTTTCTTGGGAGCGAACATCAGCGCAACTGCTCCGCCCACTACTCCACCAACCACAAGCCCACCTGCAAAGGCAATCATACTACACACTTTCATAAACACACATTTTGAGGTTAAACAATAAACCGGAATGCCGCCGTGCACCGATGGGAGGAATGAGAAGCAACAGGACTCCTATTTTGGAAAATTAAGAGATACTTTCTTGCTGATTCCTATCAAAAGCACTACCTTTGGTTCCTGGTCAACATATAAACAACTGAATCATGAAAAAGTACGGAACATTCATACTGTCATTAATAATTATTACACTTTATTCCTGCAACAACAGCACAACATCCACAGGTACAGGCAAAGAGAACAAAGCAGAGGCTGCCATTGAACAGCCTAACGACACTGCTTTCTTTGCAAATGACACAATACTGCTCGACAGCTATGTCCCTGACTCTCCAAAGCTGACAGCCAACGTTGCATTGAAGAATATTGTACTGAATAACAATGCTGCAACAGAAAAGGCAATAGCAGAGATATCATACATTCTCACAGGCGAGGAGAGCAAGAGCATAACCGAAGCCGGCAACAGATACATAGCCAAGCTCAAGACCGATTATATGGAGCTGCGCCCGGAGTATATCAACATAAGGGAGAGCAACGACATGCCACATTGGCTAAACCAAGAGTTCATGGTGAGCAGCGAATGCAGCAATGGCTACAAAGGGTTCGTGAACTACACCATCAATTTCTTTGAGTACACAGGTGGAGCACATCCCAACAGCTACTGCACAACCCTCACTTTTGACCCAAATGACGGCCACGAGGTCACCATCGGCGAGATAATGAAGCCCGGCTACGAAGAACCGCTCATTGAGCTTATAACCCAGTCAATAATCAGTTTCCTGAATGTGGAAGATGTTGCGGAACTTGACGAGGTAATCTTTGACCACAAGGAGCTCTACATCTCGAAGAATGTTGTCATGGGAAAGGATAACCTGACATTCATATACAACAAATATGACATAGCTCCATATGCTGTGGGCGAAATCATTGCAGAAATACCATACGAAAAGCTACAGGATATACTTAAACAAGAATACAGATAATGGAGAACATACTTAAATACTTCCCCGACATCACCCCCAGACAGAAAGAGCAGTTCGCTGCCCTTTACGACCTTTACTATGACTGGAACAGCAAAATAAACGTGATATCACGCAAGGACATCGGGAACCTTTACCTTCACCATGTGCTGCACTCGCTGGCCATAGCAAAATATATAACCTTCAAGCCCGGTACCACAATCATGGATATGGGCTGTGGAGGCGGTTTTCCCGGCATTCCGCTTGCGATAATGTTCCCCGAGGTGCAGTTTCACCTTGTGGACAGCATCGGCAAGAAGGTGCGTGTCGCCGCGGAGATAGCCAATGCCATCGGGCTCACCAACGTGCGCACCAGCCACAGCCGTGCCGAGGAGATAAAGGAGAAATACTCATTTGTGGTGAGCCGTGCCGTTATGCAGCTCCCCGACCTTGTAAAGATATGCCGCAAGAACATATCAAAGGAGCAGAACAACGCGCTGCCCAACGGTATCATCTGCCTCAAGGGCGGAGACATGACAGCCGAGACAGCGCCTTTCAAGAACTGCCGCGAGATTGTCGATGTGAGCGACTACTTCCAGGAGGAGTTTTTCAAGGACAAGAAGGTTGTATACGTACAGGTATAAAGGAATAGAAATGGAACTGAAGATATTTGTTGTAAACCCCATACAGGTAAACTGCTACCTTCTTTGGGACGAGACCAAGGAGGCTGTACTCATTGACTGCGGTGCACTGTTCCCCGGCGAGCGCGAGGAGATAAAGGAGTTCATCAACGCCAACGGACTCACATTGATGCACTACCTGAACACTCACTTGCACTTTGACCACATCTTCGGCAATGCCTTCGTCAAGGAGACATTCGGAATTGGCACAGAGGCCAACGATGCCGACTGGCCCTGGGCCGAGAATATCCAAGAGCGTGTGGCAAGGTTCGGTCTGCGTTACGAGGAGAAGATACCGGCCATTGAACGCGTGCTCAACGACGGCGACGAGATATTGTTCGGCAACAGCCGTATTGTGGCGATAGCAGTCCCAGGACACTCGCCCGGCAGCCTTGCCTATCACCTGCCACAGGAAAAGATGCTGTTCAGCGGCGATGCGCTTTTCAAAGGCAGCATAGGACGTACAGATTTTCCCGACAGCAACCACAGACAGCTGATTATGGCAATCCGCGAAAAGCTTCTCACCTTGCCCGAAGAGACTGTTGTCTACCCCGGCCACGACAGGAAGACCACTATTGCATTCGAAAAGGGGAACAACATGTTCGTGAGATAACACGCGTTCAATACATATATAAATCATCGGTGTTCAAGCAACTGCTTGAACACCGATGATTTATATACTCCTTATATGGTTAGTAGATAATGTATTTTTATAAAAAACGCCATGCGCTACCGCAGGGCACAACAATGTCCCACAACAGCGCATGGCATTATGTCCGAACAAATCCCCCTCCTCATATGGGAGAGATGATAGTACCTTAATATTCAATCTCTTACGGTTTGTTTTCCATTTGTTAGTCCCATAAGTTTCCCCATGTTCCTCGGTGACCATTGACATCGGTGGTACCCTCCTCCTTGCTTTCGCCAATCTCGATTTGTGATGCGGCAATCATCTGTGCCATTTCCACATCAACAACCTCCAAATCCGGTTTGATATAGTTTGTCTTCATGCGTTTCTGTATTGTGTGTTATAAAATACGTTTCTTCCCATTTACGATGTAGATACCTTTCTCGGGATGTGCCACACGGCGTCCATTGAGGTCGTAGTACACCTCGGGGGTGAGTCCGTCTATCTCGGCTGCATCGATTATCGTCTCCTCACCGTTGCGAGTGCGCACCCTTACTTTCGCCACGCTGCTTACCTCTGTGGTGAAATAGGCGCGATAGGGTTTTACGGTGAGTGTTTCGGTTATCTGGTTCAGCTGATGGTTGGCCGAGCTATAGGCATAGTAGTTCTTCCTGGCATCCGACGCACAATCAATGGTCTCGTTGCTGAATGAAGGTATCATTGCCCATGTAGCATCGATAGTGGAAGACTCACCCATCGCAGCACCGATGGTTACGCTTGTAGTGGATACAAGGGGAACGGCATCGCCACTTTTCAGTTTGTACAGATAGGGGGCGTTGGATTGGGGTAATGACACCTCATCAAAGGTGAGCGTACCGTCATCGGCCGATGTCAGCTTATAGAAAGTATAATTGGCCATACACGCAGCATCGGGAACGAAGGGGAGCACGATGGTGCCGTACTTTCCCGTGGGCAGTGCTCTTGTATAGCTTACCGTGTGATAGGTATTCTCGTTTTTGCAGGCGAAATCGGTGGCATCGGCATCATTGAGTGTCAGATGTATGCGTGCATTACACTGAATGAATGCATACACGTGGAAGTTGGGATTGGAGCACCAATAGATGTCGGTCAGGTTGTTGCAATCCTGGAATGCATATGACCCTACTGTCTCTACCTTTGCAGGGAATGTCAAGGTGGTCAAGTTGGTACAGCCATCGAATGTGTGCCCACCGATAGTATTCAGTTCGGCCGGTGCAGTGAATGAAGCCATCGGGCAGTCCTCGAACGCATAGTTGCCCAAATAGGTCACACCGGACGGTACACTCACACTGCTCAGACTCGTACATTCTGCAAATGTCATATCGTCTATTCTTGTCACTCCGCCAGGGATAGTTATGCTGCTCAGGGAGCTGCAATATCTGAAAACCTCTTTGTCCAATACTGTTATTGTAGAGGGCAAAACAACATTGTCAAGTGCCTTGCAACTTCTGAAAGCCTGATAGCCTATCGTCTCAAGTCCTTCGGGAAGTGTGACACTCTGCAGCGCAGTACAATTCAAGAAACATGAGTGTCCCACAGTCTTTACACCTTCGGGCAACACCACTCCGGTCAGTGCAGTACAATCCTTGAATGTTCCACTGAGCAAGGTGACACCACCCTTTGGCATCTTTACCTCTTTCAGGTTACTGCAACCCTGAAATATGCCGTTCATCTCACCTACCGATGAATTGGGTAGTATTGTAAGGGTGCAAGCCGAAAGGTCGGCGCTCTCCAAGGCTGTACATCCATAAAACACCCCCATACCTAAGGTGGTTATACTTTCAGGCAACGTTATGGTTGTAAGGCTTTTACACTCATCAAACGAATGTTCCCCGAGTTTTGTCACACCATTGGGTATATTGATGGAGGAAAGAGATGTGCAACCATCGAATGCATAGTTACCTATTTCTGTGATTGTTTCGGGGAGTGTGACAGATACAAGCGAAGTACAATTCTGGAATTCATAAGCGTTAATCTTTGTCACACATGAAGGCACGGTATAGCTCACGAGACTTGTGCAACCGCCAAACACTGTGTTACCCATAGAAACCACCGTTTGGGGTATGTCGGCAACTGTCAGTCCTGTACAACCATAGAATGCTTCGGTACCTATTGTTGTCACGCTTGCCGGAATGTAGATGCTTGTCAGTCCTTTGCAATAGTAGAATGCACGAGAGTTAATTTTTGTCAAGTTCTCAGGTAAGAAATCGGTATTGACAAGTGCCGTACACTGGTTGAATGCATTAACCTTAATCTCCTGTAGAGAAGAGGGAAGCTTAACCTCTGCAAGTGATGTGCATTGACAGAAGATATAAGAAGAGAGTTCTGTGATGCCCGAGGGTATCTCGATGCTCTTCAGATTGGAGCATCCGTAGAATGCACGCTCTTCGATCTCTGACACGGAAGCGGGGATGGTAATATTGTCCAGTGTCTCACAATAGGCAAAGGCACTATTGCTTATTTTTGTAATATTGTCGTGCAATGCTATGGTGGGGAGGCTCTTGCAATTCTGGAATGTAGAGTTATAAATAGTTGTGACTCCACTGGGGATGTTGACGTTTTTCAGACTCTCGCAGGACATAAACGCGGTAGTTCCGATATATGTGACGTTTGCGGGCACTACAAGAGTCTCCAATGAACGGCATTCCTGGAAAGCACCGTCACCGATTGATGTTATGCCCGAGTGGAGTACGATGTCCTTCAGGTTGTCACATTTATAGAATACCTGCTTGCTGATGGTTGTTATTCCATCGGGGATGTTCAGGCCAATCAAAGCATCGCAATCTTCGAAGGCCTGTTGCTCTACGCTTGTCACTCCGGCGGGGAGTGTTATGGTCGAAAGCTTAAAGCATTGATAAAAAGCCAATTCACCAACGGTCTTGAGCTTGCTTTCTCCATTAAAAATAACCTTCTCCAAATTATTGCACTGGGAAAAGCCACCGAGATATTCGACACTTGCAGGAATGACAATCTCTTTGATACCGGTGCATCGATGGAATGCCTCGTCGTAAATAGCGTTGATAGAGGCTGGAAGGTTAACCTCTGCCAAGGCGAAGCAACAGTTGAAAGCTCCATAGGAGATGTTTGTCAGTGTGCTTGGCAGTGTCAGGTCTACAAGTGCAGAACAGCCGTGGAACATACTTTCGCCTAATTCTGTAATGCCTTCGCCCAAAACAGCCTTTTCTATTCTATAGCAGCTGTAGAATATCAAGTCGCCCAACGTCTTTACAGTGCCTGGAATAGAAATCTCGGTCAAGCTGTTACAGCCCCAGAAAGCTCGCTTAGCAATCATCTCCAAACCCTCGGGAAAATTAACTTCTGCCAAGGCCTCGCAACAGTAGAATGCATCAGCATGAAAAGACTTGAAGCCAGCGGGTACTTCGACTCTCTTCAACATTCTGCAATCCATAAATGCGCGTTCTTCGATAGAAACAAGATTGGCCGGGAGCTTGATGGTCTCTAATTTTCTGCATTGATTAAAAGCGTGAGTTCCCACATTGAGGATGTTGTCACTCATTGTTACCGATGTGATGCTGTCGCGGTAATTCGCCCAGGGTGCCTTGTTGCTGGAGTTATTATCTCCATAGTCGTACATTCTCACATTGGTCTCTGCATCGCTAAAGATGTTGAGTGCTCCAGTTTCAGTGTCAAGCGTCCAGTTTACATTTTCACCACACATTCCTTCGTGTGTCTCAGCAAATAGTCTTGTGTTACAGCATAGCAGCATTATTGCCAGCAATGTTTGTCCGATTAGTTCTCCTTTCTTCATTGCAGTACTTTTGTGTGCCTCGCGGTTGCCACGGTCGGCTTTCGTTAATCATTGGTATAGACAACCCGTTGTTC
Source organism: Bacteroidales bacterium (assembly GCA_015060965.1). Classification (GTDB taxonomy): domain Bacteria; phylum Bacteroidota; class Bacteroidia; order Bacteroidales; family Bacteroidaceae; genus HGM04593. Next base: position 430 of record SUXN01000026.1, on the reverse strand, counting down.
CCAACGCTATACCTCATCTGTTTAGCAGGAGCATATACACAAAAAAGCGTGCCCCATAAACTTGTCTTTTGAAAGCAGGCTCTGGTAAAGCCCTCGGACTAAAACAAGCAACGGACACGCAGCAGATATATACGAAACGCCCACGGGCCAGTATATAGCAACAATCTGCGTGAAGAGTCGGCTTATTCTCGTCCTGTAAATTTACCAGATTCGCTTTCAGAGAATGAAGCATTACACTTCTCGATAAATAAAATCTATGCTACCCTTCGGTAAGCAATCGCAAAGGTAAGCAAATAATTCTAAAATCAAGGAACGTGCGGACTCTTTTTTCCGTTACTGTTTTTTCATTATGGTGCAAAGGAACGAAAAAAGCCCCGATGAAGGGGCTTTTTTCAGTAGTTTGGAGTACAAGAATCGGATGATTGGACTG
>SUXN01000059.1 GCA_015060965.1 Bacteroidales bacterium | reverse complement strand
AGTATTTTCGCTTTGTTACTCTCTTTTCCTAAATCACTCAACTTTTTGCTTAGCCCCCAGACTTTGCCGGTGAGCCGAGTTCTTCTGGCTGCTAACTTTGGGCGACTTTCTACATTCTCAAATATTTCTTTACATTATTTTGTCTTCAACCGATAATTTAATAATTTTATGCCTGTAATAGTTGTTTGCTCAATATCTTGTGGTAATCTTCTACATAGTTGTAGGGCATCACTGTAAAGAAAAAGTATATTATGAACAAGAAGTATCGTCAATATATCGGCCTTGCGGTTGCAGTGCTGGTGTATTATCTCATTCACGAAGGGGCGCATCTTGTTGTGGCTCTCGCGCAGGGGGTGTTCAAGCAAATCAATTTCATTGGCTTGGGTGTGCAGATTGATGTCTTTGCCGAAAGGATGAGCAATGAACAGATGGGCTTCTTCTGTCTTGCCGGGCCGTTGGCGACACTCGCTGTCGGTTGGCTTATGGTTCTTTTTGTGCATCAACTGTGTCGCATATCCTCTTCTGTTCTGCGGGCGTGTGCGTGGTACACTTCTCTCACTATGCTGTTGCTCGACCCGCTTTATCTCGGAGTCTTTTACCGCTGGGTCGGTGGCGGTGACATGAACGGCATTGCATTGTTGGTTCCCGAAGGTGTTGCCTCGCTGATAGCCGGCGTTGTCGGTGTGGTGAATCTTCTGCTTGTGTGGAAAGTCCTTTACCCGGCCTATACTGCCTCTTTCAAAAATGTAGTTTAGTGTTATGGATGATATACGCCAAAAAGTCATAGACTCAACCATGATAACCCCGTTCCAGCGCAAGGTATATCTTGAACTGCTGAATGTGCCGTCGGGTACAACAATCACATACGGAGAACTTGCTCGCCGCATCGGGTGCGGCAGTGCACAGGCTGTTGGGCAGGCGCTCAAGCGTAACCCTTTTGCTCCTGAGGTCCCTTGTCATCGTGTGGTGGCAGCGGACGGCTTGCTCGGCGGGTACAACGGCAAGCGTGAGGGTGAGCAGTTGGAGCGTAAGCGTCAGCTGCTTTATAATGAAAAGATAATAAACAAAATATAATTATGAGACCTTATATTATATGTCACATGATAGCCTCTGTCGATGGCCGCATAGATTGCGACATGACAGAGCAGATTGAGGGCGGCAACGAATATTATGAGGCCCTCGAGGCGCTTGAATGCCCGTCGATGCTTATGGGGCGTGTTACAATGCAGATGCATTATGCTCTGCCGGAGCCTTTTGTGCCCTCTTGCGATTCACCTGTCGGCACCGAGGCTTTTCACGTGGCCCGCAAGGCGTCGGCCTACTGCGTGGGCATTGATACGCACGGTTCGTTGCAATGGGGCGAGAATGAATTCGACGGTCAGGCATTGCTTGTTGTTACCGATGAACGTTGTCCCAAGAGTTATCACGACCGCTTGACGGAGCAGGGTATATCATGGATAGCAACGGGCAAGGATGGTGTCGACCTACCGCGTGCAATGGAGCTGCTGCGTGCGGAGTTCGGCGTGGAGCGGCTTGCTGTCACCGGTGGCGGACACATCAACGGTGCTTTTCTTGCTGCAGGGTTGCTCGATGAAGTCAGCTTTATGGTAGCGCCGGGCATTGACGGCCGTGCCGGTCAGGCAGCGGTGTTCGACGGTATACAGGATGCAGGTCGCCCAGCAACACAATTGCATCTTTGCACTGTTCAGCAGATGGGTGAGACTGTGTGGATGAGGTACAAGTTCAAATAGTTTATTTGCTGCCTTTGCATGCCGGTTATAATGGTGATTCATTTAAAGTATATATCTATGATTTAGGGCGGCAAATTGAAGTGAACCCCAAAGTTTGGACAAAAAACTTTGGGGTTTATTTTATGCGTAAAAAACACGATTATTCAGCATTGCTCAAATATATGCACATGCTTGAAGATGGTTATTCTTTTAATTACATCCATACCACCTATGGGATAAATGGAGAACGACTGAAAAAATTATGGTTATTGTATAAGAAAGATGGATTAAAAGCTCTTCATCGTCAGAATTACACTCGCAGTGATGCAGCTTTTAGACACAAAGTTGTATTGGATATTGAAAACAATGGTATATCTTTGGTGCAAGCCTCGATAAAGTACGGAGTAAGTGCCGGCTGTTTGTCAGTGTGGCTAAAGACTGCACGCGAGCAAGGTGTTGATGCTCTGTTAATAACCAAGAAACGAGGCCGACCACCAGGTATGGGAAGACCAAAGAAAGTACAAAAACCGGAAACGGAACTTGAACGCCTCCGCAGAGAGGTGCAGGAACTAAAGACGGAGAATGCGCTGCTAAAAAAAGTGAAAGCCTTAGTCGAGGAGAGAGAAGCCCGTCTGCGCGCGATTGGGCGGGGGCAATCCGAGAACTAAGGCAAGAAGGACACGATCTGCACTTTATGCTCAGACGCATAAAGATGGCACGTTCAACCTACTATTACAATGTAGCGCATCTTGAGACTGCGGACAAGTATCAGGCTGAACGCAAGCGTATAGCGAGATATTTGCACATCACCATAAACGCTATGGCTATCGCCGCATATGTGCCCAACTGCGCAATGAGGGCTATGCAATCAACCACAAGACTGTGCAGAAACTGATGCAGGAGATGCAACTCAAATCAGTTGTGCGTAGGGTTAGATACCGTTCATATAAAGGCGAGGTTGGCCGAGTTGCAGCCAATGTATTGGAGCGTGATTTCAGCACACAGGCACCTAATCGCAAATGGGCTACCGATGTTACGGAATTCAAGATTAGTGACAAAAAAGCCTATCTCTCACCGATACTTGATATGTACAACGGCGAGATAATCTCCTACACTATCTCCGACAGCCCAGATTTGCGTATGGTAATGAATATGGTAAACAGCGCTATAAGGAAAGTAAAGCCACAGGAAGGCCTTATACTGCACTCCGACCAGGGCTGGCATTATCAGCATATGCAATACCAACTGGCACTCAAGCGCAACGGTATTATACAAAGTATGTCACGAAAGGGCAACTGTCTTGACAATGCAATGATGGAGAACTTCTTTGGTATTATGAAATCTGAATTGCTATATTTGCAGGAGTTCAAGGATATGGATCACTTCAAACTGGAACTAAAGAAGTATATCCACTACTACAACAATGACAGAATAAAACTGAGATTAAAAGGAAAGAGTCCGGTGCAATACCGAACTCTTTACCAATAAATTTATCTATTAATCCGTCCAACTTTTTGGGGTCAGATCAAAATGCCGCCCTAAATCATAGATATATGTAAGTCCAATTACTTTGCGCCCAAAGGCATCACTCTCAACCAGACCTCACTTACCCAGCTCTCTTCTGTTCCGCCGAGGTTGTACTCAAGATAAAGGATGTTGGGGTTATTCTCGTTGAATCTGTAGCGCAACTGCGAAATGGTGTTGTTCAGGCTCTTGTCAAGGTAGTGGCTGTTGATGTACTCAAGATAGCTGTTCTCGCTGCCCAGGACAATGTCGCCTTCCTGTGTCACGAACGATAGGGTGCTGGTCTGTGCCTCCTGGTCTTCGGCCTGCTTGATGGGGATGTTCACCCCTGCAATGACATAATACTTCTTGTCCCATGTGATGGTCTTGTATATCTGCTTGCCGATGAAAGAGGTACCGCCATCGGGGGTTGCTACTTCCTCAACATACTGCCACACACCTATAAGGGGTTTAATCTTTAAATCCTCGTTGTTCTGTTGAGCACTTGCATTTGTTATGCCTAATAACAAAATCGCGAATAGGAACATTATCTTTTTCATAATAGTAGAGATTAAAGATTATGCATTCTTCTATGTCACGTGCAATATACGAATTTTTCAACAAAAAAAAGTTTTTTTCATTTATTTTTATCTTCCGAACGGTAATATATCGGCTTTTGAGGCATATTTTTTAGTATCTTAGCGGCCTGAAAAGTTAGAAGATTACCAGATGAGATATATTTTTGCGTTTTTGGGAACCCTGTCGCTTGCGTTGGGTGTGGCCGGTATCTTTCTGCCGGTGTTGCCAACGACGCCTTTTCTCCTGTTGTCGGCTACACTGTACCTGCGCAGCTCTAAGCGCCTCTATGATTGGCTGATGTCGCACAGGCATCTTGGTCCATATATAAAGAATTTTCAAGAGAAAAAGGCGATACCGCTCAGGGTGAAGATCGTGTCGGTGAGCCTTGTGTGGATAACGCTTCTCTATTCTGCAATCTTTGTTGCCCAGGCGTGGTGGCTCAGGGTGCTGTTCATTGCCATTGCCGCAGGGGTGAGTATACATATACTCCATTATAAGACATTGCGTGAATAAGCCGGCTTATTCACGCAATGTCTTAGAAGCTGTTTAAATTTATATCGTTTAGTTTTTTATAGGTCAAAAATAGAATGTTTTGTTATTTTTTGAGGGCGCGTAGCGGGCTACGTAACCGAGAAAAAGAAGAAAACAGGCATTTTTGAACATAAAAGACAACGAAATAGCGGCTTCCAATATAAGAATAACTTTTTTTAGAAATTTAAACAGCTTCTTATAATGAATTAAATCAGTTCAGCTATCTTCTCAAGCCAATGGCGGTCGGTGTCGTCGAATGTGGCAAGGTGCTCGCTGTCGATGTCGAGCACAGCCGTTACTTCTCCCTCTTTTATCAGCGGCACCACGATCTCGCTTTTCGATGCACTGCTGCATGCAATGTGTCCCGGGAACTTCTCCACGTCGGGCACAACCTGTGTGGTGCGCTCTTTCCATGCAGTGCCGCACACACCGCGTCCGTATGCTATGCGGCTGCAGGCCAACGGTCCCTGAAATGGTCCCAGTACAAGCTTTCCGTCAATTACACGGTAGAATCCTGTCCACCAGAAGCCGAATGTGTGGTGTATCATTGCCGCTACATTGGCCATGTTGGCAATAGTGTCACTCTCGCCCTCCACAAGTGCCTGAATCTGCTTGTACAGCAGTCCGTATTTCTCTTCTTTGCCACCATGGGCAATATGCAGTTCCTCGGCCATAATAGGTTATTTAAACAGTTCTTGAATGTCTGTGTTTTAAAAGAAACTTTCTGAAAAGACGTGTTCCCTGTTTTGAGATCCCTCGTCGCTTTTGGGGGACACGTCGGTACCGCCCCTACAGTCGGGGTGACAAGGCTTCCTGATAAATGGTTTATTTTTCCAGTATATCAATGAAACGTTGTGGCAGATATATGTTCACCTCATCCAGGGCTTTCCTGAACAGCGGTGCCATCTCTTCAACGGTGAAGCCTGCAATGCCGCAGCCAATCTCCGTTACAAGGAATTTCAGTCCCTTGTGTTCGCGTGCAAAGGCAATGAATTCATCCACGTATGGTGCAATGACATCCACGCCGCCGTGCATCGTGGGGATGCCGTAACTTTTGCCTTGCAGACCGGTCCCTTGCCCCCATACGGCGCCGAACCTCTCGTATGCCAGCAATGCGGCACCTCCTCCGTGTAGTCCCTCAAGATTACTGCCGAAGACGAATACTTCATCGTCGGCAAGTGTAGTAATCCATTGTGGCGATACTCTTTTCTTGTCCATAGTATTCTTTTTTATCCGAAATCGGAAATGTCGACCAGCTTGTTCATTATGGCATATACCGTCAGGCCCGGGATACTGTTTATGCCTAACTTCTGCGATATGTTGCGGCGGTGCGATATTACCGTGTATATCGATATGTTGAATGCGTCGGCAATCTCCTTGTTTGTCATTCCCTTTGCCACGGCAGCCAGGATGTCGCGCTCGCGGCCCGAAAGCTCGTTGATGTCGTTCTTCGGGTTCTGTGCGTTGGCGTCAAGGGCGCTCTTGAGCTTCTGGGCAATGCGTGCAGCATTGTCGTAGATGCCTATGCACTCGTCATACTGGCGTAGCACGCTCTCCTCGTAGCTGCTGTGGGTGAGCGCTACTATTGCCGCCCCTGTGTTGCCGAGGTAGGAGCGTATGTCGAACCTCTCGTTATAGTCTATTACAGCTGGGTTGATTATGATTATGTCAATCTCGCTGTTGTTTGCGTTAAAGTAGCCGGGGTTGCTCAGTGTCTGCATCAGGCTGAACTCGGGGTTCTTGTCGATGATGGCCCCTATGCCTGCTGCGACAATCTCCGACGGCTCAATAAGCACAATCCTGTATTTACCCTCTCTGTTCATTGTTCCTTTCCATTTTTTCAACCAACGGTATCAGTAGTCTGTTCTCAATCAGCGAGTGTTTGCAGAGGTCCTTCTCCACACTGTAGATGTCGGCAAGCAACTCAAAGCTGAGCGGCGACGAGTACTCCTCTTTCAGGTATTTGGTGATGATGTTCTTCAGGTCGTTGAGCTTCTCGTTGATATTGCTGTGGTTATGTTCGAACTGGCCTATGTTGTAGCGTTCGCCGTTGCATCCGTGCTCTGTTATCAGACTCTCGATGTAAGGGAACACAACCTCCTCTTCATAGCGGAAGTGGTTGTTTACCTCGTTGTCATAGTCGTCGTAGAACTTGTCTATCAGGCGGCGGCTCACCTCGTCGAGCCCGCTGACGAGCTTGTGTACACTGCTGTGGATATTGGGGAAGCAGATACCCGTGTAGTAGCGGTGCGATGCACGCAGATATGTGGTAATGCTCTTTATGTCATTCTCGCCCAAGCTCTCAATTTCGGGACGGTAATCACCGAACGAGTAGATGTTGCAGATTATGAGGAACAGCTCTGCCGAAATGCCGTATCGTGCGCAGAGCTCCGCGACGGTAGCTTCTCCGAATCCTAACTTAATGTCGAGGCGTTGCAGAATAGACAGCAGATTGCCGTCGTTCGCAAGCAAGTCCGCGACCTTCATCCTTTTATTGTAAATAGTCTCTTTATTGCTCATGGTTTTTCTTTTTTTATTTAGTTGTTTAGTATTATGTCTTATTCTTTTTGGCACCGGAAAAACGATTGACGTTTAACGATTAACGAGACCCTCTCCGCAACTCCGTTGCTCGTCTCCCTAACACAGGGAGACAATAGCTTTAAGGTCTTTAATGGGCGCTATTCCCTTCACCTTTTAACCCATAACCCTTCATCCCATCTCCTTTCACCTTACAACATTCCTCCAATCGTAAACACTATATATCCCGCAATCCAGGCTACAGCGGTGTTGTATACAATGGAGAACAGTGCCCACCAACGGTTGCCTGTCTCGTCGGCAATGGCTGCCACGGTGGCAATGCATGGGAAGAACAGCAGTATGAACACCAGGAACGCAGCTGCAGAGCGTGGCGTGAAGTCACCCGAACTGCGCAGGTCCTGCTGTATGCTCTCTTCGGAGTCGCTGCTGTAGAGTACTCCCAGGGTGCTCACCACAAGCTCCTTTGCCGGTATGCTCGTTATGAGTGCTATGCTCGAGCGCCAGTTCTGTCCCAACGGTTCAAGTACAGGCTCAACAAAGTGTCCTATCATTGCAATGAACGACTCTTCGTTTATGCCGCTATCTGTACTTTCAGCCATCTGCTCTGTACTCTGTTCTCTGTACTCTGTACTCTGTACTCTGTTCTCTGTACTCTCATCAGGTCTTGGGTAATAGCTCAGGAACCATATGACAACGGTCGAGAGCAGTATCACGGTACCAATCTTCTTTACATACTGTGCACACTTATCCCACATGTGCCGCAGTGTCGCGCGTAGCGTGGGCCAACGGTATGGTGGCAGTTCCATAACAAATGGAGTCTCGTCCTTCGGGTATCTTGTGAGGCGCAACAGACGTGCAGTTATTATTGCCACGGCAATTCCGAGCAGGTAGAGTCCTATCAGCACCAACGGTGCGTGGTCGGGGAAGAATGCCCCGGCAAACAGCACCATCACCGGCAGGCGTGCGCTGCACGACATGAACGGTGTCACAAGAATGGTTATTATGCGGCTGCTGTGGCTCTCGATGGTGCGTGTGGCCATTATGGCAGGAACGTTGCATCCGAATCCCATCAGCATGGGGATGAACGACTTGCCGTGCAGGCCCATCTTGTGCATCAGACGGTCCATGATGAACGCGGCACGGGCCATATAACCCGAATCCTCCATTAAGGAGATGAAAAGGTACAGTATAAGAATCTGCGGTATGAACACAGCCACACTGCCTACACCGCCTATTATGCCGTTCACCAACAGGTCTTTTATTGCACCGTCGGGCAGCATGCCCGATGCCTGGTCGCCCAGCCATCCGAAGAGGCTGTCAATCCAGTCCTGCGGATAGGCTCCTAACAGGAACACCGTGCTGAACATCACCCACATCACGAATATGAATATGGGGAAGCCTAACCAACGGCTTGCCACCAGGCGGTCGATGCTGCGCGTCTTCTTCTGTGTATCCTTGTTGCCTGGCTTGTATGTCTCCTGCAACGCACCGTTGATGAATCCGTACTTTGCACCGCTTATGGCTGTCTCCACGTCAACGCCAATCTGTGAGTGCACCTTCTTTGCGCCTTTGTCGGCAAGATGTTGCCAGCGCGGCAGTTCCATGATGTTCTTCAGCAGGTTGGGCACCTCCTTGTCGCCTTCGAGCAGTTTGAGTGCCCAGTAACGTACCGGGAACTGCTGGGGCAGGTCATTCGCTTTGTGCAGCTCGGCCGACAGCGGCGCAAGCTCCTCCTCAATTATGTTTCCGTAGTTTATGTGAATGTGCCTTATGGTCTTGTTGTTGCCCTCGAACAGTTCTATTATTGTGTCGAGCAGCTTGTCGAGTCCCATGCCGTTCTTTGCAACGGTAGGTATCATGGGAATACCCATCATTGCACCCAGATGCTCATAGTCAAGCTCCGCCCCTGTGGCAAGCAGCTCGTCGTACATGTTCAGCGCCACAACAGTGCGTTGGTTCATGTCGATAAGCTCTGTAGTGAGGTAGAGGTTGCGCTCAAGGTTCGATGCCACCACCGTGTTTATGATGACGTCGGGTATCTGCTCGAAAAGATGCTTGCGCACATATATCTCCTCGGGAGAGTATGCCGCAATGGAGTATGTTCCCGGCAGGTCGGTGAGGTTTATGCGGTAGCCCTTGTAGTTGAAGCTGCCGCACTTTGCGCCCACTGTCACGCCGCTGTAGTTGCCCACATGCTCGTTCTGGTTGGCAAGCGAGTTGAATATCGATGTCTTTCCGCTGTTGGGGTTACCTATGAGCGCCACGTTTATCACATTGTTGCGCTTTGTCGGCACCTTGCGCAGTGTACAGCAGGCGCAGTTGTCGCCGCTGCAGCTCTCGCATATCGACAGGCTGGTGAATGTGGGTGCCGGAGTCAGCTCTTTCTTAGCCTCCTCCTCGGGCAGCACCTCAATCATCGCTGCCTCGCTGCGGCGCAGCAATACATCGTATCCCATGACGTGGTACTTGACGGGGTCGTGCATGGGTGAGTCGAGCACCGACTTCACCTTCTCACCGCGTATGAAGCCCATCTCCATGATGCGCTTGCGGAATCCGCCGTGTCCCGACAGTCGTACAATGACAGCCGTCTCGCCGTTTTTCAGTTCTGAAAGTTTCATTTATCTAAACAGCTTCTTTATTTCTAAAAAATGTTTTCTTGTAGAAGCCGAATGTTTCGCGATATAAATTCAAACAGCTTCCAAGTTCTCCTTTTTTCAATGTTGTCGCGCTTATCCATTTCAAAAGAGAAATAGCGCGTTTATTTTTGCATATATGCAAAAATAGTCCACTTTTGCCTTATTGGCAATAGTTGTTTTTTTTATTTTTTGCCCTTTGGTGGTCATTAGTGACTATTGAATGGCGAAATGGAAAGATGTTGTGATGAAAAACCTTAAAAATCACAATATTTTATGATTGTAGGGTCGTCGGCTGCATACTATTTTTGCATTGTGGGAATTACCCCTCCCGCAAGAATAAACCGAACAAATGAATTGTATTATCCGGTTCTGTAATACAGGACAAAACTAACAGAGGAGAACGTTTTAAGCCGGCGTTCTCCTCTGTCTCGTTCTAATCAGTTTCAATTAATGAAAATAGTGCTAACCAAACCAAACTAAATAATTATTATCAAACTTTAATTGTTGCTGTTTTATAAGGTCCTAAATAACGATTAAGGCTGCGGGTAAGCGAATTTTTCAGTTAAGCGAGTAAAAGCCAAACTTGTTTGAGCTTTTGCAACGA
>SUXN01000025.1 GCA_015060965.1 Bacteroidales bacterium | reverse complement strand
AGATTAAGGGTAAGTTGTATAAAAGAATATAATAGATTGTTTAATGTTTTGTCTGTGTTAAAAAGATATTCCCCCTATAGTTTGCAGGTGAACCGAATTCTTCTTCTCCCCTCCGTCGCTCGCTTTGCTCGCGCCACCTCCCCTCACAGTGTGAGTGGCGGAGCTTTTTCTATTCCATAAATGGATGTAAAACAGAACCTCCAGCACCCATTGTTGTGGGTGTTGGAGGTTAAAGGTCCACCGGTAGCCTGCTTTTTATCCTGCTTTTTTGTTGCGCCTTGTGGGCGTGGTTCCTGCCGGTGGGTAGTTTGAATGAGTTTAATTTTAAGATATTATTTCTTTATTATTTTCTCGTTTGTATGTATGGCTCAAACAACTCGACTACATCCATTTCGCTAGCCAGACTTAATGGAGTATGTCCATAAATATTAACGTTATATGGATCTGCTCCATTCTTTAAAAGTTCTATAATGTTATCATAGTAATAGCAGTACTTCCCACGAAGCATAATTACTGCATACCATAATGGATTATTCTTGTGCCTGTCCAATGTATTTACATTGGCACCGTTTTCAATTAGAAGCCTTGTCCATTCTACAGGTCGTTGATAAAATACAGAACGCATTAATGCTGTTTCTCCGTATGCGTTCTGGTAATTTATATCAATACCTCTTTTAATCAGGTCTTTAACGACGTTGAATCTGTTTTGTGCTATTGCTATCTGCAGAATATTGCATTTTAATGAGTTTTCTTCATCAACCATATTAATATCCTTAATGGTGTCAATAAGTCTGAAATAATCTTCTTCAGAACCGAAGTAACCGACTGCATCAAAAATGTCTTTTATTATTGCCATACCTTACCGTAATTAATTAAATTATACTCTATATTACTTTACACCCTCGTATTTATGACTTCTGTTTGAGTAACGGGATTGTGGACGGTAATTATCCGGGTTTCTATACCATTTTAAAAAATCTTCTAAAGACATTTCTCCATCCATGTATTTTTTATGCACCCCGCTGTATTTTTCTTCAGGTTTATGTCCCATATCCCATTCCCTTGGTTTGCTCTTGTCCCATGATAACACTTCTTTAGTGTATGGGTCTCTTACAAGACCGTCTTTGTCCTTTGCTCTTTCCCAAACTTCTTCAACTTGTCCTTTTGCATACTTTGGTCGACTTTTTGAATAGGGCTTGTTGCTTTTAGCAACCTTTCCTGCATCAACAACATCGTCAGCCTTGTTTACAACTCTTCCCGCATCAACAACATCATCAGCCTTGTCTAAAACTTTTGCAGCATCAACAAGGTTGTCTCCGGCCTTTATTGCTTTTACGGTGGTGCTGCCTACAGCCGGCACTCCCGGAACGACTACAGCTGCAAGGTCTGCTCCAACCCCGACAACATCCAGTAGCGCATCCTTGAAATTACCTTTAATGGTATTTTTTGCGGCGCTGTATATTCCTGATGCGACACTGTAAATGTCCCAGATGGTATCAAGAATCCTTCCATCCTGGTCCATATGGTTCACCGGGTCGCCGGCGCAGTAGGCATAGGGTGACAGGTGGTAGAACTTTTCCGCCATCGGGTCAATGGAGAGGAACCGCCCTCCTGTGTCCATGAAACGCGCCTGGGAGTCGTAAAGTTCACCGGCACTTTGCTTTGCCTGGTTCTCCTTGCCTGTGAACAGGTAGTCGGTACCCGTGGGGGTGTCCTCGGCATTTAGCAGGCTTCCGTATGGCGTGTAGTCGAATGTGGCGAAGGTGTTGCCGCTTGTGTTCGCTACTGCCCTTGTGCTGCCCAGATGGTCGGTGATGTAGTAGTGTGCCGTCCAGCCGTTAGCCTCAAAAGTTGCCCTGCCGCCTGCAATGGCAAAGCTCTCGGGGGTTATTGTGCCGCCCTGCAGTTTCCACTTCAAAGAACCCGTGTAGAGAAATCCATCTCCACCTTTGTCTATAGTCCTGTATTTGCAGCCGTCGCTCAGGTAGCTGTACCGTACGACATTGCCGTTGTTGCTGTTACTGATAGACCGCGGCAAGTTAATAAGATTATAGGCTATCTGCAAGTTTTCCCATGGAATTCTTGTTAAATTTCCTCTGCTGTCGTATTCTGCTGTGTATTCGTTTATAAAGTTTTTCGTTACTGTTGCAATCCTGTTGCCGTTGAGGGTGTAGTCTTTCTGCTGTAGTGGCAGTCCTGCTCCTGCACCTGCACTCAATGACAGTATATTGCTGTTACGGTCGTAGATTGCCTGCTCTGTGTGGCTTCCCTTTGTGCTGTTGCCGTTAATCTTGGTAATACGGTGCTCGGCTTTAGTGAGCCTGCCCAACGGGTCGTAGCTGTAGAGGAACCTGTCGTTACCGTCAATCTGCATCTTCCTCTTCCAGTCTATCTGTGCTATCTTGCCTGCGTAGAGTGGCGTGGCAAGGCTGTCGGTGGTGTCGTAGTAATGCAATTTCTCTCCAAAAAGAGTTTTCTCAACTACCCCGTTCGCGTTTACCTTTGCAGCCTGCAGTGCTGTCATCCATCCTTGCAGGTTGTAGCTTGCGGTGATGTCGATGTTGCCGTTTAGTAATGTTCTTGTCACTCGTCCCTGTTCGTCGTATGTGAACACCGCGCTGCTGAGTGCCGTGCCGTCTACCGTGGTCTGCTCGGTGAGCTTGCGTCCTCGTCTGTCGAAGGTGCAGCCGGTTGTTATGGTGAGTGTGCTGCTGCCGTATGTGTACTGCTCAACCGTTGTCAAGGGGTTGCCTGCATAGTCGTACTTTACGCTTGTGCGGCAGTTGATGCCCGCAGGGTATGCGGTATATGTCTGCACGCAGCGTCCCCGGCTGTCGTACCAGTATGTGCGCTGTCGCTTCTCGGTGGGCTGGCTGCCATCGTAGATGCTGTATGTGCAGTCGTATGTGAGCATGCCCTTGGTTGAGGCTGCAAGGTCGCTCTGTGCAACGACACCGCTCACAGGATAGAATGCCGCAACGTTGCTGTGATTGTAGTCGTCGTAATGATTCCATTGCTGGCAACATTCACTATTTCCGGTGGCATAACGGAATCCCGTCTCACGCCCCAGGGCATCGTATGAGAACAGCTTGGTAATACCTTCTGTCATCATTGCGTCGTCGAGGTATGCTGCAAGGCGTCCGTTGGTGTCGTATGAGAAATATTCATAGCTGCGACCAGGCAGGCGTTTCATGACAATGCGGTCTTCGTCGTCGTAGCTGTAGATGTAGCACAGCTCCCTAACAAGGCTGCAGGTGTCGCTGTACGCAGTGCCGTTTGTGAGCTTTGTGCTGCCTTGTGGCGAGACAACGACCTTTGGCCTGTTCTTTGCATCGTACACGTAATAGGTGTCGGCATAGATGTTGTTTCCGGCCTTGCGGCGCTCCAGAATGTTGTTGCCGCGTGCATCGGTGAAGAGCTCAAGCTGTGATCCATCCTCATCTGTGGTGACTGTCTTGTGGAGCGTTGCGGCAGTGTGGTGACCGCTTACGGTGAACCCGTTGCCGTCAAGCTCAAGTCTCATCACCTCGTTGCTGCTGTTTACACCGTATGCTGTGGCGGTGTAGTGTCCTTCGCCCTGGCTTTGGTGTGCCTCGCCGGGATTGTAGGTGCGCACGATGCGGTCGAGGGGTGAATTGTCGTATACCGTCGAAGTGGCGGCTTTGCCGTCTCCGTGGTATATTCTGTTCTTGTAGCCGGCATTGTGTGCGAACTCTCCGCTGCCGTTCTTGCAGAAGGGAACTGTCACGCCCGATTCACGGCCTTTGTTGTCGTACCTGTATGCGGTTACAATATCCTTGCCGTCCATGGTGGCCTGTGCCGCTACTGTCTGGAACTTGCGCCCAAGACCGTCGTAGTAGTCAATGTCGGTCACGGCACTGTCGGCATGCCAATAGCTCATTGTGCTGATGGCTTCAGGGGTATCAGTAGAGTAGCATGCATAGTTGGAGTATGCTACTATGGAGTCGCCGTATGTGTCGTTGGCAAGTGTGGTGATTTTGCGGCGGTAGTAAGTGGTTACCGATGGTTTACCGGTTATGATGCTCTTTGTGCTGCCGGTCATTGCTGTCCATATGTCGAGGTCTACAGATGATTGCCAGCTGATAGTTGCTCCGGTGGAGTTTGGAGATACTACATTGGTCAGTGTCAGAATGTTGCCTGTGTCGGTATAGCTTATTCCGATTTCACCGGCGGTGAGCATAGGAATTATCTCCACGGTATTGGAGTAGGCGCTGTTGCCGGCACCGTCGGTGGCCTTGCGACGGTAACAGTCCGACACTGCGCCAATGGTATCGGGGTAAAGAATCTCTGATGATGCACCCTCTATGATACTCCATGTACCGTCGGCCGACTTCTTTTCCCATGAATATGTGATTGAACCATTGAGAGGTATGGCCTCGTACACTGATTTTATGCCACTGGGTTTCTCGCCTTGTTCATACAACTCCGATGGCCCGGCAATCTCGCCCGGGTCAACCTTTGTCATCACCGGGTAGCTGTATTGCAAAGGAAGACTATACCACGACATTGTGGTTGCCTCATCATTTGCCTTTGCATTGAAACAGAGCTTTACTGTTCCGCTAATGGCTGCAGCGGTATCGCGATGGTAGAACTCTACATATAGTGTTGCACCGTTTGAGGTGACGTTCTTTACATATCCGGTGGTGTCAATGAACTTGTCGAATTTGAAATCTTCGGCTTTGGGAGTGAAGAACATTGTGTTGCCTTCAACAGTATACCTTGCTTTGACGGTATACTTCTGTTTGAAATTGACGTTGTTGATTGACTGGCAGTCAATGGAGTAGTTCCTGTCACCGTCGGCAAAAGCTGCAATGCTCCCTAAAAACAGGATTAATGTGAATATTATGTTTTTCATAATTGTTATGTTATAGTGTGATTATTCTATTGGTTTCAATTCCGGGTCGGTAGGTAACAGTATGTCTGATGAGCCGGTTGCCGGTGCGTAGCTGTAACGGTTGCGTCTTCCCTTGCTGTCGGCTATTCCGACAAGGCGTCCATAGGCATCGTACTCGTATGATGTGAAATTGCCGTCGCTGCCGTAGTGCTTTGTTAGGCCCACAAGCGGTTCGTGTTCATATATGTCAACCAGTGAACCGCTGTGGCTGTAGAGCGCATTGCGTTGCGATGCTGACAATGAGCCTTGCAATGGGGAATTCCCGCTGATGCCTGTAAGGGATTCAAGCGTCGCTGCTGTCATACCACGCGCCTGTACAACAGGGTACAATCCTCCATATCCCCAAAGGATGGCGGTGTGTACGCCGTGCTTGTCGACAATCTCTGTCGGGTTCCCCTGGGTGTCGTATGCTGCAACTCTCTGCAGGGTGGTGTAGCTGAGTGATGCCGGTGCGGTGTCTGCCGCCTCGTTGCCGTTGAGCTTTGCCTCTTTGATGACAGATGGGAGATATATTGCTCCTAATGCGGGGTATTCGTATTCTGTCATTGATGTCAGTTTCAGACAATCTTCACTTTTCCCATGTTTGATACTTGTTCTAAGCGGGAAAGTGTAGAGATTGCGTGCGCTGTCATTGAGATATTCTGTGTCGAGATATTCGTAGCAGTTGTCTGGGGTTATTGTTATTGTACGTATGTTGCGTCCACGAGTGTCGTAAATGAACTGCTTTACAGTTTTCAGTGGAATCCCTGTAAAATATTCGGTATCATGTACTTTCTTGAGCCTGTAATCGCCGGTGTAGCGTTTGACGGAGTTCGCATATTCCCCGCTTATGACAATGTATGCTGTGTATGTCGTGTCGTGTATTTCATATTCGTAACTTGTCTGCTTCACTAATTGACGGTCACTATTGTAATACTCAATCCTGTTTATCTTACCACGTTTTTGATGGTTGCTGTTGGGCTCACGCGCCATGTTGTTTATGAAAGGTTGATAGAAACCGTCATCAACGTCTTCGCAAGCTTCACTCCTTTTATGCACTTGTCCAGTATAATCATCAGGATGGCTTTTGTAGTCGTTGTATCTGTAGATGATACATGAACCGTCGGAAAAGGTCTCGCTGACACTTCTGTATCCAATGTGTTGCTTGTCGAACGAATTTGCAGGGTATTCCATTCTTGGGTTGAATATCTGTGTCAGACTATTTCCTGTCATGAAAGTTCTCGGGAAGCTATAGACTGTTCCAACATTATATTTATATCGTCGTGACAAGTAGCCTCCATGTGCATCATAGTCATTTGTACGTGCAATGCGTACTCCGCCTGTCTCATCGTTGCTGTAGAAGAGTATGCTGTAAGGGTAACAGTCTACAAGGTAGGCTATCTCTTCATCTTCATCAACAGGAGGAATTGCCGGGAGGCTGTCCGGAGCCGGTGAGATGGTGTGGCCGGGATGCTTTCTTTTCAAAAGTATGTTCTCTGCTCTGTTGGGCTCATATTCAAATGTGCTGAATCCCTTTGTCGGGTATGTTATGCGTTTTAGACAACCAAGTCTGCTGTAGTGCCAATCGGGGTTCTTTGCGTCAGTATAAATGTACTCATTGTAATTGCTGTCTGCTTTGGTAGATGCGGTGATGTTGTAACCGTTCCCCTTACCGTTGTAAAAGCCCCAGAAGTCGGTATCGGCTGTGGATATTGCCGGATAAGGGCTGTCCTCGTAATATCTCATTGTGTAATCTCCAACGCCGTCGGTGTGCACCTTTGTCAGCATAAGGCGATTGTCTTTTTCCTTGTATGTGAACTCTGTGCGGTGAACCTCTTTCCCGCTGCTGTTCCTCACTGTTATGCTGTCGAGTTTGTAGAGTTTCTGTGTTATGCAGTGGTCCTGTTCAATGCTTGTTAATATTGATGGTGCAACGGGGCGGTCGCAACAATTCTTCAGTGACATTGAAAATTCTATTTCTCCACCGTTCTCAATGGATATTTTTGACAGGTAAGTGGTCTGTACAATGCTTACATTGCGCAAATGGTTGACTCCTGATTCATCCTCTGCGAGAAGCGCATTGCTGAATGAGGTTACAAGAAAAGGGTTGTTCGGTGTTGTGGAATTGATGCTTGAACCGATGCTGCTCTCTACCGTTTTGTATTCAAAAGTGACTGTTCGTCCATTAGGTGCTGTTATCTTGGTCAGATTCCAGGTTACAATCGGGTTTTCTGCAAGTGCCGTCTCTTGGAATGTGAATACAGCAAGGCCCGTCAGTTTGCCTCCAATGTTACGCTCAACGGAGTTTGTACGTACATTCAAGTCATTGCTGCCAAAGGTGTATTCATATCCGTTGCCGGTCTTGATTATGAAACCGCAAAGTTCTTTGTTTGACGGAATAATGGGGATTATCGTGTCTACATCGTGGTTGCCTCCGGTATTGTACACATGCAACTGTTTCCTGCCGTCAAAGTGGAATGATCCACAGTGTCCAAGGATGTTGAAGTGGTATACGTCGGACATTGTTTCACGCCAATTTATGACGTAGTGGAGTAGATTGTCGGTATTTAGACTATCACCAATGATGCCAAGGACATCTTCTTCATTATAATAGACATCCCCTAACAGTATACCCATAGTCTTGTCATATCCTATATGATCATCGGCAACTCCTTTGATTTCACGTGATACAGCTCCGCCACAGTTCAAGAACCAGTTCATTCCTAATATACCTGTCTGGCGGCCGGGAAGCATCCCTTGCGACGAATAACCCACTGAAATCGGTAACTGGAAATCGTTGTCGCTGTATGTGTATACCGGTATGCTTACCGAGAGATTTCCAGTATACTGCTCTACAGGGTTCAAACCGTAACGTATGAACGCCTGTGTCTGTGGAGTGGGGGTGTAGCTGAACAATGATGCATTGGCTTCACTTGTGTTCTGCTCCTGTGCATGCGCGCCCAACGCAATGCATAGGGATAATGATAAAAGGATTTTTTTTGAAATGTTTTTCATAGTAATAGAATTAGAAGCTGTTTTAATTTCTAAAAATTATTTTCTTATAGATGATTTCTGATTGTCAATAGTGCTATGCTATTGCCTTGTGGTGTTCGCTCTTCCGGCAGGTGTCGCGCAGGGTCCTGTAGACTATGCCGCGGAATGTCTCCTCGTCGATGTAGAACGACGGGGCGGGCTCCTCGATGATGCTCTCAAGGATAATGTACTTGTAGCGCTTGTCGCTGTCTTTGAGCCTTGCCTTGTAGCGACGGTATATCTCCTTGTACATCTCGACCTTGTTCTTGTTGACGATGGGGAGGCGCTTGCCGCGCATGAGCAACGAGACAAAGCGACGCGCGTTCTCAAAGGTTACATAGAACCGTGGTGCGCTGCCTTTGGCTGCCTGTTCAATAACTTCATTCTGTGTGATGAATGGTCTTGTCTTCCTCTCTTCCTTCAGTGTCTTGAAGAAACTGTTGATAATGTCCTGCTTGCGTGTGTCGCGGACGGAATAAGTAATCGTGTTTTTCATTTCTGCCTTTTTTGGCTACAAAATTATAGTCTCAAATGGCTTAATGTTTGCTGTTTTAACACTTATTTATCAACAATGCCATACAATGTGTTCTCGGGGGTGTTTTTTGGGGGTGTTTCTCTGTTTTTTGCATGTCGATGCTCTCAAATTGTCAATACAGCAACCTTGAGCGGCGTTTGTGGTTGTTCCTTTGCTGTCGAAAAAAACGAAAAACTATGGAACAGAATTTTAGACAAATGGACAATGGGACTGTACCGTACGGTAACGGACCTGTTGAGACTGCTCCCGGCAGGGAGGGTAATGGACAGGGAGCCGGCATGGCTCCTTATGCAGGCCTTGACAAGGGGCTGAAGGAGATTTTTGGCGAGGAGTTCTCGATTGATGACCCAGACGCGCAGGAGGCACTGCTCAATTTTCTTGAGCGTGTGACAACGCAGAACGCACGCCTGACGGAGATTCTTGAGCGCGACCCGCGTCTGGCACAGATGTTCCTCGATGTTGTCGAGGGCAAACGCAATGCCCACAGCGCTGTGGCGCGTTACTACGGGCGCTCACTCATGGAACTTGACGAGGGCTCGCCCGAGTATGAGGAGATGCTGAGCGCCGACGAGGAGCGTCAGCAGGAGGCTGCGCGTCTTGCGGGTGACCGCAGGGAGTATGAGGAGAATCTCAAGGCGAGCCTGCCTGTGATTGAGGCTTTCTGCCGCGAGCGCGGGTATAATCCCGAGGTGTTTATGGACAGTGTGTGGGATGAGATTGTGTTCCCCATAATGTCGGGCCTGTATAGCCGCGAGGTGTGCACGGCTCTTGACCATGCGCTCACCTACGAAAAGGATGTAGAGGATGCCTTTGCGGCAGGGGATGTCAAGGGACGCAACACCAACATCATGCGCATGAAGGAGGATTTCGGCGACGGACTGCCCAAGGGCGTGGCGAGCGTGTCACCGGTGGTGGAGCCTAAACGCAAACGTAACTCTCTCATCGAGAAGGCTCTTAATGCATAATTTATCTATTAATCAATAAATGTTTTTACTATGAAAAAAATTGTTTTGTTCATGAGGGAGAACCCTCTGTTTGTGATTTTCTCTTTGGTGGCCGTGGCGCTTTGTCTTTTCGCTGACTCTGCCTCGGCAGGTACGCTGCTTGCTACGGTGAATGTGGTATCTGGCGGTATGCTGAAGCCTTCGAACGGCATTGCCGGTCTTGCCACGCAGGGCGTGGGTGAGGCTACCACGGTGTCCAATGCGCGTGAGCTGGGCAGCGACCTCATCGATGCCGATGTGGATGACCAGATAATAGGCATTGCGAGCGACGAGAGTATCATTGACACCATAAAGCGTAAGATACGCCGTCAGGTGAGAGTGAACTCTTTTGAGGTCGACCACTATCTCATTGATGACAAGCGCTCGAAGGCCTACACCAATGAGGTGTATACCGGCATCAAGGCTACACGTGCCGAGATACCGTTCTCTACAACCGGTGAGAGAAAGATTTTCCAGGAGTACTACACTGCTATCTGTAAGGGTGTGAACGGCTATGACTCTACCGGCCAGATCGAGCTTGCGGGTGTTGACCTCATGCTCTTTTTTGTGGGCAAGAACAGCACTACCGAGGCACCTATCGCCATGGCGGTGAACGGTCCTAAGGTGAATGCGAGTGACGACTATTGCGTGGTGCCTACAATTCCTGCAGGCACTGAGATTATCCTGCTCTCTTCGGCAGCATATGAGACACAGAAGTTCATCGCTCCTTCCACCATTGTGCCGGTACCCGAGCGTATGTACCTGCAGAAGCAGCTCTGCAACAGCATCGTCAGCGACTATTTTGCGGCGCAGAAGAAGCGCATACAGTTCAGCGAGTCGCAGATTGCCGAGGCGGTGTTGCGCCAGTTCCGTCTCGAGAGCTGCCGCACTGCGTGGGTGGGACAGCCGGGCAAGTTCAAGGTGCAGGCGATGGACAACGCTATGGGTTACCAGTGGGATTACTTCTCAAAGGGTATCCGTTGGCAGTTCAAGCGCCAGTATGACCTCTCGTCAAGAATCACATTCGCCGATCTTATCAACCTCTCGATGGTGAAGTTCACCGGCTTCAACTGCACCAAGAGGGCTATCTGGTTGCTTGGCAAGCAGCTGCTCAATGACATCCAGAAGATTGACCTCACCCTGCACAAGAACATCAGCATGACCGGTGACAAAGTGTTCGGCATCGAGTGTACAAAGATTCACACAGTGTTCGGCGACATCGACCTCATCCACGATCCTACTCTTGACGCCCTGGGCTATGCTCACTGCGGTGGTCTCATCGACGAGAACGGGCTTGTGCGTTACTATATGAAGAATGAGGATGCCAAGACCGAGAATGTGGACGGCGAGGAGGCAAAGCGCGAGGTGGTAATGACTATCGACTGTCTCTGCCTCAAGGGCTACTCGCACATCTGGGTGAACGGCTCGGCTGCCGAGAGCGATATCCCGGGCGCATCGCACGTGACAAGTGCTGCCACTCTGCCGGCTTCGCCCAACATCAACGATGTGGTGGTGCTTACTGCCGACGTCAACCACACTGTGAACGGCGAGCAGAAGGTGTGGTTCCCTGCCGGTACCGTGGTTACATACAATGGTACCACATGGGTTGAATATACAGGTGAGATCCTTGTATAACAGCCACGGGCTATAGCCCTTTGGAGGTTGCCTCGGGACTGCCTTTGCTCCTTGAGGTGACCTCTATTCCGAAATTCCGAATAATATCCAAAACGACATTTACAATGAAAAAGAGAATAACATACGAGATTCATGGACAGATTGAGCGCAACAGCTACTTCAGGGTGGGCAAGGCGCTTGTGAGAATTGAATTCACTGGTGGGGCAATAAACTCCACAGGCGTCTATCCGGCGCAGTATACGACCGATAACCCTCTGTTCCAGCGTGCCATAGAGAACAGCGAGGCTTTCCGCAGCGGTGAGATAAAGCGCGGGCGTGTAGAGACCTATGGCTGCGATGCTCCGCAGGATGCTGCCGAGGTGACCGCCGATGCGGACAACACAGTGGTGTTGAGTGAGGTGACAAATATGCAGCAGGCACGTGCCTTGCTTATGGCCGAGCCTTACAACTGCCCTCTGTCGCAGTTGCAGAACAAGGGCGCCGTCAAGGCTGCTGCACAGGAGAAGGGTGTCTCATTCCCTAACTGGCTATGATTGCGACCGATGAACTTGTGAGGCGGGTGCGCCGTCTCGTGAACGAGGCCGAGGAGGATGCCTCTCTGTCGCTGGTGTCCGAGGATACGCGTTCCATCGACACTCATATACTGAGGCTGCTGCCACAGGCCGTGGCTCTGGCACAAAGGAACAAAGGCAAGGGGGTGGGGTGTGTGAACCCGAGGAGTGTGAGCCCGCAGGATGTTGTCATCGCCGACAACGGCGATGGCGGCGGGGCTCTCTCCCTGCCAGCCGATTTTGTCTCTCTTGTGTCGCTGCAACTCGACGGATGGCGCAGGCCCTGTACCGTGCTGCATGCAAGCGGCTCGGCCGAGGCACTCGCACAGGGCAACAGCCACACACGTGCAGGGATGTGCCGTCCTGTATGTGTAGAGGGCTGCGGTGCCGGCGGTACAAGGGTGGCTCTTCTCTATCCTCTGCTTCAAGGGGCAGGGTTAGGGCATTTTGTCTACGAGGCCTCTTTTGATGCGGAACAGGGGCTTGTGGGTGGTGATGCCGTACTTGAGGATGCTGTCGCCTACTATTGTGCGGCGCTTCTCTACAGTGTGTTCGAGAGAGGTGACCAGGCAACGGCGTTCCTGTCGCTCGCAACGGCTTTGTGTAACGGTAAAAATACAGAAAGGGGTCAGTAATGATTGTGAAGAACATTTCTTTTGCGAAGAACGGAGATCTGTGGGAGAGCACTCCCATAGTGTGCCGTGGTGGCGATATGAGGCTGCGCGTGCATAAGTGCGGCCCTTATCCGGTGAATGTTATGGTGGGCCTTGACGGCATGGAGGAGTACATAAAGTATGACGACTTCGGGCTGGATGAGCTCAAGAGTGAGGTTACCATTGAAGGGGCAATGCGCGGGCAGCATATAAAACTGGTGTCGCGCAGTGAGTTCACCCTTCTGAAAAGTATGGAGATGTAGCGCTATGGACAGCTTGCGTGTCATTGCCGCAACGCTGATAGCCAACGTTGCGGGGTTGCTTCTGCCCATAAGGAACGAAATGTATGGCCTGGTGCTGCTGTTTGCAGTGAACTTCCTTATGGGGATGCTCGCCGATGTGTGCAACCGTCGCGAGTGGAGCTTCAAGAAGGCCTTGAAGTTCTTCAGGGATGCCGCGGTGTACTTCTGCATGGTTGCATCGATTTACCTGTTGGGACACTTCAAGGGCGAGGAGGTTGCTGCTGCCCATTGCGTCTCGTTCATGATATATGTAGCGATATATTTCTACGGGACCAATATCCTGCGTAATGCGCGTATGATAACCGATGAACGCAGCACGCTCTTTGCTGTACTCGATTTTCTCTATTATCTGCTGAGCCTGCGTGTGCTTGAGCAGTGCGGCTCACTGAAAGGATATTTCGAAAATGGGAAGAACAGTAAAAATATGGTTTAGTATGCTTCTGCTGGCACTGTGCGGTTGTCGCACAGTGCCCACAGGGGTCGATGCCCACGGGCAACGTGTACACACGAACGTGGTGGAGAGCATTGTCAGGGACAGCGTGTTCCTGCGCGACAGCATCTTCCTGCACGTGAAGGCCGATACCGTGTATCTCACTAAATACCGCACGCTCTACAAAGAAAGGGTGGTGCGTGACACTGTGGTGATGTGCGACACGCTTTACCGTGAACGTGTGGTTACAAAGGAGAAGAAGGTGCTGCCGTCGGGCAAGAGTATATTGATTGGGTTGCTGTTGCTTGCAGTTGTCCTGTTGGGGTTGAAGGGGAAGTAAAAACGGAAAGCTGCGGGTAAGCGAGCAAAACACAAAGTTTACTTTGATGTTTCACTGCGAGCGGAAGCAGGTTCAAGCCCACGAAGTGGGGTTAAATGTGAAATGTGAAGGGGTTATGGGTGAGGGGTTAAGGGTGAGGGGTTGATGTTCTCCGTTTAAACCATTGTCCTCTAAAGACCATGAAGACCCTAAAGAACAAACCTTCCACGCAGTGATTGTAATTGTTTTTTATTATGCATAAGATTTTTTCATTTAAGGGTGTTGTAAGGAACACTGATAATATGCTTGCTGATGAGGGCGAGTGTATCGAGGTTATGAATATGCGCGTCAAGGACGGTTCGCTGGTGCCTGTAGGGCGTCCTGTGGATGTGGCCGCTCTTGGGTATGCCTATTCGCGCATTCTGTGGCACGAGGCGGCAGGGTGTTATCTGTGCCTTACCGATGAGCAGACCCCGGTACTGCACATATATGACAAGGTATGGACATTGCAGAAAGATTCCGACGGCAATCTCCTGTTCCCTTTACTGCGTGGGGTGCGTAATGTGGAGTTCATGGGGTACATCGTCTGCTGTATCACGGACACGGGGATATTCTATATCCTCTACAACGACGGCCGTTATATATGGCTGGGTGAAAGGCCGCCCATGCCGTCGCTGGACATCACGATACAATCCAAATTGAGCCGTACGGTGACCGAGAACGAATACTATACCTCGGGAAACGAGGGTATCGAAAGTACATGGTATTACAATGCCAAAGGTTTCTTCGACGAGGCTATCTCGGTCCATAACCGTAACGGCTATTACATTGACAGGGCGCTGTTCAAGTTCGCGCTCAGGCTTTATGACGGCTCATATATTGCTGTCTCGCCTGCCATGTATGTGAGTGATGACAATGAAGTGAGCGGTATAAAACGAGACAGCGGCAATCTCAAGTATGAGGCGTCGGGCAACACCATGCCGTCAAAATATATTGTGATGGTGCTTGGCTTCAAACCGAAGTTCGTGTTCACGGACATCAATCTCGAGAACTGGAAAAATATTGTGGTCGGGATAGACCTCTTTACAACAGGTTCCATCATGGGCAAGAAGGTGGAGAGTGTCAGGCGCGCGGCAAGCAGTGTGGGAGGTGACCGTCAGGTGGCCGAGTATGACGTATATACCGAAAAGAGCCTTGAGGAACTGAGCGGTGACATAACATCGGCTGCCCATTATTACCGCATTGCGGAATATGATATCGAGGGCCGGTTGGTCGACTCTTTGGATAATGTGTCGCAGCTTAACCTGGTGCTGCAGCCCTCGCTTGCCAATGACGAGTGCCAGTACAGCTCGCTTGCTCCTTCGTGCAGTTATATGTTCAACAACAGGTTGCATATCGCTGCGCTCAAGTCGTGGTTCTTTAAAGGGTATGACCCTCTTTTCCTGAAAAACGCTTCTGCTGCCAAGGCTGTCGTGGAGCATATTGTCATTAAGATCCGGATAAAGACTATCCAGGGGGTATCGGCTGTAGTGCGCGAGTACAGGAATGTGGAACTGCCGTATGGCAACAATAGGTTTGAGCTGTCGCCATTGCTCTCTTATCCCGATGCCCGCGCCTTCGAGATGTGTATAACACTTTATGATGGCTCAAAATATGTGAGCAGGAGCTTTGCACTCACTCCGCACCGTCATCTGGACCAGGCGCAGTATCTGAACAGTGAAACATTGTCGGCAACAGAAGATACTGTAGATATCTGCAATATCCCTGTTGACAGCAGGTGGAAAACGGTTGAGGGTGATATTGATGCCAGTGAAACTAATCCTTACGAACTGCGTGAGAATGTGCTTAAGGTGTCGGCTGTAGAGAACCCTTTTGTGTTCCCTGCGAAGTGTACATATACTCCGACTCAGGGACGCGTGGTGGCTCTTGCAAGCAACACGGTGGAACTGTCTCAGGGACAGTTCGGACAGCATCCTCTTTTCCTTTTTTGCAGTGACGGCATATGGGCAATGTCGGTCGATGCCTCGGGCGCGGTAGCCTATCTTGGCTCTTATCCTCTGTCGCGTGAGGTGTGTGTGAACCCTGAGTCGGTTTGCGGTATCGACGGGGCTGTGGTGTTTGTGGGCCCGAAGGGGGTGATGCTCATGAGTGGCGGGAAGCTGAAGAATATTTCAGCCTGCCTGGAAGGGAGTGCCGATGCTGTGGAAAAGATTCTCACAAACAGGCTCATTGCGAATATACTTGCAATGATGCAGCTGCCTGCCGGTTCTGTGACCGTGGATTTCACCGATTATATCACAGATGCTACAATCGGCTATCTGCCGGCGCTGAATGAGATTGTGGTGGCAAATTCCAAATTCGGCCACAGCTACATATATTCATTGCAGAGCGGTAGCTGGAGTTGCACTGATATTGTGGCCGACGGATTCATAGGTCATGCGGCAGTGCCTGCCCTCTTTGCGAATGGTGTAGCCGGGTGCAAGGTCAAAAGGTTTGTCGATTCGTACTCCGGTGACAACAAGGTGTTTCTTCTCACCCGTCCGCAGCTGTGGGGCACCAAACTCCCCAAACGTATCATTCAGCTGATGCTGCATGCTTATGCCGCGCCTGTATCGGCACGGACTCCCGGCTTGCCGGCTGTCGCCTGTTACATGTTCGGCAGTAACGACGGCATAAACTACGGACTGCTTGCCGGCAGGGAGTGTGATGATGAGGTACAGGACCTGAAGTTCCCTTATTTCCCGTCGCAATCGTACAGATACTATCTTTTTGCAGTATGCGGCGAACTCTCTTCGCAGAGCAGGGTGACCGGGCTTGAGATTGAGATGCAGCCGGCATGGAACAACAGGATGAGGTGATGAGGATTCATTCATAATTACAACAAAGGGAGCGAAATTTTCAATCGCTCCCTTTGTTGTAATTGATGCAGCGTCTTATTCTTTTCTGCGGTTACATTCCCTTAACAATCGCTTGGCATTCTTCTCGATGTAGATGCTGCACCGTATGAATATGTAGAATGCCGATATGAACAGGATTGTTGCAAAAGTGCTGCTGAATAGCATTGGACCGCAAGCAATCATTATTATTATTGCTGTTAACTGTAACGATACCAGAACTTCTGCTTTCATGATACTCCTTTTTAGTTGAATTTCCAATGTATAAGTCTGTTGTCTTTGCCTGTAGCTTCTCCCGCGATTAGCGTGGCATGTTCAATGTAACGCCCTCTGCAGGTTAGTGTGACCTTGCCTATTTCTTCTTTGACGTCCGAGGTGAATTCGTTGTCAAAGATTATCCGATAACCGTTGTATGCGGCTATTCTTGTCCTTTCGCCGAGGAAATTGCGCACGAATTCCGCATTTGAGTATTCCTGTTTCATGGAATATGTCACGGTAATGTTCCTTGCTGCATTGCAGTCGTCCCTGAATATGTTCCTGAACATTGCACACCATTCGAGAGTCTTCTCTTGAAGAACCTCAATAAGATACTTGAGTTGCCTGAATAGATTGGTCTTCATAGTAATTTTGCTTTTTATCCTTATTTTTATCGTTTTTTTTACGTCTTTCGTCAATATTTCCTTTATTTAGTTGCTGTATTTGCCAAAATGTGCTATGTTTGCGCTTGACCTTTGTTTGTGGCAGTTGTCTGTATATGTTATACGTATAGCTGTCTGTGGCGGCAAATGTAATGTGGATTTTTTGATTCGAGTTGTTGTTTTAGCCCTAAAAAGCTAAAATTGAATTTTTCTAAATTGAATGTTATAATTATAAACTGATAACTAACAATAACGATTATGGATAACAGTATTAAGGAGAGAGTTGTGGCTGTGTTGAAGCATATTGGAATGAACGTGAACCGTGCAAGCAAGTTCCTCGGTGTTCCGCAACGTACTCTTAACAGACAGGTTAACGAGGGTGGTAATATCAGTATGGAAATTGTATATGCAATCCTGAACAATGTTCCCGAGATTTCTCCGGCATGGCTTATCGCCGGCGAGGGTGCTATGCTTGTGGGTGATGAGGCTCCCAAGGTATGCACTATACCTTTCTATGATGACCTGCCTTTGAGCGCAGGGCATCGTGATGCCTTTGATCCGACACGTGAGAAGCCGTCGGCGTATATCTCGATACCTTCGAGCCCGGCCGATTTCTATTTCCCTGTTTCGGGTAGTTCTATGGAACCGGAGTTCAACGACGGTGATATTGTGGGCGTGAAAAGAGTGGACCGTTCCGAGGGTATCGTGCATGGCGCAGTGTATATGGTTGTGACAAATGAGAACAGGATGATAAAACGCTGCTATCACGACAATAACGACCCGAACCTCATCTGGTGCGTTTCGCCTAATTATCCTTCGTTCCCCATCAACAAGAATGATGTGTGCGCACTCTTCAAGGTGGTGAACAGGATTGAGACATTCTGAATTTGATTTATTGACAAATAATTTGTGATTATGAAGAAGTGTAATGTGTTCATGGCATTTATTGCTGTCTTCATGCTTGTGATGACATTCTCGTCTTTTAATACCGAGGTTGCCGCTCAAAGCAAAGAGGATAATA
Source organism: Bacteroidales bacterium (assembly GCA_015060965.1). Taxonomy (GTDB): domain Bacteria; phylum Bacteroidota; class Bacteroidia; order Bacteroidales; family Bacteroidaceae; genus HGM04593. The sequence continues at coordinate 25,406 of SUXN01000025.1, read as the reverse complement.
TACAGAATCTTGTCAATACGCTTAAAGATGAGTTTGCAAATGACGAGGAATTTGATGTGCGTTCTGTTACTGTTGTTGACAATACGGCTGTCGTTGATGTCGTTTCATTGCTTGTGCCTGCAGAATTGGCATGCGAAGTTATGCGTGCAATGATAAGTTATGCTGATGATGTCGAGCAACTTTCTGATGAAGGTGAGGATTTTGTCGAGACATTCAGGCTCGTTGACTGTAAGGATGTTCTGATAAAGGTTTATGACGTCGACAGTAAAAAGAGCAACGATGTGAAGTTTACAGCCAGACAGTTCGCTCTCTTCTCGTCTATGGATGATAAGAGTGATGATCATACGGAATTGATGGCTGTAGCTTCATATCTTCCAATTGAAACATTTGTCAAGATTATGGATGCCGGAGTCAAAGATGAATCAAAAGGTGAAGGTGGGGTTGTTCTTGAAAAGAATGTGATATTCTTTGTTATGAATGTACCGGCTGATGAATTTCTTCAAGTCAAACAGGCAGAGGAAATGTATCCTGGTGTCATGAAGGAAATGATGAAGAAGCAGATTACAGAGAATCCCGATCCGTCAATTTCAACGATTCTCGGGGCTGCCGGCAAGCATGGCTGTAAGTTCGGATTTAAGTTCGTCGCTCATGGTCATGAACCGTATGTTATTGTTCTTGATTGAAACAGAAAGTACAGATGAGACATTCTGGTGTAGTAGTCCTTGTTTGCAACCGGTTTGTGCTTTTGGGGGGTAGGTTGTGAAAAGGCCAACATCGTCTTTATAATGAAAATGACATTACCATGGATTAGCAGTAATATTGCACTGCCTCTGCTGGATTAATTAATTTCAGTAAGGGAAATGATTTATGGTGTTTGTTTGACAACCGCGTTCGCTTGTGAAAGCGAACGCGGTTTTTATTATATATGTAATCATGTATTCCTTGATTAAATAACATTAACAGCTTATATTAACACACAATAATCGCCGATATAGTTGGAAATGTCATAAACAATATTATCTTTGCATTTGCGTAATTGCCAAAATGGGCAATATCTTCTGCGTGAAGGGACTTTTTGTCATTGGACTTAACAATTCTGATACGCTGAATCGGGTTTGGATGCGCTCTCTGGAGCAAACGTGTTTATAGGACCCAGGTGTTGCTTAAATGGGATTATTAATTGATAAATACTAATCTATGTCACAGAATATTGGCAGAATAGTTCAGGTTATCGGTGCTGTCATTGATGTCGCTTTCGAAAAAGCGGATGATGACGGCCTGGTAGTGTTGCCTGCAATACACGAGGCTCTGACCGTTGCAATGCCCGGGGAAAAGGAACTTATCCTTGAGGTGCAACAACATATCGGGGATTATACGGTGCGCACTGTTGCCATGGACCGTACTGCGGGCCTCTCCCGCGGAATGGCGGTGGTTGCAACCGGGCAACCCATAACAATGCCTGTAGGCTCACAGATAAAGGGCCGCATGATGAATGTGGTGGGAGAAGCCATCGATGGTTTGGGAGACCTTGAACGCGAGGGTGCGTATCCGATACATCGTGAGGCTCCTAAATTCGAGGAACTGTCAACGGTGCAGGAGGTACTGTATACAGGTATAAAGGTCATTGACCTGCTTGAACCCTATTGCAAGGGTGGAAAAATCGGACTCTTCGGCGGTGCCGGAGTGGGAAAGACCGTGCTCATCATGGAACTCATAAACAACATTGCCAAAGGACACGACGGCTACTCTGTATTCGCCGGTGTGGGTGAACGTACCCGTGAGGGAAATGACCTGTTGCGCGAAATGATAGAGTCGAATGTAATCCGTTACGGCGAGGAGTTCAAGAAAGGCATGGAAGAGGGTAAATGGGATATCTCCAAAATCGATTATAATGAGGTGGCGAACTCCCAGGCTACTTTAGTGTATGGTCAGATGAACGAACCTCCCGGAGCACGTGCATCGGTGGCGCTGTCGGGCCTTACTATCGCGGAGGCTTTCCGGGATGCAGGAATGAAAGAGGGAAAGAGAAACGACATCCTTTTCTTCATTGACAATATCTTCCGCTTTACGCAGGCTGGTTCCGAGGTGTCGGCTCTGTTGGGGCGTATGCCGGGCTCTGTGGGCTATCAGCCTACATTGGCAAGCGAGATGGGTGCAATGCAGGAGCGTATCGCATCCACCGTCCACGGCTCGATTACATCGGTGCAGGCGGTATATGTCCCTGCCGATGACCTTACCGACCCGGCACCTGCGACTACATTTACACACCTTGATGCCACTACGGTGCTCAGCCGCAAGATTGCCGAACTCGGAATATATCCGGCTGTGGACCCGCTCGATTCCACATCGCGTATACTTGATGCGAATATCGTGGGTAAGAAGCATTATGATACGGCGCAGCGCGTGAAACAGATTCTGCAACGCAACAAGGAACTTCAGGATATAATATCAATCCTTGGTATGGAGGAACTCTCCGATGAGGACCGCACTACGGTGAACCGCGCGCGCAGGGTGCAGCGTTTCCTCTCGCAGCCATTCACTGTTGCCGAACAGTTCACCGGTCTTAAAGGTGTAATGGTCCCGATAGAGGATACCATAAAGGGCTTCAACATGATTCTTGACGGTGAGGTGGATTATCTGCCGGAACAGGCTTTCCTGAATGTGGGAACAATTGAAGAGGCTGTAGAAAAGGGCAAGAAGATGCTTGAACAGGTAAAATGATGAGCTATGGAGAATGGAGTGGTGGTGCTTGAGATTCTATCTCCCGAGAAGACTCTTTTCAAAGGAGAGGTCACTTCCGTGCGTCTGCCCGGCGGCAAGGCTCCTTTTGTCGTGCTCCACAACCACGCCCCTATAATTACGACGCTCGTTGCCGGTGCAATCATTTGGGAAAGTGAAGCCGGAGGGGGTAGCGTGGCTGTTTCGGGCGGCTTTGCCGAGGTGAAAGATAATCACGTGATAGCGTGTGTAGAAACCCTATAACGACAAACGCAATGAACAGGACAAAGATAATGTTGTATTTTACGGCTATGATGATTGCCCTCTTTCTTTTGGGTGAGTTCATTATAGGAGAGTTCTTTCCGGAATATACCTCGGTTGCACGATACATTATACCGGCTTTCTACTGGGTGCTCTATTCTGTATTTATACTTGTTGTGAAGCTTCCCATTGACGGTGCCGATATGGCGAAATATTTCATGGCATTCAAAGGTGGCAAACTATTCCTGTCGCTGATGATGCTTGCTGTGCTGGGCTTTGCGTTCCGTGACCAGGCAGTAGTGGTGATAATAAACTTTCTTGTCTGTTCGACCCTGCTGCTCATAGCCGAGACTGCCGCGATGCTATATTTGAAGAAACATTCCAATTGATATCCCTATAATGAAAACCTTACGTTATATATTGCTGTTAATGGCCTTGCTGTTCGCCCCGTTGATGCGGTGCGATGCCGCGTCGCATGGCAGCAGTGACGGTGAGGTAGATGTAAAAGGGGTAATCTTCGGCCATATCAAGGATTCTTACGAGTGGCACTTGACAACAATAGGCGACAAGCATGTGACAATAAGCCTGCCTGTCATTGTGTATTCCGAGAAGAGCGGCTGGAACCTCTTCTCTTCGGGGGTGTTCCACAAGCAGGAGGAGTATAACGGATTCAGGATTTCTGTCTCAGAGGATAATGAAGGCAAGATTGTGGAACTTGATGAAATGGGCAACGAGCATCGGCCGCTCATTGATATTTCAATAACGAAAAATGTGCTTGCCGTCTTCATCAACTCTATCCTGCTTGTACTGCTGGTGCTGTATACAGCCCGTTGGTATAAAAGACATGATGTGCGTAAGGAAGCACCGGGCGGTTTTGTGGGTATAATGGAGATGCTCATAACAATGCTCATCGATGATGTGATAAAGCCAAATGTAGGCGAGGGCTACCGCAGGTATACCCCTTATCTGCTGACAGTGTTCTTCTTCATATTCCTCAGCAACCTCATGGGGCTGTTGCCGATGTTCCCCGGTGGAGCGAACGTGACGGGTAACATTGCGGTGACATTGGCCTTGGCGTTGTGTACTTTCCTTGTGGTGAACTTCATGGGAAACAAGGAGTATTATAAGGAAATCTTCTGGCCCGATGTGCCTACCTGGCTCAAGGTCCCGGTTCCCCTTATGCCGCTTATAGAACTGTTCGGTGTATTCGTGAAGCCGTTTGCGCTTACCATACGTCTCTTTGCCAATATCCTGGCAGGACATACCGCGTTGTTGGCATTCGTGTGCATTATTTTCATAACGATGTCGGTGAATACATACATCGGCAGCGGAATGACTGTGGTGTCGGTGTTCTTTACGGTGTTCATGAATTTCCTGGAACTGCTTGTGGCGTTTATACAGGCATTTGTGTTTACTATACTGTCGTCGGTGTTCATCGGCCTCTCAAGGCCCGAGCACCACGGATGAGAATAAATGATTTGTTTTATAACTTTAAATATTGTATTTATGTTTTTGACCGTTTTATTACAAGCTGCTGCCGGTGCAAGTTTAGCGAAGGCTGTCGCAGCTATCTCTGCAAGTATTGCAGTAATTGGTGCGTCGTTGGGAATCAGCCGTATCGGTAGCACTGCGGTAGAGTCTATCGCACGTCAGCCCGAGGCTGCCGGCTCAATCCGTTCAAGTATGATTCTTGCAGGTGCCCTCATCGAGGGTGTTGCGATGTTTGCCATCGTTGTCTGCTTCCTTGTACTCTTTGTGTAACATAAAACTGTAAAGGATGTCGTTGTTATTGCCCGATGCTGGTCTGCTCTTCTGGATGCTCTTGGCGTTCGGAATAGTCTTCTTCATCCTGTATAAGTACGGCTTTCCAATTATCACCGGTATGATTGAGGAACGCAAGAGGTTCATTGATGACTCCCTGCGCAATGCAAAGGAGGCAAATGAGAAACTTGCCAACATCAAGCAGGAGAGCGAGGCTATTCTCAAGGCTGCATACGACGAGCAGACACGTATACTCCGCGAGGCGGCCCAGATGCGTGAACAGATTATAAATGAGGCGTGTGCAAAGGCCGGTGACGAAGGCGAGAAGATGCTTGCCGAGGTGCGCACGCTCATACAGCACGAAAAGGAGAACGCTGTGCGCGAGATACGTGCACAGGTGGCAGAACTCTCCATTTCGATAGCCGAGAAAGTGATACGCAAAGAACTCTCGACCGACGCACAACAGCAGGAGTATACAAGGATACTTGTTGATGAGGCTGTAGAAGCTCAAGATAAAGAAAAATGAATACAGGAGTAATATCTACACGTTATGCAGCCGCTCTTCTCGAGTATGCCCGGGAGCAGGGCGCTGAGGATGCCGTATATGAGAATATGCGTCAGCTCATCGCCACGCTTGGCAGCGTCAAGGATTTTATGCCTGTGCTTTGTAATCCCACACTCGGCTCCGAGGAACGTGTCGGGCTTATCTGTTCGGCCGTAGCTCCGTCGGCAGTGTTCCGCCGTTTTGCACAGCTTGTTGTCAAGGAGGAACGTGAGGATATGCTGCTGTTCATAGCACATGCATATCTCTCGCTCTACCGCAAGGCAAAGAATATACGTGCCGTGAAACTTACTGCTGCCGTGCCAGTCGATAAGGAACTGGAAGAGGGCGTGAGGCGTATGCTTGCAGGTGAGAATAATGCAGGAGTGGAGATTGAAAGCATTGTCGACGAATCGCTGATCGGCGGTTTCATAATGGAAGTGGACTCTTTACGTCTTGATGCGAGTGTGCAGGGACAGTTGCGTGAGATAAGAAAACAATTAGTAAAACCAAACAGAAAACTTGTCTGATGAATATTAAACCGAGTGAAGTCTCAAAAGTGTTGCTTGAACAGCTCAGGGGAATCAAGGACAACATGAGATATGAAGAGGTCGGCACTGTGTTGCAGGTGAGCGACGGTGTTGTCCGTATATACGGTCTTTACAATGCCGAGGCTGACGAGTTGCTTGAATTCGACAACGGGATAAAGGCTATCGTCATGAACCTGGAAGAGGACAACGTGGGAGCAATCCTTCTTGGACCGACCGACAAGATCAAGGAGGGAATGACGGTAAAACGTACCGGACGCATCGCATCCATCGATGTGGGTGATGCAATGGTGGGGCGTGTCATAACCCCATTGGGTGAGCCTCTTGACGGCATGGGAGATATCGGTGGCGAGAGGTTCGAGATGCCTCTTGACCGAAAGGCTCCGGGAGTCATCTTCCGCCAGCCTGTGGCTGAGCCCTTGCAGACGGGACTCAAGTCGATAGACTCGATGATACCTATCGGACGAGGACAACGAGAGCTCATCATCGGCGACCGTCAGACGGGCAAGACGGCAATAGCCATAGATACCATAATCAACCAGCGTTCGGCATACGAGGCAGGCAAACCTGTCTTCTGTATTTATGTGGCTATTGGCCAGAAGGGCTCTACGGTGGCTTCCATTGTCAATGTCTTGCGTCAGCATGGCGCAATGGACTATACAACTGTCGTTGTGGCTACAGCAGCCGATACGGCTGCATTGCAGTATTATGCTCCCATGGCTGGTGCTGCCATAGGAGAGTACTTCCGCGATACAGGCCGTCATGCTCTTGTGGTGTATGACGACCTCTCGAAGCAGGCTGTCGCCTATCGCGAGGTGTCGCTTATCCTACGCCGTCCGTCGGGTCGTGAGGCATATCCGGGTGATGTGTTCTATCTCCATTCGCGTCTGCTTGAACGTGCAGCGAAGATTATTGACCAACAGGAGGTTGCGGAGAGGATGAACGACCTGCCACCAAGCCTTATTGGCAAGGTCAAAGGGGGCGGTTCGTTGACAGCGTTACCGATAATAGAGACTCAGGCCGGCGATGTGTCGGCATATATTCCCACAAACGTGATCTCCATCACAGATGGACAGATATACCTTGAGAGTGACCTTTTCAATCAGGGCTTCCGTCCTGCTGTCAATGTGGGAATTTCAGTGTCACGTGTGGGTGGAAAGGCACAGATAAAATCCATGAAGAAGGTTGCCGGTACACTCAAGATCGATCAGGCACAGTACCGCGAGCTTGAGGCATTTGCCAAGTTCGGCAGTGATATGGACCCTGTTACAATGATGGTCATCCAACGTGGCCGTAGAAACAATGCACTTCTCGTGCAGCCCCAATACTCGCCAATGCCGGTGGGTGAACAGGTGGCGGTGCTTTACTGTGGTATGCATAATCTGCTTGCATCGGTTCCCATTGATAAAGTCGGGGAGTTCGAGTCGCTGTTCCTTGACGTCATGCGTACAAAATACAATGATGCTGTGCTGAAACCTCTTGCCGATGGCATAATCAATGACGGGGTGGCGGCAATAATAGAGAGTGTGGCAAAAGAGATAAACGAGACTTTATCGGTTGAATCATGAATCTTAGAGAGGTAAAGCAGAGGATATTGTCGGTTAAGAGTACGCAGAAGATCACTTCGGCAATGAAGCTTGTCTCTTCGGCGAAGCTGCGTCGTGCACAGGCGGCAATAGAGAGCATGCGCCCCTATGAGACCAGACTGAACGGTATGCTTGAGACTTTCTTCGGCAGTGACGTTACATTAGGAGGTGAATACACTGCGGTCCGTAAGGTGGAGCGCGTGGCATTGATTGCTGTGGCTTCCGATTCAAGCCTCTGTGGTGCCTTCAATGCTAATATGTCCCGGCTTTTACGCATAGTGCTTGACGAGTACCGCGCGCAAGGGATAAATGTCAAGTTGTATACTGTCGGTCGCAAGATGCTTGAGGCTGCCAGAAAAATGGAGATAGATCCCGAACAGGCATTGATGTCACAATCATCTTCTCCGCGCTATAATGAGGTCTCGGCTGTCGCATCTTTCCTTATGGATGAGTTCAGGAATGGAATGTTGGATAAGGTTGAGATATTGTATACCCGTTTTGCCTCGGCATCAAAGCATATACCCACGCGTGACTGTCTGTTGCCCGTGGCCGTTGAAGACACTTCAACGGAGATTATCCATAGTGACTTCATCGTCGAGCCTGGCAAGGAGGAACTTGTCAACTCTCTTCTTCCTAAAAGCATTGCGCTGAAACTGTTCACGGCTCTGCTTGATTCCGTCGCGGCAGAGCATGCCGCACGTATGATGGCAATGCAGATAGCAACGGACAATGCCGATGACCTCATTGCAGAACTCACCCTTGAGTATAACAAGGGACGCCAACAGACCATCACCAACGAACTGCTGGATATTGTGGCGGGTAGTAACAAGGAATAGACAACATTTGATTAGCTTTTTAAAGAGAGCATCGGCATTGTTGCCGATGCTCTCTTTTTTGATGCCTAACACTGCTCGATCCCTCGCAGAGTCTGCTGCAGCAGTGAACCGATCTCCTCACTGTCACCTGAATCACGCTCCTTGTTGAGTTTTACAAGGAAATCGGCCGTTGTCTTGAGGGCCTGGTTTATTGTCCCCGGGTCCTCGCAGTTCAACGTCAGTTTCTCCAGCCGCTGTATCAGTCTGTGAAAGAGTGCTATCGTCTCGTTGTGTACGTCATCAATCGTTACGCTTGCATTCTTTTTCTTGACCATAATATATGCTTTATTCGCAAAGATAATAACGGTTATTGCTTTTAAGGTTGCTGTATTGACAATTTCACTCCGGTGTGCATTAGAATGTCAATACAGCAACCTTGTCGTTTATCCTGTATATTTCTTTTGCAGCAAAAAAAGTTATGAGTGTACCAATGTTAATGACAGGACTGAATGGGGCATTAGGGCTCTATTCGAGTGTAAAGGGGTTGTTCGATTCTGCTGATGCTGCATCAAGGCAGAGAAAACTCCACAAGATTGCCAAAGCCGAAGAGGATGGCTGGTATAAGAGAAACTATTATGGGAACTTTCTTGACAATACGGCTTCGCGTGCAGCCGTGAAGAGGGTCGAGAACACCTTGCGTAGACAGAACCGACAGAACAGGGCCTACAGCGCTATCAACGGTGCTACTCCCGAACTTGCCATTGCGCGCAACGAGCAGGGACTGCGTTCAATGGAGAATGTCTTTACAAATCTGGCGGCAAATGAGGATGACCGCAGGATGCGTGTCGATGCCATTCATCGTCAGAACAGGCAGGCGCTCCTTGAAGGTGACCTCAAAATGGCATCCGACAAGGAAAAGTCAGCGGCCGGGCTTGCCGGCAACGGATTGAACCTGTTGCAGAATGCAATCTTGGGAGTCGAGTGGGGACGTGAGAAACGCAAAGGATGATGTGTTATGGATAATAAAATGGATTATGGCATATCCCAAAAGGATCTTAAAGATAGACTTGATGAAGAGACTGGACGTCTCAAACGCTCAAAGCAACAGTTGGCTGCGGCGTCGATAATGGATTTTGCATCGAATCTGCTTTCACTCGCGGGGTATAACAGAGGGGCGCGTATTTCGCTTGCAACAAACAATACTGCAGCACATCAAGCCGCTTATGAAAAGGCACGTGAAAGGTATAATGCCGCACTCCGGGATTATAAGGCAACGATTGCCGATACCAATCTGAGACATAAGGTCGGGCAAAATGCGATTACCGGCAATGCTCCGTTGAAGCCGGTGGGGTTTATGGAAACTTCTTCAAGGACTTTCCATGTGAGGCCATCTGAAAAGAATTCCAATAATGATAACAGATTAAACTATAACTTATGAATATGAATTATTTTGACGATTATGAGAGCGGTGGTTTCTCTGGACAGCCGCTTTTTCCCGATGATGTCGAGGGTAAGAGAAAAAAGAAGAGTGTCAACAATGCTGCAGAGCAGTATGATTCCTGGCTGAACGGTCTGGGCAGTTTCGGCAGAGACCGTGTCAATCCGGATGTGGAGCGTGCCGTGCGTGCCGATGTCGAGGGTGTAAAGTCCCGTATCGGCAGTTATGATATAGCGCCGCGCAGTGATGAGGAGGTAAGAAGCCATTTCAGGGACACTTTCTATGACGTGATGGCACCCGAGGCAACTCCACAGCGTCGTATGATGCTCTATGCGCAGTCGGACAGGGCGCTTGACGATGCTTTCGGCAGTGATTTTGACGATGCGATGAAACAACAGTACAAGAAGAACCGCACCGAGTCAAAAGAGAGGGCGCGCAAGCAGATGGAGTCGGAACTCTCTGTCATAGGTGCCGATCCTGTATTGGCAACACGCAATGCACTCAAAGAGGACAATGCAGTCAGCGACATCAGTAAAACCATCAACGAGACACTTCCGTCCGAGATGCTGGACAGGATCAGGCCATTGGCAAGATATTCTGGTTACAGCACTGAAGAGTACCTCAACGAGAAGGTGCTTCCAAAGGTTATTCCCGATGTCTATGACAAACTTTACAATGAGGCTGTAAAAGAGGAAATACCGAAGAGCAGCGCAGAATACATCATGCGCTCTGCTGTCGACAACTCTTTGTTTGGCAAGGCTGTAAATATGACACAGTATGCCTCGAACCTCAATAGTGACCATACTGACCTCGCCAGGGCCGGTCTGCGCAGTTATAAATCGAACCGTTATGAGGACTTTGCAGCCGGTGTGGGTTCTCTTCTGATAGATGCTCCTGCATTCTATCTTTTAGGTGCAGGTGCAGCTCCCTACGCTTCGGCTGCAGCCGAGAAACTCGCTCCTCATTTTGTAAAGAAACTCTCTAATAAACTCATGGTGGCAGGGTTCGCGAATAGGGTGACTCCGGAAATTGCAAATGAAATGGCGGGCAAGATAGCGAAAAGGACGCTTGCAAGCAAGATCGTGCAGAGTTCAACAGCTCAAGGTCTGACCCTTGGCGGATATGACCTTGCCCACAGTATCGCCGACAACATTATCGAAGGTGAGTGGGGTAAAATAGGGAGAAATCTCGGTTCTTTCGGACATGGTTTCCTTACTGGAGCGGCACTTGGCGTAGTGGGTACCCCGTTGCGTATGAAGGCGCAACGTTATGAGAATATGAAGAAAGTCTTTGCTTCTTCCGGAGTGTTGTGTGCCGAATCGGCTGTCTTTACGGCAAGTGCCGAGGCCCGTAAACTCCTTGAGGGGGTTGAGGTAGCCCCAATTGATATTTTGGGTGATTATGCCGATGCCGGTGCAACGCTGTTGGCTATGCGTCTTGCCAGATGGAGGCCGATCGCAAGGAACAAACTCAATAGATACGGGAAAATAAAGGACGAATACCGTTTCTCTCCATCCGAGGCAGAAGAGTTGCGCGCGGTGAATGTAAACGCAGAGAAGTTTCTTGAAGGTATAGAAAATTTGTTGCATATGCCTTCATCAAAAAGGAATGACTATAAAGCTGTTGTTGATACCTATGCGCGCCTGATGTCAAACAGCAATCTCTCGGCATCGGCAAAGGCAAAATTGCTTTATATTGTCGAGAACAAGGTCTCAAGCACTCCACCGGTACCGTTTGATTTTGATATCGTCGAAATGAAAAAAGGCAAAAAGGTTTTCATTACTAAGGATCCTCTCGGGCGAAAGATAAGTACGCGGGTCTGCAAGGGTGAAAATGAAACAATCAGTGAAGCTCGAATACAGCGTGCAAACATCAGACGCGGACGTATCGCGGTTTTTGAGAATGAACTTACCGATGGATTGAACTCTGTAAATTTCTTGCGTCAGGCCGGTATATATGCGAAAGAAACAGGGATGGATGCCGAACAGCTGTCCGATATACTCTACAGAAAGGCCAAGTCATCACCTCTTTCACATGCCGAAGAAGAGATTGTCTCCGATATCCTTGAGCGTTCGTCATACGACGCCACCGGGATGTTGCGCAGGATATATGATGTCCGTCGTGAATTAGAAGACAAACATGGACTCTACCGAGGTGGGTTGCAGCGTAATCTCAGGGTGATGAGAGATGATGATTATTATAAAGCAGACAAGGCCCTAAACGAGTATGAACTTTTCTTGAGAAAAGAGGTCGATGCTTTGAAATCGGGTACAGACGTACAGCTTCGGGGCTCTTTTGAACAGTTGGGTGCCGACTGGGATTTCAAGCCTAATTCTATGGCTGATGTAAGGGGCAAGGAGGCTGCCGAATATAATGAAAATGTAGAGAGAGTATACCAGGGACTTTATGCCGCTCATAGTTTGCCTAAGGAAATGCCCAAGTTGACAAAAGTCGAGCAGGACGAGAATAGCAAGTATCTATGGAATAAGCGCGGCTTGAAGAATACCAAAGAGGATATTGCCCGTTATGGAGAACGTGCCAAGGAAATAGGTGAAAAACTCGGTGTGAACATTAACCTCATCAATGATGCACGTGAGATTCCTTTGCCGGACATCAATGACAGTGCTGCGGTCTCTGACTATAACAACCGTCTACGTTCTATGGGATGGGTCGATGCCTCAAACGGGAAAGTGTATATAAATCTTCCCAATACGGCATCTATGGCAGAGCTTGAGAGAACTGTCCTTCATGAGGCTGTCGGCCATAAGGGGCTCTCACACGTGTTCGGGTATAAACTTAATGATTTTATTGAGAATCTGCTTCAAAAGGCTTCTCCGGAGGTGCTTAGAGGTATTGAGGCTAATGGTTACAGGTATAAAGGTACAAGCCGTTATACGATCGTTGAGGAGTATCTTGCACATCTTGCCGAAAAGGTGTCACTCACCCCAAAGGAACGTTCGATATTTACCCGTGTAAAGGACTATATCAAGAACAGGTTGATAAGGATGCGTCTCTACACAGGAAACAACCGCAGTGTAAGCGAGGCCGAACTTACAGAAATCATGCAACGCCACTGTGAATACATGATGAGGGAGGCAGCCCGTAAGGAGCACCGCCGCGAGGTGTTCGGGGATTTTGAAGTCTCGCATAAAGGTGAGAAACAGTTCTACGACCGCGACGCTTATATCAACAATGCGCGGAAATTGATTGATAAAGGCATACTTCTTCCTTCGGCACCGCGTTACCTCAGAAATACCAAGGGGCTTATATTTGGTGAATACATGTCACCGGAACGGAAAGTGGATATGAACAATCGTTATACAAGGGAATGGTTGAGGAATAACCCCTTTTAGATGAATTGAAAGCCTGTTGAAAGATTTTTATTCACCCCGACAACTTGAGGATGACTCAAGTTGTCGGGGAAATTAACAACGGTTGTCAGGAGAGTAATCTTCCGACTCCAAAATCCAATTAAGTGCAATGAACAAATTTATAGATAAAAGAGTAAAGGCCACTTCAGCAAGACATAAGCCTGTAAAGGAAACAGGGCATAATCGGGCCGTTGACTTCCTTATGGAGTGTGCTGCCTGTTGGAATGCTCTCGACGAGGCACGGCACAAGTTAAGGCGCAGCCTCATGTACAGCTACGGCGACCAGTGGGGTGACTTTGTCACTGACCCCGACACCCTGTCGCAGATTACCGAGGGTGAACTCATAAAGAAGAACGGCAAAGTCCCTCTAAAGAACAATATGATTGCTCCCATACTGAGCAATATTGACGGTCAGCTGAGGCAGAACCTTATGCGCCCAGTATGCGTTGTCCGCGACCAGAGCGAGAGCAAGGTGGGGGAGATGATGTCTGTGGCAATAGAGTATGTACATGACATAAACGAGATGGAGGAACTCGATTCTGACAGTATGCGTATGTTGCTTAACGGTGGCATGACTGCACAGAGGATAGAGTATGGCGTCAACCCTTCAAAGGAGCGGCGCGACGTGTGGGTATATTCCGTCAGCCCTTCCCGTCTCTTCTTCAATACCAACCTTGAAGATGTGCGTATGTGGGACCTCACCTGCATCGGTGAACTTTTCGACCTGCCTCTCGATGATGTCCTGGCACATTTCGGTACTACACCGCAAAGGAAACAGGCTATCAAGGATATCTATGGCAATGCGTCACACTCGGTACTCTCGGGTAGCCGGGCAATGCAGGGCGATGAGGCCCGTAACCTCTCGTTCTACTCGCCCTCACGCAGCAATCTTTGCCGTGTCATCCTCGGTTGGAAACTCGAGTCGCGCGATGCCTATCAGTGGAATGATCCCGAACGTGGAACCTGGGGCTATCTTCCTTTTACCGAAGAGAGCCGCCGTATGCTCGATGCCGAGAATGACCGCCGTTACAAAGAGCACAAGAGTAAAGGCGGTGACGATGAGGACCTGCTGCTTATTGAGTATAACTTCGCTACCGAGCGTTACTGGTACTACCGTTATATGACTCCCTATGGTGATGTGCTCCAGGAGGGACGTAGCCCTTATTGGCACGGGGAACACAACTATGTGCTTCATCTTTATCCGCTCATACAGGGCAAGCTCGGCAACTTCGTTGAGCAGTTCATCGACCAGCAGCGTGCCATCAACCGCACTGCCACACTCATCGATTTCATCCGCGGCACCTCTTCCAAAGGAGTCCTTGTAGTCGATGACGATGCCTTTGAGAGCATGTCGCGCGAGGAGGTTATTGACGAGTATGTCCGTTATAATGGAGTGCTGTTTGTGAAGCTCAAGCCCGGACAGAGTATTGACGGGGTGGTGCGTCAGTATAACAGCGGTGCGGCTGTAGCAGGAGATTTTGAGTTGCTTAACCTGCAGCTCAGACTCATAAACGAGATTTCCGGTGTCAATTCCGCAATGCAGGGTCAGGCTCCCAAGGCAGGCACTCCTGCTTCACTCTATGCACAGCAGACGCAGAACTCGTCGCTGAACCTCAAGGGACTTTTCGACGGTTTCCGCACCTTCCGTCGCCGCCGCGACACAAAGGTTATGAAGACAATACAGCAGTTCTACTCCCAGGTGCAGTACATTGAGATGGCCGGTACACAGTACAGTGATGAGGCCAAGTGGTACAACCCCGACAAAGTACAGAACAGCGAGTTCGACCTCACAATATCCGAAGGGTACAATACTCCTGCCTACCAGCTTATTGCGAATGATTTCCTTATGGAACTTTTCCGTGCCAATGCAATAGATGTGAAGACAATGCTCGAAAACAGTTCCTATCCTTTCGCAACAAAAATTCTGGAAGCCTTGAAACGCAACGAGGAGCAAACCGCACAGGGTGGGATAATGGAGGGGGTGTCACCCGAGCTTATGGCCCAGATTAATGCTGCTTCCTCACAGCCATTGCAGGATGAACCGCAAGCAGATACAGCAGTGCCTGGCGAATTGCCCGAAACGGCTGATGTGGAGGCTTCTGCCGTTGATGAGGCTGAACCATCGGGTGCCGATGTGGCTGCTCTGCTTGCCCGGGCACAGAAAAACATCCCCGGTACACAACAATGACGATACAAACGGGTGAAGAAAAGAAAAATCTTCACCCGTTTGTTGTTCTGTTTTTAAATCGTATCTTCGCGAAAGAAATAAAAGATGAATCAAATGACCCCACAGGAACGTATACTCGAGCTCCGTCGCGAGCTTCACGAACATAACCGTCGTTACTACGTACTCAATTCCCCCACAATAAGTGACTATGAATTCGATATGCTGCTCAAGGAGTTGCAGCAGCTTGAAGAGGCGCATCCCGAGATGTACGATGCAACCTCTCCCACGCTCCGTGTTGGCAGCGACATAACAAAAGAGTTCAGGCAGGTGCAGCATAAGTATCCCATGCTCTCGCTGGGCAACACATATTCCAAGAGCGAGGTGGCCGATTTCTACGACCGTGTGAAAAAGAGTCTCAATGAGGATTTCGAGATTTGTTGCGAACTCAAGTTCGACGGAACATCCATTTCGCTTACCTATGAGGACGGCAAGCTCGTGCGTGCCGTCACACGCGGTGACGGCGAGAAAGGCGATGATGTCACAGCCAATGTCAAGACCATACGTACAGTGCCGCTTGTCCTCTCCGGTGGGGGGTGGCCGCGTGAATTTGAAATCCGCGGTGAGGTGCTCATGCCGTGGAGCGTGTTCGATGCCCTCAACGAGGAGCGCTCACGCAACGGCGAGCCTCTCTTTGCCAACCCACGCAACGCGGCATCGGGAACTCTCAAGCTTCAGGACTCATCCGTTGTGGCAAAGCGCAAGCTCGATGCTTATCTCTACTTCATGCTGGGAGAGCAACTGCCGGCCGAGGGGCATTACGAGAACCTGCAGGCGGCAGCAGGGTGGGGCTTCAAAATCTCCGATACAACCCGCAAATGTACTACCCTTGACGAGGTGTTCGCCTTTATCGACCGCATGGACTCGGAGCGCAAGAACCTACCGTTTGCAACCGATGGAATAGTGCTGAAAGTCAACTCTCTGCGTCAGCAGAAAAACCTCGGTTACACGGCGAAGTCTCCACGTTGGGCCATTGCATACAAGTTCCAGGCCGAGCGTGCCCTCACCCGCCTCAACGAGGTTACCTATCAGGTGGGTCGCACAGGCGTCGTCACCCCTGTCGCCAACCTCGACCCGGTACAGCTGTCGGGTACCGTTGTAAAGCGCGCATCGCTGCACAATGCCGATATTATCGGGAAACTCGACCTTCACATAGGAGACATGGTATATGTCGAGAAGGGTGGTGAGATTATCCCGAAGATAACAGGTGTTGATGTGGATGCCCGTTTCATGCTCGGGCAAAAGGTCTCTTTCATAGAGAAATGTCCCGAGTGCGGAACCCCTCTTGTGCGCGTGGAAGGCGAGGCAGCCCACTATTGTCCCAATGATACAGCCTGTCCGCCGCAGATAAAGGGCAAGATCGAGCACTTTGTATCGCGCGATGCCATGAATATCGACTCCATTGGCCCCGAGACGGTGGAGATGCTCTTCAACTATGGTCTCATCAAGGATATTGCCGATATATACGCCCTTTGCCCCGAGGACCTCATGTTCCTGCCCCGTATGGGCGCAAAGTCGGCAGAGAATGTCGTGGCAGCAGCCCAGGCATCGCGTGCCGTTCCTTTTGAAAGGGTGCTGTTCGCATTGGGAATACGCTTTGTAGGCGCGACGGTGGCCAAACGTCTTGCCCGTGCGTTCGGGAATATCGATGCGCTCATGTCGGCAAGCCTCGAGCAACTGACCGCTGTTGAGGAAATTGGCGAGCGCATAGCCGCAAGCGTCATCGCTTTCTTTGCCAAGGAGGCCAACCGCACACTTGTCGCGCGTCTCAAGGAGGCCGGTCTCAAGTTTGAGCTTGAGGAAGAGACCCTGCAGGCACGCACTGAAATCCTCAAAGGGCAGAGCATCGTAATCAGCGGTGTCTTTGTGCATCACTCCCGCGATGAGTACAAGGAGATGATTGAGAGCAACGGTGGAAAGAATGTGGGCAGCGTGAGCAAGTCGACATCCTTCATCCTTGCCGGTGACAATATGGGGCCCAGTAAGCTCGAGAAAGCCCAAAAACTCGGTGTGCGCCTCGTCAGCGAGGATGAATTCCTGGCAATGTTACGGTAATCCCCGCGGTTGTAGTTTTTGCCTGTTTTGTATCATTTTTGTAGCGCTTGGCGCTCCGAGTGCAATAATTTGTTAATATTAATAATAATTATATCGTGATTTTGCCTTTATTTAGGGAAAAATGATATAATTTTGCACTCCGAAATAAAAACTATACGATTTATGATGCGAAAAAGACTTACAGGTATGGGCGTTGCACTTGTTACGCCATTCACAAAAACCGGTGAAGTAGACTATCCTACATTAGAGAAGCTCGTGCAGATGCACATTGATTGCGGCACATCTTTTCTCTGCGTTCAGGGTACTACTGCCGAGACTCCGACGTTGACAGTTGAAGAAAAACGTGAGATACGAAAGCGCATCATAAAACAGGTCGATGGCCGCATGCCCATCATGCTGGGTATCGGTGGCAACTGCACACGCGCCGTAGCCGACGAGCTCCGTAACGAGGACCTCACAGGTGTCGATGCAATCCTTTCGGTTGCTCCCTACTACAACAAGCCCACTCAGGAGGGTATCTATCAGCACTACAAGGCTATCGCTCAGGCAACAGAACTCCCCATCTACATGTACAATGTACCGGGCCGCACAGGTGTGAACATCCTTCCCTCTACAGTCGTACGTGTGGCAAACGAGTGCCCTAACATCGTAGGCTACAAGGCAGCATCGGGCAACCTCGCACAGGTAAAGGAACTAATTGCCACAAAGCCCGCCCATTTCGATGTGTTCTCGGGTGACGACGGCCTCACAGTAGATATCATGGAGGCTGGTGGAGTAGGCGTCATATCAGTGTTCGGCAACGCTTTCCCCAAGCAGATGACAAAACTTGTCACAGCGATGCAGGAAGGCCGTGTCGGCGACGCTCGCAACATCCATGTAAGGCTCAACGAACTCTTCCAGCTCATCTTTGTCGACGGCAATCCGAGCGGCATCAAGGCCCTTATGGAAATACTGGGTATGTTGGAGAATAACCTTCGCCTGCCTCTTGTTCCTGCATGCGACGATACATACAGCGACCTTCAGCAGGCAATAACATTCCTTTGATTTATGGAACGGCTAAAGGCTTTGCTCGACGAGAAGGCGTTGCAGTACAACCGTCCCGAGTTCATTGCCGATGACCCAATCAGTTTCCCGCACTCGTTCAGCCGCAAGGAGGATATTGAGATTGTCGCTTTGCTGGCTTCCATAATCGCGTGGGGTAACCGCAAGATGATTCTGCGCTCGGGGAACAAGATGTTCTGCGACATAATGCAGTCGCGCCCCTATGAGTATGTGATGAGTGGAGAGTGGGAGAGTCTCGACGACCGTCTCAACATCCACCGTACATTCTTCGCGGCCGACTTCAAGTATATATGCCGTGGTCTCAGGAGTGTATTCCGGAAGTACGGTTCCATGGAGCCTCTCTTTACAGGCTGTTCCACATGGGACGGCATCGAGCGTCTGCGTAGCGAGTTCGCGGCAGTCAACGGCGGTCTCTCTACCCGCCACATCAGCAATCCTGTCCCTTCAAAAGGTAAGCCGGCATCGGCCTGCAAGCGCATGCACATGATGCTGCGTTGGCTCTGCCGCAAGGACGGCATTGTCGACCTCGGCATCTGGGACAGCATCCACCCGTCGCAGCTCATGATTCCCATTGACGTACACGTGGCGCGTACGGCGCGTGCCCTCGGACTCGTCAGCCGTAAACAGAACGACCGACGCACAGTCGAGGAACTCACAGCACGTCTGCGCGAGCTCTCGCCCGAAGACCCTGTCCGCTATGACTTTGCCCTCTTTGGAGTGGGCGAGGCCGGTGAACAGTTCATCTGCAGTCTTGTTGAATGATTCATGATTAAATTTGCTTGCAGCATCGACAATACGGTAGGGGCGGGGTCGGCCCGCCCGATAATATGTAACAATGATGTTTAAGGGGGTGATATCCCCTAGTATCCTTTAGCCCCCTTAAATCCCTTAATTGATAATAAAAATGGCAAAGATTACAAAAGAAGATGCGTTGAATTATCACGCAGGGAAGCGCCCCGGTAAAATCGAGGTTGTTCCCACAAAACCATATTTCACACAGACCGACCTTTCATTGGCATACTCTCCCGGTGTTGCCGAGCCTTGTCTCGAGATACAGAGCGACCCGCAGAATGCCTATAAGTATACCGACAAAGGTAATCTTGTGGCGGTTATTTCAAACGGAACGGCAGTCCTGGGACTTGGAAATATCGGCGCCGTAGCCGGTAAGCCTGTCATGGAGGGCAAAGGCCTCCTGTTCAAGATTTATGCCGGTATTGATGTGTTCGATATCGAGGTCGACGAGGAGAATCCAGAGAAGTTCATAGAGGCCGTAAAGGCCATTGCACCCACATTCGGAGGTATCAATCTTGAGGATATCAAGGCTCCCGAGTGTTTTGAGATAGAGCGCCGTCTGAAGGAGGAACTCGACATCCCCGTAATGCACGACGACCAGCACGGAACGGCCATTATCTCTGCTGCCGGACTTCTGAACGCCCTTGAGGTAAACGGCAAGAATATATTCGATGTAAAGGTTGTTGTCAACGGTGCCGGTGCCGCGGCAATCTCATGTACCAAGCTCTACACAGCCCTGGGAGTGAAGAAAGAGAATATTGTGATGCTCGACAGCCGCGGTGTCATCAGCACCGAGCGCACTAACCTCACTCCCGAGAAACTCGAGTTCGCCACAACACGCACCGATATCCACACCCTCAAAGAGGCAATAGTGGATGCGGACGTCTTCCTGGGCCTCTCAAAGGGTAATGTCCTTACAAAGGATATGGTACGTTCAATGGCTAAGGACCCAATTGTCTTTGCCCTTGCCAACCCCGAGCCCGAGATTACATACGAGGATGCAATGGAGAGCCGTCCCGACGTACTCATGAGCACCGGCCGCAGCGACTATCCCAACCAGATAAACAATGTCATCGGCTTCCCTTATATCTTCCGCGGAGCGCTCGACGTGGCTGCAACGGCCATAAACGAAGAGATGAAGCTCGCGGCAGTGCACGCCATTGCCGACCTTGCCAAACAGCCTGTCCCCGAGGTCGTGAACAAGGTGTACAAGGTGGGTAACCTGTCGTTCGGTCGCGACTATTTCATTCCAAAGCCTGTTGACCCGCGCCTGCTCGTCGAGGTCTCCACAGCTGTAGCCAAGGCTGCCATTGCCAGTGGCGTGGCACGCAAGACAATCACCGACTGGGAAGATTATAAGGAACATCTGCTCGAGTTCATGGGCCGCAGCTCAAAGCTCACACAGCAGATATATGACATGGCGCGCACCGAGACACAGCGCGTAGTATTTGCCGAGGGTGCACACCCTTCAATGATGAAGGCTGCAGTCCAGGCCAAGGAAGAGGGCATTTGTCAGCCAGTCCTTCTGGGTAACGACGAGATTATTGCCAAGGTCGCAGCCGAGAATGGCCTGAATCTTGAGGGCATTGAGGTGGTGAACCTGCGTCATCCCAACGAGCGCGAGCGTCGCGAGCGC
This sequence comes from Bacteroidales bacterium, assembly GCA_015060965.1. GTDB lineage: Bacteria > Bacteroidota > Bacteroidia > Bacteroidales > Bacteroidaceae > HGM04593. The sequence continues at coordinate 4,598 of SUXN01000025.1, read as the reverse complement.
TATGCCAACATCCTTGCCGGCAAGCGTCAGCGCGAGGGCTACACCTTTGAGGAGGCCAACGACAAGATGTTCGAGCGCAACTACTTCGGTATGATGATGGTTGAGACAGGTGATGCCGACGCGTTCATAACAGGATTGTATACAAAATATTCAAATACCATCAAGGTTGCCAAGGAGGTCATCGGCATGCAGGAGGGCTTCAGCACCTTTGCTACAATGCACATCCTCAATTCAAAGAAAGGAACATACTTCGTTGCCGACACCCTCATCAACCGTGCTCCAGAGCTCGGTACACTCATTGACATTGCCCGTCTGGCCGAAAAGTCAGTGCGTTTCTTCAACCGTGAGCCGGTCATTGCAATGACATCTTACTCGAATTTCGGCAGCGATCAGGGCGGCAGCGCCGAGCGCGTGCGCAAGGCAATTGCCTACCTCCACGAACAGTACCCCGACTGGGACATCGACGGCGAGATACAGGTGAACGTGGCCATGAACAGCGAGGTACGCGACAAGAAGTACCCCTTCACCAAACTCAAGGGCAAAGAGGTCAACACCCTCGTGTTCCCCAACCTCAACTCAGCCACATCATCATACAAGATGCTGCAGGCCCTCAGTCCCGACGTGGAGATCATCGGCCCCATCCAGATGGGCTTGAACAAGCCAATCCACTTCATCGACTTCGAGAGCTCCGTGCAGGAAATCCTCAATGTTACCGCCGTAGCAGCTATTGATGCCATGGTGAACAAGAGAAAGTAAAAAATAGCCGAATTGATAAAAGTGCTCCTCTTGAACTCAACCAAGAGGAGCACTTTTTGTTGGTTGTAAGAAGAATATAGTCCTCCTCTTGCTTTAGTAAGAGGAGGGTGACCGCCTGCGGTGGAGGAGATTGATGATGCTTGCAATTTGCTTTATCTCCTCACCCTTTCAGAGAACTCCTCTTGAACTCAACCAAGAGGAGCACTTTTTTTAGTTGTTGCAAGAGTATAGTCCTCCTCTTGCTTTGGTAAGAGGAGGGGGACCGCTTGCGGTGGAGGAGATTGATGATGCTTGCAATTTGCTTTATCTCCTCACCCTTTTAGGGAGCTCCTCTTGAACCCAACCAAGAGGAGCACTTTTTTTAGTTTGTTTGTAAGAAGAATTTAGTGCTCCTCTTAATGTAATAAGAGGAGCTGTCACGTAGTGACTGAGGAGATTAATACTCCTCCCTCCCTTTTTCGTTAAACTTTCAACGTTCCTCGTTAATCGTTAATTCGTTAAACGTTTGTCGGCAGGCTTTTCTTCCAACGGACAGCATACGAATCAAGTATCGCGCGGACGCTTTGCCCTATGACGGTGTAGTCGGCAGTCTTCAGGTTGGCGAGCGACACGCGGATGCTCCATTCAGGACCGTCGAAGCCGCCACCGTTCAGCACCACAAGGGAAGTCTCGGTTGCCAGACGGAACACCACGTCAAGCGGACTGTAGTTCAGACGCAGCCACTCCACAAAGTCCTTGCCGTAGAAACGCTGTGCCCAAACAAGAAGGTCAATCTCGGAGTAGTATCCTGCGCGCAAAGGGTCGGGCAGAAGGGTGAATCCCATGCTTGTCCACAGAGCCTTCAGACGCTCCTGTATAATCTCGTGCATCTTCAGCCTGAAGCTGTCGCCCTCGCGCTTGTCTATGATGGAGTAGAGTGCAAACAGTGTCATCTGCATCTGCTGTGGCAGCGAGAGTCCTGCCGTGTGGTTCAGCGCCACCTGACGGCTGTCGGCCACCATGCGGTCAATGAAACGCATCTTCTCCACGTCGCTCCTTATGCTGCCGTAACGTTGCTGCATCTCGCTCTTGCGTTTGCGTGGCAGGCGTGCGATGAGCCTGTCGAAGATATTGTCGCGGTGCAGGGCTATGACAGCCGAGCGCCAGCCTGTAGCACCGAAGTACTTCGAGAAGGAGTACACGCAGATGGTGTTGTGCGGCAGTTTAGCCATCAGGGACTGGAATCCGGGCACGTAAGTGGCATACACGTCATCCGTCACAATCATCAGGTTAGGGTTCCATTTCTCCACAATCTCCACAAGCTGTTCTATTGTCTCATTGGCTATCGCGTAGCTCGGCGGGTTGCTCGGGTTCACAATGAACAGCGCCTTGTATTCAGGGTCGCGCAGACGGTTGAGTTCCTTGGCGTCGTACTGCCACAGGTGCATGCCGTCCTCGCTCATCTTGCCGGCAGGAATTTCCGTCACCCTGTAGTTGTATCGGTAGAGCTTGGGTATCTCAATGTACGGCGTGAACACGGGTGTCATCAGCGCTATGCTGTCACCGCGTTCAAGCAGACGGTTCTGTTGCAGGCTGTCGAAGATGTAGCACATCGCCGCCGTGCCGCCCTCCGTGGCGAACAGGTCAATCTCGCCCTGCGGAGGCCTGCCGTCGCACAGCTCCTGTGCCAGGTAGTCACGCACGGCTATCTCGCAGTGCTTGAGTATGCGGTCGGGCACAGGGTACTGGTCGCCGATGACGCTCTCTGCCCACTCGTGTGCCAGAGCATCACCGTCCACAGAGTGTTCCTCAATCATGTAGCGGAAGCATTTGTCAAGGAACATTGCTCCCTCATCGTTCTTCTGCTCCTTGATGAGCTCCCCGAAGCGTGCCGCTATGCCCTCCTTCTGCGGAATGCCTGCCAGCCCTTCGGGACACTCCCAGTCGCGGCGGCACTCCGCCAGGCCGAACCTGCCTAACGTGAAGAACGCCTCACGCGGCAGTGTAGCCACCCAGTTCGGGTTACCGCGCCCCGCGTTAAGCATGGTGCGCATCATGCGGCGTATGCTCTCATCGGCCAACTCAATCAAACGGTCCTTAAGTTCAAAAGGACTTATTCTTTCCATCTCCTTCTCAAAGGAGTTTACCTCACTGTGGTCATTTAAAAGTTGTTTCATATAATTGTTGTTTAATGTTCCTTTCAATGCAAGCGCCATTTTGTAAGGTCCTTAAGGCCTTTTGTGGGCGCTTGTTTAAACGGAAACGGGAAACTCTTCCTCTGTTTGTAGAGAGAATTTCTTACAGCACCGTTTTTCTTGTATTCATATGATATTGCATAATCGTCACGTTGTTTTTTACTTTAAAATTTTAGTTCTCCTCTTGCTTTAGTAAGAGGAGGGGGACCGCTTGCGGTGGAGGAGATTGATCTTTGCAACTTCTTTATCTCCTCACCCTTTCAGGGGGCTCCTCTTGAACTCAAGCAAGAGGAGCACTTTTTTGTTGATTGTAAGAATGTGCTCCTCCACTCCTTAGGGAGGGGAGGTGCCCAAAAGGGCGGAGGGGAGACTGCTCTGCTACATCATCAACACAATGAACACACCCCACAGGATTAGCAAAGTGTTGCCCACAGCGTAGGTGACAGTGTAGCCCAGCGCCGGTGTCTCGCTGCCTATGCTCTCCTGTATGGCGCCTATGGCAGCCGTGGTGGTGCGTGCTCCCGCGCAGCATCCCAATGCAATGGCAGGGTGGAACTTGAACCACTTGACAGCTATGAACAGCCCGAAAAGCAACGGTAACGATGTAGCTACTATTCCGGCGACAAAGAGCGACAGACCCGCCTCGCGGAAGCCCTCGACAAAGCCCGGCCCTGCCGATATGCCCACCACGGCAATGAAGATGTTAAGCCCCAAGTTGTTGAACACCCACAGCGCACCCTCGGGAATGGCGCCCATTGTGGGGTGGTGCGCACGCCACCAGCCGAAGACAAGGCCTGCAATGAGCGCTCCGCCGCTGCTGCTAAGGCTGATTGGGACGTTACCCACGTGCAGGGTGAGTGTGCCTATTATGGCACCTATGAATATGCCGGCCGACAGGAACACCACATCCGTCTCGTTCGTCGCAGGGTCGGGGTAGCCAATCTGCTTCGCTGCCTGCATCACATCAACCTTGCGGCCCACAATCTCAACGACATCGCCCGTGTTCAGCACCGTCTGCGGCAGCACAGGTATGCTTATTCCCATGCGTTTTATCTTCTGTATCACCACACCGTGCATGAAAGGCTGTGCACGCAGCTCGCTCACCCTCTTGCCGTTGAACGATACCTCACGGCGGAAGCTCCTGCCCGCCACGGTACTCTTTATCGTCATCACCGGGAACTCAAGCAGCTCCTCATCAATGACCTCCGTGCCAATCCACTTCTCTTCGCCAATGGTATATTCGTGGCGTCCGCTCAGCACAATCTCGTCGCCACGCATCAGCTGCTCTTTGGGCTTTACCTCGTCAATTATCAGCTTACCCTTGCGTATGCGCTCCACGAACAGACGCTTGCCCTGACGCTCGAAGAACTGCTCCAGCTCCTGCACCGTGCGTCCTTTCGTGAACCACTCGTTGGTGATGCTGTAACAGCGGAACTCCACCTCACGCTTCGCCTCGGCAAAGCCCGGCTTCTCACTCTCGTCCTTGCCCATGCTCGCCTCCAGCTCGCGGCAGGCACTCCTCACCTTGTCGATGCCGCCCAGCATCCTCGGTCCCAGTCGCGCCAGAATCCATGCCGACCCCGCAGTTCCGAAGATGTATGTCACCGCATATGCCACAGGCATGATGTCAAGCATCTTCTGCTGCTCGTCGGCCGGCATGTCCATTCC
>SUXN01000024.1 GCA_015060965.1 Bacteroidales bacterium | reverse complement strand
GCAAAGCCCTCAACAACACGTCTGAACGAATGTGAAGAATCTCTTATTTCGCGATATTTTTGAGATCCCTCGTCGCTACGTTCTGTCGGGATGACACCATCGCAGTAGATATTTGTATCAATGGACAACTCCTATATTATTGCCTTATTTTTTATACTTTGCTGGTATTAGAAAGATATCCTCCTATAGTTTGCTGGTTGGCTGCAAATACGTGAAAAGACTCCTGGCCTCATTAAGCCAAGAGTCTTCTCACACGTTGATAGTTACTTTATTTAAAAGAACTTCAGATTACTGAATTCCGGTTTCAATTCACCTTTTTCAATACGGTGTATAACCTCCACTACAGTGTCGTTCATGGGGGTTGCCACTCCAACCTTGCGGCCGAATGTGCTGACTACACCGTTTATGGCATCCACCTCGGTGAGCTTGCCTTTCTCAAGGTCCTGCAACATGCTTGCCTTCAGTTTGGCATGCTTGCGTATGGCAATTGGTATTATAAAGAAAGAGAATGCCTTTTTGATGCGTCCTTTATAGTCGAGCAGCTTCACGATGTCTTTGCCCTGTACAGGTTCAATGCGTATGTTGCCTGCCGCGCATACGTCAATGCACTCCTTTATCAGTGCCTGGACAATCCTGCGCGACGCCTTGTCACCGGCTGCTTCGCCGAATGTACATCCCAACACGGCGCTCATACCCGAAAAAGCCGAGTTTATAAGCAGCTTGCTCCAGCGTGAGCCGATGAAGTTCTTGTCAATCTCAACAGGTCCCATAAGCTCAAGCAGTGACTTTACTTCATTTATGTGGGCATTAGGTTGGGGCAATAGCGAACCAAGGGAGAATGTCAGCGAATCCGGTGCACTTGTCAGCTCACACACGCCGGGCTCCTTCATCGTCGCTCCCCAGGCAACGGTGCAGCCCAATACGCGCTCCTCGCCCACAATGTCACCAATCTGCAGTTCCGGTATTCCGTTCTGTAGGGTCACAATCACACCGTCATCGGCAAGAAACTCCTTGATGTAACTGACAACCTCGGCATTCTGCTGTTGCTTTGTCATCAGGAACAGAATGTCATACTTCCCTGACATCTCGTCGGGGGTATATGCAGTCACAGGATGTGAGAAGTTTACTGTTCCGGTTACTTTGGCCCCGTTTTTGCGGAGTGCCTCAACGTGTGCCTTGTTGCGGTTGATGAGTTCTATCTTTCCACCGTTCTTACTGATGTATGCGCCCAGAATTGTTCCCAAAGAACCGGCGCCGTATATTGCTGCTCTCATAATGTTCTCTTTTTTTTGATTAGGTTGTAAAGATAGTGCCTTTTGTTCATTTTTGCAATAACTTGGCGTGAGCAGCCGCCTTGATATCCGGTTTGTAAAAACAAAAAAGGAACTCAATTGAGTTCCTTTTTGTGATCCCGACAGGATTCAAACCTGTAACCTTCTGATCCGTAGTCAGATGCTCTATTCAGTTGAGCTACGAGACCGTTTGTAGTTGTTGTCGTTTGACGTGTGCAAAGGTACTGCTTTTTTTGAAACGTGCAAAACTTTTGATAACTTTTTTTCAAAAAAATGCAATATTCTTTGTTTTTCTTACTCAATAAACCTCTCGTTGAACATAAACCAGCCTAATGTGAGTCCAAAACTGACACTGTTTTTGTGTGAACTGTAATAGTTCGCGAATGCGCTGACCGACAATCCCGAGAAGTGTGCAGCTACAGTCAAGTCACCGATGTACTGGAAGTCGCTGAACCGTCTATGGCCGTAGCTTGCAGTCCCGTCGCTGTTCTCCTTTATTTTACGGTAGGGCACAAATGCATAGAAACTGGGACGTATCTGCAGGAAGCTGTTCAGTTTAATAATAGGAGTAACACCTCCTGCAACGAACTGGTTGGCACGGAACTTGGGGTCATAGTTGAAGAGACTGTTCATGGTGGGGGTGAATGAACCTGCCTGCATCATCGTTGACTGGTATGTGTGCGAAAGTCTGCGGGTAGAGTAGAAAATCTGTGCGTATGTGCCCAGTGTCATCTTGCTTCCGATGTTGAAATGGTCGCGGCGTATGTAGTTTATCTGTAACCACGATTGGTGTAGTTTTGGATTCATTACCTCTGTGATGCCACGGTACTTTTCATGTCCGCCTATAAACAGGGCCGATATCGATTCATACATTCCCGATGTAGGGAATGCTTTTGCGTTTAGGGTGTTGCCCTCGAATTTTATTCCTGCGCTGTAGAGGACCATGTCATTGCGGTCGAATGACGGCGTGTTGAGGTCAAGTATGTTCGATGGCATGTACTCGTCCTTTATATCAGCAACGCCGATGCTGAATACAGCCCTGTGATGGCTCAGGAAGGGTAACATGAACTTGACCTTTGCAAATATTTCTCGCTGATGGTTAAGCGCCACAGAGTTCTCCTTTGAGAACGGGTATTTCATGTTGTAGTAGTCTATGGTTGAATAAGAACCGATAAACTTCATGGAGATAGGAAGCTTGCTCAGGAAATCTATGCGTCCCGACAACTGTACATTGTTATATACTTTACCGAACTGTCCGTCAAGGACGAACTCCTTTGAGTGGTTGTCAAGGTTACGGTAGTGCAGTCCGTAATACAACTGGTTGGATATGTTCGTGGCAACGCTACCGCCCATCTTTAAAGTGAAAGGCGGATTGATGGTCGCGTCAATGTGCAGCGTGTATGTGCTGTCTGCTTCATTGTACACCGCATGGGGTATAATGGATTCGATGTTGTTTCCCGACATAAGGCTGTAATAACCCTTCTTGCAATCCTCGAGCGTGAATTCGTCACCGAATTTGTAGAATTCGTTGGCTATGGACCTTGCCTGGTCTTCAGTGACACCGTTCACTACAACCTCTTTGAATTTGAGCTCGGGAATACGCTCCTTGAATCTCTTGCGGTTTGCGGCGAGTATGGTGCTGTCCTGACGTCTTCTGACGCGTCCCTTTATGGAGTCGATGCGCTCTTTTGCATGCAAGTATCCTGCTTCCACAATCTGGTCAATCTTGTGGAAATCGAGCAGGTTTACCCCTTTGATGTCAAGGTCGAACTGTATACCGTCGTCATATGTTAGCCTGTAGTTGCTGCGGTTTATTATCATGTTCTCAACCTGACTCATTATGTCTCTTTCGTCCGGTTCGGTAGGGTTGTCGCTTACCACAACGCCAATCATATAATCGGGGTTGAAGTCATTACGCATCACATCGTGAGGGAAGTTGTTGTACAATCCGCCGTCGTACAGCAATACACCGTCTTTCTTTATAGGCTTGAAGAAGAATGGGTAGCTCATTGATGCACGCACTGCGTCACCAAGGTCACCCTCGGAAAAAATCACCTGTTTTTTCTTGTGTACGTCCGATGCTACACAGCGGAACGGTATCATCAGACTGTCGAAATTGCTCTTGCATGCAGCATTCGCTCCGGCAAAAGTTTCAAGGAATCCCATGTTCATCGGAGTGGGGTTCACAAGGTTCACCGATGGTTTCAGAATATATAATGAATCCCTCAGGTCAAAGTGTATGTTTAGCATATCGGGGACTTCCCTGTTCTGTTTGAAGTAGAACATGTATTTGCGGTCCATAGTACCGGTGTACCAGCGTTGGAAGTCCTCGCTCTTCATTGAGGCAATCATTTCGTCGGGGGTGTAGCCCATTGCGTATAGTGCAGCTACGATAGCTCCCATAGATGTGCCGGTTGCATAGTCAATGGGGATATTTTCCTCTTCGAGAGCCTTTATTACACCTATGTGAGCGAGTCCTTTTGCTCCGCCACCGCTCATGACAAGGCCCACCTTCTGTGCGCAGAGTAGCGAAGGCAGCATAAGCATTATAAGCAGTGTTATGAGCAGTTTTTTCATTAATTAGAGTATTTATTAATATCAAAAGACAAAAATATGAATAATTTTCAGAATAATATGTTCAAAATTTCTACTTTAATGTTCATTAAAATCAATTAGGTGGTGTTTGTGTGGATTTGGGCAATGAACATTGGTATAATAGAGTTGTTATTCCTTGGGTTATTTTACCCTTAGTCAGTTGTCGTATATTCGTTTTGTTGTCGTTCTGTCACTTACTTTTCATGACTGAAAAGTAAGCAAAAGGTCTAGGCACACGGGAAAAACAGTCTGCCGGCTCTTGGGGGAATTACCTCTGCTGGTGGAAATGCTCCCCACACTTAATTGAAAGAAAAATCATCCCATCCCCCAGACTTTCTATGTGACCCATTATCACAGTTGCAGTTATTAAAACAAAGTGCTCCCCTTGCTTGAAATCAAGAGGAGCACTTTGAAAGGATAAGGAGATATAATCTCTATAACAATATTTTAATTTGCTGTCTTACTCAAAAATGAGCTTGCCGAACTGCTCGGGACGGTGGAAGCTGGGTTCTGCCCACTCGATAGGACTCCATGAGAGGAAATGAGGGGTGGGGAGCTCGTCGCCGCACTTGTAGAAGTTGGCGCCCATCTCCTTGCCGTCGAAACTCTCTACGCCACTACGGAAGAGTGCCGTAACGGGGATTACCTCTATTACGCTCCATGAGTGCTCACCCTCACGCAACTCAAAAGGCTCAGTGCCCAACGACGGTGTACGCTCGACGCTGTCAAGAACCTCCTTGCCAGCCGACTCCTTCTCGGCATCGGCAGGATGCCATGCAAGCAGGAGCTTGCCTGTACAGGTACACTCGAAGTTATAATAGTCGAGGTTGCCCTCGGGTGACACAAAGAACTCCACGCAAGGGTCGGTCCATGTGCGGCCTTGGTCCTCGGTAACGGCAGCCTTGATGTCGTTCTCGGTAACAGAGAACTTGATGTAGAGCTTCTTTCCGTCGTGGAAAAGTTTGAATGTGGCTTTAGGTGAGTATGGGAACTCTTTTGGCCAGTTGCAGCAGTCTATTGCATGCTCGGGTAATGTTGCGAAAATATTCTCTAAATCTCCGGCTGGAATAATCTTTGGTACATTGATTGTCTTCATATCGGTTGTTTTAAAAGTTTCCATTCTTTGCGAAGATATACTAAAAATGCGATATTACATCGTTTTTTAGTTTTTTTATTCACCCCTTTATCCTGCCTATGAAATGCAGTAACGGGAATTTGCGTATGCGTTTCTTGTCGACAACCAGCACCACACCTTCATTGGGTTGCGTTTTCAGTTCAAGGGAATCATCCTCGGCAATGAGATAGCTTCGCAGTTCACTCATTGCAACATTATACAACGCCTGGGCATCCTTGCCGTCGCGGTTCCATATCCTGCGGCATATATCCTCTTTAAGCAGTCTGTATTCGGGTGCTGAGTCAACAAACACCTTCAGCACCTCGGCTCTCTTGTCGGTAAGTGACAGCTTGCCACCGTTCCAATAGTAAACAGTGTTTGTATTGAAATCTATGCAGGTGTTGCCGATGAACTTTACATTCTGCATATAACGCAGTCTCTTGGGTACATATATTGCAGGCAGGTACAACAGGACGATGAGTGCCAAGGCGACGAACTGCCATTTTGCCAACGGTTCCATTCCTTTTATAATCTTACTTGCAGGAATATCAACAGTACCTATTATCTTGCCTTGTCCGCAGATACCTAATAATACGCTGTCCGTTGTAAAGCCCTCAACCTCTCTTGCCTGGAATGTACGCACATAGGGAGCATTCACATTCATACTGTCCTCAGATATGAACATATCGAAGAGGCTCTTGGCATAAACTGTTGTTGCAACATCGGCCTTTATACCTAACCTTGTTACCATATTCTTGAACAACGAGTCGGTTACGGAGAAGTAGTAGTCAAACTGCTGTTTATTGCTCACAAGGAAAGCGGTTTCAGTAAAATCGTGCTCGTATTTTAAATAACTGTCAGGGTTATAGAATTTAGGGGAAATGACAACTTCTCCTTCTTCCATTTCAAGATACAGGTTCTTGTTTTTAGGGAAATCATCGGAACAAGTACCATTATCGCTATGGAATTCATTTTTTATAATCATTATACTGTCACACCACGTGCGTGCTTCCTGCTTGAACTCGCGGTTTATTGTGCCGTGCAGTTCGTCGCGACGGTCGTTGTAGTTGAAAAGGTAAGATAACGCAAACAGCGCAACGGAGATAATGATGTATATGTATCTGTTCATTCCTGAAAAATTTATGTCCGCAAAAATACTCTTTTTAGGCACTATCGGGCAAGAAACAGAGTAAAATCGCATTTTTAGACATCTAAAATCAACTTTTTAGACGTCTAAAGAGCTGTTTTTAGATAGAATATTTTGCTGTGGGTGAAATTTACTTTTCATTTGAGTTGAAGTTTTCTTCCGAGATGAAAGAATGAGAAATCAATGTACCCTTGTAACAAACAGGCGGTTTGTCCGTCTTATAGTAAAAGTATATTGTTAAAACATAATTAGATTATATGAAAAGACTAATTTTAACCCTCATTGTCGCATTTGCCACCGTATGTGGCTTTGCACAGGAAATCAAGAGTGCTGACACAAAGTTTGAAGACTACCAATTGGTTGCGACGTTTGACGATTATCTGTCACTGTTGCAACAGGCAGGATATAATATGTTTGTCTATGATATTTCGACATTGAAAGACAAGGCAACGTATGTTGAATTCTGTGTAAAGGAATATGTGAACGGTAATTTGGTGGAAGTAGGTGATTCGCGTTCACGTTCATCAGTATTTGAATTAATCCGTAGATTAAGCGAATTCAGTGAGGATGAGCAAAAAGTGATAATGGCGTCGGCAATTGCCGATGACGAGGAGAATGATATCTTCCGTCTTGCAACACGATTGAAGATAGGCTTTACTCCTGTAAATATGGACATGGGACAGAGGGTACAATTCGAGGTTGCAGGAAAGGAGCTGATGGGAGGTGCTCGCAGGCTACTGATGTTGCGTGACTGCCGTGTAGATAAATCACATCGCAAACTTGATTATAGTACAAGACCTTTCATAATTGATGGTTTTGAAAAGGGGAAGTTTATTCCGCTTGTTCTCTATGCAGCTCCCTGGTGGGATGAGAAATATGAAACATACCGCCTCTGTGGCGAGACAAAAATACCTGCGGATATGAGTAGTGACATATTAAAACACTCGCCGCACTATTTCGTAATTGGAGTAAAATTTGAATAATCGATGCGAATAAATGCATTTTTTAACAAATATTAACGGGGGTAAGGCTCTTATCCTTTATTTCTACATTTGTTGCAGATTGTAATTATAAAATACTTATGAAAAGACTATTTTTAACCCTCATTGTCGCATTTGCCACCGTATGTGGCTTTGCACAGGAGAAGGTATGGGAGAATCCTGCTGTTGACAGGAACTGCCTTATAGAGGGATTTGTCTCTACGCTTGCCGAAATAACACGCGTTGAATTCACCAAGGATGAGACACGTGTATATATGCACCTATCCCGTCGTCCCGATAGTTGGTTGCGTTTTTCGCAAGGTACGTATCTGCAGGCCGATGGCAAGATATATGCAGTACGCAGTTGTGACGGGCTTGAACTTGACAAGGAGACATTTCTTACCGACAACGGCAATGCCGATGTGGTATTTCACTTTGAACCGCTCCCACTCAATACAAGAAAGTTCGACTTCAAGGAGGGTGATGCCGAAGGCGATTACTGTATCTTGGGAGTGGAGAGTGCTGCGACAAAGGCAACAGACCTTTTCCCCACAGCGTGGCGGAATACAAAGAACGGCGATTGGGAAATCGCTTTTTACAACGAAAATGTAATATACGATTGCCGTTTCTGGAATTACAAGGAACGCAAGCAGAGAGGCGACAAGTATGAATTCCTGTTGGAGTGTAACGGTGAGGAACTTGCCGTGAAGGTTGGCAAGAACAGGCACGGCCGTCGAAACATAACCATAGGCAAAAGAAAGTGCGAGTATGAAATTATAAGCACCATCACTTTGCCCGACTATGCTCAGAAGGACACCATATCCAAGCTGAAGGACAACGGTTACCAACAGGTTGACACTGTAACATTGACAGGTTGGCTCAGGGGCGTTCCAAAATATAAAATGGAAAGGGTAAACGGCCGGTACGGGGTAATTTTAGAGAACATCCTTAAGGGTAAAGAGGAGATATTCTTTGCGGCAATGGACTCGCTTGGGCGTTTCACCATAAAGATTCCGTTACTGAACACCTCTGAGGTCCTAATGGACTGGAATATTTCTTTCATTCGTAATATCATAGAACCGGGCGAGACATATTTCTTGCTTTATGACCTTGAAAAGGGCCATAAGCTTTTTATGGGCAAGAATGCACGCCTGCAGAACGAGATACTTGCACATCCGATACCATGGTGCGGATTCGATATTGGTTACGAAGATGCCGGCAAAATAACGGCTACCGAAGTAATGGAGAAGTACCTGCCGGAACTGAAGGAGGCAGAAGCACGTTTTGCAAGACTGCTTGAGGAGCATCCGACACTTTCGGAAAGATACATCCGGACCGTAGGAGGCAACCAAAGATGCCAGTTTGCCGCGGCTATGACACAGGCAGGTTATTCATTCAAGGAGCGGAGAGTGACAAACGAGTATATGGATTTCGTGCACCAATTGCAAGAGACACTCCCCGAACCGGCATATACTTTCTGTCGTGACTACGGCACGGCGTTATGGGACGTGGCAAGTTTTCTGAAGAACCAGGAATACGCTTACGTGGTTGATGACAATGGAAATAGGATGATTAAATACGACAGGATATTCCCGTATATATTGGAGCGTTACCGTGATGCCGGCAAGATTGAGATTACGGATGAGGAACTTGTTGTCATAGAGGAGTGGGCAGAGGCATCTCATCTTCTTTACAGAGAATTGGAAAACATTCCCGGTACCGAGGAACGCAACAGACGTGAAAAAGAGTTCTATGAATCGGAATTGTCAATGCAGGCAAAAAGTATTCTTCAAAGGGATGGCTTCATGAATATCATCAGTGCCGAATTGTCTATGATGCAGCTGTATGCTGTGATGAATGTAACCGAATCGCTGGGATATAACCGCGTACTGAAAGAGATTCTTGCAGTACATTGTTTGCATAAGCAGCTTGAACATAACAAAGAATCTCTCTCACCCCTTGCCTTGCAATATATTGAAGAGAATATAACTATGGAGCCGTTTAAGGCAAGCATTATAAATGAGAACGACAAGCGTATTGCAATATTGGATAGCGAGATGCGTTTTCCTTCGAGCCTGCTTAGCAATGATGATGTGGCAGGTATTGCCGAGGGAGAGGATATTCTGCGCAAGCTGCTTGAGCCATTGAAGGGAAAGGTAGTAATCATTGATGTATGGGGCAGCTGGTGTGGACCTTGTATAGATGCACTTGCTCGCTCACAAGAGGAGTATGAACGGCTTAATAAGTATAACGTAGCATACCTGTATCTTGCCAACAGAAGTTCCCAAGAGAGTTGGAGGAGTGTAATCAAGGAGTATGGGGTGACCGGCGAGAATGTCTACCATTACAACCTGCCCGGTAAGCAGCAGTCGGCGGTGGAGGCATACCTTAAAGTAAAAGGTTTTCCCACATACAGGGTTATCGACCGCAACGGAAATTTGCTCGATGTCAATGCCGACCCTCGTAACCTTGATGCTTTAGAAAACCTTATAAAAGCGTTGTAATTACATGAAAAGGCTGCTCAAAAATGAGCACGGGTAAACTTTTTGAATACTCCTCTTTGCAAAGGAAAACTAATTTTTGTTTATTACCCACATAATCAGCGAGTTACAGATTGAAGTTTGTAGCTCGCTTTTTTCGTGGAAAACTTTTCCCGGGATAAATTTGCGGTAGAACAACAAATAATAACTAACAGATTTACCAATATGAGACAAATTCCATTATTAAGAACTTTCTGGTCTTTAAAAATCTAAAACATCATTTTTAGACGTCTAAAGAGCTGTTTTTAGATTTATTTTTTCGCGAGGGGTGAAATTTTCCCTTATTTCGCCTGTAACAATTGGGGCGCTTGTCCGTCTTATAATTGAAATGACATGATTGCATTTGAAATTTAAACTGAAAAACAAAACACAATATGAAAAAGAGATTATTTACCATTTTATTTGCATTTGCCACTCTGTGTGGCATTGCGCAGGATGGCGACCTTGTAAATCCTGGGTTCTATGAGATTAAGGGCAAAGTAAAGAATGTGCCCGACGGTACGGTGCTGTGTCTGATGAGATTCAATACCGACTATGGCGTTGTTGTCGGCAACGATACAATCTCTAATGGTGAGTTCTACTTCAAGTTGGTTGCCGAGAGTGATGATTGTGAAAAACTGGCTTTAGGAGGTTTTATTAACGAGGGCTTTTCAATGCTGGTGACACCTTTGTGGGCTTCGGCCGGTGATTGTGTCCTTGTGGAGGGTGAAGACAAACTGATGTATACCTGGAAAGTTACAGGCCCTGCACCAGAGAATACGGTTTGGGGAAGATACATCAAGAAATCATTTGAGGAGTGGAAATGTTATGAGTCTCTCTCGGCCGAAGCGAGAAGCTTGAGTGCAAAGGGGAATACGGATGAGAGGGCGGTTGAGTGTATACAACGGATTAATGGCGAACTCGACTCCTTGAAACTGCGTATATGTGCAAATGATTTGTCAATAATGAAACAGACCGTTGTTGATGACATATGGATGGATAGGTTCTATTTTGCGACACTCTGCATGCAAAATATCAAGGATTTCACGTATACCGATGAGTTGAGACAGCTGTATGGAGGCCTGACGACTGAGCAACGCAGTCATTATCTTGCCAAAAAGGCCTATGTTAATCTCTATCCTCAAGAGCAGGCACAGAGCGGCAAGAAGGCCATTGATGGCGAGATGATTGACCTTGATGGGAAGAAGCATACCCTTGCCGAACTGAAAGGCAAATATATTCTGCTCGATTTTTGGGCCAACGGCTGCGGCCCCTGCGTGAAAGCACTTCCGGAACTTGCCGTAGTTGCCAGGATGTACAAGGACAAGCTATGTGTAGTGAGTGTAAACCTTGAGTCGGAAGAGGTATGGCGCGAGGCGCTTAAAGAACATCCCGTTTCTTGGTACAACTGGAATGACGGCTATAGCGGCAGTGCTCTCTATGCACGTTACCGTAGCGACAGAGACGGTATACCGCTTTTTGTCCTTATCTCTCCCGACGGATATATTTTAGAGCAATGGTGTGGCTATGGCGAAGGAGTCATTCTGGAACATCTGAGCGGCATTGTGGAATAATTGTAAGTAAAACCTGAAATCTGGCATACAATATGAAAAAGACATTGAAGTTCCTTCTGCTGGGGCTATTGCTGGTCTCTTGCGCAAGCAAAAACAAAGTGCTCGAATTCCCACTTGTCGGTGCCTCAAATACAACGAAACTGGTCTTTGAGAAGGTGGAACTGACCGATACTGCTACTGTGCTGACGGTACGTGGTTTCGCTCCCGAACACTGGATTAAAGTATCTCCGAACATCCATCTTGTAACCCAAGATAAGGAATATGAACTGATTGGCAGTAATGGCGTTGAACTTGGCAAAGAGTTGTTTATGCCCGAGGATGGCGATTCATGCTTTACTCTAACCTTTGAGCCGTTGTCCAATACATGCAGTGAGTTTGATTTTATTGATGTCGGTGCAAAAGACGGTTGGCGTGTGTACGATATTGACCTCACAGGGAAAAGGAATTTGGCTAACCCCACGGGGCTGCCATGTGAACTGAAGCATACCTCCAAAGAGGCAAGTGACACACCGGAGTATGCCTACACATTTGGAGAGACAACGGTAAATATCCACCTGATGGGCTATCGAGAGGGATGCGTCACCGACATGGTATTTCCTGTAAACTCTATGTTTGAGGGGCAGCGTAGCATTGATGTTGAGATAGACCCGGCAACAGGTACAGGCAGTGTAACATTCATGCAATATGGCACAGGATGTGCTTTTCCCGTTGTCAATGGCTGCGGGTATGGGCAGTTCTTTATTGCGCCTAATGAAACAGTAGATCTTTTTGTGAACCTTGCCTACATCAACCAGACATTGCAGTACAATTATGAGAACTACAAGAACCTTGCAGTAAAGGGGTGCTGGACCAAAGGAAGTGTATATGATGTGCTGAACAACCGTGACTCCGAAGATGTGATAGCATTGTCCGATTCTTTGCTGATAGATGAATTCATCCGCTACGATATGACTGCCGATGAATTTACCGGCGCACTAATAGATTTCTACCGTGCCGTGTGCGAGCATGCCGATGCGCAGAAGTCCGGTTCTTGGGCAAAGGAGATGTGCAAAGCCGATGCATTCAATGTCTGTCTTGTTTTTCTCAACCAAGACTATAGGCGCTGGGCGGAACGTGAAAGCAGTGTTCCTGCCGACTATAAGCACGACCCGATATTGCCTGAGCATTATGCACGCATGTTCGCATGTGTTGACATCGAGAATCCTTGGCTGCTGATGAATGACAGAAGTGAGGAGGTTGCAAAAGCGGCACAGAAAATGCAGCCCGGCAGCACAGACAGTACGCTTGCTTGCTGGGGTAAAGCCCGTGGTGCAGTGGAGAAAGCCTATAAGAACGAACTCACCGATGCCGAACTGCAAACAATGCGCTCTTGGAATAACTCATTCTATGCCGATATGTGCGAGGAAATTCTTCGCTGTACAAGGGAATCCATTGCAAATAGCAGCAAGGACTTGGAGCATGTAGAGGATATCGCTCCCGAAGCACTCTTTCAGGCTATCATTGCCCCTCACAAGGGTAAGGTCATACTGGTGGATTTCTGGAATACTTGGTGCGGACCTTGCCGTAAAGCAATTAAAGAGATTGAACCACATAAGAACGGTACCCTTGCCAGCGATAATATCGTGTGGATATATATTGCAAGTGAGACATCGCCCATAGGAACATATTCCGAGATGATTCCCAACATCAAAGGCATACATTATCGTGTCAATGAAACACAAAGGGACTATCTGACAAGCAAATTGTTTGACATTGATGGCATTCCTTCGTATGTACTTGTAAAGAAGGATGGTACTTTCTCGCTGCGCAACGACCTTCGCGACATCAACAAGATGGTAACTGTACTTAAAGAGGAACTGGAGAAGGAATAAGAATGATGTATATTGTGTGACACCTATGAAAAAACTATTTTTAACCTTAATCGTTGCCATTGCCACCGTATGTGGCTTTGCACAGGAAATAGCAAACACCTATTGGCGTAACAATGCCACAGGCGATTGGCTGATAGGCTTTGCCGAAAAACAGGTTATCTACGATTCACGCTTTTGGGATATAAAGTCAATGACAGAGAAGCGTGGCGGTTATATACTCACCGTTGGGAACGGCAATGAGGTGCTCGACATCAAGGTGGGCAAGATGAAGAAAGGCACACGCACAATCAAAGTAGGCGGTTCATTGGTGGTAAAGTGCAGCCCAATAACCACTGCCACATTGCCCGATTATCCTATTAAGGACAATCGCGTAGGCTTCAAGGACAACGGCTACCGAATGGGCGACAGTGTTACAATAATCGGCTGGCTAAAGGATATGCCTGCCGAGGCCTTGCAAAGAGGCGGAAAAGAGTTTGAGGTAATGGTACATAATGTTGTTACACGCGAACCCGGCGGTTTGTCATTGTATGCAAAAATGGATTCCTTGGGACGTTTCACACTAAAAATGCCGTTACAGAACACCTCGCAGGTGTTTGTTGATTGGAAAAGGTCATTGGTAAGTACTGTATTTGAGCCGGGGGAGACATATTTCTTTCTCCACGATTTCTGCACTGGGCAGAAACTCTTTATGGGCAATGATGTGCGCCTGCAAAATGAGTTGACAGCCTATCCGGCTTCATTTATGAACGAGCGCATAGAGCACGACCCTGCCACGCAGGAGCAGGCTATGGAGTTCTTGCAGCACGTAAAGGAGTGCGGACGTCGATATAATGCCGAACTGCAAAAGAGAGTAGAGGAGCACCCCATGTTGTCGCGCCGATATATCGACTATCTCACAGGCTATTATTGTGCAGGGATGGGCGAGAGCCTTATGCAGGGGATGTACTGTGTTGAAGGCGACAAACTGCCGGCGGAATATATTGCTTTTGCCGACTCTCTTTGGAACAGTATGATTGCACCATTATCTACCGATGGATTTTCAATGTTGCGCAGTCCAAAAAGCCTCTATCGCGACTATCTCCGTTTCTTGACGGATTATATGAATTATAAAGTAGAGAATATGCCAGAACAGGAAGGCGCTGTGGGAAAGACATTGCAACGTCTTGCAGCATGTGGAACAATCTCGCTCGATGAGAAACAGGCCTGTGCTGTGAATAGTTACGACAGTGAACTTGAAAAGATGAAGGCACAACTTGCAACACTTGACGATGACGCGGAGAGAGAAAAACTTATAAGCGAATTCAATAATAGTGAAATCGTGTATATTATAAACGATGTGTGGAACAGTAATGCCGATGCAATAATAAGGGAATTTGCTGTCAAAATTCCGCAGCATGCGATAAGCAGTCTGCCAAACAACAAGGAGATATACGATATTTATATGGCCGGAATCATCTGGAACGAAATAAACAACCGCCGCATTCCCCTACCGGCAGATGTGATAGAGTGGGCAGAGAAGAATATATCGACACCGGCTGCAATAAACACAGTGCTGGAGATGCAGAACAGATATCTTGCTTTGCAACATCGTGCGCTATCAGGTGGCGAAAGCCTGAAAACCAACGACGAGGTTAAGGACATGAGCGACGGTGAGAAGATTCTACGCAAGCTCATCGAGCCATACAAAGGCAAGTTTGTATTGGTCGATGTGTGGGGAACATGGTGCAGTCCCTGCAAACGGGCTCTTTCGCACAGTAAGGAACTGTATGAGAGAATGGCGCCGTATGATATGGTGTTCCTTTACCTTGCCAACCGCAGCGATGAGGATAGCTGGAAAAATGTAATAAAGGAGTACAATGTCACAGGCGACAACGTGGTACACTACAATCTGCCCGGCGAGCAGCAGAGTGCTGTGGAGCGTTTCCTCAGAGTAAACAGTTACCCCACATACAGGCTCATCGACCGCAACGGAAATTTGCTCGATGTCAATGCCGACCCTCGTAACCTTGATGCTTTAGAAAACCTCATAAAAGCGTTGAAGAAAGAATAGAAATGAGAGACAATATAGACAAATTCTTGAACAGGTTGTTGTACTCGTTGTACAATCTGATGTATTTCTCCGGATTACCTATATATGCAGCAGTTGAATTATTGGTGCAACGACCGTTGTATTGTTTGCCCTTCTGGAAGAGACATTTGAAAAAGCAATACGGGATTAATTCATTCAAGGAATACAAGGATTGGACGAGAAGTGGGTTGTATAAGACCTTAGACCACCCTGCATCGGGGTTTACACTATACTGTCTGACCGGTCTTGCATTGCTGTTGTTTGCTTTACCTTTTTATTTGGTGATTAATATTTGGATGATTTGCTATGGGCCACAAGCATATGACATTGTAGGAAGGCACTTGCTCCTTGTTGTCGGTTTGGGAATTGTTCCTTCATGGATTGTAGGTGAATTGGTATATTGGAAGAATGACCGCTATTTGATTCATTTTGCAGTTTTTGAAAAAGAGGGTAGAAAAAAGAAGATAGCTTGGACTATTGGCACTGCTCTTGCTTTATGCCTGCTGATTGTAGCCAATTTTATGCTGATGTGGTACTATGCTTTTCTTTATGGTTGAATTTGACTGTGCTTCTTTAAATGACATTATCAGTATTTGCAAGTCTCTTTCAATCAGATATTTACATTTTAAACGGTAGAAAAGCGGTGACGTAGATTCTACAGAAAACAGAAAATGGGAAAGTTTAACGTTTTTAACTTTTATTAGAGTAACGCGAATATTGCAAAAATGCTGTTTGTAAGGGTATTCATTAACGGCAGTACGTATACAACATAAGGCTATCTTCACAGTTGTTTGTTATCCCATCCATTTGTAGAATCTTTACCAAGGTAAATCATTTTCTGTTTCATCTACCGAACCTTCTATTTTTCCAATAAATTTATATGGTATAGCATCCATACCAGCAAACAAATCTATGGGTTCAGCTGACGAGGTTCGTATATACCCTTTATTCAAATCCCGATTAAGATCTAATGTGTCAATAGCATGAAGTATGACTTCATTATCTTTTGTAACCGAAAGAACATCTTGATACTTATTAGAGCTCATAAAATTGCGCACTTTTATTGCAATACCATCTTCTATCACCTGAGCATGTCTATCTCTCAAAAGTACGACTTTGTCAAAATACTCTATTACACATCCTTTTGGAATGGTGAAACCTGATAATATTCGTCCAAAGTCATTTATGGCACTATCATTCGAAACTTGCTTAGCATATTGGGATAATGTAAATTCACCAACTTCGCCTTGTCTATCACCTTTCAGTGTTACTGTTATTAGCTTTCCATTCTTCAAATGTACAAAAGCATTAGTTGCACCATTGAAGCAATATAGTATATCCTCTTTTTTGATACGTGACATTTCAAGCATATTATCCATGCTATGCTGTCTGACGCCAAAGCTTCTTATTCTCTTGCCGTCAGCTTTTTCCCAATATCTTCCGTTTTCATTTTTTACTGTCTCGTACTCATTTGCATAGAAAGAAAAATCTGCCGTATCAGAGTAATTAAAAATATCAACTTCTGACCATCCTGTACGTAAAGATCTTTGCTGAATAACATCACTATCATGAATGAATGTTGGGCTATTGCCATCCATGTCGATAGATTTGGCTATCAAGCCATCACTATCAGCAGATGCAACAAGTTCACCGAACTTAGGATTAACACATATTATTTTGGACGTATCAAAACACTTTTCAATTTTTGCGGGATTAAGTTTATGCCCTTCTGGTCTTAGATTTACTTCATATAAACCTTTACGGCATCCGATAAACATCCTCATACCATAGATCCTAAAATCTATAGGGAATGATTCATATTCACAGACTGTCGTCATCAAGTCTTCAAATTCTTCCCATTCAAGACAGAGTTCTTCATTCGTCAACTGATTCCAATTACTATATATAGCCTCCTTGACCCCTGGTATTTTCAGAAATGATTTTATTTGTTTGCTATAGTAGTGTTCATTTCTAAGGAATGCCACTTTCAGCAAGTCAGTCGCACCTTCTATCTTCTTTATGGCTCTATTTATAAACCGTTCATAGGAACCATATACAATTCTTCCATCTTGCATGACAAAGAAAATATACCCTCCATAAATATAGCAATCAAGAGCTTTGACTGATATTTTTAGTTGAATAGTTTTCATATCTTACGAGATAATAATCTTGTATAGTTAGCAATGCTTATCTTCTCTTTTTCCTTAAACTTATCAACCATTTCATCAGTAAGTTTGTATTCATCCTTACTAAAAAATGGATAACCATGCCATGCGTCATTGACATTCATTGGAGTTTCAAAAATTGCCAACCGTTCTCCATCTTGACCTAATATTTCATTGCAATTGTCAAGAAGAGAGAAGATGCCACTTTGATCAATAAAATCATTTGATTCACCTTCAAGAAAGACATCATATTGTTGAGACTTGTTGAGTATCCAATGTGTCTTATCCTCATGCTCAGCCTTTTTAGCCTTACGTCCTTTATTATGTACTTTTTTCACAGGATTATGATATCCTGCAGGTTGGTAATATTTGTAACCTGGCGATGGACCATATTTCTTGCCATCCACCATCGTATGTTTCTTGTATTCGTATGCCATAGTTTAAAATATAACATTTAGTTGGTCAATAGCTCCCCACTTGTAAAAGCAAGCGAGAAGGTCATTTACATTGTTCTTTCAAAGAAGCATATGGAGCATGGTATATTTAATGAATGCATTATGTTACTGAAAGCAACCATATGCTATGTGTCTTCTGAAAATCAACATTTATCAATTATAATTACTATCCACACACCACTATTATCCTTGCCTTCGCGTTTCAAAACACCAATTTTTTTCAATGCAGAAAGGTCGCGTTCGATGGTGCGCTGGCTCACCGACAAAGTCTCCGACATTTGTTTGCCGGTGATTGTCGGAGACTCTTTGATGAGATTAAGTATTTTCTGCTGACGCTCAGTGAGTTTCGTCTCCGACATGTCTCCGTCATAGTCTCCGACATTCGGGGTGTCGGAAGAGGCAAAGATGATGGTTTGGAATTGGGTCGGAGTGGATTTGAACTTGGGTTTTAGCTCGTCCCTATAACCTTCCAAGGCTTTGGTCTCATTGCAAATGCGTGTGAGTCCGCTTCCTCGTTTCTCCATATAGTCAAGTTGAGCCATCACGTTTGCAAGTATGGGATTACGTCTCTCAGAAGACACATCTTTGATGTCTAAATCTTGAATCAGCATACCATTGTACATTCCTCCTGGAGATGTGACTGTGAGGCGATCGTTGTAAATGTCGAGATGAACTTCACTGCCCATCACTGTGTAGTCACGATGGATGAAATGGTTTACCATTGTTTCAAGAACTGCACGTTCCGCATACTCTGGTTTATTCTTTCGTCCATCAGGCAGTTTCTCCCAGCCTCTCTTGGTGTTTGACTTCACAAAGTTCATTGCTTCACGGAGCAGCATGAGGACATTACCTGTAAACTCTGCATCATTGATGGCGTCGCCCTTTTCCGTTCCATCCCATCGGGTACAATAAAGACGGGATTGCCATAAAGGACAATCATCGGCAAACAGTGCTCCTGCATTCGTAAGGGTACCTGCAACTGTTACCAGCCCAAACGATAATAGATACTTCTTGTCCCATTCTTGCTTGGTGCGGTCTTTGAAAGTATTCGCTAATATCGTGAAAGCATAGTCTTCAGATTTATAATCCGTGTGAAGGGAATCATAGGTTTTATTAGAACCTTTCAGTACCAAGCGAACCATCTGCTCTGCTGTGGCAGGTACGCTTTCATCACCGATGCGAACAAAGGCAATACGCTGACCATCTCCAACATAGTAATATGGAGTGTAATGCCCTGAATTGACTTTGAGTTGCAAGATATGCAAACCATCTATAGCATGTGGAATCATTTCCACCTCTGGCAGGGGATCCATATAGTCACGAATCTTACTACTGATAGCTTCGCAAACATGCTGCACATCTTCAAGTCCTTTGACGATGCCATCATTATCAATGCCAAAGAAAAGGGAACCGCCCAAGCCATTTGCAAAAGCGCTTACGCTTTTCAACCAACTCTTAGGTTTCTTCTCTTCAAGCATCACCTTGAAATCGTATGCGGTACATTCTGCTATCAAAGTATCTAATTCCATTTTATAAAAAATTCTCGTTTTATTCAACAAAGATACACATTTTTATTGAGAATGCAATCCTACACATGGGTATGTTGTTTCTCTTGGCAGAAGCATAGAGCCATAACTTCTTTACTTTGTAGATGCGCATGGCATCCTCACCCGAGATATAGTCAAGGACTTCGTCTTGGGGAGTGTATTTTGAACAAGAGGGAGAAGAGAAGTTCTGTGTCTGTACAGAGACATATTTCCTGTTCTCCTTTTGTTGTGTTCCAATCAAGACACGATGATAGGGATTGCCAGCAAGCATCGCCTCTATATCAGCTCTGCGGATGAAGGACATTCGCGAACTGATGCGTGATGCCGGCAGTTTGTTCTCTGCTACAAGTTTGTAGATGTACTGTCGTGAACAGCCCATGAGGATGGTGCCTTTGAAAAAGAGAGATATTCTGCGCCCCTGAATATCCATGATGGGTGCGGTGGCTTTGAGGAAGTCGCACTGGCGAGCCTTCTTCTGCTGTTTGGCTTTCTCGGCACATTCTTCACTACAATACCTCTGCATTCCGCTGTTAGTGGTGAAAACCTTGCCACGGTAAGCGCATTTTCTGGTCCTTGGCATACTTGCATATTTATGGGTTCAACATTCCTTTTGTTGTACCTATCCGCAAGTAATCACAAGTAAACTATTGATGACCTTTGTCAACTATGCCCACGATATTGCCTTTCGCAAAAGCGGGGCAAAAAGCTGTCAACTCTTGTATCCTGTGGTAAACCCTTGTCAACTATGTCCACGATATGACAAAATTAGAGCCTCGTAAATTCCCTGCGGTAGAAATACGTTGCAAATTTATAGGGAATTTCCGAAGCAACCAAAAACAGTTCTTGAAGTGTTAAATTCTAAAAGTGTCTGTATTTCAGTAGTTTAGATTTGGTTGGTTTTAGTTGTTCATGGTAGTTTGTGAGTCTCTAAACACAGAGGAAGTATTGGGTATAAGGTGAAGTGATTACAAGGGTTATTCTCGTCATATTTTGATGCGAATAGCTTGTTTTTTCACATCATTGCATTATCTTTGCACTAAATAACGCAATTATGAGAGCAGTATATATATGGCAACAGCCTACATGGGCGGAGTTCAAATGGGATAATGAGAGGTTGATAACACTCCTTTCGGATGTGCGTAATCTCGAAGGTCGCATCATCGGATTGATGGATGGCGTTGGTTTCAATGTGCAAAATGCCACCTCACTTGATGTGATGGTAGAGGATGTATTGCGCTCATCAGAGATTGAGGGAGAACTACTTAATGCCGATAGAGTACGCTCATCTATTGCCCGCCATCTTGGTCTTAATACCGAGGGGCTACCTGAACCCGACCATTATACGGAGGGAGTAGTTCAAGTAATGCTTGATGCTGTGCGTAATAGCAATCAGACTTTGACACATGATAGATTGTTCAACTGGCATGCAGCTCTTTTCCCAACAGGTCGTAGTGGTATGCATCCAATCACTGTTGCTGCTTATCGTGTGGGCTCTGAACCTATGCAGGTTGTATCGGGTGCAATGGGTCGTGAGAAAGTCCACTATGAGGCACCCGCATCGGAGGCTGTACCCGCAATGATGGATAAGTTTTTGGATTGGATAAATAAGGAACAAGGCATAGACCCAATCTTGAAAGCTGCCGTTGCTCATCTGTGGTTTGTTGCTATCCACCCGTTTGATGATGGGAACGGCCGTATAACTCGCACCATAACAGATATGTTATTGGCTAAGGCTGATGGTATGCCTCATCGTTTTTACAGTATGTCAGCCGAGATATTGCGAGAGCGTAAGGGGTATTATGAGGCATTGGAGAAGACCACAACGGGCACTACGGATATAACTCCTTGGCTTGAATGGTTCTTGCAGACCCTGCGTAGTGCAATATTGCGTTCTGAAGTAACAGTTAAAAGAGTGGTTGCAAAGTCATCATTCTGGCAGAGAAGCCGAGAAATATCCATGAATGACCGCCAAGTTAAAGTGGTTAATATGCTTTGGGATGGCTTTGATGGCAAACTCAATACTTCGAAATGGGCAAAGATAACAAAGACTTCGCAAGCGACGGCTTTGCGTGATATTTCTGACCTTATAGAGAAAGGTATATTGGTGGTAGCCAACGAAGGTGGAAGAAGCACTAATTACCTGCTTAAAGAGGAATTATAGGGTATATGTATATGAAAACTTATAAAGAAAGATGTAATAAACGTGAGTTTGATATAACAATTAGTACTGCAATTTAGCGTATTTGTCATCTCGAGCGAACCAACGGTCGACGCCCGAAGGGGCTAAAGTCAATGTGAGAGATCTCTTATTTCGCGATATTTTGAGATCCCTCGTCGCTTCGCTCTGTCGGGATGACAGTTCCGCGATTTGGTTGAGTTTATATCGAACTCTGGTTAATTAAAATGCAAGGTTGTGTGCTCCTCATATTTGTGATAAATTGCTTGCCTTCATCGGAACTCGTATTGATTTAAATTGGTCTACTCCTATGATGCGTTCTTCACGCAACAGAACTAATGTATCCATATGTGGTTGCTCTACCTTTGCGGTAAGGCAACCATTTTTTTTATTCATCCCTGTCTGTTGATGTTAGAAGCTGTGTTTTTTCATCAATTTCCTTCTTTTTTTATTTTTTTTCAGTTTTGCTTGTAACAAATTTGCATTTTTTCCGTCTTTAGAATGAGGAGTGATAAAAAAGATACACTCACTGAACCATAGACATTGAGATAAAGTGACACACGCAGAATTCAAAAGGCGGTTCTTGCCGCTGCAAAAGATGCTCTATCGCGAAGCATACCGTATGCTTTGCGACAGCTTTGAGGCAGAGGATGCCGTGCAGAACCTGTATCTGCGTCTGTGGGAAAGAAAGGAGGAACTTAAAATATTGTTGCGACCGAGGCTTATTGCCGCAAATTGCTGAGAAACATATGCATCGACCGTTGGCAGGCAATGAGAATGCATGACGAGGTCAGTGAATTGCCGACTGACAATATTGTTGTCGATTCCCCGCCTGATATTGAACGGCGCGAGGCCGATGAGTGCCTGGAGAAATTTCTGGCCGGCCTTCCGGAGCAGCACTGCCGGGTGATGCAGATGAGGATGAACGGCTGCAGCTTCGAGGAGATTGAAAGCGTCACCGGGCTCTCGTCAGTGAATATAAGGGTGATTATATCGAGAATAAGAAAAAAGTTCAGACAATATTATATTAATAAGGAGTGATTATGGAAGAAAAGGACCTTAAGAAAAAGATAGAGCAGTTCTTCAATGCGGAGCTCTCTGTTGAAGAGGAGCGCGAGCTGTGCCGTTTTCTCCGCGAGAACGATGTTCCTGCCTGTCTCCAAAAGGATAAGGAGGCGATAATTGCGCTTTGTGGTGATGATATTGATGTGGAGCTGCCCTCGGGTGCCGAGGCGCGCCTTGAAGCTG
This sequence comes from Bacteroidales bacterium, assembly GCA_015060965.1. Classification (GTDB taxonomy): domain Bacteria; phylum Bacteroidota; class Bacteroidia; order Bacteroidales; family Bacteroidaceae; genus HGM04593. The sequence continues at coordinate 20,981 of SUXN01000024.1, read as the reverse complement.
TGATAGACTCCCTTGATGTAGGTGAAACACAACATGTTCCCGGAACGGTGGTTGTGGAAAATGGTAAACGGCGCTTACTCAAGATTCCGCGTTATGTTTGGTCTGGCGTTGCTGCGGTAGCACTTTTGGTTATCGGATTCTCTTTTTATGAGGATAATCAGCCACTGATGATGGATAATGGACAACCTGCGCCGGTTATCGTGGAAGTAAAAGAAGTGGATACCTTTGACAACCCCGAGGATGCAATGGAGTGTTTCAAAGGCGCACTTGGTAATGTAATGTTTGCAGTAAACGCAACGCACAAAAATTCACGCAAAATGGAGAACAACTTGAACAAGGCTGTTGCTCCGTATAAAAATATGATAAAAATAAACATTCAATAATGGAATTATGAAACGGTATATTTTAACAACATTGTTTGCACTCGTGCTTTTTGTAGGTCCTGCCTTTGCCACAGGGCATATACCGCAAAGTGATGGAAAAACTGAGGCCGAAATGTATATAAAGAAAGTGGCAAAAATAAAGTCCGATGAAATTGATTACGCATATATCTCGTCGAGCATGTTCAGACAGATGTTCAATATGCTGGGGGCAGATGTACAGTCGGAGTTGAATGATGTTCCCTTGCAGTTGACATCAATAAGAAGCATGCGACAATTTACGGCTACAGGTCCTGAGGGATACAAACAGCTTTCACAGGCCATGGACATATTCCTGCAAGAAGAGGAGATTGTAATGGGTATGAAGCTAATGGCGCTGAACAGGGAGGATGGAACGATGACCGCAATATACGGCGATTCAAAGAGTACTCTTGTGATAAATGATGAAGGTGATGAATTGACTGTAGTATTTATTGCCGGGCTTTCTTACGATTCATTCAAGGCTCTTGGTGAGAACGGAATGGAAATCGGATTCTGAAACATATATATAGAATGGTATTATGAAAAAGACGATATATATAATAATGGCACTTTTGCTTGCCACAAATGCCTATGCACAGGTTGTAGACCAGGATAAGTTGCAGAAATTCATTGTTGAACTCAAAGCTCTCAATGGTGAGCATGTGACTTGTGTGAATGAAAATTCCGGCTCTGATACATATCTTGAATATCCTTCGGACTTTCTTGTTTTAGAGGTGAATGGACTGAATATGTCTGTAACCGGCTTGGAGACTTCCGATACGACATTCCGCTACGTATCAGTAATGTCCGAAGACAATATCGGTTACAACCTTATCAATGGTGTATTTGAAAAGTATTATGATGAGGAGTCGGAGGATATATTCGGTATCCCGCTCATGGCATGCCAACGCGAAGATGGAGAACAAGAGTCTCTTTTTGTATGCAAAGGTCACACGTTGCTTGTAAGAGACAGCGGCGATGATGTCATGATTCTTTATGCCACCATGAATATTATGGAGAGAGTGCAGGATGCGATGCGCTCGGTGATGGAGATGACCACTGAAGATTTTGTTGATGTCGAGATGTTCGGAGGAATGGACTTCGGGGTACATACAAATATGGATGCACTTAGCAGGCACCCCGATAATCCTTATTGCCCGAGTGCCGACGGCGAGTCGATAATGGCACTTGCCCGGAAAATTTTCAAGGATAATACAGAACTGCTTGAAAGCAGGCTTGCCAAGGCTGAAAGCGAAGAAGAACGCGAAGAACTGACTGAGGAGATTGCAGCATTCAAGGAGGAAGCAAAAGAGAATCTCGATGACCTTGAGACGGAACTTGCCGAACTTGATGTGCCTTCATTCATTGAGATAATACCTGGCAGTAATGAGTACTATGTGGCAATACCTCAGGTTCCTGCTCACTTGAAGGGGAAACAGAAACCATACGCAGCAAAGGGCATATACGACTGGATAAACAGTTACCATAGTTTTACAGCCGGTTATAAGTTTGGTCTCACCGATATCATCTCTTGCATAATAACGCCGCAGGATATTGCAAAGCAGTATGTCATCAGGCACTATCCGCGAAACAAATGGTATGATGACGGCTTCACGCCTGAATACAAGGAGTTTGCAGCTGTTGAGTATCAGGGCAGCATGCCTGCTGTGCTTTACAGCTTCTCGCAGAACGAGAATGGATACAATGAGATGTTGAGGGATTTCGGTGACTTTTTCCGCCGCAAGCCGGGCGAGAAGGTAATGGGGCTCGAAGTGACACAAAACAGCGAGAACAATGGCAAACGCTTTGTCCAGCTATGGGGCGAAGGCGGCATACTTATGTGCCTCTACGACTCTCCTGCCGATAAGCATTTCCACATGAGCATAATAATTGGCGGTGTAAGCGGCTTTGAGCAGGCGGTGAATGAATATTGCTTCGGTGGCGAGAAGGATTTTGCGAAGAAGTGCAACATCATAATCAACAGTGACCTCAGCGACAATTCATACGGAATACACTTTACCGAGGATGAATATTTCTATGCGGGCAAGTCGCACAAGAACGGCGTGCATATTGACTTCGGATATGCAAGGATGTTCTCGAAATAGAGTACAGAGAATAGAGTACAGATAAAAGAGAACAGAGAACAGAGAACAGAGAACAGAGAACAATACTCGCGTACCTGTCATCCTAAAGCGCAGCGAACCAACGGTCGACGCCCGAAGGGGCTAAAGTCAAGGATCTCAAGAACGCCAAGTACAGAGTACAGATAACAGAGTACAGATAACAGAGAGCAATAATCGCGTACCTGTCATTCCGACAGAGCGAAGCGACGAGGAATCTCTTCTCATTAACATTCGTCGAGATGACATTCTTTTGAATAACAAACTAAAAACCATACAACAATGAAAAAGAAAATTTTACTGACACTGGTGCTTGCTGTTGCAGGCATGGTGTCGCTCATGGCACAGACTACAGCACTTGTAACCTACAACGGCGGTTACTTTTTGAAGAACGGTAAGGAGTGGATAGAGTACCGTCCGGCCGACAAAGTGGAGCCTTGGAACGAATACAAACAGTACAAGGAGGATGACAAGTTCTTCTACCTTGAGAGTAAGCGATGCAACGTTTCCGTTCCCAAATTATCGCACGACAAGATTTTTGTCGACCGCAAGAAAAACGGCAACTGGGAGGTCGTATACAACACTTTGAACGTGCACCTTCTTTGTCCTGAAGGTGATGCCCTGTACTACACTTACAGGAACCACAGCATGAAACACTACGAGTATGACGGCTATTTTGTGCGCGACAACCTCAATTGGCGCGAGTACCGCCCAAGGCTCAAAAGCGGTGTATGGGCGGAGTTCAAGCAGACTGCTGAAGACTATAGATATTTTACTCTTGAAAGCACACACAATATTGTGTACATTCCAAAGACAACTGATGACGACATTGTAATCAAAGATAAGGATAATAAAAACTGGACAGGCGGCTATGCGATACAGGCTGTATACGACCGTTCGGCAACCTATCCTTACAGCTTCTACTATGAAAAGAGCGCACGTGTAAAAGGCAAGGACAATTATGAACTAACTGACAACACTGCACGCATAAGCCTCGACAGCAAATGCAATATACAGGTGGCCCTCGGCGGTAAGCACTATGATTTTACCTATACCGATATTTCAATTGCCGATTATGACGGCAAGGAGGCAATCCTCATAACCATTGACAAGAAGAACAGGATATGGCTTTTCGACGGTACTGCACGCCTGGAGTGCAAGACGATAGGCAAGAACATGATTCTGGTGGGTGCCAAAAGCAGCAGGGTAATTATGGAGCAACTTAAAATAGGTACCTTCAGAATGTAATTCATTAAATCTGCCGGGAAGATACCTTTGACAGATTTTGCATTTTATGGCAAAATGTCTATTTTTGGAAAAAATAAAAGAAATCACTATGAAAAGAATTGTTTTTGCTCTCTCTGTATTGTTTGTGGTGTTCTCTTTTACGGCCTGTGTCAATTCGCAGACTCCCATAAAAGAGTTGGAAAAGATTGTTCGGGAAGTTGAAAAGAATTATAATTCATATACCGAGGAGGATGTGGAAAAGGTGCTTGCCAAATTGGATGTCCTTGAGAAGGATTTTGAGAAATATGAATATACCGATGAGGAGTTGCGTGAGATCGGTCGCTTGAACGGCAGAATGAGTGCATACCTCACAAAAGCAGCCTTGAACAATTTGGGCTCATCTATGGGTGACCTTTTCCAAGAGTTGGGAGGTGGCATTGAGGGCTTTATGGAAGCTTTCGGTGTAGAGAATCTTGATTTGGATATTGATGAAGGAGACCTGTCCGACGAGGAGTTGCGTGAGGCTGGGCGCAATGCCGGCAAGCAATTGGGCAAGTCGGCCCGCGAGTTTGCCATAAAGTTCGGCGCAGGAATGGAGGGCTTTGCCGAAGAGTTCGAGAAGGAGATGGAAGAGGTGATGGAGGAATTGGAAAATTGAAGGCAATAATATAGTAGTTGTCCATTGATACAAATAACTACTGCAATGAAACAGACTCTCTGTGCTGTTGTAGCACAGAGAGTTTGTTTATGCTATAACGGTCTCTTTCTCAACCATCACGAACTTCTCACAACCGAAGATATGCAGTTTGAGCTCTTCCATAATATGCCTTATCGCAAGCTGGGCACGTACGGAGTTTCCTGCGCTGTCTATTGGCGGCGAAAAAGCGGCGATACCGAAGGCGCCGGGAAGCACGCCCATAATACCGCCGCCCACGCCACTCTTGGCTGGCAGGCCACAACTGAACATCCAGTCACCCGTACGTTCATAGAAGCCCACCGTTGCCATCAGCGATGTGATCCTGCTTGTCAGGTTGGCGGGAAAAACCGTCTCCTTTGTCTTTGGGTTATATCCGCCGCAAGCGATGGTTGCAGCCATTGTTGAGAGCTGTGTTGCGGTGACACCCAAAGAGCATTGGCGCGTGTACAGGTCGAGCGATAATTCGGGCTCGTCGTATATGCGGTTGTAACTCTTCAGTAGCCAAGCAATGGCGCGATTGTTGTGGTTGCTGACGCTTTCCGACCTGTACAGTTCGTCGATGAGCGTAACCTCGCTGCCACACAGTTTTTCGATATTCTCCTTTATCGCCTCCCACTTCCCGCGGCTGTTGCCCACCGGGCTCACCATGCTCACGGCGGATATTGCTCCTGCGTTTACAAGCGGGGTAGAAGGATGCTCGTTCTCGAGCAGGATGGCAAGCACCGAGTTGAATGGCATTCCTGTGGCATCGGCACCAATCATATCGAGCAGCGTCTCACAGCCATACTCCTTGAGTACAAGGATTGCTGTTGCAACCTTTGATATTGACTCTATGCCGAAACGGTAATCGCAATCTCCCACGGTTATTGTATCGCCGTCGGGCAGGCACACTGCAATACCGAAGAGCTTGCTGTCAATATTGGCAAGATAGGGTATGTAATCGGCATTGCGCCCATCACTCTTATTCTTGAACTTCAAGTAGGCATCGTGGACGGCAATCTTGAGCTCATCCTTTGTAATCCTTCTATCCCTTTTCATAATATAATCAGTTATCCTTTACCTGTGTGAGTATATACTGTACCTTTCACTTTGATGTTGCTGTCGATGCTCTGGCGCGACGGTGTGGGATACTGCAGCTTGTCGAGCTCGGCAACAGCAGCCTTGATGTCGCCCAAAAGCTGGTCGGCCATGTCGCGGCTGAAGCCCTGACGCACTACAATACGCATCACAATGGTCTTTTCCAATGTTGTCGGCAAGGTGTATGCCGGTACCATCCAACCGTTCTGTCTGAGCTTGTCCTGCAAATCGTAAAGTGTCCATTTACACTGCTTTGCATACTCACCTTTCATCTCCCAAATGAAGAGTGGATTGGTGACCTCACTGCTGTAGTTCTTGAATGGCTTCATCTTTCCTATCTCGCTGTGCAGATACTTGGCAATCTCCATTGAATTGTGCTGGATGGCCTTGTAGCCCTCATATCCCAGACGGATGAACTGGTAGTACTGGCCCAGAATCTGTGCTGCCGGGCGCGAGAAGTTAAGGCCTACCTGTGTTACCTCGGCTCCAAGATAGTTGACGCTGAACGACATACTGTCGGGGAGGAACTTCTTGTCTTTCCACACAATCCAGCCGAGGCCGGGATATACGAGGCCGTACTTGTGGCCGCTGGTGCTTATCGAGAGTACCCACTTGAGGCGGAAGTCCCACTCGAGTTCAGGTTTGAGGAACGGCAGGATGAAACCGCCTGATGCAGCATCGACGTGGATAGGAATGTCGTAGCCGGTCTTCTTGTTGTAGGCATCGAGGGCATCGTTGAGTGCCTTGACATCGTCGTTGAGTCCGGTCCATGTGACGCCCATGATGGGAACTACACAGATTGTGTTCTCGTCGCACTTCGCTATTGCCTCTTCGGGGCAGAGTGTGAGCTTCTCTGCTGTCAAGGGCACGGTGCGCATCTCAATCTGCCACAGCTGCGCGAACTTTTCCCACACAACCTGATAGGCTGATGATATCACGAAGTTGGGCTTGTCAACAGGCTTGCCTTCTGCCAGACGGCGTTTCTTCCAGCGCTGCCAGGCTGCCACGCCACCAAGCATGCAGGCTTCGCTTGAACCTATTCCCAATGCTCCGGCTTTCCATTTGGCCTGCTCGGGGCTGTTCCATAGGTTGGCGATGATGTTGATGCACTTTGCGCACATTACCGCAATACGGGGGTATTCCGTCTCGTCGATGTAGTTCACGGCTATGGCATCGTTCATCAGCTTGGTGGCGTACGGATCCATATATGTCGTTACAAAAGTCGCAAGATTCAGTCGCGGCTGTGTCTGCGCGAATGTCTCGTCCTTTACCATGCGGTAGGCAATCTCCGGTGTGGTGGGGTGTTGCGGAATCTTATCTACGGGTGAGCTCTTGAGCATCTCCTCTGAACCGAACACTGATGTGGTCATACAATCTTCCTGTTTCATTTTCTACAGTTTTTAGAGGTTAGTAAATTGGTTTCGTATGTGAAGATGAAACGCTGTTGTACTCCGTTGGGTTCGCTGTTTCATATTTTTTATGATGATGCAACATTTTGTGCGGTGCGGTTGTTAGGCTTCTGTACAAAGAGTGTTTTACCTATGAGAAAATTTGAAACAGGAAAAGGGTATATTACCCTATGGGCGCTGTTGGGTATATGGTCGGTGTCGGCCCTTACATCGCTCCCGGGCCTTGCGGTATCTCCGATATCCGAAGAGTTGGCAGTTATTTTTCCGAAGGCATCGGAAGTCGATATCCAGATGCTCACCACATTGCCGTCGTTGCTTATAATCCCTTTTATATTGTTGGCAGGTTTTATAAGTGAAAGAGTGGGGTATATACGCTTGTTAAACATTGGGTTATGGTTGTTTCTTTTAAGTGGCGCATTATACTTTGTATGTGGTAGTATCACGCAGTTGATTGCCGTCAGTGCCTTTTTAGGAGTGGGCGCCGGAATCATTGTCCCGTTGTCCACTGCTCTTGTCTCCAAGTTCTTTACGGGTGCCGAGCGCACGCGTCAGTATGGATATGTATCGGCGATAACCAATATTGCTTTGGTATTGGCTACAGCTGTCACCGGTTGGCTTGCCGATATACAGTGGCGCCTGCCATTCCTGGTGTATCTGCTGCCGGTGTTCTCAATAATACTGTTGCCTGCCATAAAGCGTAATGCGGCCTCAGCAGGGGCTGATGCACAACCTGTTAAGGAAACGGAAACTACAGGTAATGGCATCAACTACCGTTCTTTGTCAAAATACATGCTTTTCTACCTGCTTATAACCTATCTTGTAATGGCGGTTAGCATAGACTTGCCTTTTCTTTTGGGAAAGCTCGGGCACGACAGTGCTGTAGCCGGGCTTGTGACAGCGGTGTTCTTCCTGTCAATGATGACTCCCGGGCTTTTCATAAACCGAATTTTGGCACTGCTAAAGGGTAATATATTGTGGGTGTCTTTGTTGTTCATAGCACTGGGTCTGCTTGATATATCCCTCAATAGCTCGTTGCTGTTTATTGTTATCGGTTGTATTGTGACGGGCTTCGGATATGGAATGGCACAGCCCTATATCTATGATGCGACAGCATCGTTGGCATCGGCAAACAAAGTCACTACAGCGCTTGCGCTTGTGATGACGATGAACTATGTTGCGATAGTTATATCTCCTTTTGTAATAGAGCTTTTGCAGGATTTGTCTGGAGTTAAAGGTGAAGCCTCTTCTTTCCTGTTGAACTCTATTGCAGGCTTTGTGTTTTTAGTACCTTTGGTGTTGAATCGCCTGTTTGTGAAACGTTGACTTTCCTCTTATGAATGGTTATAATAAAGGTTCTGTGGCGTTGTTCGTGGCGCGTGTGTTCAGTGGATTGAACGTGAATGCTCTCGGCTATCTGTTGCCGCTGTGGATTGCTCCGTTGAGTTGTGTGTCGCTGCGTCTGGCTTTCGGAGCTGTGGTGTTCTGGATTGTCTCCATCTTTATTAAACCGGAGAATGTGGAGCGTAAGGATGTGCTTAAACTGGTTATGCTCGGTGCTTTCGGGATTTTCGGTTACATGTCGCTCTATGCGCTCAGCATAAGTTATACCACACCTGTGAATTTTGCAATCTTCAATGCCATGCAGCCTCTTTGGGTGGTGATTGTCTCTGCTGCGGTTTACCGCGAAAGTGTGGACGCAAGGCGTCTGATGGGGTTGGCTGTGGGCTTTGCCGGTGCAATGCTATGTATCCTCTCCGAGCCTTCAAAGGAGGTGGCAAGCAACGCTATGCTCGGCAACATGCTGGCTATCGCCGCGTCGGTCATATATGCGGTATATCTCGTTTTTTCTGCACGTATGGTGGGGCATCTCTCCAGTGTCACGATACTGCGTTACACTTTTTCCTCGGCTGCCTTTATGTCGTTGATATTTACATTTTTCGTTGGATTCAGCGCTCCGCTTTTTACAGGCGGTTTCCACATGAAGCCATTCCTGGTGCTGCTGTTCGTGCTGTTATTCCCGACGGTGGTTACATATTTCCTCATTCCTATCGGATTGAAATATCTCAAAAGCACGGTTGTTGCTCTTTACGGATATGTGACTCTCATTGTGGCTGCGTTCGTCTCTTTCCTCACAGGAATGGACCGCTTTGAACCGGTGGTGTTGTTGTCTTTGCTGCTGATAGGGGTTAGTATCTATCTTGTAAGCACCGTTGAAGGACCACGAGAGGTGAAAAATGGATAAAAAGCGATATTTGTACAATCAATAAATGATTATTTATTAAAAAGTAATCGGGAATTTTGTTATTTTTGCATTTGTAATGCGGTTGTATGGCAATGTGTCAGTTTGGGTGCATGATGTCTGCCGCACGAATCTATTATTGTTGAATGCACGTACAAATATATAAATGAAAAGATTTTCATTCTTTCTTATGGCGCTGTTTGTTGTTGTGGCGGCCTTTGCTGCACCGGCACGTAGAGCACCATTCAAGGCGAAACAGTCCGACGGCACTATGCTTACTGTGGTACTAACCGGAGACGAGGCGCTGCACTATTATATGACTGTCGACGGTAAACCTCTTGTAAAGGAGGCCAACGGCGATTTTTCATATGCCACATTCTCGACAGAGGGTAATTTCGTCTCAACAAAGTGTCTGGCACACGACAACGCTTACCGCACTCTTTACGAGAAAAACCTTATAGCATCCATCGATTATCCTTCGATGAATGCCGAGATAGAAAAGGCTTCTGCTGAACGCTCTGCAAAGTACAGGTCGGCTATGCAGAAGGCTGCTTCTGTTCCCACGACCGGTGAGGTGAATGTGGCTGTGCTGCTTGTGGAGTTCCCCGATTGTAAGTTCACATATAAGAAAGAGGATATCGAGAATATCCTGAATGCCTCGGGGTATGTATACGAGAATCCCTTGGTGAACAGTGTGGGCAGTGCACGCGACTATTTCATTGCGCAGTCCGACAGCCTCTTCAAGCCCAATTTCATTGTTTCGGATATCGTTACTCTCGATAACAATATGGCATATTACGGGGCAAACAAGACCAATGGCGATGATACAAGGCCCAGCTATGCCATAAAGCACGGTATCCAGAAGGCTGCCGATGCAGGCTATGACTTCTCGCTGTGCGACAACAACGGTGACGGCGAGGTTGAGTTTGTATATTGCCTTTATGCCGGCTATTCCGAGTCATCAGGTGCTGATGCAAATACCATATGGCCACATCAGTGGAAACTGAGCTCGCAGGCCGGTTCAATCACGGTCAATGGTGTCCGATGTGACACATACGCTTGTAGCGGTGAGCTTGTCCTTAACCAGAAATATGAAGCGGAGATAGGTAAAGTGCTTGCAGGAATAGGACTTATCTGTCATGAGTTCTCCCATTGTTTGGGCCTCCACGATATCTATGATACCAAGGGTGCCGGCAATTGGGGTATGGATTATTGGGATGTGATGGATCAGGGCAACTATGTGGCAGAGGGGTATGTGCCGGTTGGGTACAGTGCCTACCAGCGAGACGCCTGCGGGTGGAGAAAACTCATAGAACTTGATTCTAAAGGTCATTATTCAATGGAGGCGCTCACGCGTGGCGGCTCGGCCTACAAGATTGTGAACGATGCCAACAGCAACGAGTACTACATCCTTGAGAACCGCAAACGCGAGGGGTGGGATACATATCTCTTCGGTGAGGGTATGCTCATAGTACACGTCGACTACCTTGAATCGGCGTGGAACAACAATACCATCAACGGCACTGCGGGGCATCCGCGTTACACTCTTATCCCGGCAGACAATGAACTTTTGGTTTACGGCAAGGTAACTGCCCAGGAGTTTGTTGAGAGTCTCAGGGGGGATGTATGGCCGGGAACAAAAGGTAATACAGAACTCACCAACAGTTCAATCCCTGCAGCCAAGGTATATGCCGGCGGTTATATGAACAAGCCTGTAACAAATATAAAATATGTAGATGGAGTCATATCCTTCGATTTCCTTGCCGGTGTTTTTGAATCGGCCCCACAAGTATTGCCTGCAACCGATGTCAATGAATCGTCGTTCGTCGCAAATTGGGAGGCTATCGAGGGTGCTTCGGGTTATAATGTGGAGCTCTACAGAGTGACTGATGCTGCTCCCGGTGAAGGTGATGCCGTGGTTCTGCTGGAAGAGGATTTCATGGAATGCGTCAAGAACAATACGGATATCTCTTCAACCATCAATGATTATACAATTTCAGACGGTTGGAGTGCCGAGGCTGTTTACAGCGAAGGCGGAGCGCTGCGTGTGGGCAGTTCTGTTGCCGCAGGCTCGTTGAAGACTCCTGTACTGAATGCCGACGGCAAGGTGACAGTCTCTTTTACCTCTTCTTTATACAGCTCAAGCGATATTGAGCCTCAACTTACAGTGAGCGTTGTGAGTGCTGTTGACGGTGAAGTCGTGTGTTCCGAGACATTTGTCCCGACTGCATCAGAGGTTGTATACACGCTCGTTGCGGATGTTGCAGGAGAGTTCCATGTGTTGTTTACTACAGAGTCCGATGCAAACGAGAAACGTGTATATCTGGACAATATTTCAGTGAGTACATCAAGTGACGTTGTAATGGAGCTTGTGGAGTCTGTTGAAGATGTAGAGGCTTGTAGCTGTCTCTTTGATAACCTTGAGGCCGGTTGCACATATTCTTACCGTGTACAGGGGGCTGACGGCTATGGCGTTTCCGATTTCTCTTCGTTTGAGACTGTATCTCTTTTGCCTCTTTCAATAGAGGATACTGTAGTAGATGCGGATTTTGTTGAGGTATATACTTTAGGTGGTATAAAGCTCTATAGCGGCCGCCCGGACAGTATTGAGCTTGCAGAGGGTGTTTATCTCATTAAGAGTGGCACAAAGACTTTCAAAGCGGTTGTAAAGTAACCGCATGATATAATTTATTTGGGCAGTACCGTGCTGTCCATTCTATGGTAGAGCAGGTCACACATTGTGTGCGGCCTGCTTTTTTGTTTTGTTGTATAAATGCAAAAATGAACGTATGTATTGGTAAAGGCATTGCCTGACTGTTTTATTTCATCGGAGTTCCATATGCTTTTTCTGTTCCTACGTGTTTTCTTGTGTTTACGGATAGAGTGTATCGGTTTTCTTATTGGTGAGTGATAGGTAATACGGGTGTAGTATCGATAACTGCCGTTTTTAGGTATAAAACGCATTTTTATTTCTTTTTCATGTTGTAGGCCTGATTATGTGGTGATAAACGCCATTTTCTTGTTCAATCAACACGTATTTTCTATTTTGTTGTCCTTCGGGTAGTGGTATTTTGTTTGTAATTATCTGTAAATCAATTAATAATGCAAATTTTCACTCTCTGAGAATTGAAAATAATCAACTACCTGATAATTCACCCACAAATATTGAAACAATATTAAATTTCGATCAATACATATGTTTGAGAAGGGGTGAAATCTATATTTATTCACGATTTTGCTAAAACAATTGTAAATTTTAGTATTGATTTGTCGTGGTTTTGTTTAAACATTTGTATAATATTGACAGGTGGAGTAGGGGTTGTTTTTGTCAATTCTCGACTATGTTACAAAGGTAAATGCATATTCGTGTCACCATACTTGCAAAATAACAGCTGTTCAGGCTCTGTTATCAACACCCTGTTACTAACCCTGTTTATAGTTGTATGCAAAAAATATACATAGAATGTTTATTTATGATAATTTGTTTAAAATCAGTATTTTAGTTATTACATCATGATGTTTTACTATAAATAAAATGCGCTTTTTGCGGGTATTATGCTATGAGAACCGTATAAATTGAATGTTTTTCGGTGATAATGTAATACAAATCAAGATATTACGAAAATAATATAGTGTAAATTATATCTATTGGCGTTTCTCTGTTTGTTATGTTGTCTGCATTTCTTGTTGTGCCAGATGGGTGAAGTGTAATGTTGTTTTGTCAAAATGTAATAAATGATATTGAGTTTATAAATGTATCGTCATGTTGTTTTGTTGTGTAATTGCGGTGATGCCTTAATAGTTGTTTGTTTGGAAAAATGTTTTTATCTTTGTAAAAAGTTTGCTTGCAAACAAATGTATACAACTTTGAAAATGCATAAAACATGAACGAGAGAGAAAGGATAGAATTGCTTATGAAGTGCTATGAGCTGTCACCTTCACAGTTTGCAGAGAAAACAGGGATTCAGCGCGCATCTGTATCGCATATCCTCAGCGGTAGAAATAAACCCAGTCTTGAGGTCCTGCTGAAGATTTATGATGCTTTCCCTGAACTGGATCTCAAATGGCTTATGACAGGTGCCGGAGAAGAACCTGTAACTGCTTCCAAAAGTGCTGTATCTGCCGTTCCGTCTGTTGAAAACAGTCTCTTTTCACAACCGGAGCATGAACAGCCGGAGTTGCAGCAGGTGCTGAATGTGGTACAATCACGTCAGGAACAGGCTTCACAGCGTCCTGTGCGTCAACAACAGCAACAAAGGGTTGTTGTGGAGCGTCAACCGCGTCGTACTGCTGTTACCAAGGCTCAACAGCAGCCTGTAAATGAAAAACGTATAAAAGAGATACGTATTTTCTACACTGATGGTACGTATGAGACTCTTTTCCCTGAAAAATGATTGTTGCGGTTCGAATGGTGTAGCATGGAGGATAAATAATACAAGGCCGGCTTATGCCGGTTTTGTTGTATATCGGATGCTTGTGGGGAGGTTATAGGTTCCGTTTATCCGCATCTGTGAATCATGCAGATAAAATATTTTCTCTTAAAATGGGAAGTGCATCCAAAAATGTGCTATCTTCGCATTTATAGAATAATGTAACATAAAAGAACATACAGATTATGAAAAAAGTTCTTGTCGATTTGACAATAAAAGAGGTGCAGCGTGTCAATGCCAACTGCGTGTTGTTGGTAATGGGCTGCGAGCAGCCTCTGCCCGCAACTTTTCCCGGACAGTTTGCGGAACTGCGTATAGACAACACACCTACAGTGATGCTGCGTCGTCCTATCTCGGTGCACAGTTTCGATGCAGAGAAGAATGAGGTAGGCTTCCTTGTGCAGCTGGTGGGTGATGGTACACGATGGTTGGGTTCTCTCAAGGCTGGCGATAAGGTCAACACTCTGATGCCGCTCGGTAACGGTTTCACGCTTCCCGAGTCAGCAGGCAAAAGATATCTGCTTGTAGGTGGCGGTGTTGGTTCTGCGCCTCTATATTATCTTGCCCAGGAGCTCAAGGCACGCGGCTGTGATTTCACAATCCTCATCGGTGCCCGTTCGGCAAAAGACCTCTATCTGCGTGAGGCATACGAGGCGCTTGGCCGTGTGGAATATACTACTGAGGATGCAACTCTCGGCGAGAAGGGTTATGTTACAAATCATTCCGTACTCAACGAGAAGTTCGATTATATCTTTACTTGTGGCCCAAAGCCGATGATGCTTTCTGTAGCGAAGTATGCCCGTGAAAAAGGCATCGGTTGCGAGGTGTCGCTCGAGAACAAGATGGCTTGCGGCCTGGGTGCGTGTCTCTGCTGCGTAGAGGATACAAAGGAGGGACACAAGTGTGTGTGTACAGATGGTCCGGTATTTTCAATAGATGAACTGAAATGGTAAAGACAGATGTAAAAATAGGCGGTCTTGAACTGAAGAATCCTGTCCTGACCGCATCGGGAACATTCGGCTACGGTATTGAGTTTGCCGATTTTGTAGATTTGAACAAGTTGGGTGGTTTTATTGTAAAAGGTACAACCTTGAACCACCGCGAAGGTAATCCTTATCCACGTAGCGCAGAGACTCCTCTGGGCATGCTCAATGCTGTGGGCTTGCAGAACAAGGGCGTGGATTATTTTGCCCGGAACATATATCCGCAGCTCAAGGACCTGGATACAAATGTTATCGTGAATGTATCGGGTGCCTGCATCGAGGATTATGTGGCTTGTGCCGAGAAGGTTGCTGCGCTTGACAAGATTCCTGCAATCGAGCTCAATATTTCTTGTCCTAACGTTAAGCAGGGAGGTATGGCGTTCGGTGTGCAGGCTGCTTCGGCTGCTGAGGTCGTTTCTGCTGTGCGCAAGGCTTATCCCAAGCCCCTGATCGTTAAGCTCTCGCCCAATGTGACCGACATTACAGAGATTGCGCGTGCCGTTGAGGGTGCCGGTGCCGACAGTGTGTCGCTCATCAACACTTTGCTCGGTATGGCAATTGACTCGGAGAAACGCCGTCCTGTTCTCTCTACCATCACCGGTGGTATGAGTGGCCCCGCTGTGAAGCCGATAGCATTGCGTATGGTATGGCAGGTTGCCAAGGCTGTGAAGATTCCTGTAGTGGGTATCGGAGGTATTACAACCGGTGCTGATGCCATTGAGTTCCTGCTTGCCGGAGCAAGTGCCATAGAGGTTGGTACTGCAAACTTCATGAATCCGGCAGTTACAGGTGAGATTGTCGATTACATTGAGGATTATCTTGTACGTCACAAGATGAACTCTGTAAGCGAGCTTATCGGTGCGCTTGAGGTCTGATTGTAATTCAATGTTTCTTCCTTTTCGGGAGATTGTCATATAAAAAAGATAGCAACCGCGGTTGCTATCTTTTTTATATGAATATACATTTGAAACACTATGTTACTTTTGTATATACAAATGTAATATATAAATAAATTTCATTTTACTTCAAGAGGTCAGGGCGTAAGCGCTTTGTGCGTTCAAGTGACTGCTCGAACTCCCATTGGCGTATCTTTGCCTCGTGGCCTGACAATAGAATTTCTGGGACTTTCCATCCGTTGTACTCTGCAGGGCGTGTATATACCGGAGGAGCAAGCAAATTATCCTGGAAAGAGTCGCTCAATGCCGAAGTTTCGTCCGAAATTACGCCCGGAATTAGGCGAATAACTGCGTCGCATATTACCTCAACTGCTAATTCGCCACCCGTTAAAACGTAGTCGCCAATGCTTATCTCTTTAGTAATCAAGTGTTCACGAATTCTGTGGTCAATTCCCTTGTAATGTCCGCACAAAAAGATGAGATTTTGCTTCATTGAGAGTGAATTTGCCATCGGCTGGTCAAAAACTTCGCCGTCTGGGCTTGTATAAATAACCTCATCGTACTCTCTTTGTGCCTTCAGCTGCTTTATACAGTTGTCAATAGGCTCTATTTTCATAACAAGTCCTGCACAGCCTCCAAAAGGGTAATCGTCGGTCTTGCGGTGCTTGTCAGTTGTATAATCACGTAAATTATGTAAACAAATTTCTGCGTATCCGTTACGTTGTGCACGTCCCATAATTGATGAATTGAAGAAGCTCTCCATCATCTCGGGAAAGGTGGTAATTATGTCAACTCGCATCTTGAATATATTTTTGTAAATTGTTTTTCTGATAGAAACATATTTTATATTTCTTTGCGAAGATAAGATTTTTATTTGAGAGCAAAGGTATCTTGGCGTACAAACTTAAATTAGTAAGACAGCATTTCGATTTTTTCCACCGATTGTACATTTGCATCAAAAAATGAAAATCTCGCGAGGTTTAAGAAACAACAATCCGCTGAACATACGGCGGAACGGGACAAAGTGGAAAGGATTGTCGGAAATACAGAGTGACAAGGAGTTTTTTTCTTTCATTGATGCAAGTTGGGGTTACAGGGCTGCGTTCATAACCTTGAGGAACTATTTTCTGCGTCATTCGCTGAAGACCCTGCGCGGTTGGATAAACCGTTGGGCACCGCCGGTGGAGAACGACACTGAGAATTATGTGCGGTTTGTAGCCGGGAAAAGTGCAGTGGATGCCGATGCTGAACTATGCATTACTGACGCATCGCTTATGCAAAGGATTGTATCGGCAATGTCTTGGATGGAGAACGGAGTGCCGGCAAAGGCGCAAGATGTTAAAAAAGGTTGGCAATTGGCGTTCGGGTAAACACGCTTTTAAAGGCCATTTAAACCGCTTTTTAGAGCTTTTTGCTTTAAAAGGCGGTTTAATGCGCTTGTAGAGCTTAATAATACTTAATTTTTTTGCCCCATTCGGCAAATTTGATTAATTTAGCGATGTTTTATATTAATAAGGTATATATAAAGCGAGATAGCAAACGAAATTTTAATTAATAATATTTATTTTAGATGATTGAGAACGACAGAATTATTAAGGTCAATGTAGAAGAAGAGATGAGATCATCTTACATTGACTACTCAATGTCGGTAATTGTAGCACGTGCATTGCCCGATGTTCGAGATGGTCTGAAGCCCGTTCATCGCCGTATCATCTACGGTATGATGGAGCTGGGAAATACTTCGGATAAACCATACAAGAAATCGGCCCGTACGGTCGGAGACGTACTCGGTAAGTATCACCCGCACGGTGACTCATCGGTTTACGGTGCTCTTGTACGTATGGCCCAGGATTGGGTAATGCGTTACCCTCTGATTGACGGACAGGGTAACTTCGGTTCAATCGACGGCGACTCGCCAGCGGCGATGCGTTACACCGAGGCCCGTCTGCACAAGATCGGTGAGGAGTTGTCACAGGACCTCTACAAGGAGACCGTTGACTTCCAGCCTAACTACAACGACGAATTTGTAGAGCCAACCGTTATGCCTACACGTATCCCGAACCTTCTTGTAAACGGTTCATCGGGTATTGCCGTAGGTATGGCTACAAATATCCCGACACACAACCTCAGCGAGGTTCTTGATGCCTGTGTGGCTTATATCGATAACCCCGATATCGACACTGACGGCCTGATGGAGCACGTGAAGGCTCCTGATTTCCCTACAGGTTGCGATATTTTCGGACTCAACGGTGTACGTGAGGCATATGAGACCGGCCGTGGCCGTGTCATTATGCGTGCGGTTGCCGAGATTGAGTCGGGTGCACAGCACGACAAGATTGTCGTAACGGCAATCCCATACAACGTAAACAAGGAGGAGCTTATCAAGGATATCGCCTCAATGGTCAACGAGAAGAAGATCGACGGTATTTCAAATATCAACGACGAGTCTGACCAGTCGGGTATGCGTATCGTAATTGACGTGAAGCGCGATGCCAACGCCAATGTCATCCTGAACAAACTCTATAAGATGAGCTCTTTGCAGACCTCGTTCAGTGTGAACTGCATTGCTCTTGTAGGTGGCCGTCCAAAGCTGCTCTCTTTGAAGGAGTGCATCGGTTGCTTTGTCGAGCATCGTCACGAGGTTGTCATCCGCCGTACAAAGTACGAGCTCCGCAAGGCCGAGGAGCGCGCCCACATTGTAGAGGGTCTTATCATCGCATCGGACAACATCGACGAGGTTGTACGCCTTATCAAGGCTGCCAAGTCTCCTGCTGATGCAAGAACAGCCCTCATGGAGCGCTTCAACCTCACCGAGGTCCAGGCAGCAGCAATCGTTGAGATGCGTCTTGCACAGCTCACCGGTATACAGCAGGACAAGCTGCACGCCGAGTACGAGGAACTCATGCGCAAGATCGAGTACTACAACGCTATACTCACTGATGAGGAGCTCTGCAAGCAGGTCATCAAGGACGAGCTCTTTGAAATCAAGGAGAAGTACGGTGACGAGCGCCGTTGTAAGATTGACTACAGCGCATCGAGCGACTTCAACCCCGAGGACTTCTATGCCGACGACGAGATGGTTATCACAATCTCGCACATGGGTTACATCAAGCGCACACCGCTCACCGAGTATCGCAGCCAGAACCGTGGCGGCGTGGGCTCAAAGGGCAGCGACACACGCGACAGCGACTTCATCGAGTATATATACACAGCCACAATGCACAACACTATGCTCTTCTTTACACAGCGCGGTAAGTGCTATTGGCTCAAGGTATATGAGATTCCCGAGGGCAACAAGAACTCCAAGGGCCGTGCAATACAGAACATGCTCAATATCGATGCCGATGATGCAGTCAATGCATTCGTGCGCGTGAAGACTCTTGCCGACAAGAACTTCATAGAGAGCCACAACATCGTATTCTGTACAAAGAACGGTATAATAAAGAAGACCAGTCTTGAGCAGTATTCACGTCCACGTACCAACGGTATCATAGCAATCACTATCCGTGAGGATGACCGCGTGATTTCAGTGGCACTCACCGACGGTGACAGTGACATCATCCTTGCAAACCGTGGCGGTAAGGCTGTCCGCTTCAACGAGAGTACAGTACGTGCAATGGGCCGTACGGCAACCGGTGTCAAGGGTATGGACATTGCCGAGGATGACGAGGTCGTAGGCATGGTTGTGTTGCCAAAGAACGACGAGGCCGAGCACAGCCTGCTTGTACTCTCTGAGCAGGGCTACGGTAAGCGTTCGGCAACCGAGGATTATCCCACTGTAAGCCGTGGCTGTAAGGGAGTAAAGACTCTCCAGGTAACAGAGAAGACCGGTAACCTTGTGGCAATCATGGATGTGAACAACGACAACGACCTCATGATAATCAACAAGTCGGGTATCACTATCCGTACATCGGTTGACCAGATTCCTGTACAGGGTCGTGCGACACAGGGTGTACGTGTCATCAACCTCGGCAAGAAGAACGATTGCATCGGTTCTGTATGCAAGGTTACACGCGAAGTCGAAGAAGCCGTAGAGGTTCAGCCCGAGGATGCACAGACAATAGAAACAACAGAGAACAATAACGAATAATTAACCAACTTAAACACAAATGAATATGAAAAAGTTAGTATTATCATTAGCATTGGTCCTTGCAGGTTCATTTGCTATCGGTCAGGAACTGACAAAGGAACAGATTAAGGAGCAGAAGAAGCAGACAAAGGCCCTCATGAAGGTGGTTATGGATGCTGAATCAAACATCTCAACCAACCCTGTAGGTGCTGCAAATGCTATCAAAACTGCTGTAAACAGCGAACTCGTCAATAAGGATGCATATGTATGGTTTGTAAGCGCAAGCGCAAAGAAGGCTGTTGTTGACGGTGAGAACCGTAAGCGTGCAGAGGGCGCTCCATTCGATGAGCCTTTGATGTATTCTTATACATACGAGCTCGGTAACGACCTCGAGAACTGTGAAAAGTATGACAACATGCCCGATGCCAAGGGTCGTGTAAAGCCAAAATACGGTGAGTTCATCCTTGCTACATATATGCAGGAGTTCGGTCAGTTCTATAACGCAGGTGCTTACTACTATGGCAACGAGCAGTATGAGAAGGCATATTACCTTTTCAAAATGTTCATCGATGCATCTGATAAGCTCTACAAGGCTAATGCAATGGCAAAGGATACAGTGAACGTGCCTGTAGCTGCTTACAACATGGCTCTTTGCGGTATGCAGCTCGAGAACTATGACATGGTTCTTACACACGTAGACCTTGCTATGGATCACCCACAGATGGCCGAGAGCGCTTACCGTTTCAAATCAGCTGCTTACCTTGAGAAGGGTGATACAGCAACTTGGTTGAACATGTGTAAGGAGGGTATCACAAAGTTCCCGTCAGATCTTTACTACAGCCAGTCACTTATCCACTATTATGACAGCCGCAATCAGAGCGAGGAGCTCGGCAAGCTTGCTGACGAGTTGATGGCCAACGATCCTTCAAATCCTCTCTTCGTTTACCTCAAGGGTTATATCGCACACCAGAAGGAGGACTTTGATACAGCTATCGAGTGGTACGAGAAGACTCTCCAGGTTGATCCAAACTATGAGAACGCACTTTCTAACCTCGGCCGTTGCTATCTTATCAAGGCTCAGGAGTACAGCGCTGCACAGTCTTCAGTTAAGGTAACAGACAAGAAGAAACTTGCTGAGGACAAGAAGGTTCTTGAGGGTTACTACAACAAGGCATTGCCTTTGCTTGAGAAGCTCCGCACAGTAGCTCCTGACAAGCACGATTTGTGGTTGACAAACCTCACCAACTGCTACTATAACCTCAAGATGGCTGACAAGCTGAAGGAACTTGAGGACTTGCAGAAGTCATTGGGTTATTGATTACACACCCTTGAACAAAACAAAAACTGCCGCAAAATGCGAGGGCACTGAAAAAGTCTTTATAGAGGTCTGACAAAATTATCGGGGAGATGTTCATTAATTTGGATATTTCCCC
>SUXN01000023.1 GCA_015060965.1 Bacteroidales bacterium | reverse complement strand
AGATTAAGGGTAAGTTGTATAAAAGAATATAAGAGATTGTTTAATGTTTTGTCTGTGTTAAAAAGATATTCCCCCCCCTATAGTTTGCAGGTGAACCAATATAACAGGAAAGCTGCTCCACTGGGAAAACAATGGGGGAATGCCTCACGGCACTCCCCCACATCTATTAAGTAAGTAATTAATTATTCTGCAACTGCTGGTGTAGATTCTTCTGTTGCAACAGCGGCCTCAGCTACAGGAGCGTCAGCCTTCTTTGTTGAACGGCGACGACGTGTCTTCTTAGCCTGTGTCTTGGCCATATTCTCATTGTAGTCAACGAGCTCGATGAAACACATCTGGGCTGCGTCACCCAAACGTGTACCCAACTTGATGATACGTGTGTAACCGCCTGGGCGCTCAGCAACCTTTACCGAGATCTCCTTGAAGAGCTCTGTAACGGCCTCCTTGCTCTGGAGGTAGCTGAATACTACACGACGAGAGTTGGTTGTATCGTCCTTTGACTTTGTAATGAGCGGCTCAACGAACTTCTTCAGCTCTCTTGCCTTTGCGAGGGTCGTAGTGATTCTTTTGTGCATGATCAAAGAAACAGCCATGTTTGAAAGCATAGCCTTTCTGTGAGATGCAGTACGGCCCAAATGATTAAAAGATTTCTTATGTCTCATAATTATTCTTTGTCTAATTTATATTTTGAAATATCTGTTCCAAACGAAAGATTCAGACTCTCGAGCAAATCATCAAGCTCAGTGAGCGATTTCTTACCGAAGTTGCGGAACTTGAGAAGGTCGGTCTTGTTGTACTGAACGAGCTGTCCGAGTGTCTCAACATCAGCAGCCTTCAAACAGTTGAGGGCACGTACTGAAAGGTTGAGGTCAACAAGCTTGCTCTTCAGCAACTGACGCATGTGCAATACCTCCTCATCAAACTCCTCATTGCCGTCGATGTCAGAAGACTCGATAGCGATCTTCTCGTCAGAGAACAACATGAAGTGATAGATAAGGATTTTTGCAGCCTCCTTAAGAGCCTCCTTCGGGTGTATGGAACCGTCTGTCGTAATCTCAATAACCAAGCGGTCATAGTCGGTCTTCTGCTCTACGCGGAATGGCTCACGCTGGTAGTTGACATTACGAATAGGAGTGTATATCGAGTCGATTGGAATCATAGTGGGTTCTGTGCAGAACTCCCTGTTCTCATCAGCAGGAACATAACCGCGTCCCTTGTTGATGCTGATCTCAATCTGCATTTTAGCCGACTCGTCGAGATGGCAAATGACTAACTCGGGATTTAACACTTCAAATCCTGTTAAATACTTACCAATCTCACCCGCAGTGAACACCTCGGTATTCTCTACATTGATTGAGACTTTCTCGGTTTCGAATTCCTCTACGATTCTTTTGAATCTTACCTTCTTAAGGTTGAGAATTATGTTGGTAACATCCTCCTTGACACCTGGAACTGTTGCGAACTCGTGCTCAACACCGGCAATCTTGATGCAATTGATTGCGAAGCCTTCCAAAGAAGACAGCAAGATGCGACGGAGTGCGTTGCCCACGGTTGTTGCGAAACCAGGCTCCAAAGGACGGAACTCGAACTTGCCATAGAAGTCGGTTGCCTCCAACATTACCACCTTGTCGGGTTTTTGAAATGTTAATATCGCCATTATCAAATATTAATTTTTGCTATACAACTCAACGATTAACTGCTCCTTGATGTTCTCGGGGATCTCTGAACGCTCAGGTACACTCAAGAACTTACCTGCCATCTCAGACTCATTCCACTCCAACCAAGGATACTTGCTGTGGTTGAGACCTGCCAATGAGTTCTGGATAACCTCAAGAGACTTAGAACGCTCGCGTACACCGATTACCTGACCAGGCTTGATGTGACGTGAAGGGATGTTACATACCTTACCGTCAACGAGGATGTGGCAGTGGCTTACCAACTGACGTGCAGCTGCACGAGTAGGAGCGATACCCAAACGATAAACGATGTTGTCCAAGCGAGACTCAAGGTTCTGCAAGAGAACCTCACCGGTAATACCGGGAGCCGAGTCAGCCTTCTTGAATGTATTACGGAACTGCTTCTCCAATACTCCGTATGTATATTTTGCTTTCTGCTTCTCTGCAAGCATGACACCATACTCCGAAGACTTGCGGCGACGGTTGTTACCGTGCTGGCCGGGAGCATAGTTCTTCTTAGAAAGCACTTTGTCTGCGCCAAAGATAGGCTCGCCGAAACGACGTGCTATCTTGCTTTTAGGTCCTGTATATCTAGCCATTTTAAACTTCTTAAATAAAAATTATACTCTTCTTCTCTTTGGAGGACGGCATCCGTTGTGTGGCAGTGGTGTTACGTCAATGATCTCTGTAACCTCGATACCTGCATTGTGTACAGTGCGGATTGCAGACTCACGACCGTTACCAGGTCCCTTAACATATGCCTTAACCTTGCGCAAGCCAAGATCGAAAGCGATCTTAGAGCAAGCCTCTGCTGCCATCTGAGCTGCATAAGGAGTGTTCTTCTTAGAACCTCTGAAGCCCATCTTACCTGCAGATGACCAAGAGATAACCTGTCCCTCATCATTTGCCAAACATACGATGATGTTGTTGAATGATGAATGAACGTGAAGCTGTCCATTGGCTCCAACCTTTACATTTCTTTTCTTTGTTGCAACTGTTTTCTTTGCCATATTACTTACCTATTATTTTGTAGCTTTTTTCTTGTTAGCAACTGTCTTCTTACGTCCCTTGCGTGTACGAGCGTTGTTCTTTGTGCTCTGACCACGAACCGGCAAACCGTTACGATGACGAATGCCACGATAGCAACCGATATCCATCAGACGCTTGATGTTAAGCTGAATCTCTGAACGGAGGTCACCCTCTACTTTGTACTCTGCACCAATAACCTCACGGACTTTTGCTGCCATATCATCGGTCCAATCCTGAACCTTGATGTCACGGTCAACACCTGCCTTGTCAAGGATCTTGGCTGCACTGCTGCGTCCGATACCATAGATGTATGTCAACGCAATCTCTCCTCTTTTATTCTGAGGAATATCTACACCAACTATTCTTATAGCCATATACGAATATATTTTTAATTACTACTTTAATTACCCCTGACGCAGTTTGAACTTGGGATTCTTCTTGTTAATCAAATACAAACGACCGTTTCTGCGAACGATTTTGCAGTCTGGGGTGCGTTTCTTAATAGATGCTTTAACTTTCATAATATATTGTTTTTTATTTATATCGGAATACGATTCTACCTTTAGTCAAATCATAAGGTGACATCTCTATTCTTACTTTGTCACCAGGCAGTATCTTAATGTAGTGCATTCTCATCTTACCCGAAATGTGGGCAATCACCTCATGACCGTTCTGGAGTTCAACCCTGAACATCGCATTTGACAATGCCTCTACAATAGTACCGTCTTGCTCAATAGCATTTTGTTTAGCCATATCAATAACCTTTCTTTCTTAAAACTTCTTCTACAAACTCGAACGATGATAATATATCGGCACCGTTTTTACCGACCGCTACAGTATGCTCGAAATGCGCCGCGTTCTTTCTGTCACGCGTCCTTACCGTCCAACCGTCACGCTCCATAAATATCTGACGTTTACCGAGCGTAATCATCGGCTCAATGGCAATGCACATTCCCTGTCGCAACTGAAGGCCGTTACCGCGGCGTCCATAGTTGGGTACCTCGGGAGCCTCGTGCATATTGCGACCGATACCGTGGCCTACAAATTCACGCACGACACCGTAACCGTTCTGCTCGCAGTGTGTCTGCACAGCATTGCCGATATCTCCCAAACGGCGTCCGTGAACTGCATTTTCAATACCTTTGTAAAGAGACTCCTCTGTAACACGGAGCAACTTCTTAGTCTCCTCATCGACCTCGCCTACACAAAAGGTGTAGCAAGAATCTCCACAGAACCCGTCAAGCAATGTTCCACAGTCGACCGACACAATATCGCCCTCCTTAAGAGGAACATCATTTGGAATTCCGTGCACTACAACATCGTTCACCGATGCACAGATAGAACCCGGGAACGGAACTCCCTCATGATTGGGATAACCCTTGAATGTGGGAATCGCCCCGTTATCGCGGATAAACTCCTCGGCAACCCTGTCGAGCTGCTTTGTTGTCACTCCCGGCTCTATTATCTTAGCTACTTCGGCAAGCGTTTTGCCTACAAGCAGATTTGCCTGCCGAAGTAGTTCAATCTCTTCTGATGTCTTAAGAAATATCATTTCTAAGCTCAAACAAATTATCCTACACGACCCTTGATTCGACCTGAGCTCAACAAGCCATCATAGTGTCTCATCAAAAGGTGGCTCTCAACCTGCTGGAGTGTGTCAAGGACAACACCTACAAGAATGAGGAGCGATGTACCTCCGAAGAAACTTGCGAAGCCCTGCTGAACACCGAACATTCCTGCAAATGCGGGAAGGATTGCGATGAGCGCCAAGAAAAGCGCACCAGGAAGGGTCAAGCGTGTCATAATCGTATCAATATATTCTGCTGTGGGTTTGCCCGGCTTGATACCTGGGATAAATCCATTGTTACGCTTCATGTCCTCAGCCATCTGAACAGGGTTGATTGTGATAGCTGTGTAGAAGAATGTAAACAATATGATAAGTGATGCAAATATCAAGTTATACAACCAGCTTGTGTAGTCACCAAGGAGCATCATGAACTTTGAAGGCTCCTCCGAACCGTAACCGAAGATTGCGATGGGGATGAACATGATTGCCTGAGCAAAGATGATCGGCATCACATTGGCAGCATTTACCTTAAGAGGCAGATACTGACGCGCACCGGAAACAGTAGCACCACCGGCTGACTGCTTTGCATACTGCACGGGAACCTTACGGGTACCGCGCAACAGCGCAACAGCTGCACACATTACCAGAATCAGGAATACAACCTCGACAAGGAGTGCAATGACACCACCACCGGCAGCACCCTCTGTTCTTGAGAAGAACTCCTGGAGGAAAGACTCAGGCAGACGTGCAATGATACCGATCATAATGATCAATGAGATACCGTTGCCAAGGCCCTTGTCTGTGATACGCTCACCCAACCAGAGGATGAACATACTACCTGCAGCAAGGATGATGGTTGATGTCACCATGAAAACTCCCATATCTACAGCCGGAGATATTGCACCGCCGGCTGTATATCTCAAGTTAGCCAGATAAGAGGGAGCCTGCAAGAGAAGGATCAGTATAGTCAAATAACGAGTATACTGGTTCATCTTGCGGCGACCGCTCTCGCCCTCACGCTGCATCTTCTGGAAATAAGGTACAGCGATAGAGAGCAACTGGATAACGATAGATGCCGAGATGTAGGGCATAATACCCAGGGCAAAGATTGATGCATTAGAGAATGCACCACCCGAGAACATATCAAGCAGAGACATCAAACCTTCACTCGTTTGATTTTTAAGATTTGCAAGTGCCGATGTGTCGATACCTGGAAGAACAACGAAAGAACCGAAACGGTAGATTGCCACAAAAAGCAATGTGATACCGATGCGGACCCTGAGGTCTTCTACTTTCCAGATGTTCTTTATTGTCTGGACGAATTTATGGTTTGATTGTTTATTTGCCATTTTTTAAAGCTTTACTACTGTTCCACCTGCAGCCTCAATAGCCTCAACAGCCTTCTGAGAGAAAGCGTGAGCCTCTACTGTCAACTTTGCAGTCAATGTGCCGTTAGCAAGAATCTTAACCAACTGGTTTGAAGATACGAAGCCGGCAGCAACAAGTGCCTGGATGTTGATAGTCTCCAAAGACTTGCTCTCGGCAAGAGCCTGGAGAGTAGAGAGGTTGATAGCCTTGTACTCTACACGATTGATATTTTTGAAGCCGTACTTAGGTACACGACGTTGCAAAGGCATCTGACCACCCTCGAAACCGATCTTCTTGCTGTAGCCGGAACGAGACTTAGCACCCTTGTGACCACGAGTAGAAGTACCACCTCTACCAGATCCGGTACCACGACCAATTCTTTTGCGTGCCTTGACAGCGCCCTCGGCAGGCTTAAGATTATTTAATTTCATAGTCAAATTCTTTTTTAAATTAATTACTCTTCAACAATGGCAACCAAATGCTGAACCTTCCTAATCATTCCGCGGATAGAGGCGTTATCAGGACGCTCAACAACCTTATTCATCTTTGTAAGGCCAAGAGCATCAAGAGTAAGCTTCTGAGTCTTAGGAGCACCAATGCGACTTTTTACCTGTTTGATTTTAATTGTAGCCATAGTAAACCTCCTTATCCGTTAAATACCTTACTCATACTAACACCTCTGTTCTGTGCTACCATGCGTGCGTCACGCATCTCGCTCAGGGCTGCAATTGTAGCCTTAACCAAGTTGTGTGGGTTAGAAGAACCCTTAGACTTAGCCAAAACGTCAGTAATACCTACACTCTCAAGAACGGCACGCATCGCACCACCGGCAACTACTCCGGTACCGTGTGAAGCAGGCTTGATGAAAACCTCTGCACCACCGAAGTGAGCTGACTGCTCGTGAGGAACAGTTCCCTTGAGCACGGGTACGCGAACCAGGTTCTTCTTAGCTGCCTCTACGCCCTTGGCAATAGCTGCAGTTACCTCGCTTGCCTTACCAAGACCGTAACCGATGATGCCATTCTCGTTACCTACAACAACAATTGCAGAGAAGCTGAATGTACGACCACCCTTAGTAACCTTAGTTACACGGTTGATAGCAACCAATCTATCTTTCAATTCAACGTCGTTTGCGACTTTTACTCTATTATTAACTGCCATATTCATTAGAATTTAAGACCTCCATTACGTGCAGCATCAGCCACTTCCTTAACTCTTCCGTGGTAGAGGTAACCGTTACGGTCGAAAACAACAGCTGTGATACCAGCCTCGATTGCCTTCTTTGCGATCATCTCACCTACCTTAGCAGCCTGCTCCTTCTTGGGCATTGCCTCAAGACCGAGAGAAGATGCTGCAGCCAATGTGCGACCTGTCTGGTCATTAATTATCTGAACATAGATCTGCTTGTTGCTGCGGAAAACGCTCATACGAGGACGCTCGGCAACACCTGAAATCTTGTTGCGCACTCTATATTTAATCTTGGTACGTCTTTCTATTTTTGTTGTCATATGCTTACAGTTTTACTAAATTATTTCGCACCTGCTGACTTACCAGACTTGCGGCGAATAACCTCACCAACAAACTTAACACCCTTACCCTTATATGGCTCTGGCTTGCGGAATGAGCGGATCTTAGCGCAAATAAGACCAAGAAGCTCCTTGTTGCAAGACTCCAGGATGATAAGAGGGTTCTTATTTCTCTCAGACTTAGTCTCAATCTTAACCTCTGCAGGGAACTGCATGTAGATTGGGTGAGTAAAACCAAGCAACAACTCGATAGCATTGTTAGGTTTATCGTTCACACGATAACCAACACCAACAAGCTCAAGCTCTTTGCGGAAACCGGCAGAAACACCGATAACCATATTATTGATGAGCGCGCGGTAGAGACCGTGATAAGCGTGCTGCTGCTTTGTAGCCTCAGCATAAGTTTCACAATCAGCGTACTTCACTGTGAGGGTACCATCCTCAACTGCAATAGCGATAGATGGATCTACCTTCTGTGAGAGCTCACCTTTAGGACCTTTTACAGTAATTACGTTCTCGTCACTAACAGCAACGGTAACGCCAGCGGGAATACTAATGGGTAATTTACCAATTCTAGACATTGCTCAATCCTCCTTATTAGTAGACATAGCAGAGAACCTCACCACCGATCTTCTCAGTAGCTGCCTCCTTGTCTGTCATTACACCTTTGGATGTCGACAAAATAGCGATACCCAATCCATTGATCACTCTGGGCATATCTTTGTATCCCGTATAACGACGCAAACCTGGTGAAGAAACGCGAACAAGGTTCTTGATAGCGTTCACTTTGTTTACAGCGTCGTACTTCAAGGCAATCTTGATTGTGCCTTGTGGGCCATCCTCAACAAACTTGTAGTTCAAGATGTAACCCTTCTCAAAAAGAATCTTGGTGATTTCCTTCTTGAGGTTAGAGGCAGGAACTTCAACCACTCTGTGCTTAGCTTGAATGGCATTTCTCAACCTCGTCAAATAATCTGCAATAGGATCTGTCATAAAAATTAATTTTAAATTGATCAGGACTTCCCTGACAATATTTATATTAAACACTCAAAAAATTACCAGCTTGCTTTTCTTACACCTGGGATAAGGCCCTGTGATGCCATCTCACGGAACTGAATACGAGAGATACCGAAAAGGCGGATATAACCCTTTGGACGACCAGTCAGCTTGCAACGGTTGTGCAGGCGGATAGGGTTAGAGTTCAAAGGCAAATCCTGCAACTTGCGTGCTGCCTCGTAAGCCTCCTCAGGAGAACCTGTGTTGATGATCTTCTTAAGAGCCTCACGCTTTGCAGCGTATTTCTTGGCCAATTTTGCACGCTTTACCTCACGTGCTTTCATTGATTCTTTTGCCATAGTCTACTTATGAATTTTTAGCATTTTTAAAAGGCAAACCAAACTCCTTCAACAGAGCATAACCCTCTTCGTCAGTCTTGGCAGTTGTCACGAATGTGATGTTCATACCGTTCAGACGCATGATGTTATCGATATTGATCTCAGGGAAGATAATCTGCTCCTTGATACCCAAAGAGTAGTTACCGCTACCGTCGAACTTGCTCTCGATACCCTTGAAGTCACGGATACGTGGAAGAGCAACGCGCACCAGACGCTCGAGGAACTCGTACATGCGCTCACGACGCAGAGTTACCATAACGCCGATAGGCATCTTCTTACGCAACTTGAAGTTAGAGATATCCTTGCGAGAAACAGTAGCAACGGCCTTCTGACCTGTGATAGCTGTTACCTCGTTGATAGCGACATCAATGATCTTCTTATCCTGAGTAGCCGCGCCGAGACCCTCGTTGATGACGATCTTCTTGAGCACGGGCACCTGCATTGCTGATGAATAGTTGAACTGCTTCATCAAAGCCGGAGCAATACGCTCGGCATATTCTTTTTTAAGGCTAGCTGTATTACTCATTATCAAATCTCCTCTCCTGATTTTTTAGCATAACGAACCTTCTTTCCCTCAGCATTCACCTTGCGGCCGATGCGTGTAGCCTTACCTGACTTTGGATCAACCAAGTTGAGGTTAGACACGTGGATTGAAGCCTCCTGTTTTACAATACCTCCCTGGGGGTTCTTTGCGTTAGGCTTCGTGCTCTTAGAAACCATGTTAACGCCCTCTACGATGGCACGGTCCTTCTGAACGAGAACCTGCAAAACCTTACCGGTCTTGCCCTTGTCCTCGCCAGCGTTTACGATGACCATATCACCTTTTTTGATATGTAATTTCTTCATTACTTCAAACTTTTAAAAATTAAAGTACCTCTGGTGCCAATGACACAACCTTAGTATAATCAGTAGCACGAAGCTCACGCGCTACAGGACCGAAGATACGGCTGCCACGCATTTCACCGGCATTGTTAAGCAGAATGCAGGCGTTGTCGTCGAAGCGGATATAAGAACCGTCCTGACGGCGAACCTCTTTCTTAGTACGAACAATAAGAGCCTTTGAAACGACTCCCTTCTTCAGATCGCTTGAGGGGATAACGCTCTTCACAGAGACTACGATCACATCCCCGACAGAAGCATAGCGGCGACGTGTACCACCGAGTACACGGATACAGAGAGCCTCCTTGGCACCGCTATTATCACATACTGTAAGTCTTGATTCTACCTGTATCATAATTACTTAACTTTTTCGATGATTTCAACTAATCTCCATCTCTTGGTCTTGCTCAAGGGACGTGTCTCCATAATGCGAACTGTATCGCCTATAGAGCACTCCTGCTTCTCATCGTGTACGTGATATTTCTTTGTTCTGCTCACGAATTTACCATAGATGGGGTGCTTCTCTTTAAACTTTGCAGCAACGGTGATTGTCTTCTCCATCTTATTGCTGAGAACCACACCGGTACGCTCTTTTCTCAAATTTCTCATAAGTCTTATTTATTTATTTAATTCGCGAGAGCGCAACTCACCCTTCATGCGCGCGATGTCGCGACGCAACTGCTTCAACGACTCAGGGTTCTCCAATGGTGAAATTGCGTGATTCAACTTCATCTGGGCATAACGAGTAACATCAGCCTCAACTCTTTCCTTAAGCTCTGCTGTAGAAAGCTCTCTAATTTCTGCTATTTTCATAATTATGCCTTATTATAATCGTAATCGCGTCTAACAATAAACTTAGTAGTAACAGGCAGCTTCTGAGCAGCGAGACGCAAAGCCTCCTTTGCTACATCGAATGAAACGCCCTCAATCTCGATAAGGATACGACCCGGTGTAACGGGGAATACAAAGCCCTCTGGATCACCCTTACCCTTACCCATACGTACGTCGGCAGGCTTACGAGTGATTGGTTTATCGGGGAAAACACGGAGCCAAACCTGACCCTGGCGCTGCATGTAGCGTGTAACCGCAATACGAGCAGCCTCAATCTGGCGGCCATTCAACCATTTGTACTGCAGACACTTGATTCCGAAAGAACCGAATGCGAGCTGGTTACCGCGAGTTGCGAAACCTTTCTGCACACCGTGCTGCACTCTTCTATATTTTGTCTTTTTAGGCTGTAACATAATTCTTGAAATTCAATTCGTTAGCGATTGTTGTTTTTCTTACGTTTGAAGTTTCTTCCGCCAGCCTGGTTGTTGTTGAAACCGCTCTCCTTGCTCTGTGTAAAGTTAGGAGCCAAGTCTCTCTTACCATAAACCTCGCCACGGCAAATCCAAACCTTGATACCAAGGATACCAACCTTTGTCAAAGCCTCTGCCTGGCAGTAGTCGATATCAGCACGGAATGTGTGCAATGGAGTACGACCCTCCTTGTACATCTCTGAACGAGCCATCTCGGCACCGTTCAAGCGGCCTGAAATCTGGATCTTGATACCCTCAGCACCCATGCGCATTGTGTTAGCAATAGCGGTCTTGATTGCGCGACGGTATGCGATCTTACCCTCTACCTGACGTGCGATGCTGTTAGCAACGATAGTAGCGTCAAGCTCAAGTTTCTTAACTTCAAAAATATTAATCTGTATCTCCTTGTCAGTGATCTTCTTCAACTCCTCCTTCAATTTGTCAACCTCCTGACCACCCTTACCGATGATGATACCGGGCTTAGCGGTACAAACGGTAATTGTAACAAGCTTCAAAGTACGCTCGATGACAATCTTAGAAACGCTAGCCTTAGCCAGACGTACATTAAGGTATTTTCTGATCTTTGAATCTTCAACCAATTCGTCACCGTAGTTCTTACCACCGTACCAGTTGGAATCCCATCCTCTGATGATACCTAATCGATTACTAATTGGATTAACCTTCTGTCCCATTGCTTTCTACTTTTTTATTGTCATTACTTACTTTAGTGTCCACGTAGATTGTAACGTGGTTGGAACGCTTACGGATTCTGTATCCGCGACCCTGAGGTGCAGGGCGCATACGATAAAGTGTGCGTGCCTCATCTACAAAGATCTGTGAGATGTACAGCTCGCCATTCTCGGCCTTGCGCTCGTTCTTCTGCTCCCAGTTAGCGATAGCAGAACGCAACAGTTTCTCAACGTTGTAAGAAGCGGCCTTTGTCGAGAATCTCAAGACACCGAGTGCACGACCTACCTCCATACCACGAACCATATCAGCGACCAGGCGCATCTTGCGTGGAGAAGATGGGATATCGTTTGCACTGGCGAAATAAAGGCTCTTGCGTGCCTCTTTTCTCTTGTCAGCAGCTAGTTTTTTTCTTGCTCCCATTATATTATCTTATTTTATTCTGTTTTATAATACCTG
Source organism: Bacteroidales bacterium (assembly GCA_015060965.1). Classification (GTDB taxonomy): domain Bacteria; phylum Bacteroidota; class Bacteroidia; order Bacteroidales; family Bacteroidaceae; genus HGM04593. The sequence goes on along the minus strand of SUXN01000023.1, from coordinate 34,198 downwards.
TTTATTTCTTACGGTTACCAGAGTGACCACGGAAAGTACGTGTAGGAGCGAACTCGCCCAACTTGTGACCTACCATGTTTTCTGTAACGTAAACAGGGATGAATTTATTACCGTTATGAACAGCTATAGTGTGTCCCACAAAATCGGGAGAAATCATAGAAGCACGAGCCCAAGACTTGATGACCGATTTCTTACCGCTCTCGTTCATGGCAAGCACTTTGCTCTCCAACTTTACATTGATATATGGACCTTTTTTTAATGAACGACTCATATTATTTCAAAAATTTCCTTATTATTACTTCTTTCTTCTCTCAATAATGTACTTTGAAGACTGCTTCTTAGGTGCACGAGTCTTGAGACCCTTAGCGTACAAGCCCTTACGTGAACGTGGGTGACCACCTGAAGCACGGCCCTCACCACCACCCATCGGGTGATCTACAGGGTTCATAACAACACCACGGTTGTGAGGACGACGACCCAACCAACGTGAACGACCGGCCTTACCAGAAGACTCGAGTGCGTGGTCTGAGTTACCAACTGTACCTACTGTAGCACGGCAAGTACCGAGGATACGGCGAACCTCACCTGAAGGCAACTTGATTACGCAGTAGTTCTCGTCACGAGAAACGATCTGTGCGAAGTTACCGGCTGAACGGACGAGGATAGCACCCTGTCCAGGACGGAGCTCGATGTTGTGAACTACAGTACCGATAGGAATGTTCTTCAAAGGAAGAGCGTTACCTACCTCGGGAGCTGCATCAGCACCTGACATCAGAACTGCGCCAACCTCCAAACCATTAGGAGCAATTATGTATGATTTAACACCATCAGCATAGCAAAGAAGTGCAATACGAGCTGAACGGTTAGGATCATACTCGATTGTCTTTACTGTAGCTGGAATACCGTCTCTGTTACGCTTGAAGTCGATAAAACGGAATTTACGTTTGTGACCACCGCCTCTGTAGCGCATAGTCATCTTACCGTCGTTGTTACGTCCACCTGTTGAACGCTTACCGGTTACAAGCGATTTCTCTGGTACCGCAGCAGTGATCTCTTCAAAGGTACCAATAATCTTATGTCTCTGGCCCGGTGTTGTAGGCTTAAATTTACGTACTGCCATCTTTATTAAATGTTACTATAAAAATCAATAGTATCGCCCTCCTTCAATGTGACGATAGCCTTCTTTACAGCGTTTGTACGGCCTTTCACAAAGCCTGCCTTAGTGTAACGGCTCTTGTTCTTGCCTGAGTAGTTCATTGTGTTAACGTCTACTACTGTTACATTGTACAACGCCTCAATCTCCTTCTTAATCACCAACTTGTTAGCCTCGGGGCGAACAACAAAACCAAAGCGGTTGAACTTGTCAGTGATGTTTGTCATCTTCTCAGTGACAATAGGTTTAATCAATACTCCCATTTTCAAGCCTCCTTAGTATTAGTTAGTGTATTGTTAATAATCTCGAGTGAACTTTCAGTCACAACCAAAACCTCGGCATTCATTATACCATAGGTATTAATGTCCGAAGCAATAGCCATTTGGGTTCCCTTCAAATTTCTGGCTGACAAATATACTGCTTTATTGCTAGATGGCAAAACGAAGAGTTGTTTTCTTTCAGAAACTTTAAGATTATTTAACACCTCGATAAAAGCCTTAGTGCTTGGAGCCTCAAAATTGAAGTCCTCAACAACAACAATAGCATTGTCAATAGCCTTCTGAGCAAGAGCCGACTTACGTGCAAGCTGCTTAACCTTCTTGTTCAACTTGAAGTTATAGTCACGTGGAGTTGGACCGAAAACTCTGGCACCACCTACCAACAGAGGTGAGTTGATATCACCACGACGTGCACCGCCACCACCTTTCTGGCGACCGAGCTTACGTGTTGAACCAGACATTTCGCTTCTCTCCTTAGACTTGTGTGTTCCCTGACGCTGAGCAGCGAGGTACTGGCGTACTGCCATATAAACTACGTGCTCGTTTGGCTCGATGCCGAAGATAGATTCGTCTAACGTAACCTTTCTTCCGGTGTTTTCACCCTTAATATTTAATACGTTGACTTCCATTACTTTTCAATTATAACGATTGAACCATTGTAACCTGGAACCGAACCCTTGATAACCAACAGGTTGTGCTCAGGAATAACCTTTAACACTTGAAGATTGTGTGTAGTAACACGCACGTTACCCATCTGTCCACCCATGCGGAGACCTTTGAAGACCTTAGCTGGATAAGAACAAGCACCGATTGAACCCGGCTTGCGGGCGCGGTTGTGCTGACCGTGAGTAGCCTGACCTACACCACCAAAATTGTGTCTTTTAACGACACCCTGGAATCCTTTACCCTTTGAAGTACCTGTTACGCTAACGTAAGAGGCATCTGCAAAAAGATCCACTGTGAGTACATCGCCCAAGTTGAGCTCTGTCTCATAACCCTTGAACTCGGCCAAGTGGCGCTTGGGAGTTACACCAGCCTTCTTGAAGTGACCAGCGAGAGGAGCGTTAACACGACTCTCCTTCTGCTCCTGGAAACCGAGCTGAACAGCCTCATAACCGTCCTTCTCAATTGTCTTCACCTGTGTAACTGCGCAAGGACCTGCTTCGATAACAGTGCATGGAACATTCTTACCATCGGCACTGAAAACGGACATCATTCCGATTTTTTTTCCTAATAATCCTGGCATTTCAGTTTAATTTAAATAAGTTGATAAATACATTAAAATTACACTTTAATCTCGACCTCAACACCTGAAGGAAGCTCAAGCTTCATGAGAGCATCGACTGTCTTTGTTGTAGAACTGTAGATGTCGATAAGTCTCTTGAAAGAGGAAAGCTGGAACTGCTCACGGCTCTTCTTGTTAACGAAGGTAGAGCGGTTAACTGTAAAAATACGCTTGTGTGTCGGCAATGGAATAGGACCGCTAACGATTGCGCCTGTAGCCTTCACTGTCTTTACAATCTTCTCAGCTGACTTGTCAACCAAGTTGTGATCATAAGATTTAAGTTTGATTCTAATTTTCTGACTCATGTCTATTTAAATGTTAATATAATTTATAATTGCCTGCCGGTTAAGAGTCATTCGCTAACCGGCAGGCTTTATTTATTTACTTCTGAAGTTCGTCAAGTATCTGCTTTGTCAAAGAAGCACTTACCTGCTCGTGGTGATCGTATGTCATTGAAGATGTCGCACGACCAGAGGTGATTGTACGGAGTGAAGTCACGTAACCGAACATCTCTGCAAGTGGAACCATAGCCTTCACGATACGCGCACCGGTACGGCTTGTCTCGAAGCCCTCAACCTGACCACGGCGCTTGTTGAGGTCGGCGATAACATCACCCATGCTCTCCTCCGGAGTAACAACCTCAAGTCTCATTACCGGCTCAAGAAGAACTGGATTAGCCTTCTGGCAAGCATTCTTGTAAGCCTGGATAGCACATACCTCGAATGACAACTGGTCAGAGTCTACAGGGTGATAGCCACCATCGAGAAGAACAACCTTCAAAGACTCCATTGGATAGCCGGCAAGTACACCTGACTTAATAGCTGTCTGGAAGCCCTTCTGTACTGAAGGAATGAACTCCTTTGGAACGTTACCGCCCTTAACCTCGTTAACGAACTGAAGGTTGCCCTCCTTGAAGTCCTCATCAGCAGGACCTACAGAAACGAGGATCTTAGCGTATTTACCCTTACCACCGGTCTGCTTCTTGTATGTCTCGTCAACCTGAACAGTACCAGTGATTGCCTCCTTGTAGCTAACCTGTGGACGACCCTGGTTACACTCAACGCTGAACTCACGCTTCAGACGGTCGATAATGATCTCGAGGTGAAGCTCACCCATACCGGAGATAATTGTCTGACCAGACTGCTCGTCGGTTCTTACAGTAAATGTAGGATCCTCCTCTGCGAGCTTTGCAAGACCGTTAGCGAGCTTGTCAAGATCCTTCTGGGTCTTAGGCTCAACTGCGATAGAGATCACAGGATCGGGGAATGTCATTGACTCAAGTACGATAGGACCATCCTCTGAGCAGAGTGTATCACCCGTGCGGACATCCTTCATACCGATAACAGCACCGATATCACCGGCACCGAGGACCTCTACAGGATTCTGCTTGTTTGAGTGCATCTGGAACATACGTGAGATGCGCTCCTTGCGGCCTGAACGTGTATCGTAGATATATGAACCGGACTCGAGCTTACCTGAATATACGCGAACGTAGATCAGACGGCCAACGAATGGGTTTGTAGCAATCTTGAACACAAGAGCAGATGTCTTGTCATCCTCAGATGGAGTACGTGTCTCTGTCTCGTCTGTCTTAGGATTAACACCCTCGATAGCAGGAGTGTCAAGCGGAGAAGGCAAGAATGCACATACGAAGTCAAGAAGAGGCTGTACACCCTTGTTCTTGAATGAAGAACCGCAAGTCATAGGAGTGATCTCGAGCGCGAGAGTACCCTTGCGGATAGCAGCGATAAGCTCCTCCTCTGTGATTGACTCCGGCTCCTCAAGAACCTTCATCATCAACTCCTCATCGAAGTCTGCAGCCTTCTCAAGAAGGTGCTCTCTCCACTGGTTAGCCTCATCAACAAGCTCTGCAGGGATCTCCTCAACTGTGTAATCAAGGGCACCGTCACGATAAACGAGAGCCTTCATTGTGATGAGGTTGATAACACCCAAGAACTTCTCCTCAGAACCGATGGGGATTGTAACAGGACATGGATTGGCACCGAGAATCTCTTTCATCTGACGCATAACAGAGAAGTAGTCAGCACCTGAACGGTCCATCTTGTTCACGTAAGCGATACGAGGAACATTGTACTTGTCTGCCTGACGCCATACAGTCTCTGACTGAGGCTCAACGCCACCTACTGCACAGAAGGCAGCGATAGCACCGTCGAGTACACGGAGTGAACGCTCTACCTCAGCGGTAAAGTCAACGTGTCCCGGAGTGTCAATGAGGTTGAACTTGTACTGTGTACCGTTCCACTTCCAGAATGTAGTAGTCGCCGCTGAAGTGATGGTGATACCACGCTCCTGCTCCTGCTCCATCCAGTCCATTGTTGCTGCACCATCGTGCACCTCACCGATTTTGTGAGAAAGACCGGTGTAGTACAATATACGCTCTGATGTGGTAGTCTTACCAGCATCGATGTGAGCACTAATACCGATATTACGGGTAAATTGAAGATCGTTTGCCATTTTCTTAACTGTTACGGATTAGAAACGGAAATGTGCGAATGCGCGGTTAGCCTCAGCCATACGGTGCATATCCTCCTTACGCTTGAAAGCACCACCCTGGTTGTTGTATGCATCCATAATCTCGTTGCAGAGCTTCTCTGACATAGACTTGCCGCCACGCTTGCGGGCGAACAGAATCATGTTCTTCATAGAGATTGACTCTTTACGGTCTGCACGGATCTCAGTAGGAACCTGGAAAGTTGCACCACCGATACGGCGTGACTTAACCTCCAACTTTGGAGTAACATTCTCCAATGCCTGCTTCCAAATTTCGAGTGGGGTCTTCTCCTCGTTCTTCATCTTGTTACCGACAAGCTCAAGAGCGCCATAGAAAATAGTGTAAGATACGTTCTTCTTTCCATCGTACATCAGGTGGTTAACGAACTTAGATACCATCTGATCGTTGAAAACGGGATCCGGAAGGATCACACGCTTTTTTGGTTTTGCTTTTCTCATTTTCTTTTGCGAAAATTTAATGTTTTGTGTGGGCTGCGTTATTTTAATTCTTCAACGTCTCCACCGAGACATTTACTCAACCTTTATAACTCCAACAAACCAAAACTATGTTATAAAAATATGTAAAGTTAAAGTCATATCCCGTTATTTACAAGCTGGAATCACTTTGCTGCCGCTTGTTCCTGTTTTAAGAATTACTTCTTAGCCTTGGGACGCTTAGCACCATACTTTGAACGGCGCTGTGTACGGTTAGCGACACCTGCGGTATCAAGTGTACCACGAACGATGTGATAACGAACACCAGGGAGGTCCTTAACACGACCGCCACGTACCAAAACGATTGAGTGCTCCTGCAAGTTGTGACCCTCACCAGGGATGTAAGAGTTAACCTCCTTCTGGTTGGTCAAGCGTACACGAGCAACTTTTCTCATAGCAGAGTTAGGTTTCTTTGGAGTTGTAGTGTAAACACGCACACACACACCACGACGCTGTGGACAGTTGTCAAGTGCGGGTGACTTGCTCTTCTCTACAATCACCTCTCTGCCTTTTCTAACTAATTGCTGAATTGTAGGCATTTTGTTTAATTTTTAATTATTATATATTGTTTTTTAAATATTCAAGCTTGCGGGGAGACAGCCAAACGCTATACTCCATTTTGGACTGCAAAGGTAAAAATTATTTTTTTAATAAAAAAGGATTTAATCTATTTTTGAACGCCAAGAATAGATTTTCGAAAGAAACAGGCATCAAAAGACGCCAAAAGAGGTCTTTTTAATAGTTAAATATTGTTAAATATAACTTTTGGGGTAAAATTCTTACCGGACAAGCATCTCCCAATCCCCCCAAAAAAAACAGCGCCCTTCGCGGACAAAACCGGAAGAGCGCACAGCGTTATACCTTATATATATAGGTCATTCTTCATCCTCGAAATCGAACTCATCATAACCCAAATCGTCGTCATCATCAAAAGGCTCGTCATCATAATCAGGTTCCCAGTCGGCAAAATCCGCAGCAAGCATCTTTCTGTCATAATTGCGGTGCACAAGTTCTTCACGCTTAACCGCCGCCAAACGGTTCTCCTCACTGTTCAATGCCGACCACAGAATATCCTTGAGTTCCTGTATACCCTCGCCGGTTGGAGCCGATATGAACACACATGGAACATCCTCGGGCAAGTTCTCCGAGAGCATATCCTTAAGTTCTTCGTCGATAAGGTCACACTTTGTTACCGCAAGCACACGTTGCTTGTCAAGCATCTCGGGATTGAATGTCGCAAGCTCATTGAGCAAAACTTCATACTCTTTCTTTATATCATCGGCATCGGCAGGAACCATAAACAACAGAAGGGAGTTACGCTCGATATGACGCAAGAAACGCAGACCAAGGCCACGTCCCTGACTTGCGCCCTCAATGATACCGGGAATATCGGCCATCACGAAAGACTTTCCGTCGCGGTAAGAGACTATACCAAGATTGGGCTCAAGCGTCGTAAACGGATAGTTCGCGATTTTCGGTTTAGCAGCAGAAACAGAAGACAGCAATGTTGACTTTCCGGCATTCGGAAAACCTACAAGACCCACATCAGCAAGCAACTTAAGCTCGAGCGTAACCGTCATCTCCTGCATAGGCTCGCCGGGCTGTGCAAAACGCGGAGCCTGACGTGTAGGAGTGGCAAAATGCACATTACCCAATCCGCCACGACCTCCTTTGAGCAGAGTCACAAGCTGACCGTCCTCCATCACATCACAAAGGAACTCACCTGTTTCAGCATTATATGCCACCGTACCGCATGGTACATCAACGATCTTGCTTTCGCCATCGGCACCCGTACTCTTGTTTATACCGCCGTTCTGTCCGTTACCGGCAAATATATGACGCTGGTATTTGAGATGCAGGAGCGTCCAGTAATTCCTGTTGCCGCGCAGAATGATGTCACCACCCTTTCCTCCGTCACCGCCGTCAGGGCCTCCATTGGGGATATACTTCGCGCGATGCAGATGCGCCATACCCCTGCCGCCACGCCCCGAACGGCATACTATCTTCACATAATCTATAAAATTCGATTCCGCCATAAATAGTTTCTTTTCATTATTAAACAAAGATGTAAAAGTCAAAGTTGCCACTATACCATAGCAGCAACCTTGTCATCCGGGGAAGAGACACAGCGTCATGCGTCCCTTATACTTTTACATCCTTGACTCAATTGCCGAAACGATATCGGCAAAGATACGGTCAAGGTCGCCCAAGCCATTTATATAACAGTGCTTGCCCTCCTTCTTGTACCACTCCTTTAGAGGAGATGTCTGCTCATTGTAAACGACAAGACGCTTTTTGATGGTCTCTTCGTTATCGTCGGCACGGCCCGACATCTGACCACGTTTGATAAGGCGGTCCATCAGTTCATCCTCAGGAACATCAAGCTCTATCATGGCTGTAACATCCTGCCCACGCTCGTTAAGCATAACCTTGAGAGCCTCGGCCTGCGCGATAGTACGCGGGAAACCGTCAAAGATAACACCTTTGCTATCGACAAAGGCATCCAATTTTGCAGCAAGGATGTCAACCATCATTGCATCAGGTATCAGCTGTCCGTTGTCTATAAGAGCCTTTGCACTCTTGCCCAACTCAGTTCCTGCAGCAATCTCTGCACGAAGCACATCACCTGTAGAAATGTGGTCAATACCGAATTTCTCAACAATTCTCTCGCTTTGGGTACCCTTACCGCTACCGGGTGCGCCAAAAATGACAATATTCAACATAATCTTTTATTTTTATTGAGCCGCGTGCCAAGCACATACAGCCTATAATTTATTTACTGACTCACACTGCTTATCACTCTTCTGCAGCATCATAGATATCGGGCAAGTTACGTCCCAGATGATCATAATCAAGGCCGAAACCGACGATAAACCTGTCAGGGATAGTAAAGACACTGTACTTCACATCAACAGGGACCTTCAGACGCGCAGGCTTTACAAACAGCGAAGCAATCTCCAATGAAGCCGGCTCGCGGGTGCCAAGGGTCTCAAGCATGCTCTGCATGGTATAACCCGTATCGACAATATCCTCGATAATTATGACATCACGACCCACAATAGAGTCTGTCAGGCCGAGAACCTCGCGTACGACACCTGTGGAATTTGTTCCTTGATACGAAGAGAGCTTCACAAAAGAGATCTCACACTCGATGTTCAGATTCTTGAGCAATTCGGCAACGAACATGAAACAGCCGTTGAGCACACCGAGCATCACCGGACGCTTTCCGGCGTAATCATGGTTTATTCTGTCGGCAACCTTTTTGATTTCGCGACAAATCTCTTCATTTGTAATCGACTTGACAAAAGTCTTATCGTGCAATTTGACAATAGACATAAACAGTTGTTTTTCCACAACACTACCCCAACTTAGGATAGTCTCTACAAAAATAGAACAAAGTTCTGAAAATTCATCAGCAGAGCGCCTTTTTTTTGAAGAGTCAGGGATTAATTCCGCCGTTTCGCCACCTAATATATAAGTTGCGTGTATTTTTCGTGGAGTTTTGAAAACAAATTACTATCTTCGCACCATATTAGAGACTATGCGCTCATACAAAAGCAAACTTTTAACATTATGAAAAGAGCACTTTTTATCCTGATATTGACCACTGCCGTATCGGGCTATGCCCAGACCGAGGTCAACGCATTTTTCTCGGGAGCGAACGAAGGTGTCACATACCATCTTCCCGATACAAAGATCGAGATTATCCTGAAAGCCACCTGTATCAAGAAGAGTCCGGGCGAGTTCAGCCGCTATGCCGACCGCTACCTGCGCGTGAAGGATGCCATAAAGGAGGCTAACAGCTATTGGGAGCTCACCGGAGCAGAAACAGCAACCATCGGAACACCGTCACCCGAGAAGATGTTCACCGTAAAGCTCAACGGCAGCAATGCCAGCAACCTGACACTCGACGAGCAGGGAATTATTGCAGCCATAAATACCTCGTATCCGGCGGCAGAAGAAAACAGCAGTGTTGCAACCGCGACACAACGTCACACCGATGCAAGCCACTACATGACCGAAGAGATGCTTCAGGCATCATCTACCGCAAAACTCGCCGAACTCACCGCGAAAGAGATATACGCCATCCGTGAGAGCAAGCTCGCGATAACAAGAGGACAGTCGGAGAACATGCCCAAAGACGGTCAGGCAATGCAACTTATGCTTGACGAGCTCGACAAGCAGGAGATGGCACTCACAGAACTGTTCATCGGCCGTACAGACACCCTCACACAAGAAATGCGTATACTGATTGAGCCACGCGAGAACAGCGACACCACCAAAGCCGTGCTCCTGCGTTTCTCGCACAAATTGGGATTTGTAGGCAAGGACAACCTTGCAGGCGAACCGGTATACTACGATTTCCGTGACCTGAAGACCGTAAAGCGCCCCACAGCCGAGGAACTCAAGAAGAGAAAGCCGATAAAGAAAGAAGGTATCTGCTACACAATTCCCGGCAAGGCAGAGATTGAGGTGTACACCCATACAAGAAAACTCATAAAAGAAGAGATACCTGTTGCGCAGTTAGGTACAACAGAGATACTCTCAAAGAGCCTCTTCAACAAGAATAACGCCACAAAGGTTGTTTTCGACACCGCCACAGGCGGCATCATCAGCATTGAAAAGAGATAAAGTATAACAAAATAATATAGAATAAGATGTTTGAAAACTTAAGCGAAAGATTAGAACGTTCATTTAAGATACTCAAAGGAGAGGGCCGCATTACCGAGGTAAACGTGGCCGAGACACTGAAGGACGTGCGCAAGGCACTCCTCGACGCCGACGTGAACTACAAGGTCGCAAAGACCTTTACCGATACTGTAAAGAACAAGGCCATCGGTCAGAACGTGCTGACATCAATCCACCCCAGCCAGTTGATGGTGAAGATCGTGCATGACGAACTTACCGCACTCATGGGTGGCGAGACAGCCGAGATAAACTATGAGGGACACCCTGCCGTGATCCTGATGTCAGGTCTCCAGGGTAGCGGTAAGACCACATTCTCATCAAAGCTTGCCAACTACCTCAAGAAGAAGAAAAACCGCAATCCGTTACTCGTCGCATGCGACGTATACCGCCCCGCAGCCATCGACCAGCTCAAGGTATTGGGTGAGAGTATCGGTGTTCCCGTATACAGCGAGCCCGACAGCAAGGACCCTGTACAGATTGCCCTCAACGCGATAAAAGAGGCCAAGGCAAAGAGCTACAACCTCGTAATAATCGATACCGCCGGCCGTTTGGCTGTCGACGAGGCGATGATGCAGGAGATTGCAGCAATCAAGGAGGCTGTGAACCCCACCGAGACACTCTTCGTTGTCGACTCAATGACTGGTCAGGATGCAGTGAACACTGCAAAGGAGTTCAACGACCGCCTCGATTTCACAGGTGTCATCCTCACCAAGCTCGACGGTGACACACGTGGCGGTGCCGCGCTTTCTATCCGCACCGTAGTGACAAAGCCCATCAAGTTCATCGGTACAGGCGAGAAGATGGAGGCCATCGACCAGTTCCACCCCAACCGTATGGCCGACCGTATTCTGGGCATGGGTGACGTCGTTTCACTCGTTGAACGCGCACAGGAACAGTTCGACGAGGAGCAGGCAAAGAAACTACAGCGCAAGCTCGCACGTAACCAATTCGATTTCAACGACTTCCTTGCACAGATTGAACAGATAAAGAAGATGGGTAACATCAAGGACCTCCTTGGCATGATACCGGGTATCGGAAAGGCAGTCAAGGACATGGACATCGATGACAACGCTTTCAAGGGAGTGGAGGCCATCATCCGTTCAATGACTCCAAAGGAGCGTGCCAACCCGGATATCATCAACAATTCACGCAAGGAGCGCATTGCCCGCGGTAGCGGTACAACACTCCAGGAGGTCAACAAACTGATGAAACAGTTCGAGCAGATACGCAAGACAATGAAGACCGTTGCAGGCGGAAAGTTCCCCGGAATGATGCCCGGAATGGGAAGAAGATAAGCAGGCGAAAGCCAATAGATAAAGAGATTGTTTAACATCAAAAGCCATACACTATGCAGATTATTGACGGAAAAGCTGTTGCGGCAGCAATAAAGAAAGAGATTGCCCAGGAGGTCGAGAGCATTATTGCCAACGGAGGCAAACGTCCACATCTGGCAGCCATCCTCGTCGGACACGACGGTGGCAGCGAAACATACGTAGCCAACAAGGTCAAAGCCTGCGAAGAGTGTGGCTTCACCTCAACGCTCATACGCTACGAGGCCGATGTCACCGAGGAAGAACTGCTCAAGAAGGTCGACGAGCTGAACAATGACAGCGACGTGGACGGATTCATCGTGCAGCTGCCGCTTCCAAAGCACATCGACGAACAGAAAGTCACAGAAGCTATCGACTACCGCAAGGATGTCGACGGTTTTCACCCGGTAAATGCCGGTCGCCTTGCCATAGGACTACCCTGTTTCCTGTCGGCAACGCCCAACGGAATCATGGAGTTGCTCGCACGTTACAACATTGACACCAAGGGCAAGAAGTGCGTAGTATTGGGCCGCAGCAACATTGTAGGCAAGCCAATGGCAAACCTTATGATGCAGAAGCAGATACCCGGTGACGCTACCGTGACGGTGTGCCACAGCCACACCGAGAACATTGCCGATGAGTGCCGCCGCGCCGATATAATCATCGCAGCTTTGGGACAGCCCCATTTCCTAAAGGCCGACATGGTAAAGGAGGGAGCAGTTGTCATTGACGTGGGCACCACACGCGTCCCCGACGCGACACGCAAGAGCGGTTTCCGTCTGTGCGGTGACGTAGACTACGAGAACGTGGCTCCCAAGTGCTCATACATCACCCCTGTACCCGGCGGTGTAGGCCCCATGACAATTGTATCACTCATGAAGAACACCCTGCTTGCAGGCAAGCGTGAAATCTACAAGTAACTTGAAAAGGAGATTTCTCATATTCACAACATATTGCGCCATAGCGGTAGTTACCGCTATGGCGCAATATATCCCTACCCCATTACAGAAGGTAAACCTGTTGTTCGCCGGTGACATCATGCAGCACGAGTCACAGCTCAATGCGGCAAGGAGGCCCGACGGCACATACAGTTTCTCAGACAATTACCGCCATATAAAGGATTTCATAGGTTCTGCCGATATTGCCGTAGGCAATTTAGAGACACCCATCGGGAAGAGCGGCTTCAGCGGCTACCCGTCATTCTGCGCCCCCGACAGTTTCCTCTACGCTGCTGCTGGAGCAGGATTCGATGTAATGCTCTTTGCCAACAACCATTGCCTTGACAAAGGTAAGAGCACAGCCCTCTACACCCTGAACCTTATGGACTCATTAGGCATCGCCCATTGCGGAGTCTACCGGAACGCAAATGACCGCAAGATGCGATATCCCCTAATAATTGACAAGAAAGATGTCAGGATAGCAATCTTAAACTACACTTACGGAACCAACGGCAGGGCAATTCCTGAGCCTATAATCGTAAACCTCATCGATAAGGAGACCATCAAACGCGACATAGCAGATGCGAAATGCCTGAACCCTGACGTCATCATTGCATGCATGCATTGGGGCGACGAATATGTGAGCATGCCGCCCCAAAGAATTAAGGAACTTGCTGATTGGTTGCTTGAACAGGGCGTTGACCATATCATAGGCAACCACCCCCACGTTATACAGCCCATGGAGATGCGCTTCGACAAGGAGACCTGCAACTACAATGCCGTTGTATATTCCACCGGCAACCTGTTGTCGAACATGTCACTGCGTCGCACCGACGGAGGAGCGATGATCGGCATGGAGCTTACCAAGATTCTGAACTACACCCGCGTATCCTCTCTCGGCTACCTGCTTACCTGGATAGCACCCAAAGAGGCTGACGGCAGCCGGGACTTCACCATCTACCCTGCCGCGACGACCACCATAACAGGCAGCGCCAGAGCAAAAGAGAAGCTGCAGCTGTTCATCAACGACAGCCGCACACTATTGGAAAAGCATAACAAAGGGGACATCCGGGAGTTGCGTACCGACTCTGTAAAACTCACTCTTTGACAAACCTCTTGCCGTCCCAGCGGTAGACAATCCTTTGCAAGAGGGGCCTCACAGCCACAGCATCATCCTCACTCATATAACCGGGCATGGTATACTCTGCGGTCAGAGTATCATCATCAGGTGAGAGCGTCAGCGAAACAAGATATATATCACACTTGTCGGCATAAAGCATTGCGCTGTCGGCCGACACAAAGAAATCACCTATTGCGGGAGCCTCGAACAGCCCCTTCGCCTCAACACTCTCCCAACGCAGGTTGCGGAAAGAGATACGGCTGCCTGCAGCCTCCGCCTTCACGCTATTCACCACGCACAGCAGTGTATCACCATCGGCAACAAGCCTTTTCACCTGTACCGACGAGGCATATGACGGCTCAATGTGTAGAAAGTCATCGGTAAGAGCCTTCATTCTGCACACCCCACCCAGGCGGTTTGTAACCTTCGCCTCCATTCCGGCTTCAAGGTAATCGGCACAGTCGGCGCGGTTGTTCCTTGTAAGCAACGGGAACACCTCATCGGGAGCGTCAACAAAAAGCTGACGCATACCTTGCGCATAGAGACTCTGCCCCATGCAACACACCATAACCACCAATATGAAGAGTATCTTTTTCATTTCGAGCCCAAATATAGGAAGAATAATCCAATAATTATCAACAGAAGGTCAATTGCCTTGCTTTTGAGGTTCTTTTCGTGCAGCAGGAATGCCCCGAAGGCAAACGATACCACCACGCTGCCCCTGCGTATCATGGAGACAACAGCTATGAGCGCGCCATCCTGCGCAAGAGACGAGAAGTAACAGAAATCGGCAAAGCCCAAGAAAAGTGAAATCATAGGTATTGCCCAACTCCAATGGAACTTACGGCCACGCTGGGCAGGCCACAAGGCATTGAGCAGCAGAGCGATGCAACCCATCAGGATACATTGGTAGAGATTGAACCACGACTGCACCAGGATAGGTTCCAACGAACGCATCAGGAACTTGTCATACAATGCACTCACCGCACCGAACAGCGCTGCAAGCGCCACAAAAGCCACCCAACGGTTACTTGCAAAGTGTATTCCTTCGCGCTTGCCGCTGCGGCTGAGCAGGAACACCGACAGGATTGCTATTATAACTCCGATCCATTGGTACAGGTTCAGCGTCTCGCCAAAGAGCAGCAAGGCACCCAGCAGTACAATCACAGGACGTGTCGACTGGATAGGAGAGACTATTGTTATGGGCAGATGCTTGATACCTATGTACCCGCATAGCCATGAGCTGAGCACAATCACAGCCTTGAGCAGAAGCAGAAGATGCGTCTCAAAGCCTGCCTCGGGCACAAACAGAGGACCGCTCTCTATCACCCCGGTGCGCGACAGCACAATGAAAGGGGCAAACAGCAGCGTAGAAAAAAGAGTATTCAGGAAGAGCACCGCCACAACGGAGTTATCCTTGAGCGACACCTTCTTGAAGAAGTCATAACAGCCCAACAGGGCTGCCGACATAAAAGCAAGCAGAGCCCACATCATAGGAATATGTCATCAGGATATTTCACATCTACAAGGAACAGTGCCTCACCCATAGCCGAATCACCGGCCTCGCCACGCGCCTTGTTCTCAATCACAGCCCTGAAGCCGTCGAGTGTCAGTTTACCGCGCCCCACAAGCAGCAATGTACCCACAATGGCACGCACCATGTTACGCAGGAAACGGTCGGCCTCAATCTCAAAGACCCATTCGTTGTCGCTCACCTGACGCCAACGGGCAAAGGTCACCTTGCAGTTGTTGGTCTTCACATCGGTATGCAGCTTGCTGAAGCTGGTAAAATCGGTGTACTCATATAGTATTTCCGCAGCGCGGTTCATGGCCTCGAAATCCACGCCCGGCAACACCCTGCATGCGTACCGACGCGCAAAAGGCGATTTGGCAGTAACCACACGGTAGTTATACCGGCGTGAGAGGGCATCGAACCGGGCGTGCGCATCGTCTTTGACACGACGCACGTCACTCACCGCAATGTCAGGCGGCAGAATCTTGTTCAGCTTATACACCAATTGGGCACAATCGACCTCGCACGGGAAATCGCCGTGCGCCACCATGCAGGCAGCATTCACGCCGGCATCGGTGCGGCCGGCACCCACAAGCGGCACAGGCTGGCGCACAAGTTTCGCAAGCGCCTCCTCAAGCACCTGCTGCACAGTGATGGCATTCGGTTGCACTTGCCAACCGTGATAAGCCGCCCCGTCATAAGAGAAATATATGAAATAGCGGAACATTATATCTCGTTCTTCAGTATGAATGTATGGCACGCCGCAAGACCGGCAGTCTCGGTGCGCAGGCGCGAGCTTCCAAGGCTTACAGGCCTGTAGCCCGCCTTCACGGCAAGTTCAACCTCCTCGGGGCTGAAGTCACCCTCGGGCCCCACAAGTATAGTAACATCCTCGCCAGGTTGCAGCACCTCTTTCAGCAACACCCTCTCACTGTCGTAGCAGTGTGCTATGAACTTTGCCCCGGGGCGTTCTTCGGCAATGAAACGTTTGAAGTCGGTCATCTCACCCACCACAGGCTTGCAGTACTTGAGCGACTGCTTCATGGCAGAGACCACTATGCGCTCCACACGCTCGGTCTTCACCACCTTACGCTCCGAGAAGCGGCAGTTGAGGAAGGTGATGGCATCAAGTCCAATCTCAGTAGCCTTCTCGGCAAGCCACTCTATGCGGTCCATATTCTTTGTCGGGGCAATGGCAAGGTGGAACGTGCCGTTCCAGTTCTTTGGCATAGCCACAGGCTCCACAGCCTTCACATAGCAATGCTTGCCTGCTATCGATGCCACCTCGGTCCTGTAAAGGTTTCCGCGGCCATCGGTCACATCCAAAGCATCACCTACAGCAAGACGCAACACACGCAGAGCGTGAGCCGCCTCCTCATCCGACAGTTCCCAGCTGTCGGCAATATCAGGTACATAAAAAAGTGCCATATCTATTCGTGTTTTTCATTATCCGTTGTGTGGCGCGAATCAATCTCCTCCTTCAGCTTCATCGCCAGTTCATAGTTCTCGGCCTTTACAGCATTATCCATTGCAGTGCGCAGAGTCTCTTCGTCGGCGGCAGTGATAGGGATAGATATCGCCCCGTTCATCTCATCGCGTATACACATACGGTTGAGCAGCTCATCCTCGATATATACAGGCACCCCTGCACGCAAAGCGATCGCTATCGCATCACTTGTGCGCGAATCGATATCCTGCACCTCATCACCCCTTACATAGTGCAGCTTCGCGTGGAAAGTACCGTCGTTTATTCCGTCAATGAGCACATACTGCAGTTCGATACCGAAGGCACTTGTCAAAGAGCCGAACAGGTCGTGCGTCAGAGGACGTCCGGGATTCACGCCACGCATGGCAAACACAATAGCCTGCGTCTCAATGAAGCCAAGAGCCACAATGATTTTGCGCAGCCCCTCTTTCTCCTGCAACACCAGCACCTGAGCCCTGCGGTCAGTGACCTTTGACATTATATCTGCAATAAAAAGTTCTACCATATATCTTATTACTCTTTTTTCTCTTTAAAAACCGAGGCAAACAACACCGCCACCACCAGCGCATAGCCTGCAAATACCAACCACGCAGCCGTCCAGCCCTGAAAATCCGTCTGGTGCGCAGTAAAATGGTTCACTACACCCTGTGCAGCCACCACACCCACCGATGCTCCAAGGCCGTTGGTCATCAGCATGAACAGTCCCTGTGCACTCGAGCGTTGCCCTTCGGGCACCTCCTTGTCCACAAACAGCGAGCCCGAGATATTGAAAAAGTCAAAGGCCACGCCATAGACAAGCATCGACAGCACAAAGAGCAGCACACCCGGCATACCCGGGTCACCGATTGCAAAGAACCCGAAGCGGAACACCCATGCAACCATAGCCACAAGCATCACCCTCTTTATCCCGAACCTCTTGAGGAAGAAAGGGATTAGCAGGATACACAGTATCTCCGACATCTGCGACAGCGATATGAGCACATTCGTATGCTCCACCGCGAATGTACCTGCATACTCAGCATAAGCCCCGAAGCCGTTGATGAAAGTGTTCGCATAACCGTTCGACACCTGCAGTGCCGCACCCAGCAGCATCGCAAAGATAAAGAACAGCGCCATACGGCGTATGCGGAACAGCCTGAAAGCATCAAGCCCCAGCAACGACACCAACGAGCGGCGTCCGCCTGCCGAACCCACCGGACAAGGAGGCAATGTCAGGGAGTAAAGCGCCACCGCCACACCCCACACAGCCGAGGCAAAGAACTGGTTGTAGTCATTCTGGAAGCCGGTGACATCCACCAGCAACATCGAGACAACAAAACCCACAGTCCCGAACACCCTTATCGGCGGGAAAGCCTTTACCGTGTCAAGCCCTGCCCTGCTGAGCACGCTGTACGACACAGAGTTCGACAGCGCCAAGGTAGGCATATAAAAAGCCACAGCTAAGGTATATGTCCAAAAAATGTCATTGAACGCCACCGTTGGGCCCTCCATCATCCCTATGTAGCCCGTTATTCCCATAAACAGGGCCGCCATGGCATGACAGAATGCAAGCATACGCTGTGCCTGCACCCATCGGTCGGCAATTATACCCACAATGGCAGGCATAAAGATTGACACCACACCCTGCACCGAGTAGAACCAGCCGATACTGCTGCCCATACCCACGCTGCCCAGGTAACGTCCCATCGAGGTGAGGTAAGCACCCCAGACAGCAAACTGCAAGAAACTCAACACCACAAGCCTGAGCTTTACGTTCGAATACCGCATATCCACATTTTTTTATTGCCTCAGACACCGTGGCGGTTACCGCCCAGCTCCTGAGCAACTTGTTAGTTTATAATAGTTATCTCCTTACAAACCAACATAACTGCGGATTGGTTCACAGCCTCATCGCAACACAATATCAGTGATCACCTGCGCCTTCACGTGGTCATTAAGTCTCTTTACAAGCGACTTGCGGTTCATCAGCAACTCCTGACGGAGCACCGACGAAGTCACCCTCACATAAAGCACCTGGTTATATATCTTCAGTTCCTTTGTATACATCTGCACAGCCTTGCCCAATACCTGCGACCAGGCCTGTATAAGCCTGTACTCGTTGAGAGGAGTCTCTATCCCCTCCTCGCGACATGTCGCACGCACCAGTTCAGCTATTGATTTGGTTTCTCCTCTTTTCATTTCATTCAAATCAATTCAACTTTATTTGATAATACTTGCTATTCGCAACCCACTTGGGATGAATTTCATCCATCCTACACGCGACCTATTGCTGCAAGCATTATCGAAGCCCGTGGCTTTCTCCTCTTTTCATTTCATTCAAATAGGTTCACATTATTTGACAACACTTGCCTGCCGCGACCCGCATTGCACATTTAGAATATCTCCCCTCCGGTCTGCGACCACCTCCCCACACGTGGGGAGGAGCTTTATTCAAGTTTCAATTGACCAATTCCCGTTTTTAGTTGCTCCACATTTCAAGGGGACATTGCGAGCCACAGCACTGCATTGCTTTCAGCGAGCTTTGTCTGCGCTCGTTGTGTGTGTAAGCAAGCTTCCACCCACTCGCTGGCACAAACCTTGCGACGACTGGTGCTTTAGCGCCACAAAGGAGTCTTCGAAGAAGCCCTGTCGGTTTACCGACTGAGGGGTGGGAGAGCTACCTGCGACCTATCGCTGCAACTGTTGTCGAAGCCTGCGGCTTTCACCTCATTTCATTTCATTCAAAATACCGAAGCTCTTGATTTACAGCTTTAGTCGTTCATATTTTTTTGAGATCCTTCCTTTCGTCAGGATGACAAAACCGCCTGTTTCGGCTCAACTTTCACATTTCAGTTTTCCGTTTTCAGCTTTCACATTTCCGTTTCTACAGCCCGTTCCTTCAACAGTTCAACCTCACCTTTCTTCACCTCAAAAAGCCTGTAGCCGCTATCTATGCTCTCAAGTATGCTGTCGATATGCTCACGGTTCACATCAGTGATGAATATCTGCCCGAAGCCTTCGCCCGACACAAGGTTCACAATCTGCTCAACTCTGCTGCTGTCGAGCTTGTCGAAGATATCATCCAACAACAGCAGAGGCGTCTCGCCTCCCTTGCGGCGCAGGAAGTCGAACTGCGCCAGTTTCAGCGCCACAAGAAAACTCTTGTTCTGCCCTTGCGAACCCTCCTTCTTTATGGGGTAACCGCCAAGCTGCATCACCAGCTCGTCACGGTGAGTACCTTTGGAAGTATAACCCAAATTGCGGTCATCGGTACGCGAAGCCGCCAACAGCTCACCCAGGTCACCGTCATTCAGGTGCGAACGGTAGCGCAGGCTCACCTGCTCGCTGTCACCCGTTATGGTGCTGTGGAACTGCGAGAATATAGGCACAAGCTCCTCCACGAACTGTTTGCGTCCACGGTTTATGCGCACCGCCTCGGCCACCATCATATCCTCAATGAGCGACATCATCTCCGCATCAGGGGCATAATCGGCACGCAGCATCACATTACGCTGTTGCAGCGCCCTGTTGTAACGTATCAGGGCAGCCAGATACTCCTTGTCATACTGCGAGATTACCATATCCATAAAACGCCTGCGCTCCTCACTGCCACCGGCAATGAGCTCATTATCGGCAGGCGAGACCATCACAAGAGGTATCGAGCCGATATGGTCCGACAGACGCTCGTAAGCCTTGCCCCCACGTTTGAACTGCTTCTTCTCGCCACGTTTGAAGCCGCATGAAATCTCCTCCTCGATACCGCTGTCGCTCACATAGCAGCCCTGCAGCATAAAGAACAGCTCGTCGTGCAATATATTGGAGTTGTCTGTTGCCGTAACCGTACTCTTACAGAACGACAGATAGTATACAGCGTCGAGCAGATTCGTCTTGCCCATACCGTTGCGTCCGATAAGGCAATTGACCTTTGGCGAGAGGGCAATGTCCACCTCGCGCAGGTTCCTGTAGTTGAGAAGAGATATATTGTTTATTTTCATCCCGTAATATATTCAATCCGGATGCATCCGATCACCCGGACAATATGCAAAGTTTACTTTGACATTTCACTGTGGCAACACGAAATCAGCGTTGCCTGCGACAACAGGAGCCCAAGTTTCCCCAAGGAGTGCGGCAAGCCGCCCTATGGTCCATGTCCCAGTTTACTGCAAATATACACACGAATCACGTAAAAAGCCCCATAAAAAGGAAGATAACTCCACAAAAGAGCAAAAAAATCATTTATTATTTTCAAGCGAACAATAATTTGATTATTTTTGCGCAATGTTACGGATTGTGTATATTAGGTACACACCGCACAAGCAAGATAAAAAAACAAAAAATTAGATAAAATCATGAGCAAAAAAGAGAAAGAGACTCCAATCCTTGCCGATGAGGCACTTGGAAAGTCAGAGGCATTTGTCCTCAATAACAAGAAGACAATCACAGGCGTCGTTTTGGCTGTAGTATTGTTGGTAGTGGCATATCTTGGTTACACAAAGTTCATCCTTGAGCCACAGAACAACGAGGCAAACAAGGCTATGGTTGTTGCAGTGCAGAACTTCGAGGCCGGCAACCATGCAGAGTCACTCGACGGTGACGGTATCAACATGGGTACAAGAGCCATTGCCGACGAGTACGGCAACACAAAGGCAGGCAACCTTGCAAAGGCATATGCAGGTCTTTCATTGGCAAAGCAGGAGAACTATGAGGAGGCTATCCAGTACCTCGAGGACTTTGACGGTGACGATGCTATCGTTGCACAGAAGGTAAAGCACGCTCTCGGCAACTGCTATGCACACACAGGTGACACAGACAAGGCTATCAGCCTTATCCTCGACGCTGCCAACAGCGCAAACAACGAGGCCGTTACTCCATTCTGCTTGAGAGACGTAGCAGCAATGTATGAGCAGCAGGGCAAGACAGCCGAGGCTGTAGAGCTCTACGAGAGAATCAAGAAGGAGTACCCAAGCTGCGTACTCGTTCTCACTGGCGAGATCGACAGACAGCTCAACTCAGCAAAGTAATCCTTAAAAAGGAACAGTACAAGGCTGCCGCATACTTGTATGTGACAGCCTTTTTTATTACACAGAGACAGACAATATCCCTTTTGTCTATTGCCCCTGCATCAGGGGGATGAGGATCTCACAAGGTCCGGAGGGGGTAGAAACTACAACAAACCTTCACCAAAGAGAAATTATGGCAACAGAACTCAAGAACCTTTCAAGCTACGACCCCACCAAGGTAGCAAGCGGCAAGGGACGCCGTGTAGGCATTGTATATGCCGAGTGGAACGACGAGATAACATACGCACTGCGCGACGGAGCGGTAAAGACCCTTATAGAGAACGGTGTCGAGGAGAACGACATCACCCTCGCCAGCGTGCCTGGCAGCTTCGAGCTCATCTTCGGAGCATCACAGATGGTAAAGAGCGGCAACTACGACGCCGTCATAGCCATAGGTTGTGTGATACGTGGCGACACACCACACTTCGATTATATTTGCGAGGGCGTCACAGCAGGCCTCTCAAGACTCAATGTAGAGTATGACGTGCCCGTCATTTTCGGCCTCATAACCACCAACAACCTGCTTCAGGCACAGGAGCGCAGTGGCGGCCGCCTTGGCAACAAAGGCGATGAATGTGCAGTGACAGCATTACAAATGATGTCACTGCACTTCGACAATGCCGGCAGCAAATAGTCGCGAGAAGCGCCGATGAAATTGGCGCCTCGCGGGGTGCGATAAGACGGCATTGTCAATGCGCAAAAGAGCAGATGATGGCGTTCCGACAGCACTTGCAGCAATAGGTCGCACGAAGTGCGGGTTGCGGTAAGCAAGTGGTGTCAATGTGCAAAAGAGCAGATGATGGCGTTCCGACAGCACTTGCAGCAATAGGTCGCACGAAGTAAAACAAAGCACAGGGGCTTCTCATACGGGAAGCCCCTGTGCTTTGTTTTATTCAATCCGCGCCCATTAAGAATCCTAAAGACTTCAGGACCTTAAGGCGTCAGGTAAAACGATTAACGTGTAACGTTTAACGAAGAGAAATCAGTTCCAAAGATTTCCCCAATCTCCGCGACGGTCATTAGACCACGCCTCGCCGGCGTTACCCTCTTCCTCCTTTACAGGAACAGAAGTCGCAATCATGTTTTCCGCTGTAATATCAACCTCTACAGCAAAAGGTGCAATATAATTCTTTTTCATAGTCCAAATATTTTAATGTCAATTCAAAAGTTTAAACAATACAGTGATTACAAGGTTATGTCCCAAGCTTGCATCTCATCTGCCGACAACTGAGTCCTCCTCTGGCATAACCCCTCAGTCGGTAAACCGACAGCTCCCCTAAAACAGGGGCGCAATCAGGTGCCCTTCAGGGCGGAGGAGTTTTATTGGCGCCGGTAAAATAGTTGACGTGTAACAAGACCCTCTCCGCAACTTCGTTGCTCGTCTCCCTAATACAGGGAGACAATAGCTTTTTTATATATTCCTTCCCTGTTTTAGGGGAGGTGGCTGAAAAGCCGGAGGGGTTACCGTTCAGCACAAAACACCCGCGTTCAACACTTTAATTACCCTCTCCGAGGCTTCGCCTCTCGTCTCCCTAATACAGGGAGACAATAGTTTTTTTAACGGAGAGCTGCGGATACCCTTAACCCGTCATCCGTTGCCCTTAACCCATAATCCCTTAACCTTTAACCCCACCCTTCGACGTTAAACGTTATCTCAACACCTTCTTGCCACCTACGATGTAAATGTTACCCGGCAGCATCTCGCTCACGCGGCGGCCGTAGAGGTCATAGATGACATCCTCGGCACCCTGTACCTCAACAACATCCTCAATAGCAGTTGTGCCGTCAATAGTGATGCGCACACCCGCGCTCAGTTCCGCGCCGTCGAGGTTCAGATAAGCCTTGTTCTTGCCCAGCGTACCGGTAGCCTTGTAGAAAGCCACACCGCCCTGGCCGTCGCCCTTGAGGATATAGCCCTCGACACCACCGCCGAAAGTGACAGTACCGTTGCTGCTTCCCACAAGCATGTTGTCTGTGAGAGCCGCGTCGGCAAACTCACCCACACCGGTCATCGTGTAGCTGCCGGCAGCATCCGCCATAAGCATCACACCCGCATCGGCAGGGATAGTCTTGCCCTCCTCAACTGCCTCAAGCTTTGCATAGCCATTGTCCATAGCCTTGATGTAATATGCAGCAACACCCTCGGGACATCTTGTTGACACCGGAGCACTGAACGTAGCCAACGCCTTTGACTCGCCGTCGATGGTACACTCGTTGAGGTTTACAGAATAGGCAGGATTCTTGTATGCATCGCCGGTAATCTCGTTTACTGTAAGATTACGAAACTTGATATTGTAGCCATAATATTGGTATCCAAAGAAAAGAATTTTTACGAACCCCACCTCCTCGCTTTCATACAGGAAACCGATATTACCATTAGGCAGGATTGTCATTGTAGAGTAAGCCGATTCACCACCATCAACCTCAAGACCCTTTGCCCAACCACTTGTGAAGTCACTTACAGCCCAAGAGGTCTTGTCCGCCTCAAAAGCCTTATAGAAAACAGTAACATTACTACGCTTTTCATTACCACTGGTTCCTGCAGGCAAAGACTGAAGCATCACGTTATATGTCTTACCGTCATTTACATTTACAAGCCCCTTGTAGAAAAGAAGTTCGCCATTACATCCGCTCTTACCGGAAGCACTGGCAACATTACCCTCAAAATTATAGACTTCATCAGGCTGTCCTTCCCAATTACCTTCGGCAGTTTGAAGATTTGTAAAGTTAAAGACATTGAATATACGGCCACCATTGGCACGGCTGCTGATTACAATGTCGCCGTTAGGCAGCTCCTCAAGTTTTGCCTCGTTACCACCCCTAACACACATACCGTCACCAAGCAGGTTCCAACTATTGCCGAAGTCATCGGAATATACAACGTAGTTGCCCTCACCTTCACTGCCATCAACCAACAGAGCACCATAGATACGATAATATTCAGCACCTTCGGCCTTTACGATATTAGACTGCAACATTCTGCCCGATGCCATAAACATTGTATACGCACTCGGCAACAGGTTGTCAAAGAAAGCAGTTGTCACATCCTGTGGAGTCTCCCAGCTGAGGCCGTCGGCAGAACGAACAATGCGTGACATTCCATTATGAGTTGTTGACGAGCCACTGCCATATACAACTTTTCCTGATACGCATATTACAAGCGCATCGCCACTCTCACGGTCTACCACAAGCGCAGCATCACCATATCCATTGTCATCTTTACCATCGGCAATACGCTCTGCCTCTACGTTCCATGAGTAATTCCCTGCTGCATCCATAGTAGCCACCTTGGCATACATATCAACCTCGCCGTTACCGACATCTTTGTAACAGGGGCGATAGTCACTGATTGCAAGCAGACTACCATCTTTCAATGTTGCAATTGCCGGAATACGGTACGGACGTTCAGCTCCAGTAGACAAGAACACATCATCCTGCGCGCTCGCAGAGAAAATGCCTGTGGCAACAAGCGCCAAGGCAATCAAAAGATTTTTTTTCATAAAATAAGTTGTTTTTGTTTGAGCCCTCCGGCTCTTTTATATTTCAATGTTTGTCAGCAGGAACAACGTCACAAAAACAGGGCATAAAGCCCTCCGGAAACGCCCCTGCAAAATCGGGTGCAAAGTTACAAAAAATCCTTTATATATAAATACCTATATATATACAATCAACGCAACATTTCTATAAACAACAACATTTTAACAACAAGCTACTGAACCGTTTAGAGCGGAATATTTAACAAGAGAGGCAACGGGTGAAGGGTTAGAGGTTAAAGGTTAAGGGCGAAGGGTGGGGGTTAAAGGTTAAGGAAATAGTGCCCATTAAGGCCCCTAAGCTATTGTCTCCCTGTATTAGGGAGACGAGAGGCAAAGCCTCGGAGAGGGTCGATTAATTGTTGAAAAATAACCCCTCCGCCCTAAAGGGCACCTCCCCTAAGGTCAGGGGAGGAATATAGGTTAGCGATGAACGTTTAACGAAACATACCCCTCAGTCACCGCGTGACAGCTCCCCTAAGGACAGGGGAGGAATATATAAAAAGCTATTGTCTCCCTGTATTAGGGAGACGAGCAACGAAGCTGCGGAGAGGGTCGAATTAGCCGTTTAAATAGCTCCCACTATAGACTCTAAAGACCTTATAACTTTGGCGCCAAACACAAACAGCTGCTCCCCTTGTTTGTAATCAAGGTGGCCATTGCGAACGAGCAATGTTTGCGACGACTGAAGCTTTAGCTTTACAAAGGAGTCCCGAAGGGCCCTCCGCGAAGCGGTGAAGGGCTAAATGTGTATCAGCTTCGCGAAGCAGTGCGGAGAGGGGCTATTAATTTGAAAAATAACCCCTCCGGCTTTTCAGCCACCTCCCCTAAAACAGGGGAGAAATATTATAGGGGTTATAGCAGGGGAGGAATATATAAAAGCTATTGTCTCCCTGTGTTAGGGAGACGAGCAACGGAGTTGCGGAGAGGGTCTCGCTAACCGCTAATCGCAAAACAAAAGCCACGGCTTCACTGGTGTGAAGCTGTGGCTTTTTCATATTCCGCTAAGGATATTATCTCTTCAGGATCTTCTTGCCGTTGACTCGTTTTTTTATTAGCGACCCGCACGGCACCACTTAGAGCGGTGCTACGTGCGACCATACGCTAAAAAACTCACCGAGAGCAAGGATATTATCTCTTCAGGATCTTCTTGCCGTTCTGGATGTAAATCTCACCGGCGCGCATCTCAGTTACCTTGCGGCCTGTGAGGTCGTAGATTGCGTCATCGGCAACTCTCTCTACAGTAATCTCCTCAACGGCTGTTGTGCCCTCGATGCGGCTACCCTTGGCAGCTGTACCTGTAGCTACAATGTAGAATGCCGATGAGTATGAGCTGTTGTAGTATGGGTCGGATGAAGCATCGAATGTACCGTCGCTCTTGATGGTGAAGTAGCCATACTCGCTGCGTGAGTAACGCATACCCTGGATAGCCATCATACCAAAGAGGTCGGCATTGCTGCTTGCGCTTACGTTGCCACCGTTGGTAAGTTTCTCGACAACGAGGTCACAGTATGTGCTGTTGTAGCTTGTCACATAACCCTTGTTGCTGTTATAGCCGTAAGTCTTCTTCCAGAACAACCAGCCCTCGGTACCGTTAGGACCCTTCCAGATGAGGTATCTGCCGTCGCTTGTAACGAAAGCATACTCATCGCCACCGATAGCCTCGCAGGTATACTCTGTAGCCTGTGACTCGTCTGTCACCATGCTGATACCTGATGAAGCATAATTGATGTAATATCTTGTACCGTTCTGTGCAACGTTCACGAACTTGTATGTAACACCGTCCTCTGGCATCTGGATGTCGTTTACCTCGTTCTTGAATGCGCTTACTGCATTCTCAAGGTCGCTTACCGTAGCGTTGCCTGCCTGAGCATTTGCAATAGCATTGTCGAGGGCTACACGTGTAGCGGCGCTTGATGAAGGATAACCTACACCGGCACAAGCAGCAACCTCCTGGGCTGCAACGATAGCCTGCTGCAGAGCCTCGTCAATTACAGGAGTCTCGGGCTCCTCTGGCTCAACCGGAGTCTCAGGCTCAACGATAACCTCCTTGATAGTGAATGTGGCTGTAGCGACACCGCTGTTGGTGTAGTTACCGCTCTTGGCAGCCATTGCCTTGATTGTCATTGCGCTGTTCACTGTGATTGCACCGCTGTAAACGGCTGATGATGTAGTAGGCTCTGTACCGTCAGTTGTGTAGTATACTGTTGCACCCTCTGTAGCGCAAGTGATGGTAACTGTTGTACCCTCCTCCACCTCACCGCCGGCAGGGCTGATGACAGGAGTTGAAACGGCAACAGCCTCAACCTTGATTGTGAACGCAGCAGTAGCAACAGAGCTGTTTGTATAGTAACCGTTCTTTGCAGCCATAGCCTTGACGGTCATTGCACTGTTCACAGTGATTGCACCGCTGTAAACAGCTGATGATGTTGTAGGTGTTGAACCGTCGGTTGTGTAGTATACTGTAGCACCGTTTGTAGCGCAGCTGATGGTAACAGCTGTACCTGCAGCAACCTCACCGCCCGCAGGACTGATGACAGGAGTAGCGACAACCTCACGTGACTTGATGGTGAATGTGGCAGAAGCAACCTCACTGTCGGTGTAGTTACCCTCCTTGGCAGCCATAGCCTTGATGGTCATAGCCTTGTTCACTGTGATTGCACCGCTGTATACAGCTGATGATGTTGTAGGCTCTGTACCGTCAGTTGTGTAGTAGATTGTTGCGCCCTCAGTTGCGCAAGAGATTGTTACTGTTATACCCTCTTCAACCTCACCACCGGCAATGCTGAAGGCAGGAGTCTCTACAGCTACAGCAGGAGCCTCGGGCTCCCCTGTTGCAGGAGCGCTGAATGCACCGCCTGTAATCTCCTCGACTGTAAGAGGAACATAAACGATATTAAAATAGTCAGCATCAGCATTGCTTGTGTCATTGCCTTCCTCATAGAGGAAGCCTACCTGACCGTTAGGCAGGATAGTCATTGTAGAGTAAGCAGATAAGCCGTCGTCAACCTCGATACCCTTTGTCCAGCCGCTTGTGAAGTCACTTACGGCCCAAGAGGTCTTGCTTGTCGCAAAAGCCTTGTAGAACACAGCAACGTTGCTGCGGCTGCTGCCTGTGGGGAGTGACTGGAGCATCACGTTGTACTCAGTGCCGTTGGCGTCAACAAGACCCTTGTAGAGCATGAGCTCACCGTTGGTGCTGTTGCTGCCGCCGAAGCTGTACTTTGTGGCACTGCCCCATGAGCCTGATGCAGAGTTAAGGTCAGTGAACTTGAAGACATTAAAGTAACGGCCACCGCTTGTACGGCTGCTCATCACAAGGTCACCGTTAGGCAACTCCTCAACCTTGGCCTCATCGCCGCCCTTCAGGCAGTATGAACCGCCAAGGACCTTCCAGCTTGCACCGAAGTCATCAGAGTATACCACATAGTTGTTGTTTGACTTGCTGAACCAGCCGCTCTTCTCGCGTACAAGGAGAACGCCGTATATACGGTAGTAGTTGCCCACCTTCACGTGCTGTGACTGAATCATTCTACCCGATGCCATGAACATTGTATACGCACTCGGCAACAGGTTGTCAAAGAAAGCAGTTGTCACATCCTGTGGAGTCTCCCAGCTGAGGCCGTCGGCAGAGCCCACAATGCGTGCCATCTTGTTGTGCTTTAATGATGAACCTTGTGAGAACACCACCTTACCCGATACACAGATAACGAGTACCTTACCACTCTCGCGGTCTACAACTACCGCCGCGTCGCCGTAACCGTTGCTGCTGTCACCGTCAGCAATCTTGAGTCCGCCGCTTACAGATGGGTCGATAGCCGAAGGATTCCAGCTGTAAGAGCCGTTGGCCGCAATGGTACCCACCTTTGCATAAAGATCAACCTCGCCGTTACCTATGTCAGCACCGCAAGGACGATGGTCAGCGATAGCAAGCACTGTACCGTTGTTCAGTGTAGCTACAGCAGGGATGCGGTAGGGTGTTGAAGCATGGTTAGCCGACAAATAAATTGTCTGTTTCTTGCCGTCGACAGCTGAGGCCGCTGTCTGGGCGTTCATCGAAGAGAAGCCCATGGCTGACAATGTCATTGCCACAAGCGCAAATTTTCTGATGTTCATAATCATTAATTTTAGTGTTAATTAATGTGTGTTTTCTCTCTCTTATTTTTAACCTTGTATGGTACCTTGACCTTATACAAGGAACAAAAATCATCTTTTAGTGTGGCCTGGTTGGGCGCCGGTTTATAAGGGCCTAAAGGAGTCCCGAAGGGCCCTGTCATAAGGTACCGAAGGGGTTATTTTTCAACAATTAATTGACCCTCTCCGCTTCGCTCGTCTCCCTAATACAGGGAGACAATAGCTTTTATATATTCCTCCCCTGGCATAACCCCTCAGTCGGTAAACCGACAGCTCCCCTAAAACAGGGGCGCAATCAGGTGCCCTTTAGGGCGGAGGGGTTATTTCTTAACAATTAATCAACCCTCTCCGAGGCAGCGCCTCTCGTCTCCCTAACACAAGGAGACAATAGTATTTATAACGGGAAACGGATAGGTGAAAACGGAAAGCTGCGGATACCCTTAACCCGTCATCCGTTGCCCTTAACCCATAATCCCTTCACCTCTCACCCTTCACCAATCATCGTTATTTAAGGCCAAAGGGTCGGAGGAGACCTCCAACCCTTTTTCTATGCTATTCAGGCTTACTTTTTCAGTACTTTCCTGCCGTTTACTATGTAAATGTTACCCGGTTTCATCTCATGGACTCTGCGGCCACAGATGTCATAGATAACCTGTTCCTGGAACTCCTCAACCGACGACTCGATACCAGTCACACCGTCGAACGAGACACGTACGTTGTTGCTGAACGACGCACCCGAAGCCGACAAGTCGAGATAAGCACGGTTGTTATAGCCGTTGAGAGTAGTACCCGCAGCAACCTTGCAGAATGCGAACTGCCCGGCGAGCTCGCCAGAGCCCTTCACTGCCAATGCGTAGCAGTTCTCAACATTGAAAGTGAAATCAACAACGTCACCGGTAGCGGCAAGGCAGTTGTCGCTGAAGTCAGCCACATTGCTCTCGTCAGTCGTTGAAGTCATGTTGAACGCCGACGCGCTGCTTGCCATCAGGATTACACCCTCACCGGCAGGGATAGTCTTGCCGCTTGACACGCGTGACAGAGCCACCTCGTCGCTGCTTACAGTCTTCACGTAGAATACACTCACACCCGCAGGAGCCACAGTATTCTCATTTGCGCTGAATGTCGCAAGATAGTATGTTGTTCCGCCGATAAGACCTGAAACAGGAGTCACAGGATGCTCAGTAACCTCAGGTTCAACAACAACCTCCTTGATTGTGAATGTAGCAGAAACAACCTCACTGTCGGTATAACCATCCTTGGCTGCAAAAGCCTTGATAGTCATAGCCTTGTTCACTGTAATTGCACCGCTGTATACTGCCGATGAAGTAGTAGGCTCATTGCCGTCGGTAGTGTAGTAGATTGTCGCACCGCTTGTAGCACAACTGATTGTAACTGTTGTACCCTCTTCAACCTCACCACCGGCAATGCTGAAGGTTGGAGATGCCACTTTCTCTACAGGAGCAGCGGCTTTTACAGTGAATGTCGCTGTAGATACCGCACTATCAGTCCATGCTCTTTTTACAGCAATAGCCTTGATAGTCATATCGTTATCCACTGTAATCGGGCCATTATACACAGCAGAAGAAGTTGTGGGGTCATTGCCGTCTGTTGTATAGTAGATTGTAGCACCCGTTGGGCCTGTTATTTCAACCTGTGTACCCTTCTCTACTTCGCCACCCGCAGGACTGATGACAGGGGCAGCAATTACCGGAAGGGTATAACCGGTTGCAATGTCCGAGATATTCAGGTTCTTGTACTGGATATCATATCCACCCTTGCTTATCGAATAATAGTTTTCCTCATACGCAAATGCTATTGTACCATCGGCGAGCTGAATCATTGTAGAATATGATGAGGTAGTATCTGACAGGCTTTTGGTATTAGGCCATGCGCCTGAGAACTGATACGCATCGTTTAGGTCTGTCGTATCAAGTTCTTTCCAATATATTGTGACATTTTTGCGGGTTGTGCCAGATGTGCTGTTCGCCGGTATGGTCTGCATAACCAAATAACAGTTCTGACCATTTTTGCTTGCCTGCACCAAGAGCAACTCACCATTTGTACCATTTGCATCTTGCGAGCTACAACCGTCGACCTTCCCACTCCAATTTCCGTCCG
Organism: Bacteroidales bacterium; assembly: GCA_015060965.1. Lineage (GTDB taxonomy): Bacteria > Bacteroidota > Bacteroidia > Bacteroidales > Bacteroidaceae > HGM04593. The sequence goes on along the minus strand of SUXN01000023.1, from coordinate 2,596 downwards.
CAGTATTTGGTGCAGTCGGGAAAGAATTGTATTTGAACACATTATAATAGCGTGTACTCTTTCCTTTGCTGCTTACAAGCACATTTCCATTGGGAAGTTCTTCGCACTTTGCTTCGTCACCGCCTTCTCCAATAACTGGTTGTGTACCCAAAAGATTCCATGTTGAACCGAAATCATCGGAGTATATTACCAAAGAATATGTCTTTGTACTTTTAAAAATAAGGCCCGTTGTTTCACCCACACATAGAGCCGCATAAAGGCGATAGTGCGAACCAACCTTAATTTGCGAACTTTGGCAAATACGTCCACTGCTAAAAAAAGCACCTGTATAATCTGAAGCTAAGTCATAAACCTGACTAGTAACATCTGTACCCTCAGTCCAAGTTGCACCACCATTACTGCTATTGAAACGATAACATTGCAGTCTTTTACCGTCGCTATTCTCTGAGTTTGTAAAGAAGATATTTCCAGCTGCTGTAAAGAAGACTAACTCTGCAGGATTCTCACGGTCTGCTACTACAGCAACATCGCCATAACCGAAACTATTGGTACCTGCCTTTACAGTAGTCTCATTTCCCCAGGTATTACCAGAGAAGCGTTTGTAGACAACATCAATACGTGATGAATTTGAGCCATTCTGTCCTACATCACCACCGCCGTAGCGTTTATCCGCAAAGACAAGAATATCCTCATTGCTTGTCTGCACAATGGCAGGAATACGGTATGGCAATGAATTGTTTGTGTCACTGTGAAAAAGTGTAGTCTGCGCATTTGCAGTAAAAATAGTTGCGGCTGAAAGTGCCACAAAAGTCAGTAATTTCTTTATCATAGTAATCGTTTTACCAGGTTCATTTTGTCCGCAGTATTGCAATAAACGCAAAAAATCAAAATGATACGTTTCGGCAAATGTAGATATAAATATTAACAAGTTCCAACTTTTTTATAGAAAAAATGCACAAAGCGGCTGTTTTTTCATCCATTTTGGACTTTTTATCACGATTAACCTACCAATAAAGACCAATAAATCTGAAACAAGTTTAAAATCAGTAACAAAAAGTTACTTATAAAACCCGCATAAAAATACATTAAATTTAACAGCGCAGTGTTAAAATCAAAGCAATCCTCGCAAGAAAAGCCCCCACAAAAAGCAAAAAACAAAAGATAGTTTAGAGCCCTATTAAAAGTTGATTGAATCTATACCTTATTTATATATAAGGGTCAAGGGTGAGGGGTGAGGGGTGAGGGGTAGCAAGTAAGAGCCAAGCTTGATTGAGCTCTTGCAACGAGCGAACGAAAAATCAACAAAGTTAATTGTAGAGGAAAAGCTTGCTTTTATTATGCCGAGCGGGAGCAGGCTCAAGCCCAACGGGCTTAACGTTTAGCGAAACATACCCATCAGTCACTGCGTGTCAGGGGGAGGAATATAAAAGCTATTGTCTCCCTGTATTAGGGAGACAAGCAACGGAGTTGCGGAGAGGGTTGAATTGGCCGTTTGAATAGCTCCCACTATAGACCCTAAAGATCTTATAACTTTGGCGCCAAACACAAACAGCAGCTCCCCTTGTTTGTAATTAAGAGGAGCTGTCACGGAGTGACTGAGGAGCTAAAACCATAACTTCAAATTTAACCCCACCTTGCGGATTTAAATAGCTCCCACTATAGACCCTAAAGATCTTATAACTTTGGCGCCAAACACAAACAGCTGCTCCCCTTGTTTGTAATCAAGGGGAGCTCCGCGAAGCGGTGAGGGGCTAAATGTGTATCAGCTTCGCGAAGCAGTGCGGAGAGGGTCTCATTAACCCCTGACCCTTTTAAAAAAAGAGCAACTAAGATAAACGACAAAGGCATAAAGGTTTACAGCAACGGTTCCCATAACCCCTCACCTATAACCCCTAAACCTTTAAAACGTTATTTCACACATTTTGTTACCCGTTTGTTACCCGTTTTTTGCAGTTTTGTTACCCGGAAACGCACTCTTGAGTTTTCGTTGAAGCCTTGATTAGATACCTTGTGAATCGCTTTTTGCAAGGAAACGTCTTTGATGACCAAAAAATAGTTTTCATCTGTAGCTGAATTTTAATTTCATCTTTTGTTACCAGTTTGTTACCCGCCTCCAAAAGAGACGGGTTTTTCTTTTGGATATCAAGTGGTTGCAAAAGTTGTTTGATTAACGCCCACTTAAAGGCCACAGATACCCCTGAGGCGGATTTTGCTGTATAAAACAGGGAGATTTGTTACCCGTAAACGTAAAGAAAAATTACCGTTTTGTAAAGGACTGCGGGTGAGGGGAGAAAGGTTAAGGGATTATGGGTTAAAGGCAACGGATGACAGGTTAAGGGTATCCGCAGCTTTCCGTTAAAAAAAACTATTGTCTCCCTGTTTTAGGGAGACGAGAGGCAAAGCCTCGGAGAGGGTCTTGTTGACCCTTAACCCTTTAAAAAAAATAGCAACTAAGATAAACAACAAAGGCATAAAGGTTTACAGCAGCGGTTACCCATAACCCTCACCTGTAACCCCTGACCCTTTTAAGAAAAGAATAAACAAAAAAAAGAACTATATGAAAACAGAAAGAGAAATTTATCTCAAGCCACTGACC
>SUXN01000022.1 GCA_015060965.1 Bacteroidales bacterium | reverse complement strand
TCCTTTACATCAGTTAAACATCATAAGCAAATATAATCATTCTTCTTTATCTTTCTTATCTTGCGCAAATCTAAGGTATAAACAGAGGGAGAGTTATATTTCGTGTATTGGCCCACACACACTTTAAACTTTAAACATTCACAAGGCTGGCCGCCCCCTGCGGTTCTGTCATTCCGAATCGAAGATCGACGCCCGTAGGGGCCAAAGTCAACCATGTGTGAGGAATCTCTTCTTTCGTATTTATTGAGATCCCTCGTCGTTTAACTCGCTCGGGATGACAAGTCCGCGTGTTAGATGCTTCACTTCGTTCCAGCATGACAGGTTCTGTGGTTCTGTCATTCTGAGCAAAGCGAAGAATCTCTTCACCACAGCGATTTTTTGAAATTCTTTGCCCTGTATGACAATACTGTGTTGTTTGCGTGTTGCTGTCATGTTGAGCGTAGTAAAACATCTCTTTGTCAGTGATAATACATCAATATCTTTAGATCCTTCGCTTTGCTCAGGATGACAATGCTGTAATGTTTTCTTGGGCGGGCCGACCCCTGCCCCTACAACATTAAACAATAAACATTCACAGGGCGGGCTGACCCCGCCCTACAACATTATACATCACTTCCCTCCGATATTGAACCTGTATATCGCGTGAAGCATCACATAGCTGAAGAACACCTTCTCACGGCTGAAGTAGCGCATGTGTGGCTGTACAAAGCTGTATTCTGCTGTACGCTGGTGCAATATATCCACAGCCTGAAGCTGAAGGGTCAAAGCCTTGTTCTTGAGGAATGACTGCGATATTGTCGCGTTCCACAGCCACTGGTCGTGGTTCATTATCTCATCGGCATATCCACGACGGCCAAAGAGCATAAAGGAGGTGTTGATGGACATTCCGAACGGGAGGTCTACCTGTGGTTGCAGGCTACACTCAAAGGTATGTCCGTCCTGATCGAGTTCGGGAGTAACGTCGTAACGTGATATTTCGGCAGTATATTGTCCGTCAAGATTCACGCTCCACATTCCGCTGCGCCATTTGAGGGTCATGCCTGCACGTGGAGAATAGCTGTGCACTACAGAGAGACCGAGCTTGTCACCCATTGCTCCCACATAGTTCTTGCTGCGGTTAATATTGTACGCACCACTTACGAACAACGACCAGTGACGCTCCTTGTCAAGAGGCTGTTCGGTGTTTGCACCCACAGAAACATAATAGTTGCCGTTGACATTGTCCTTGGTGTGACGCATCTTGCCGGTAAGCGGGTCAGTCTCGATTATGTCTACGATATTGTTACTGTAAAGGCCACTGCTTGCATAAAGGCTGTAGCTGTCGCCACGCTTCTCGTTGAACCAACGGCTGTAGAGATTGAAATGGTTGTTCCACTGTATCTTGAGCCCCGGGTTGTTCACCCTTTCAATCATCTGGTTGCTTGTATCGGTGATGGGCAACAGCTCAAGCATTGAGGGACGGCGGGAATATCCGTAGTACGTCAGCGATACCTCACCGTTCTTCACGGGCTTCCACTTGATGCGGGCGTGCGGGGTACACTCGAAATATCCACGCGAAGGAGAATGTGTCACGCCGTTCCTTTTATATAACAGTGTCTCGTCCTTGTACTGGACAGGAGCACTCACATTCGCCTCGAATTTCTCCCACACACCAATGAGAGCGGCATCTAACCTATGAACCTCTTCAGTTGTCTCCGAATAGAGGCTGTTGGCAACGTCTATTACTGCAGCAAGCGAGTCGGCTGTCGATGGACGCACGCCCAAATGAAGGCCAGGCTGTGAATAATAGGGGTAACGGTCGAGCCTGTAGATGTCGTATGCATTGTCATTCTTCGTACGGTTGTAGTCATATGAGACCACAAACTGTATGTTCTTGTTGAATGCACCCTGCAATGTTGCATTCGCCGCAAAGTCGCTATTATTTGACGGTGTTACACTGTAACGGCGGTCCACGACACCGGGAGTATTGCTGTTGAAATAACGGTAGTCGGTGAGTCCATCACTGTAACTCCTGTTGCTGTTTGTGTTGTACCGGACATCAGCAGTGAGCGAATAACCCTCTTTCCTGAAACGATGTACATAGTGGACATCTATTCTGAACATATTGTTACGACCCGTTGAGAATGTCTGCGCAGTATTGGAGTTTATTCCCAATGCCTTGAGTTCCTCGCTTACATTATCGCCGACGAGTCCCTTCTCCGGGTTGGCAAAATCTGCTATGGCAGAATATGTCGACTGGTTTGATACATTATCATTACGGCTGTCATTGTATACGTAAGAAAGTGATGCCGTGATACGGTTCAACGTGTCGATGTTGAATGTCATGCTGCCCCTGAAGTCAATATCCCTGTTGCGGCCGTAACGTTGCGAGCGCTGATAGGAGTAGTGGCTGCCGGCAGTGCCAAGGAGATACTCCACATTGCTTATCTCGTCATTGTTTCCGCCGTCGTGACCCACCTCAACCTCTGCATCCATCTCAAGATGACCCGCCTCGGTGTTCTTGCGGCCGTTGTCCCACGACATTATGGCGCCAGCCTTGCGGTAGGTGTAGAGGCCCATAGCCCCCCATGTGTCGTTATGCCAGTTGCCGTTCTCATCGGCAACCTGATTCTCGCTTATATTGTTCACCTGGGCATAGACAGCCGTGCGGCGCCTGTCGGTGAAGTTGGAGGCAAAGACCTTTGCCATATACTTGCTGTGCGTTCCGCCACCGAGGTTGGCATTTACGTTCCACTGCGACTGGTACTCCTTCTTTATCTTGAGGTCGACAACAGTAGCCTTGTCCGTGTCGTGTATACCGGCAAACTCCTTCTCCTCATCGGTCTTCTCGTACACGGCTATGTCCTGTACAGCATCGCTCACAATGTTGGACATTGCGGTGTTGGCATCGCCTATGAAAGGCTTGCCGTTGACAAGAATCGAGCTGACAGACTTGCCTTGGAAAGTGAGATTACCCTCGGAATCCATGGTGAGACCGGGCATCTGCTTGATGAGGGCAGCAATGGTTGAGCCCTCGGGCACACGGAAGGCATTGGCATGGTATATGAATGTATCGGCCTTTATCGTGAGCTCCTGCGCAAGGCCTGTCACCTGCAGTTCGTCGAGCAGGACATCGCGCGCCAGCATAAGGTCGCCGAGCTTCACAACAGGGCGCCTTGCTGTGAGTTCAACCTTTTTCTTCATTGTCTCGCAACCCACAAAAGAGACCTCCAATATATACTTTCCGGCACTCTTTGCCTTAATGTCAAAACGCCCGTCGGCATCTGTGGGAGCTGCGGCAACGGCTGTTGTATCGTTCTTGAGCAGACGCACCGTTGCCGAGGGAAGTCCCTCGGCAACATTCTCGGCATCCACCACCCTGCCCTGCACGGCAAAGTTCTGCGCACTTGCACTCAAACTGATGAATGCTAATAGCAATGTTAAAAGTGTCTTATTTATCTCACGCAGGTTTAAATAAGAAAAATTATGCTTCTCTACTCCAATCATAGTGTATTAGTTTATCAGTGCACTGCAAATATAAAACACCAATAATCTACTTTCCAAATAATTTTAAAACTATTTTTAAAAAAAGTATATATTCGCAAAATCAGTAGACCTGATATGAAAAAATTCCGGTCATGCAAAGATAAGCATTTCTCCATTTCACCCCCCCGATTGTTAAATTAAGTTAACCGAGATAAAATAAAGGGTACGCCACATGCAGAATGTTCCTTATTTAATAATTTTGTATCTACGTTTAATGCACCTTCGCGATAGGGGCGACAGAACATCGCATGCAGCGTACCCGGCAGCCAGGAGAACCACCAACCTGGCTGTTCTTTTTTTCAAAAGTTCACTTAATTCTACGTTTTATCTAATAGACGTAAAAAAACGTCCTTTGTTACAAAAAAACCTGTTAAAAAAGTTTAACACCCCACCAATACTCCACCGGTTACTCTTTTTGCACACTAATCTCCACAATTTTCCCGTCACGCATCACTGCCAATGTCAGCTTTTCGGGGAGCGGATAAAGTGAAGAGGCATTGCTGTCTGTAGCCCTGATACCATTGATGGCCTCAATGCGGTCGCCACGGCGCAGGCCGGCCTTTGCGGCATTACCACCCTCCAACAGACCGTTCACAATCCAATGGTCGGCCATAGGTGTAAAGGCTATGCCGAAATAGTTCGGTTGCGGTGCAGCGAAGTTCCTGTTCGGACGGAGATAGATTACCCACTCAGCAAAATCAAAGACCACATCGAAGCGCTCAAATAATCCATTGCCTACAAGTCCGGCGTAGCTATCATCGGCCAATGAGCCCTGACTGTTCTCGGAACAGTTGATACGCACATCGTTCAGCGCATGGCCGGCGACAGTTATCTGCGAGGCACAAATATCATTCTGCACAGCCGAACCGCCTATACCACCTACTGTATAAACAAACTTGCCGGCATCATCAAGCACCCCTTTGGCTTTCAGCTTCTTGGCCGTGGTGCTGTTGAGTGACAACGTACCGGGCATACCGGTATCGAGCAGGAAATCTCCGTTAATGGTATAACCGTCAGCGAATGCTATGGATAGCGGCAAAATTATACGCTCTTTCTTGTTGCCGAGCCATTTGCAATCAACACGCAAAAAGTCATTGGCAATCTCCTCGCCTGCTGTGAGGAAACGCATATAGCCGTCGGCATAATTGAATTCCACTCGCTTGCCCTGCATGAACGGCAAGCCGAACAGGCCATCGACATTATCACCAACTATCTTACGTAGATTAAGCACCACCGCCATCTGTTCAGTATGTGACTTATTGCCAACACAGTAGCTCCAGCCGCTTGCGTCGATGTTTGCCATTTCCATTCCGTTGCCTGCTCCGCCAAGCATAGCCTTGCGCAGATTGCCGTTTGCAGCAAAATGATAAGCATAGAATGCCGAGTCGAGCAGCAGATTGTTGGCACCTGTATCGAATATCATGCGTGCAGGAACCGAATCGCGTAACATCACATCAAAGCAAATATGACGCGTGTAGCTGAAAGGGACAGCTTCGGCAGGAAGTTTCTTTACAACAGTGTCCTTATTGACAACGGTAACAGCTGCATTCTCAGCGACAGCAGCATCTTTACGCTCATTAGAACAGCCCATTGCCATTATTGCAGCAAAGGCCACAGCCAACAAATGATAGTGTCTTGACATAATTCAGAAGATATTTGATTATAATAAACTGTTACTTTAGACGGATATCCTGCCACTCCATGCCTTTCTTTCCACGTTTATCCTCGTCGTACATACCTATTACCGGCTCATGCGCCACATTCACGGGAAAACGGAACACAAAGTACCTTGTTCCATATTCGTTCCACACTTTATCGCCCAAAGAATAATCGGTATTCACCACCGTTCCCGGGAACCTTTCACCATCCACATCAAGATAGATTGACGGTCCGAAAGAGTAGTAGCCTTTTTCCCCATTACTCTTTCTTATACACACAAACGTCTCGTCATCATATTCCGCAACAAAAGCCACTTTGAAATCATCGTCACTGTTTCTGCATTCCGGCCAGTCGGTGACATTTGGCTGATTAAGGAAATTCTTGTAATACAGCCTGAACATATAGTCATGCGAGAAGACACTCTCCTTTTTTGTACCCTTACTGCTCAAGCCATACTCATTTCTTAAGGAATATGCGACAAACGGCATAACCTCGTGCAGTTGCTCCGGCGTTCCCAAGCTATATGCCTTTATGCTCCAGAGCGTGTCGTTGGATTCGCTGTTCGCACTGTCCAAGGCATACATATTCACATAATGATTATATTCCGTTGTTCTTGTTATTATGCCCATGCTTGCCCGGTAAGCATATGTCGGAGATATGTACCCGGCCGATGACAATGGTGAGGTCTTGCTGTTGGGGAGCGTCTCTTTTATACCCGAATTGCTGCAAGATTTATAATCCAACATAATACGCATATCACATGCCTGTCCCTCACTTGCCTTTATTGCTCCGGAGAAGAGCAGTGATTTCTCCACAAGCCGGGCAAATGTACAGAAGTCCATGTCGTCCGCGGCTATTGAATCATCGGCAGGGGACAATACAAAGGTTTTTCCTTTTATATTGTAATCCCCGTTGGAGTTCCATTGCGTCACCACACTTGTGCCTTTTTTATTATCGGGAAGATATACATTCTTGTGTAATGCTGCGCAACCGGAACACAAAAGAGCAACCGCCACGGTCAAGGAGACAAAATATATTCTTTTTTGAAACATACAATCCGATAATCAATATAAAGTTAAACACACGTGAGGCTTATCTCAAACGGAACATTACAGGCAATGTATAGCTTACATTAACAGCCTCGCCGCCTTGAGTACCAGGGTTCCATTTGGGCATTGCCATAATTACACGCACAGCCTCATCCTTGAGAGCATTTTCAGCAGCGGCACGCAGTGCCACAACCTCATCAGTACTCATCACCTCGCCTTTCTCGTTCTTGAATGTGGTAACCATAATCTTATCAAGTTCATTCTTTGAATTGGCCAGCATCTCCTCCTTCTGCGCAAGTGTACGTTTCATTATCACAATTTTCGCCCTCTCATCTTCCAGAAGCTTTTGTACCTCCTCCAGTTCTTCGCGACGGCGATTGAGAATATTTTCCGAGGTACCATCCTTTTCAAGGACCGCCAACTTATTTTTCCACTCTTCAATGTGCTGCTCAAGTTCTTTACAATCGTTCTCGATACGTTCTATACCAGTCTTGTAACGTTCAATTTCTTTCGCAGTTTGCTCTGCATGCGAGACTTCGGAATAATCAGAGGAGAAGTCAGACTTCACCACTTCGGCATTTGAAATGCTGCCGTCGGCCCTGACAACAAATCTCACCAAGACTCGACCTTGGCCGTTTATGTCACGTGCAGCCTTGGGATATCTGACATTCATGCGGAGCCACTTCATAAGTTCCGCCATTCCCCCAGGGAACTCAGGTGCCTTCTCGCATATCTGATAGATTTTCTCTCCATCGGCAGTGCGTTCCTCAACATTAAAGTCTACTGTAAACGGAGGATCCTCCTTCTTGCCATTGACTACAGGAGTGGGATTGCCCACAATGCCGGCATGGGAACCGGAAGATGTTGTAATGAATATTATACCATCCTTGTCCTTTGCATTGTATTTCTTGATATCATCAGCCGACAGTTTATCTGCACCTATTGCTGTTATACTCTCAATCGTCTTGGGATCCAAGTCTTTCGGGTTGCCCTCATATGGTTCGCCGTCAAGGATAACAGAAACATTAGCAGAACCCTCAAAAACAACATAATTATCCGCTATTTGCGTAAACGGTGCATCCACCTTCTGACCATTGACAATGAGACTCGGATTGCCCACAATGCCATCTCCTGTTACAGTCCCATAATCTTTCTTCTCATTCTCTCTCTTTTCATTGTTTATCTTGCCATCGGACAACTTGAATTGAACAGGCAAGGTATACTGAACGTTCACAGGCTTGCCGCCCTGTGTTCCGGGACTCCATTTTGGCATTGAGGAGACTACACGTACTGCCTCATTATCGAGTGACACATTGCCTACACTTCTAACCACCGAAACATCTGAAACCGAGCCGTCCTTTCTTACTACAAACTGCACAATAACACGCCCCTCCTTGCCGGCAGCCTTTGCGTCGGCGGGATATTTGATATTGTCGGCAAGATACTTATACATTGCATACGTGCCGCCCGGAAACGCAGGTGCATTCTCGCATACCTGATAGACCTTGTCATCACCGTCAGGAAGTTGCTGCACATAATTTTCTGCAGTTTCCTTTTCGTTGTTAGCAATAATTTCACTACCTTTGGGGAGTGTTTCACTCTCTGCTGCATTTACCGGTTCAACAGTGGTGAACGCAAGTGCTGCAATGGCAGCCACCGGAACGATGTACAAAGCCTTTGCACATCTCCATTTCTTTGATTTTTCTTTACACATCATAGTGATACGTTTTTTAGTTAAACTGTGATTAAAGCTGTTGGCAATAGAGTAGAGCCTTGCGCCAACGGCTTTTTTTATGATTAATAACTGGTATTGTTTCGCATTGACACCCGAATTGATGACGGCCTCGTCGGCCTCGAATTCGTGTATATCCTTCAGGCTGTTCTTCATTATCCACGCAAGCGGGTTGAACCACTGCATTATTATCACTGCGTCGGCAAGCACAATATCCCATGAGTGGCCGGCATGCGCATGGGCAGTCTCATGTATAAGTATCTCGCGTGCGCCCTCAGCAAGGTCATTCTCGCTCACCACTACCCAGCGGAACCAGCTGAACGGTTTCTCCTTGCCGCGGTGTACCCTGAGGCTTATTCCTTTGCAGCCATACATTGAGGCATCCACCACCCTGCCGCGTGCTATCATGCGTGCTACCTGAACATACATCACCACCTGACGCACCACAAGCAGCGCCACACCTGCAAAATATACCACCGCTGCAAGCAACAACCAGTTGAAAGGTTCTTCCTCAACAGGCATAATAACCGACGGAACGCCCAAAGGGGCCTCAGGCAACACGGGCAGCTCATCAAAGGCTGCCATATGAACAGGCATGGAACAGGTATCAGCAGCGAGCAAAGGTTCTTCCGCTGCAAGATACTCCTTGATGGCATCACCCAACCCATTGAACGGAGATTCAATGCCAAGGTTAACAGCCGGCAGCAATAGGGCGATGGACACAATGGAGAGCATTATATAACGGTTCACTCTGTGGAAAGTCTCACGGCTCATGAAAATCATGAACAGCGACACCAACAGCGCAAGCACAAGCGCCGACTTGAGAACATAGATAAGGAATGCAGTCATAACAAAGGAGTGGGTAAAAAGTTATTTATCCTGGTTTTCTACAAGGTCAATGAGACTCTTGAGCTCTTCGATAGAGATTTTCTCCTCTTTCACAAGCGAAGATACCGCATTGATGTAAGAACTGCCGAAAAAGCGGTTCACCACACTGCCGAGCGTCTGCTTGCCGTGCTCGCTCTCGCTCACTGCCGCATAGTAACGGTGAGTGTTGCCGAAAGCCTCGTGCGCAACAAAACCTTTTGCCTCAAGGCCGCGCACAATGGTAGATATTGTATTGAAGTGCGGCTTCGGGTCATCAAGCAAAGGGATAATCTCCTTAACGAACATGGGACCTTTCTCCCAAAAGAGCTTCATGAGTTCCTCTTCTCTTTTTGTAAGATTCTTCATAATATATCTTCGTAATTAAACTACAAAAAACATCGTGCGTCAACTATGCGTTATAGTTGACACAACAAAGAACTATAATTCTTAGTTGATAAAGAAATTTTTAGAGTTAATAAAAGTTAACGAGGCAAAATATTTTGCAAATGAGTGCACTCCTTAGCTTTTCTACCCCCTCAGGATTGCAACTTGTTGCAATATAGTGGGCTCCTCTGCTGTTCATAGAGGAGGTGGCACAAGCGAAGCGCAGCGACGGAGGAGTCTTTCAACAAACCCTCACAAAAAGGGTTAGGAAATAAAGCAAACAATCATCAATCTCCTCCACCGCAAGCGGTCCCCCTCCTCTTAAATCAAGAGGAGGACTGTGAACTTGTATTTCAAGTAATTCTTTAAAATAAAAGACTTGAGTCCTCCTTTGTTTATAGAGGAGGTGGCACAAGCAAAGCGCTGTGACGGAGGAGTCTTCAAGAGGAGCACTGCGAACTTTAATTAAAGAATGTTCTGTGAATTTTAGTAGAAATTTTAAACAGCATCAACCCAAACTGCTATCACCTGAAAACAGGAGCTTCACTGCTTGCACGCACCATTACCGCGCTGTCGGGCCAAAAGCCAATGGATTCCCCTGTCCTAAACAGCATTGTATTATTGCTGAACAGTTCCAAAGATACCCCGCAGTTGCATTTTCCTGCGAACGGAATTTCATCGGCCGCAAAATATCCTACTGCTTTATTTTCACTCTTTGGCAGTTGAAGAAATGCTTGGGGAAAGAGTCTGTCTTCTTCATCATATTCTGCGTTCTGTATTCTGTACCCACCCAGGAAGACACCACCGGGAGCAATGAGGAGAGAATCGTTCCTTTCAGCTACATATACGTAGAAAACCTGCCAAGGTCCATTTTCAGTCCACTCCCATCTACCAATAAAAGGAGATGGTTCAATACCTGTTATATCAAATTTGTTTGTACCAGTGACTTCCGTATCGGGTATATTATAATGCTCCTTATACAATTCAACGACCTTTGTCGAAAAAACAGAGTTCTCGCTGCTCTTGCGGACAAGGATAGCGCTGTCGGGCCAGTAGTTCACGTTGCCATCTATCTTGAAAGTAAGTGTATCAAGTGATTTAAGTTCAAGACAGAGAGGATAATATTCATTCCGGGGGTAATTCTGAAACACACTAAAATATTGATTCACGATATTACCTGCCGCCTTATTCCCGTTTTGGGGGACAGCAATACAAGCCTGCGGTATCATCTCTCCAACGGTATCGTTCATTGGATTTCCCGTCATGTAAAAAGGTTCTTCCCTTTCCCAATAAAAGGATATCAGCAAAGAGTCATTGCGTTCGCCAATGCGCAAGGAGATATTCTGCACAGTATCATTGACTCCGACGTTAACCCAATAACCCACAAAGGGCGACGGGGTAATACCCGCAACATCTACACCTTGAGGTTTATTTCCACTGCAAGCAACTATGCTTAATAAAAGAATAGAATATAAGAACGTTTTCATAATTATGAATTTTGCAAATCCAAGCTTTAGTGCAAATATAATATTCTTATTGCAGGAATAACAAACTCTACAGACTCATATCCGATACAAAACTATAAGAATCTGATTTCTGCCGATAACAAAACCATATTTTGTCATTTCGACAGAGCGCAGCGACGAGAAATCTCGGATATGATCTGTTGCTTATGGTGCATAAATATTATTAAATTCCCAAATTCACACAAGCAAAGCGGGAGAGCATATATTACACTCTCCCGCTCTATTACATTATATATTATTGCTTATCCCTTGCGGGCTACAACATTCTTTACAAAATCCATGACAACCGGTGACGGATGAAGCACTGTACTTGAGTACTGCGGCTCATAGATTACACCTACATACCAGTCGTTTGCAGGGTACTCCACAATATCAACAAGACCGCTCTCGGGGTGGATACCGGTACATGCCAGACCTGCCTTTACAAGCTCGTCAAGATACTCCACGTTAATCTCGTAACGGTGATAGTGACGCTCGGTGATTCTCTCGGCACCATAGATTGCATTCGCCTTGCTACCCTTTGTGATTACAGTGTCATAACCGCCACGACGCATGGTACCGAATGGATTGCCTACGCTCTTGAGGTCCTCCATGATGTCTACTATACGGTTCTTTGTCTGGTCGTCCATCTCGTAGCTGTTGGCATCGGCAAGACCCAGGATGTTACGTGCAACCTCAATTGCCATCACCTGCATACCGAGACCTATTCCCAATGTGGTGAGGTTGTTCTCGCGGCAATACTTTGCAGCAATAACCTTACCTTCGAAACCGCGTGGACCAACGCCCGGACAGATGATATAACCGTCCATGCCCTTGAGCATCTGTGCAACGTTCTCTTCTGTAATCTTCTCGCTGTTGATGAAGTGAGGCTTAATCTTGCAGTCATTGTATGTACCGCACTGGCTGAGGCTCTCATGGATACTCTTGTATGCATCCTGGAGGTCGTACTTACCAACAAGACCGATGTTTATTACGCGCTTTGCATTGTTGCGGCGCTCAACGAATGTGCGCCATGGCTTCATCTCGGGAGTCTCACCAACCTCCTCGCCTGTGAGGCGGAGGATTGCAGCGTCAAGACCCTGCTCCTGCATCTTGATGGGCACCTCGTAGATTGAAGGCACGTCAAGGCTCTGTACAACACAGTCGGGCATTACATTACAGAAGCTTGCCACCTTCTTGCAGAGACCAACGCTCAACTTGTGCTCGGCACGCAAGACAAGACAGTCGGGCTGGATACCCAGGCTCTGCAACTGCTTTACAGAGTGCTGTGTCGGCTTTGTCTTGAGCTCGCCTGCTGCGGAGAGGTAAGGAACGTATGTAAGGTGCACGCACACTGCGCGACGGCCAAGCTCCCACTTCAACTGGCGGATAGCCTCAAGGAACGGCAAGCCCTCGATATCGCCGACGGTACCACCGATTTCTGTAATCACAAAGTCAAGCTTCTCCTTTGTGCTGCCACGCTTCATCTTGCGCTTGATTTCGTCTGTGATATGAGGGATAACCTGAACTGTCTTGCCGAGATACTCGCCACGACGCTCCTTCTCAATGACCTCACTGTAGATGCGGCCTGTTGTAAAAGTATTCCAGCGTGTAGTCTTGATGTCGGTAAAACGTTCATAGTGACCGAGGTCAAGGTCAGCCTCATGACCGTCTATTGTGATATAACACTCACCATGCTCCTGTGGATTAAGTGTACCTGGAGAGACATTGATGTACGGATCGAATTTCTGGATTGTAACCTTGTATCCTCTCGCCTGCAAGAGTTTGCCGATGGATGCAGAGATGATACCCTTTCCAAGTGATGAAGCAACACCACCGGTAACGAAGATGAATTTTGTTTCAGCCATATAATTTAAGATTTGTTATACTTAAACAAAGAAGTGCCTGGTTTTTATCAGGTTAGGCGGTTAAAAAAAAATCTAAACAAAACAGCCCGGAACCGACAAAAAAAGCGACCTCATTTCAATGTCCAAAACATATACCTTTGGACACGCAAAGATACGGCAAAGTATGCTCACATCAAAAAAAAGTTTCATTTTTTTATGAGCAAATTTTATTTTACATGGTTACCAAAAAAAAGTCAAGGCTACCGAAGGTGTTTCAGTTCATTATAAAGCCTCTGTACCGGCAAGCCCATGACATTGAAATAAGAGCCCACAATATTCGACATGCCAATGTAACCTATCCACTCTTGGGCACCGTATGATCCGGCTTTGTCCATAGGTTTATACTTCGCGATGTAATACTCTATCTCATCATCATCAAGGGTTGCAAAAGTAACATCGGACTGCGCCACGAAACTGCGCTGTTCCCCTTTGGTGGTTATTGTAACGCCCGTGAACACCTGATGCGTTTTTCCTGACATATTTCGCAACATACGGCGCGCATCGGCCTCATCGGCAGGCTTTCCAAGAGCAATGCCGTCGAGCCAGACAATGGTGTCGGCTGTAATTACAAGTTCATCGGCAGCCATGAAAGGACGGTAAGCATCGGCCTTCTTCTTTGATATGTAAAGAGGAATGTCACCACCCTGCAGCGACGCAGGGAACGACTCATCGACATCGGGCAGGCGACGCACCTCGAAATCAAGGTCCAGGCCCTGCATAAGTTCCTTGCGGCGCGGTGATGCCGATGCAAGGATTATTCTGTATTTTTTCAAGTTTTCAAGCATAGTATTAAAAGTGGAAAGATGAAAGATGAAAGATGAAAGATGAAAGCTTGTGCAAGCGAGCGAAAGCCAAGTTTACTTGAGCTTTCACAGCGAGCGCGGCCAAGGTTCAAGCCCACGAAGTGGGGTTAAAAGTGGAAAGATGTAGCCTTTTTATCGTAAATTTTGGTTTAATAAAAAGTGCATATGCAAGGCTTGCGCAGTTTTTGCAAATGGGAGTTTAGTAGACCTAAATGACCATTTACAAAAACAAGCATAACGCAGCAGATGCCTTTTTAGTGAACCAAAATAAATTACCAGCCGAACGCATTCGCCTCATCCATCCACTTCCCCTGCGCACGCATCACCTGTTCAATCACGTCGCGCCCACAGCCTTCGCCACCGTTTATAGGGGAGATGTACTTTGAAAGCTGTTTTATCTCCATTGCTGCATCAGCAGGACAGACAGGGAGACCACATATCTGCATAACCTCATAATCGGGAATATCATCACCCATGTAAAGCATCTCTTCGGGCTTGAGGTCGTACATGAGCATCAGCTCCTCGAGACAATCTTTTTTTATGGATGCGCCGGTGTATACGTCTTTTATTCCAAGGCCGTTGTAACGTACTTTCACAGCCTCGGTGCGGGCACCTGTGATGATGGCCACATGGAAGCCGGCCTTAACGGCAAGCTGGAGGGCATAGCCATCCTTGATATTCACGGTACGCATGGGCTCACCACTGGGATACATCGATATTGTCTCGCGGCTGAGCACTCCGTCAACATCAAAGATAAGGGCTCTAATCTTTTTTAGGTCGTAGTTTATCATAGGTTTATTGATTGTTCCTTTTTAATATATAGTTGCTCATTGACTCGTATATTGAAGCAAGTTCATCATTGAGCATTGCCTTATGGGCATTCATCACATTGTGGTCGCCGCGCTTTGCGGGGCCTGTCTGCGCCGACAGAGGCGACATGTTGTGTACTTTGCGGGCCGCCTCGTCAATGAGAGGCAGCATTGAATCGAACGGAAGGTTCTTTGACTCAAGGAGCTCGGCAACCATACAGTAGAGCGCATTGGGGAAATTGCAGGCAAATACCGCTGCCACATGAAGATAGCAACGTTGCTCGCTTGAGGCATATGAAACCTTTGTGCTCAACGATGATGCAAGCGAATTGAGATATGCGGTGTCCTCGTCGCAGTGGCTCTCAATGAAGATTGTCACATTGTCGAACGGCACTATATTATGCTTGCTCATTGTCTGCATAGGATAGAAGACGCCGTAGCGCGATGCACCGGCATCGGCAAGTGCCGACATTGGTATGCTGCCGGCGGTATGCAGGACAAGAGCATCGGGGAAGAGGGCCGACACTTTTGCAGCGACCTCGCGCAGAGCGCTGTCAACAACGGATATTATTACGACATCGGCTGCAGGCAGCGCCGACAGTTCATTGGTATACATACAGCCGACAAGGCTACCCAACAGCTCGGCTGAAGAGAGTGTGCGGCTCCAGACGGCAACAGGCGCGTTGCCGCTCTTCTTCAGCGCCATGGCAAGGGATGTGGCCATATTGCCGGCGCCCACAAGTACTATCCTTTTATTTTCCACCGAAAGTTCCTATATGAATTTTCTCCCACTGCATCTTCTCTTCGTCGAAAGGCTTTGTCTCACGGGCCTTGTGGCCAATACCCACAATTGAAAGCACGGCATAGTTCGCAGGAATATCGAGAAGAGACTTCACGTTATCGGCAGCAAGCACACCACCGGCATCCTTACGGTTGCGTATCTGCACCCAACAGCTGCCGAGGCCGAGTTCTTCGGCTGCCAGCTGGATAAGTATAGTCGCTATCGAGCAATCCTCAATCCAGACATCGGTCTTCTCGGTATCGGCCACCACGACAACTGCCATGGCTGCACCTTCAAGCAAGCCTGCACCGTGTTCCTTGGAGACAGAAAGGCTCTTGAGCATTGCCTTGTCCTCCACCAGAATGAATTCCCAGGGGTTGATGCGGTGTCCTGACGGCGACATAAGAGCGGCCTTCATCAGAGAACATACATCCTCCTGACTGACAGGCTCATCGGTAAAGACGCGCGAACTGCGTCTGTTCTTCAATAATTCCAAAAAATTCTCCATAAAAACATTATTTAATGCGAAGATATAACATTAACGCGAAATGCCCAAAAAGCAGATAGCAAAAATGGGAACAAAGGAGGAACTAAAAGAGCCATATAATTGTTCTGTAAAATAAAAAGGCAATGGATAAAGAGCTGGAGAAAAAAGCATTGGAGTACCATTCCAAGGAGAGAGCAGGCAAGATGGAGACAACCCCCACAAAGGCATTCGACAGCGTTGACGACCTCTCACTCGCCTACACTCCGGGCGTCGCTGCACCGGTAAAGGAGATAAACGCGGAACGGTGGAGGGCCTATAGGTACACCAACAAGGGCAACCTTGTGGCTGTAGTGAGCAACGGCAGCGCGGTGCTGGGTGTAGGTAACGTGGGGGCTGTGGCATCAAAGCCCGTGATGGAGGGTAAGGCGATGCTGTTCAAGGTGCTTGCCGACATTGATGCTTTCGACATTGAACTGAGCGAGGAGGACCCAGACAAGCTCGTCACTACAATACAGGCTCTGGCACCCACCTTCGGTGCAATAAACTTAGAGGACATAAAGGCTCCCGAATGTTTCTACATAGAAGAGAGGCTACGCAAGCTGCTCGACATCCCAGTGCTGCACGACGACCAGCACGGCACGGCTATAGTAATTACAGCGGCACTCATGAACGCCTGTGAGGTTACAGGCAAGAATATTGCAGATATAAAGATTGTCATCTGCGGTGCAGGGGCTGCCGGAATATCCACCGCCAGAATGCTGAAAAGCATTGGAGCAGAAAAGGGAAATATCATTATGGTTGACAGCAAAGGTGTCATAAGCAGCAGCCGCGCCGACCTCAACAGCCTGAAGAGAGAACTCGCCATTGAGACACCGCTCACCACCCTATCACAGGCAATAACCAATGCAGATGTGTTCATTGGAGTGTCCAGGGGCAACCTGCTCACCGACACCGACCTTGAGACCATGGCAGACAACCCCATCATATTTGCATTGGCTAACCCCACACCGGAGGTCGAGTACAGCCACGCACTCAGGATACGTCCCGATGCAATAATTGCCACAGGGCGTACCGACAAGCCCAACCAGATAAACAACTCGCTCATATTCCCCTACCTGTTCCGCGGTGCGATGGACACCCTCTCAACCACCATCAACACGCAGATGCAGTTGGCTGCAGTAAAAGCCATAGCACGGATAGCGAGAGAGCCTGCGGACAAGGAGATTGAGAAGAAATACGGCAAGAAGCTCACCTTTGGACAAGAGTATCTGCTGCCCAAGATGGGCGACAAAAGACTGCTGACAGAGGTTTCTTCCGCTGTGGCACAGGCAGCTATGGACAGCGGGGTAGCAAGGCGCGGCATTGCCTCCTTCAGCGAGTACCGCAACGGTCTGTTGTCGAGAGTAGACAACAGCAATTTCTTCAGCCGTGAGAGAATAAGACACCGCAGCACCACAAGGAACCACTCGGGCTGCGAAGAGAGAAAGTGCAATATGTAATCACCCTAAAAGGAATAATATGGAGTACCATTATATGATATCACGCGGGGCAGAGCCTTGCCATTATGCTCTGTTATACGATGACGACGAGTACAATGACGACTTTTACGACGAGCCGGAGGACGTTGACGAAGAGCCGTACGACGACTATAACAGCGACGGAGCAAGTTACATAGACGATGAATATGACTTTGAGGAGTAAGGTCTTTCCGAGGAAATGTTTAATGCGTAAGAGAGCGCCGGTTTATAAGGTCCTATGGGTCTTTAAAGTCCTTAAGGTCTTTAGTGGGCGCTGGGGCACGGTTAACGTTTAGCGATTAAAGATTAGCGATTCTCGTTAATCGTTAATCGTTAAACGTTATCACCCTACTCCAAGGTCTGTATTGTTGAGCAGAACCTCAACTCCGGGATAATCCTTTATCACAGGATACATCTCCTTTGCAAACCACTGCGCCAGTTCATCATTACGCTTTACCACCGTGCCGTTGTTACAGAAAACATTCACACTGAAATACTCGAAGTGACGTCGCGCGGTCTCAATGTCGGCAATTATGCGCTCACGCGAATCATCCGCGGTGCAGCAAAGCAGGCACACACCATGGAAATGGCGTGCGACATCTTCTGCTGTCACAGATGCCGGCACCCCTTTGTTCCAGCGGGCGCGCTGCTCGGGACAGAAGCTCTCGATACCACAACGGAACTTCACCTTTGCTGGAGCGAACTGCTCTGCAAAAGCGGCAAGCCGGTTGCGGTACATATAATGCGCCTCGAACCAGAGTGTATGTATACCCTTTTCGTGCACCACCCTCTTCAACAGTTCCAACGTATCATCATCGAGCTCCATTGCCGAACCTGAATTTATGACATCCAACACACCATATTCGCCCGTGACACGCTCAAGCACTGGGCGGTTGACATTAAAAGGATTATCACTGACATCGGCGTGATAGTCGCAGAAAGCACAGCGGTGCCAACGGCATCCGGTTCCTTGCAGGAGCACGAACTCCCGCGGCATCTTGGTGTGTATAAGAGAATACCTATCCATTGTTATTGGCACGCAGGACCTTGCGTTTGAGAAATACTATCACCGCATATGCCATAGGAGTTCCGAAGAGCACCTCTATGCATAGTTTCATCAGATACTGCAGGGCAATCATCAGCATAAGGTCCTCGGTAGTGAGTGTACCGGCAAAGGCTATCAGCACAAACGGCAACGAGTCGAAGAGATAAGCGACTGCCGAGCTTCCGATAGTGCGCACCCACAGACGACGTCCTTTGGTGAGTTTTTTTATACGCTCCATAAGCCATGCATTGGAGAGTTCGCCCAACAGGAAGCCCACAAGCGAGCCTATCACAATGCGCGGAACATATGTGAAGATTGTGTTGTATGCCCCGGCCGTTGCATCAAGATAGTCAGGCGAGGGAAGCCACACACCTACCTGCGTACAGAGCACCATAATAATGTTGCAGACAAAAGTCATCCATATGACCTTGCGTGCTGTACGATAGCCCCATATCTCGGTGAGCACGTCGCCGAGCATATAAGCAAACGGGAATGTAATTGTTCCCGCATCAAAATAAAAATACCCGAAGAGGCTGATTACTTTGACCGCCATCACGTTCGACACAAGATAGAGTGTCACGAAGAGAGCCGTAACGACCATCAGCGGCATGTCGCCGCCTGTTCGGTTTTTGAAAGGGTTTTCCGATACCTTATCCATAAAATAATTATTACAGGAGACACACGGCCTCCCCTGTTTCAGTTGCAAAGATAGTGACAAACGAGTGAGATAGGCAAAGTTCACTTTGATATTTCACTGCGAGTGCAGTCTATTTTCGCGGTTTACCGCAAAGATAATAATTAATCGTAAAACATTGCACATTTGTCGGGTACCCGTTAGAGGAGACGGGGAGAAACTTACAAAATGAGGGCTGACACACCGGTCAACCACTACAACATTCAACATTACACATTATACATTATACATTATACATTATACACGACTCATCTCTGCAACTTGAAGACGAACTCAAGACCACCACCGGCAGCGTTACGGGCCGAGATTGTACCGCCGTGCAGTGCAATCGCGTTCTTGACTATGGCAAGACCGAGTCCGGTACCGCCGAGTTTGCGGCTGCGGCCTTTGTCGACACGGTAGAAACGCTCGAAGATACGTGCGAGATGTTCTTCGGGCACGCCGGCACCGTTGTCCGAGAATGTGAAATAGCAGAACTGTCCGTCGGTGCGGAAGCAGGCTATCCTTATTGTCGCCCCATGACCGGCATAGGCCATTGAGTTGTCGACGAGATTACGGAATATCGAATAAATCATCGACGGGTCGGCGTTTATCACCAGCTGCTGCGGCAGGGAGTTCTCGACTTTCATATCAAGCGCCACAAGCTTGTCATTGACCTCCTGGAGCATTCCGGCTACGAGCTGGGACAGGTTTACCGGTTCCTTGTTCACACGTTGTACAGCGTTTGTCATCTCATTGAGCTGCGATATATCCTGTACAAGAGAATTCAACCTGTTGCTTTGGCTATAGCAACGTTGCAGAAAGTGCATCAGCTGCTCTTCGCTCAGATTGTCGGGATAGTTCTGTATTATCGTTTCAAGATATCCCTGTATGCTGCATACAGGTGTCTTGAACTCATGAGCCATATTCTGTGTAAGCTGCCTCTTGAGACGCGACTGCTCCTCGGCCGTTGTGACATCATTGATAGACAACTCGAATCCCTTGTCATTGAACAGCACACAACGTAGTTCAAAAACACGTCCTGACACCTCTATTGTATTTGACAGCGTTGTCTCGCGTGGATTGTTGTTTATATAACCGTCATTGTCAATAAAGCGTTTTATCTTGGAAAATTCGGGCTGAAAGAGGATATCCTCGACCTTGGCAAGATGCTTTGATGATACAAAGTCGGCATACTCATTAAAAAGAGGATTGGCAAACACCAGACGGTGCTTGGCATCAAACACAGCCACACCCTCTTGGGCCGTACGCAGATGCTGCAGCAGCTTTTGAGTGGCAAACTCCGCACCGCCGGCAACCTTTATGATACGGTAGATGATGAAGAGCACCACAACTATTATCACACCTGCCAGAAGAATAAAGAAGAGATCGTCGGTGCGTTCCTCTTCCATAGCAAAGGCGTAAGGCTGGGAACTGCGCACAACAAAGCTGAATTCAGGGCTATAGGTGGCCACATAGAAATACTCCTCACTATCCAATGACGACACACGGCGCTGATCGTAACCGTAGCCTTCTGCCAATGCCTGCTGCACCTCGGGACGGGCTCTATGGTTCTCCATGGCTGCGGCATCGGGTAAAGATGAGTCGAACAGCACATTTCCTGTCGACGAATCGACAAGCGTAACACGCAGTCCGCGCTTGTCGTAATACGAGACATAGCGTCTGAGGTAGTTAGCGCAGGAATCATTGAAAAGCCTGTCGCCACGCATACGCATAAGGTCATACACGCTTTCGTTGATGTTGCGCATGGCACCCTGCTGATGCATCACTGCAACACTCTTGGCCCTCTCATAGTTATAGTAGAGGAACGTCACCGCCAACAACAGCAAGAGAGCCATAACAGGCAGGAAGAAACGTGTAATGAACTTTGACATACTTATCAGTTTACATCAGTCACAAAGCAATATCCATAACCACTGCGCGACACGATATTGTTTGCATATACACCTAATTTCTTGCGTAGACGCGCCATATTCACATCGATGCTGCGCGCAAGCACATTCACATCATCGGGCCACACACGCGAGAGTATCTCATCACGGGAATATACGCGTCCCGGCTTGCGCATAAGCATATAAAGCACCTCGAACTCCTTTTTTGTAAGAGCGATATCCACACCGGCTATGTAAGTGCGCTTGGTCTCGGGATTGAGCACAAGCTCCCCGAACACGATATTGTCATAAGACACCACCTCGGGCTGGACATTAGCATTGCGCCTCAATACAGCCTTTACCCTCACAAGGACCTCGCTCACACGGAAAGGTTTGCAGATATAATCGTCGGCACCCAGATTGAAGCCTGTGAGCACATCGTTCTCACCTGTTTTTGCAGTGATGAAGATTATCGGCGTCGCAGCACACCCCTGTACCTTACGTATCTGGGTAGCAAGGGAGAATCCGCTCATATCATCCATCATGACATCGAGCAGAAAGAGGTCATAGCTATCGAGGGGAAGGGCAAGCGCCTCCTCACCGGAGTTTGCAGTATCTACCATGTAGCCGTTGTTCTCAAGGTTGAACTTGAGAATCTCGCATATATCCATCTCGTCATCGACGACCAGTATTCTTGCCATAACTACGGGTATTATTCAAAACTGCGCAACAGAGTTATCTCCTCGGCCCAACGGCTCTCGTCGGGAGTCTCAAGGATTATAGGCATATTGTCGAAGCGCGAATCTTTCATGAAACGCTTGAAGAAGTCGATACCCAACAGACCTATTCCCACACTGTCGTGACGGTCCACGCGTGAGCCGAGAGCCTTCTTTGTATCGTTGAGGTGTATTCCTTTGAGATACTCAAGACCCACTACACGATCCATCTCCTCAAAGACAGCATCATAATCGGCAACGATATCGTAACCTGCAGAATAAATGTGGCAGGTATCAATACAATATCCCACGCGGCTCTTGTCCTCGACACGGTCGATGATGTAACGTATCTCTTCGAGTCTGTTACCTACATTGCTGCCCTGCCCGGCAGTATTCTCAATGACAGCAGTGACGCCGGATGTCTTCGAGAGTGCAAGATTGATATTGTCTGCAATGCGGTCGAGACACTCCTCAACAGAAATCTTGTTCAGGTGGCTGCCTGGATGGAAATTGAGCATCTTGAGACCGAGCTGCTCGCAACGCTGCATTTCATCAATAAAGGCAGCACGTGACTTCTGGATAGCCTCTTCATCAGGGTTACCCAAATTAATCAGATAACTGTCGTGCGGAAGTACGAACTCCGGTTTGAAGCCATATTTATCCATATTCTCCTTGAAGAGTGTGATACTCTTTTGGGTAAGCGGTGCAGCAACCCACTGGCGCTGGTTCTTTGTGAAGAGCGCAAAGGCATTTGCACCTACAGCTGCGGCATTCAAGGGAGCATTCTCCACTCCACCGCTCGCTGATACATGAGGTCCGATATATTTCATATTACACTGTTTATTATTTCAACATAAATAACTTAAAAAGTGTCGGCGGAAAGCTAAATTACATATTATAGCACATCCGCCGACAATACTACGGTTCAGGAAAGCCTTTACTTCCTCTCATTTGCAGCAGCAAACAACTTGTTGCTACCACGCAACAGGTTACGCACCTCACTGAGCAACTCATGGCTCTCCTGGATAACGTTCAGATAAACGAAGTCCATACGCAAACTGCCCTGGCTCTGATGCAGACGCATTGTCTGCTCCTTACGCAGGTTGGCAAGCGCGTGCTTCAGGTTCTTTGCACGCTCCGACACCTTCTCCGATGTAGAGTAGTCACCGGTCTGTATTATCTCGTTGATATCCTTGAGCACATTATAAATGTCACGGCAATATGGTGAGAACTCCTCGACATAGAGCTTTGACAATGGGCTGAAACTGTTGTCGGCATGCTCCTTCATAGGTTCACCTATACGTGTCAAGGTATTCAACATCTGCTGGCAACTGTTGGTACAGAGGTGGTACCATGTACTGCGCTCGAATGCCAACTGCTGGTCGATACGCTGCAAGCCACGTGTCTCGGCACGACGCTCCTTCTTCATGAAGGCCTTCTCTTCGACAATCCTGATGAGGGCACCCTTCAAAGGACGGAGTGCATCCTTCGAGAATGACTCGAACATGACCTTGTAGGTCTCGGCAGAGAATGAGAGTGTATGAGTGAGAGTCTCTGCTGCATGTGCCTTGAGATTCTCCCAAACCTCTTCCTTGTCATCGGACTTGAGGACAACATTCATCTTGGTATCTACCTTCTCGGCACTCTTCTTCTTGTTATAGTTAATGTGACTACGTATGAGCAGATAAATAACAAGTGCAATCATTACGTACATTGCAACCACACCACCCCAGTTGAGGACTGTTGCAACAAGTGCTGCAATTATAAATGCTGCACCGGCAGTGATGAACCAACCGCCGACAACCGAAACAACACCGGTCACGCGGTAAACGGCACTCTCACGACCCCAAGCACGGTCGGCAAGAGAAGAACCCATACCCACCATGAATGTAACATATGTGGTAGAGAGAGGCAATTTGAGTGATGTACCCAACGCAATGAGCAGACCGGCAAGCACAAGGTTTACCGATGCACGTACAAGGTCAAAGGCAACATCCTCACGCTCCTCCAGCGGGGTAAAACGCTTGCCGATCCAGTCCTTCACGCTCTGCGGAGTCTTCTTTGAAACAGCATCGACGCTCTTTGACACCACGCGTACCATATTACGTGCGATAGATGATGTACCGAACATCTCGTTTCCATCATCCTGCTGGCTTGAAAGGTCAATGGATGTCTGCAACACCTTACGTGCCTTCTTGCTTGTAAAGAGAGCATACACCATAACGGCACCGGCACCGATGAGGAACCATACGGAGGTCTTTGCAGGAAGGTTCAATGACTCCATCATAAATGTATCGACAGAACCTGCTCCGTTGGCAACAAAGTCCTTGAATGACTCAAAGCCGGCAAGTGTAACACCGATGAAGTTCACAAGGTCATTACCCGCGAATGCCATTGCAAGCGAGAATGTACCCATAAGCACTACAATCCTCAACACATTCACCTTGCACCAGTGCAGAACCTGCATCAGTACAGTAAAGAATGCAAATGCGCCCAAAAGGAAGAGCGCAGTCTCCTCAAACATGACATGCTGTGCAGCCTCTGGAAGAAGACCTACAAGAGCACTACCCTTCAAACCCTTGATAAGCATGAAGTAGACGATTGCCGTTGCTGCAAAACCGCCATAAATACCGATTTTGCGTCCAAGATGCTTACGGTAATGGAACGTAAAGACTATACGCGAGATCCACTGTACTATAAGACCGAAGACAAAGGCAATGGCAACAGACAGGAAAATTGAGATGATGATTGTCAAAGCCCTGTCAGTGTTGAGCATACCCAAGCCTGCGCCTGTAGAGGTAAGCAGCGCTGTCACAAACGACGCTCCCAACAGCTCGAACACCATTGAAACGGTGGTTGATGTGGGCAAGCCCAAAGAGTTGAAGAGGTCGAGCAGAAAGACGTCACTGATGACAACGGCAAGGTAGATACACATCACGTCGGCAAAGCTGAAATGGCTCGGGTCGAAGATTCCATGTCGTGCCACATCCATCATACCGCTACTGAACGCCGCACCGATGAAAACTCCCACCGCAGCGACAATGAGCACATGCTTTACTTTGGCAGCCTTTGATCCGACCGCTGAACTAAGGAAGTTCACAGCATCATTACTGACACCCACAGTAAGGTCAATTATGGCAAGCGTAAACATAAAAAGCACGACGAACAGATACGACAGTTCGACCGCGCTTAGATTTGAGACAAATGAAACAATGTCCATAGTAATATTTAGTTTAGTTATTATGCAGCTTAACTAAAATGTGTATATAAGAGGACTACCCCAATATATATTGCAAAAATTGCACATAATAATTACAGCCCCGTTACAAAATTGTTACAAAATTGTTACAACAAAAGCAACGTTTTCCCGCATTAATAACGCAAAAATAAATATTCCTTTTAAATTTCAAAACATATGTGAATAAAAAAGGCAGACTTTTATAGAAAAGCCTGCCCGAACATTGGAGAATACAAACCTCCCATTTTCTTCTTACTTGAAAAGCTTGCTGCTACCGCGCAACAGGTTACGCACCTCGCTGAGCAACTCGTGACTCTCCTGGATAAGATTCAGATACACAAAGTCTATACGCAGGCTGGCACCGCTCTGATGCAGACGTTGTGTCTGACGGTTACGCAACGCAGATAGTTCATGTTTAAGTTCCTTTGCCCTCAAGGAAACCTCGTGCGAGCCGGTATAGTCACCGCTTGTAATGATTCCGTTGATATCCTCAAGCACCGCGCACACCTTGTTGCAATATGGAGCAAACTCCTTGACATACTCCTGCGGCAGCGGTTTGAAGCTATGCTCGGTATGCTCCTTCATTGGCTCTGCAATACGCATGAGAGTGTTGAGCATCTGCTGGCTGCTGTTGCTGCAGAGGTGATACCATGTACCGCGCTCGTAGGCCAACTGCCGGTCGATGCGCTGCATTGCCAGAGTCTCGTCACTGCGGTTTTTCTTGAGCACACCCTTCTCTTCCACAATCTTCACCATTGAACTTCGCAACGGACGGAGTGAATCCTTGGCAAACGAATCGAACAGCCTTGCGTAAGTATCGACCGAAAACCGGAGAGAGCGTGACAAGGTAGCCGCGACGTGTGCCTTTAGAGCGCTCCAGACCTCATCCTTGTCTTCAGAAGCAAACATGATCTTTGCATTCTCATCACCCTTCTCTTCTTCACTCTTTTTCTTATAGTTGACACTGCTACGGTAAAGCAGGTAACACACAAGAGCAATCATCACGAACATCGCAGGGAGACCACCGAAGTACATCACCACAGCCACGATTGCCGCCAGCACAAACGCCGCACCCGCAGTGATGAACCAGCCGCCTACTACAGATACCACACCGGTAACACGATACACCGCACTCTCACGACCCCAAGCACGGTCGGCAAGAGAAGAACCCATTGCAACCATGAAGGTCACGTATGTTGTAGAGAGAGGAAGCTTCAAAGATGTTCCTACAGCAATCAAAAGACCGCCGAGTACAAGGTTTACCGATGCACGTACAAGGTCAAACGCCACATCCTCACGCTCCTCGAGCGGAGTAAAACGGCTGTTGACCCAGTTCTTGACACTACGTGGCGTCTTACGAGACACAGCTGTAACAGCCTTTGTTGTCACACGGACAAGGTTACGGGCAAACCCCGATGTTCCGAACATCTCGTTACCGTCATTCTGCTGCTTTGAAAGACCGATGGATGTCTGCAACACTCTTTTGGCCTTTTTGCTTGTCCACAACGCTACCACCATTATAAGACCGGCCACAAACAGGAAGAATGTAGATGTTTTTGCAGGCTCGGCAAGCGAAGTCATCATGAGTTCATCGGCCCCTGCACCAGACGAAACATATACAAAGAAAGAGTCGAAGCCCGCCAATGTGACACCGATGAAGTTCACAAGGTCATTGCCGGCAAAAGCGAGCGCCAAAGAGAAGGTACCCACAAGCACCACAACCTTGAGCACATTTACCTTACACCAATGGAGCAGCTGCATAAGCACTGTGAACAGTACAAAACAGCCCGCAAGTATCATAAGCGTATTCTCCTCCACGAATACCTTTGCCGAATCTGAAACGATAGATGTTCCCTTCAAGCCTTTGATCAGCATGAAATAGACAATTGACGTTACCGCCACTCCGCCGAATATGCCTATTTTAGAGCCAAGATTCTTTCTATAGTGGAATGTGAATATCATACGCGCAATCCATTGCACCAGCAGGCCGAATACAAATGCGATTGCTACAGACAGGAATATCGATATAATCATCACCAGAGCCTTATCCGTATTGAGCAGACCGATGATATCCATATTCGAGTCGCTTGTAGCCACCTTGATAAGGGCTGTGATGAATGCCGCACCCAACAGCTCGAAGACCATTGAAACCGTTGTTGATGTAGGGAGCCCCAACGAGTTGAAGAGGTCGAGCAGGAAGATATCGCTCACCATTACCGCAAGGTAGATTACCATTACCTCACTGAATGCAAAGCCCGAGGGGTTGAAGATACCGCTACGCGCCACCTCCATCATTCCGTTACTGAATGCAGCACCGATGAAGACTCCGGCAGCAGCCACCAACATCACGTGCTTGAGTTTTGCAGCTCTTGCTCCCACAGCAGAGCCGATAAAGTTTACCGCGTCGTTGCTTACACCCACCCAAAGGTCAATGATTGCAAGCACAAACAAGAAGACGACCACAAACAGATAGGCCATTTGTGTTCCGCTCAAATCCATTAAAAAGGAAAAGTCCATAGAATATTATCAGATTTACACTTGCCGCAATTGTTTGCGGCCTTAATTTCACAGTGCAAAAATCACCTTATAACATTACAGTGCAGTTACGGGTGCATTACCAAATTGTTTTCATAACTTTTCCTAATCGTTGCAAAGCCAAAAAGGCATAAAAAAAGAGAGCAACTTGCGTCACTCTCTTCATATATGAAACCTTGCGGTTATTTCTTACTTCTTCAAAGCCTCGTCAGCCTTGCTCTGCACCAACATCTCCTCTGCGAACATGTAAGCGCCGGTCTTAGGTGATTTAACCAATTTTACAACCTTTACGAATTTCTCCTTATCACCAGTCTGGAGGGTTGCCACTGCTTTCTTAGCCATCTCTTATTACTTAATTTCTTTGTGAACGGTTACTCTCTTCAAATATGGGTTGTATTTCTTCAACTCCAAACGCTCTGTTGTGTTCTTACGGTTCTTTGTTGTGATATAACGTGACATACCGGGAACACCACTGTTCTTCTGCTCGGTGCACTCAAGTATCACCTGAACACGGTTACCTTTTACCTTCTTAGCCATATTCCTTCCTCCTTTAATTAATCGAGTACTTTAATTTCCTCCCAAGCAACATGGCCATTCTTGACAGCATCTTTCAAAGCTGCATCGAGACCTACTCGGTTGATAATTTTTAACCCCGCTGCACTCACGCGCAACTGAATCCAACAATCCTCTTCTACATAGAAGAACTTCTTAGTAAACAAGTTCACATTGAAAAGACGCTTTGTTCTTCTCTTTGAGTGTGATACATTGTTACCCACCATTGCTTTTTTACCGGTGATTTGACAAATCTTAGACATCTCTATATATTTTTTTGTTTATTCTTTTGATACCTACTCAAAACAGAGTGCAAAGATATAGGTTTTCAAATAATCTTGCAAACAAAACCTCAATTATTTTTGAGCAGATGTTCAATTTTCAAAAATTATGCAAAAAGCAAACTACAACGTTTCAACCCTCAGCACATGACAGCATATCCAGCACAAGTCTAAAGGCCTCGGCTACACTGCTTTTTACATTGGCAGCCCTGCCCGCATCCTCAAGCTGCAACAGACGGGTTCTTATATCAGTGCCGACTTTTGCTGCAACCCACACCGTACCGACAGGTTTTTCGGGTGTTCCACCGCCAGGGCCTGCAATGCCCGAAGTCGCAACCGCACAATCGGCACCCAACATGGCCGACACACCGCCTACCATCTGAATCACAACTTCTTCGCTGACAGCGCCATATTTTGAAAGAGTATCCTTTCCTACACCAAGCACACCGGCCTTGACATCATTGTGATAAGCGACAACCGCGCCACGCATAACAGACGAACAGCCGGGAACGGACGTCACCGCTTGGGATATTGCACCACCCGTGCAACTCTCGGCAGCAGCAAAGGTCTTGCCCTGTGCCTGCAACATCGCTACAAGTTCTGCAGCAAGAACATTTATTTCAAGCGCGACATCCATACATATATATTATAATGTAGTGCGCGAGAAAGCAGGCTGATCCATCGCACAGAAATCATTGTCGAGGAATTTATAATAGCCCACAATACCTATCATCGCCGCATTGTCAGTCGTAAAGCCGAACTTGGGGATAAATATCTCCCAGCCATAGCGCTTGGCGTAATCCTGATAGGCCTGACGCAAGGCTGTATTGGCCGACACTCCACCCGACAGTGCTATACGCTTTATACCCAAAGCCTTTGAAGCCTTGTAGAGTTTGTCCATAAGCACCGCAACCACCGTTGCCTCGAACGATGCTGCAAGATCCTCCTTATGCGTCTCGACATAGTTCTCGTCCTCTGCCACGAGCTTGCGCAGGGTATAAAGGAAAGAGGTCTTCAGGCCACTGAAGCTATAATCGAACCCGGGAATATGAGGTTTGCTGAAAGCATAAGCCTTGGGATTGCCCTGACGTGCAAGACGGTCAATGATAGGGCCACCCGGATAGCCGAGTCCCATAACCTTGGCACACTTGTCCATAGCCTCGCCGGCCGCATCGTCGATTGTCTGACCGACAATTTCCATATCCTTGTAGCTGTTCACCTTGACTATCTGCGAGTTTCCGCCCGATACCATAAGACACAGGAAAGGATACTCGGGAGCCTTGTGCTCAACACCATCCTCTTTGATGAAATGCGCAAGGATATGTCCCTGGAGATGATTCACCTCTACCATAGGAATATTCAGCGATGCAGCCATTCCTTTTGCGAATGAAACGCCCACCAATAAAGAGCCCATAAGACCCGGACCGCGGGTAAAGGCAATGGCACTGAGCTGTTCTTTGGCAACACCGGCCCTCTTGAGAGCAGCGTCAACCACAGGCACAATATTCTGCTCATGGGCACGCGACGCAAGTTCAGGGACTACGCCACCATATTGTTCATGGACAGCCTGACTTGCCGTAACATTGGAAAGCACTACATCACCACGCATCACAGCTGCCGAGGTATCATCGCACGATGACTCTATAGCCAATATATAAACATCTTTCTTTTCCATAATACACAATTGAAGCCCCGGCGCCATTACACAAAGCAGGATGAATGACGCAGAGCCTATGCTTGCAATAAAATATTTTGTCACGCGAAGATACAATATTATTTCTTTTTACTTACCTTTACAAAGCAAAATCTTTCAGAAGCAGCCCGATGCGTATAGATATATACACCAAAAGCAAGGACTTGCCCGAGCTCATCGACGGCCCCGTCCTGCACTCCCCCACTATGTTCCGCACCATAGAGGACAGCAGGATGGGAAAGCCTTATATGCTTGTTGCCATTGACGGGCAGGGTACCGAAATCGGGCATATACTCATTGTAAAGAGACGCAGCATACGTTTCATTCCGCCGGTCCTGAGCGTATGGTATTCCATTATGGGCGAAGGGGCTTACAGGCAGGAGTGCACTGACCGCGAAGGGATATTTGCCCAATTCCTTGAAAAAGTGTTCGATATGTTTGATTTCCACCACACCTTCATCGAGGTACAGAATATCGAGGATTCCCGTTTTGCATACGCATCACTGCATAACCACAACTTCATCCCTATACGCGACCACAGGAACTACATCTCACTGCACAGCAGAGACCCCCAGGAGAGGCTATCGCGCGCCTACAAGGCACATATACGCAAGGCCGAGCAAGGAGGAGTGACAATGCGCCGTGCAGCAAGCGATACCGAGATTGAAGAGGCACTGCAGATGATGAAAAATTTCTACCGCAGCAAGACCCGCAAGAAACTGCCACCTAAAGAGTCTCTTTTCAAGATGCTGCACAACGACGACGGCACACTTTCAGAGAGTGCAAAGATGTTCCTTGTGATCTACAAAGAGAGGATAATCGGGAGCTCAATATGTCTTTACGAAAAAGGGCGTGCCTTGCTGGCCTACAGTTGCGGACTGCGCAAGAGATTCCCGCTGCAGTTCCCCGGAATAATGGCAATCTGGGCTGCCATCACCGATGCCAATAAGCAGGGATATGATCACTTTGAGTTCCTCGAGGTGAGGGGGCTGTCAAAACTGCGCAAGAGTTTTTTGGGAACCATCGGCAGTTTCGGAGGGAAAGAGGTAAGCACCCTGCGTTGGTACCACTTCAAATGGAATTGGGTGAACAAATTTTTACGTTGGATATACGTTTAGCCCAAAAACCGCGTTATATATTAGTATATACACGCACACAAGTACAATGAGATTCAGATTATATATAACAATCATTTTCGCAATACTGTTTGCACAGGGGGCTACAGCACAGAAAGTGACCATCAAGGGACGTGTCACCGACCAGAACCGGAAGCCCATAGAGATTGCCAATGTCAGCGTTGTGGGCAAGCCTGTGGGCACTGTCTGCGACCTCAACGGCAACTACTCGCTCACCTGCGAGAGCAGCGACAGCCTTGTCATCGCATACTCGATGATCGGCTACCAGACACGCAAACGCACTTTCAAGAACCCCACCGACACACTCGTCGTAAACGTCACCCTTCCCCCGGCGGACATCATGCTCGACGATGCCGAAATCATACACAAGGAGCGGCAGATGACCACTACCCAACAGATTGATGTACCCGAGAAACTGCGCCTCAACCCCTCGGCAAGCGGCAACGGCATTGAGGATATAATAAAATCACAGGCAGGAGTAAGTTCCCACAACGAACTGAGCTCGCAATATAATGTCCGTGGCGGTAATTTCGACGAGAACAGTGTATATGTCAACGGGATAGAGATTTACCGTCCGTTGCTCATCAGGGCCGGCCAGCAGGAGGGACTCAGCTTCCTCAACCCCGACATGGTGGGCTCGATAGCATTCTCTACCGGTGGATTCGAGGCAAAGTACGGCGACAAGATGTCGTCGGTACTCGACATAACCTACCGCAAGCCGCGCGAACTTGAGAGCAACATCTCCTTGAGCATGCTCGGTGCGAGCATATATGCAGGCTGGGGCAACAACAAGATAAGTTTCTCCAACTCACTACGCTACAAAAGCAACCAATACCTATTGGGAACCCTTGACACCAAAGGAGAGTATAACCCTGCATTCATCGACTACCAGGCGTATCTCGACTGGCGTATAACCGACAAGCTAAGCCTGAGCCTCATCGGAAACATCGCACGCAACGAGTACGAGTTCACCCCCAGCGACCGCAAGACAAGCTTCGGAACCCTGGAAGATGTCAAGGAGTTCAAGGTATATTTCGACGGATGGGAACGCGACCTCTTCCGAACAATATTCGGCGCGGCATCACTCAACTACACACCCAACGAGTACAACCAGTTCACTCTGCAGGCCTCGGCATTCAACACCAACGAGGAGGAGACATACGACATTGTGGGAGAATACTGGCTGAACGACATCAACACTGATGAGACAATGAGCGTGGGAGGATATATGGAGCACGCACGCAACTACCTTGAGGCCGACGTGCAGAGTCTGTCGTTCACCGGACGCCATTACATAGGGGCACACAACCTGCGTTGGGGTGCCGAATGGAAAATCCAGCAGTTCAATGACAACCAGCGCGAGTGGGAGTTGCGCGACTCGGCAGGATATAACGTACCGGTGCACCCCGACGGCCTTCGCCCCGTGTACAGCCTCAAGTCAAGGACCGGCAGCGAGAGCAACAGTTTCTCGTTCTATGCACAGGATACATACAAGTTCACAAACAGCATAGGTGTGATATCCATAAACGCCGGAGTGAGGGTATCTTATTGGGACTGGAACAAGGAGTGCATAATATCACCGCGTGCATCGATAGGACTTATCCCTGAATTCAACGACAACATGACATTCAGGTTCGCCACAGGTGTCTATTACCAGACCCCGTTCTACAAGGAGATGCGCGACACGACAACAGTTGAAGGCATTTCTTCTGTTACACTCAACAAGAAGATAAAGTCACAGCGCTCGATACACTTTGTATTGGGCTACGACTACCACTTCAAGCTTGCCGACCGCCCGTTCAAGTTCACCGCCGAGGCATATTACAAGAAGCTGGACAATCTTATCCCCTACAATGTGGACAACGTGCGCATAGTCTACTACGGCGAGAACTGCTCCCACGGATATGCCACAGGACTCGACCTCAAGCTGTTCGGCGAGTTCGTGCCGGGCACAGACTCATGGCTGACATTCTCCATAATGGACACAAAAGAGAAGATCAAAGGCGGCGACTGGATACCCCGCCCCACCAACAGCCGCTTCAACGCGTCGCTCTACTTCACCGACTACTTCCCCGGCACCGACCGCTGGAAGATGAGCCTGCAGGGAGCATATGCCGACGGACTGCCTTTCGGCCCACCGCACACAGGCCGTGAGAAACAGCGTTTCAACGCACCGGCATACAAGCGCGTGGATATAGGTATGTCGTACCGCCTTCTCAACAACGAGGACCACATATACCGCACAGGCATACGCCAATATCTCAAGAACGTGTGGTTGGGAATAGACGCATTCAACCTGCTCGACATAAACAACGTGAACTCGTATTACTGGGTGAGCGACGTGAGCAACAACAACTATGCCGTGCCGAACTACCTCACCGGCAGACAGATAAATTTCAGGATTCTTGTGGAATTGTAAAGCCACAGACACTCCACACATCAGGACGCTCTCAAGGGTGTCCTGATGTGTTTTTATGCTAACATACACATTATTAATAAAATATTCTTATCTTTGCACTAACGCGAATATAGGATGCGGCTCGGGATAAAAAACAAGTAAACATGTTTTATTCTCCACTCGCCTTTCACTATCTTTGCTTAATTGTATATTATATGCGCGATACAGCACATTCACTGCCGCAAAATAAAAAGAACATAATATGAGAAAAAGAATTACCACACTGGTTCTGCTGCTGATGACACTTTTCGCAGCAGTCACAGTCAAGGCACAGGCGCCTGTAGCTACTCCCCAGGAGGCCATTACGGGCCTACTCGACCGCATCGGCGGCAAGGGCGCATCGGACAAGTTCGTCACAGTAATCGACAGTTCGCTCACAGGAGCCAACGGAGAAGACGCATTTGTCATCACCTCGCAGGACGGCAAGCCCTGCATCAAGGGAAACAGCGTCCTGTCGGTGGCAACAGGTATCAACTGGTACCTCAACCACTACGCGCACATAAACCTCACATGGAACAACCTCACAACCGACCTCACAACAGTGTCATTGCCTGTTCCCGCTGCCGAGGAGAAGCGCACCAGCAGCGCGGCATACCGCTATGACTTCAACACCTGTACATTCTCTTACTCGATGGCCTTCTGGACATGGGACCGTTGGCAGAAGGAGATTGACTGGATGGCACTGCACGGCATAAACGCTCCGCTCAACCTTGTGGGACTGGACGTGGTGACACGTAACTTCCTGCGTGAGATAGGCATCAGCGAGAGCGACATCAACAGCTATATTGCCGGCCCGGGATTCATCGCGTGGTTCGCCATGAACAACCTCGAGGGATGGGGTGGAACAATCAATGCCAAGGATGTGGTGATGAACGGTAACCCCGACTGGTGGTATACACGCCAGGAGCAGCTCTGCCGCAACATGCTGCAACGTATGCGCGAATTAGGCATGCAGCCTGTAATTCCCGGATTCAGCGGCCAGGTGCCCAACTGCATCACAAATTACACCATTGAAGGCTTCAACAAGGCACACGTCATAAACAACGGCACATGGGCCGGCGGCTACACACGTCCCGACATCCTTAACCCTGCAAGCACAAGCTACCAGAACCTTGCCCCCATCTACTACAAGCACCTTGAGGAGGTGATGGGCGTGTCGGAGTTCTACAGCATGGACCCCTTCCACGAAGGTTCATTGCCCGGTGGCGTCACAAACGAGAACTGCTACCCCAACGTGATGAAATACCTCGACGACTATTTTGCAGGAGTAAGCAGTGAAGAGAAGAGCCTTTACAACACCCCCGACAAAGCCAAATGGATTATCCAGTACTGGCAGGGCGTGCCACAGAGCGGCGCTTTCAGCGTGATGAAGAACAAGGGCTACAGCGACCGTTTCATAGGTCTTGACCTCTTTGCCGACGCACGCGGAAAGGCAAAGTGGAACACTGCATACTTCAGCGGATGCGACTTCATTTTCTGTATGCTCCACAACTTCGGCGGACGCAGCGGAATGCACGGACGCCTGCAGACGACAATGGAGGATTACTTCTCTGCCCTATCAAAGAGCAACATGAAAGGTGTGGGCGCCACCCCCGAGGGCACAGAGACCAACCCGATTCTCTATGACATGCTGTTCGAACTTCCTTGGATGGATGCAAGCAACCCGCCCACCGTTGACGAGTGGCTCGAGGAGTACGCCCATGCACGCTACGGTATAAAGAACGAGAAAGCACTCTCGGCACTGAACAGGCTGAAGGAGTCGGTATGGAACTGCCCCAACGACCAGCAGGGAACATCGGAGGCCGTCATCCTCGCACGCCCCAAATGGGCTCCCGACCGAGTATCGAGCTGGAGCACAGCAGCCATCTATTGGGACACGCAAGAGGTTCTTGTGGCAGCCGACGAGCTTATATCAATAGGTGACCTCATCACCACCGAAGACGGCATCGCCAACTACAACTACGATGTCATCGATGTCATACGCCAATCGATGGTGGACTATGCATACGAGTTGCTGCCTCTTATCAATGCAGCAAAGAGCGAGGGCAACACCGACGAATACAAACGTCTCTACAACCTTTACCTGCAGCTGATGCTCGACCTTGACACGATGCTCTCATACGACGAGAACTTCAAGCTTGAGCGCTGGACAAGTCTCGCACGCAACATTGCCGACGAGGTTGAGGGCACAACCGTCAACGACCGCAACTGGCTCGAGTGGAACGCACGCACACAGGTGACAGTGTGGTCAAAGGGCGACACCGACCTGCACGACTACTCCAACCGTTGCTGGGCAGGACTAATAAAGGACTTCCACTATGCACGTTGGAAGAAGTTCTTCGAGAGCAACGGCGGTGCACCGTCAGGCGGCTGGTTCAATGGTTTCGAGTACCCATGGACAGTGAACTTCACCGACTACGACTACTCTACCGTCAATATCCCCACCGACATGAGTGCGACCGAGAAGGCCAAAGAGACTTTCGGAAACTATTTCGGACGCATCAGGGGCGAGGGCAACAGTTTCATATTCCCTATGGGTATAACACGTGACGCCACCGGCAGCAATGTCACCCCCAAGGTATTCCGCGGACAGAAGGCAGAGCTACCGCTTGAGGTTGGCAAGGAGACAGAAATCACAAGCATCTGGATTGACCTCAACGGCGACCTTGCAAAGAACAGCAACGAGATGCTCACAGCCGACGGGCTGTCGGTGGAGATACCTGCCGATGCCGAAATCGGACGTTCAAAAGCCACTGTAACATTCGCCGACGGCACAAGCATCACATTCGGCATCGCCATCGTTGAGGATATCACCGAGGCACGTACCGTAACCGTTACAGCCGCAGCCAACGGCTCAGTAGCCATCGAAGGCAGCGAGGAGCTATCGGTAACAAATACCGAAGCTGTGACAATCATCGCCACACCGAACACCGGCTACAACTTCAGCCATTGGAGCGACGCCCAGGGCAAGAAGGTGAGCAACAGCAACCCCTACACATATTACGGCAAGGCAGCGGCAACATTCACCGCGAACTTCATAGAGGACAAGTGGGGCGTTCCTGCAGAGGACAAGGCCGACTGGAGCGACGTTGCCGTGCAGGCACAGTTCGTGCGACAGATAACATTCGCATACTACAACCGTAGCGCCGATGTCATATACGAGACCGGCAACACCCCGGCAACGCTGTTCAACACCGTTCCGCGCATCATGGATGTTCCGCGCGGCGCAAGCTTCGACGTTACATGGAGCGACCTCGAGAGCGATGCCCTCAAGTACTGCTTCCTGAGCGCATACATAGACCTCAACTCCGACGGAGACTTTGATGACGAGGGCGAGCACTTAAAGAGCGTCGGCAGCCGCAATGCGCAGAACACCGACGTATGCGAAGGCAATATAAACGTGTTGCTCCCTTACGACATTCCGCTTGGCATAACACACATGCGTATACGCTTTGACGGAGCATGGAAAGGCGGCTACAACACCACCCTGGGAGCATACCCCGCAAAGGGTACACTCAACCGTATGTGCTACGAGATAATCCTCAACATCACAGAGTACTCAAGTACAGCATCACACATAACCGTCAAGGCCAACAACAACGAATGGGGAACCGTGGCAGTATCTACCGACGAGACCCCCGACGGTTCAAAGGCCACAGAGTGGGAAGTGTCACGCGGCGTACCCTTTACCATTGAGGCAGCCGCAGGCGAGGGTTGTGACTTCATCGGCTGGAAGGACCACTATGGACGCATCGTAAGCACCGAGCCTGTATTGCAGATGTACGCTGCTGAGGATGCCACATACACAGCTGTGTTCAGCAAAGGCGAGAGCAGAAATAACCTTGGAGAACTGATTGCAAAAGTAGAGACACTGATCAATGACCTTGCGACAGTTGTAGACCGTGGCAAGACAACAAAGATTACCATGCAGGCCAAGGACCCGAATGCAGCCAACTACATCTGGTCCAATGCTGCCGACCCCGAAGAGGGAAGCATACTCTATCTTGTAGACGGCATAAAGAACAACAGCACCTTCTTTTTCCACACCAACTGGCACAACCCGGCAACAGAAGAGGGATACCATTATATTGAGGTAGACCTTGGGGAAGAGAACTACAATTCACTGTTCCAGTTCACCTACAATACCCGCACGACAAGCAGCGGCATGGATTTTCCCGACGCCATCACCCTCATGTGCAGCGACGACAAGCAGAACTATAAAGAGGTGAATACCATTGACGAGGGACTGCCACAGGCATCGAGCACCGACTACACATCGGACATCATCGACTGCGGCAAGAACTACCGCTACCTGCGTTTCAAGGTACTCGCCGAGCGTACATACTGGCACATGGGAGAGTTCGGACTCAGCTCCATCGGCGGCAAGAGCACCATCAAGAGCGCATACAGGGAAGATGTTACCAAGGACGAGGTTGAGAACATCTACAACCTTATGGTAGCAGCGAAGTACCTGTACGAGAACAGCGTCGACAATGACGAGATGGATGCCACATACAACAAGCTCGACGAGCTTTACCGCGCACTGCTTGCAACGTCGGACATTGAGGAGATCACAGCCAGCGCCACCGTGGGTTCCATATACGACCTGAACGGCCGCATGGTACCGGACAGTACCAAAAGCGGCATTTACATCGTTGGTGGGAAAAAGGTTTTGGTTAAGTAATTACCAAAAGCTCGACAGCCGAGCTGCAACAGGTCGCACGAAGCATGGGCGAAGCTCATGCCGAGCGGGTTGCAATAAGCGAGAGCTGTCAAGGTGCAAATAAAGCAATTACCAAAAGCTCGACAGCCGAGCTGCAACAGGTCGCACGAAGCATGGGCGAAGCTCATGCCGGGCGGGTTGCAATAGATTAGGATAGGCTATTTGTTTATGCTAGGGACTCGCCGGCAGTTCTTACGGGATGCTGACGGGTTCTGTTATTCTTGGTTTGGCACAAACTCATATTTTGAGTTATCTTGCTACTTCTGCACTTTAGAACGACTTAGTTACTTTTTCATTCGACTTAGTTACTTGATTACCATTTTGTCCTGCACTTGGTTACTTTTATATGTTTTTTATAGTCCAAATTATATTTTTTCTTGTTCCTCCTTTTTCGAGTGCTCCAAGTGCAATCAGTTCATTTACTTCTCGTTGTAAGGTTCGTAGTGGAATATTGGTCAGGACTTGAAGTTTAAGGAGAGACAGTGTATTGTCAATCTGAATTGCATGTAATATGCGTTGCTTGTTCGCGCCAAGATTCGCGCCATCTTGTGTGATTTTAACCTCATTCGCGCCAAGATTCGCGCCACTCTGTACGGTTTGAGCCTCATTCGCGCCAAGATTCGCGCCATTTTCAGGGAGATATAATATTACTCTCGAAAATTCTCTTTCACTTTCGATTTCAACCTTGGAGTTGGTAATCTTTTGCCACGATAGCAATTCATCCATACCGAAACCTTCGTTCTCACACAAATCTGCCCAACGGAACATTTTTGAGATACCAGGATTTCTTGCCATAGAGAAGAACTTGCCAACCATCTTGTTTAATGCTACTGGAAAACTTCCTGCGTTCAAGAACTCTATGCGATTCAGGAACACATGTATCGAAGATCTGAGAGGGCTAAAGAAATCGGCATGCTGGCAGAAGTTCACAAGGGCCTCTCTGACAATATCAGACATCGATGTGTCATGCTCTGCAATGCCAAGGTGATTTATCTTACCAAAAGGCACACTTACAACGGTTTGCAGTCGTCTCATAATGATTAAATATGATTCCCAGATATTGTCTTGTTCAGGCAATTTATAGGTATAACGCTGCTTGGCACTGGAAACATCTATGCCGGGTATCTCAAGATAACTTAATGCAAAGGTGGGTACAAATTGCTGTACATACTCTCCTTTGCCAAACATCAAGAGACACGAATAGGAAATTTCTCCATTATCGTTCAAGAATTTAATCTTGTTGCAGAACGAAGCATCATCCAATTCGGGATATGCCCGATCTGGATTATACGCTTTCACATAGCTTCTATATGACTGCAATGAAGCAATGTTGACCATATCAAAATTACTCATAGGAATAAACTGTTCTGTCTTTATTCCAAATGATTGGTCCCGGAACATTGCGTTAATTTCCGCTTCTGTTGCTCGCTGGTCACCGCTTCCCATTCGTATATATGTATTTGAAGGTACATTGTAATAAATGGGTTTGATTTTTGATGCAGGTATATAGAATGCTAAAATCTTCTTATCATCAATAATATATCTTTTTGGCTGAGCAATCAATTGTGCATTGAATTTCTGCGACCTTAATGTGCTGAAAAAATCTTGCTCCAATTTTTCGATATTATCCACACCCTGAATGGAGAACGTTTTACCCTCTTGCTTCACACCAAGAACTATCCAACCACCATAGCAATTGGAGAAAGAACTGACACTTTCCCAAATATCCTTGGGCAATTCACTTTTAGCAGTCTTTGCTTCAAAGTCATCCCATTCCAAATCTGCTATTCTTTCTTTAAGTTCTTCTTTAGTCATATGTTCAACCATATTTATATTATTCAGATGCAAAAGTAGCAAAAGTTAGCCAAATAAGATGGCTATCAGTAAAAAAAGAAAATACCCAATGATAATTCCACCATATTTTGATAGAATTTATTTGAGGATAATTGAAATTTATAACTTCATAGAGTTCCCACGTTTCTGAGCCTGCTCATATCTACCAATGGCGACATAATCCACTTCACGGGCAGCCTTGCGGTATTCGCTATTGGATAGACTTACCTTTTTGTCTGCCGACCCCGAAGAGGGAAGCATTCTCTACCTTGTAGACGGCATAAAGAACAACAGCACCTTCTTTTTCCACACCAACTGGCACAACCCGGCAACCGAAGAGGGATACCATTATATTGAGGTAGACCTTGGGGAAGAAAACTACAATTCACTGTTCCAGTTCACCTACAATATACAGAGTAGAACTAAGTAGTTGAATTTAAAATATTTACTTAAAACACAAGACAATAGTGCTCCTCTTGAGAACTCCTCCGTCACTGCGCTTCGCTTGTGCCACCTCCTCTATGAACAGAGGAGGACTCAGCTGTCACGAAGTGACTGAGGGGTTAAACAGAGGAGGACCC
The DNA here is from genome assembly GCA_015060965.1 of Bacteroidales bacterium. Taxonomy (GTDB): domain Bacteria; phylum Bacteroidota; class Bacteroidia; order Bacteroidales; family Bacteroidaceae; genus HGM04593. The sequence continues at coordinate 8,290 of SUXN01000022.1, read as the reverse complement.
CGCTGGATTGCAACTTGTTGTTGCAAGACTGAGGAGATAAAACACAAGAAAGCAATTAACCCATATATAGAATTCAACTCCTCCACCGCAAGCGGTCCCCCTCCTCTATATTCTCTTTGCGAATACAGAGGAGAACTCAAGTCTTTATATTAAATTTTACTATTAATTTCAGGATTTATTTAAAAGTAATAATATAGATGTTGTCCAAAACGTATCATGTCATTCTATATTTGCACTGTCATTGACTCGTTTTGCTTTTCGCAACCCAAACGGCATAACCTACGGCTATGCTACGTTTGACCTGTTGCTGCAAAACTCGTCGATAACAAAACTTTGTTTTGTCATTCTGAACGAATGTGAAGAATCTCTTATTTCGCGATATTTTTGAGATCTCTCGTCGCTACGCTCAGTCGGGATGACAGGTTCGCGATTTGATTTTGCTTATATCGAACTCAAGTCTTTATATTAAATTTTACTATTAATTTCAGGATTTATTTTAATCAAAGTTCACAGTGCTCCTCTTGTTTGGAATCAAGAGGAGCTCCCTAAAAGGGTGAGGAGATAAAGCACTTTTATTGATTGGTTATTATTAATACCCACATTCCATAAACACAAATAGCGAGGACTGCAATCACAGTCCTCGCTATTTGTTGTTGGGCATTAAGGTTTATTTATCGTCACCCCATAGGTTACCCCAGCCATCACGCTGGCTGTTGGCTGCCGGAACTGCATCACCTGGCACTATGGCACCTCCACTCTCTGTTCCTCCTCCGCTTGTTGCCAACATTTCAGTGACAACCTCTTCAACACTGATTTCAGGTTTAATATACATTCTTTTCATAGCTGTAATTTTTTATTATATTGTTCTTGTGTTTAGTTGTTACTTTATTAAGGTCTTCTTTCCGTTCACGATGTAAATTCCCTTTGTAGGATTCTCCACAGGACGGCCCTGCAGGTCGTATACTGTCTGCTGTTTATCCTGTGCCAGCTGAGTATCGTTGATTCCGGTTGTCCCATCCTCTTCACCCGCCACACGGTTACGGATGGCAGACGAACTGATTGACTGGTAAGGTGTACCGTCGCGGTTCTCTATTGTCAGGAATATACGGAAGGGATTCAACCAACTGCCATCGCTGATTGTGTGCCAGTTGCCGTCACCGGCTATGGCATAGGCTCCCGGGATTTCTTCGCTCATTCTTCTGCTATAGATTCCTGAGAACTTGAATGTCTTGTATACTGATGAACAGTCGAATGTATTCTCCACAGCAGGGAACAGTGTCGCATCAGTCAGATTGAGAGCAAGATTGCGGGCTGTTGCATCAGCAGCCAAGCTCTTCTTCACACGGATAAGGTAAGGAGTGTTGGCATTGAGCGTACCGCTCTTCACGTAGACAACTTCCACCTCCATGCCGTTCTCGTCGATGTCGCCGTCATTGTCGCTGTCGTACAGACGCACGTCGTTGATGTAGGCCACATCATACTTGTCAGCAATCTCTGCCATAGGAATCTCGAAAGGAACATACAAGGCATTCCATTTGGAGTCGGCAAGCAGAGTGCGGTTATATTGCAACTGGTCAACAGTCTTGCCGTCATTGCCATCGAACAGACTTTCATATATATCTACTGTTCCATCGGTGATAATTACAGGGATGGCTTCGATTTTGCCAAAATTAGCACTGTAATTGCTGTAGTTGGCAGTGTTGTAAACTCTCAGAGTAATAGAATTACCGGAAGTAAATGAACTTGGTGTAATAAGACCTAATTCGTATGCCAAACAGGTGACAATGGCATCATTTGCTATACCTGCGAAAGCATACAGGGCGATAGTGTCCAGTGTGCGTGGCAAGGTAATCTCTTTTAGTCCGGAATGTCCACGGAAGGCTGAGTTGTTGATAATAACAACATTGTCAGGGATTATCGAGTTCTTGCAACCCAAGATCAAACGTTGACCGTCTGCTGTGAGAAGACAATTGTCAATGGCTTTGTATGTAGTATTCCCCTCAGCAACAGTAATGGAGGACAAGTTAATGCAATTCCTATGAATAGATGAGCCTATTTCATTTACAGAAGCAGGAATCTCCAGACTTCTCAAGCCGTATGAATTGGCGAAGGCATCCTTACCAATAGAGAGCAATGTGGAAGGAAGGTCAAACTGAATCTCAACGTCATTGCTGTTATAGTATCCAAGAGTACTTAAAGAAAGATTTCCGATATGAGTAACACCTTCTTCTACAACCACCTTTGTTATTTTATTGAAAACCACTTCACCAATCTTGTTTTTTGACCAAGGAACGGTAGTCATATCACTGTAATCTTCCATTGCTCCATTGCCACTGATTGTGAGTGTGTAATTTGCACCATTATCTTCTGTAGTAAGCTTCCATGTTATGCCGTTGGCGTCGGTGCCACCCACTTTGACGTCGCTGAAATATGCTGCCCACGCGTTAGTACGGTAGCTTGCCACAGCGTCAGGTGTGGGTACATAGAGCACGGCGTCGCTTGAGATGCCTCTAAAAACATATGAAGAATTGTTCAGGTTAGCCGGAGAGAGTGATTTACTGATTACCTGCTTCAAGTTGGTACAACCGTCAAAAGCTTGGGTTTTAATTGTTGTAACCGAAGCCGGGATAACGATAGACTCCAATCCTGTACAACCGCCAAAAGCTTGGGCATTAATTGTTGTAACCGAAGTCGGGATAACAATAGACTCCAATCCTGTACGTCCGTAAAATGCCTTATTGTATATGGTTTCAACATCTTCAGGAATCACCGTGCTGTTAGTACCCATATACAATGTATTTGTAGTCGTATCAACCAAGCAGTTTCCTTCATCCAAGAAAGTTGGGTTTTCTTCAGATACAGTAATGGAATCAAGATTCATCGGGTCGGTAAAAATCAGACTGGGCATAATTCCATTCGAGAAAGATTTACCCAGACTGATTGATGTCAGAGCGGTACAGCCAGCGAATGCAGAAGGTGCAATTGTTTTTACACTATCACCAATCACGAGTTCCTTGAGAGAAGAACATCCCCTAAAGGCATATTGGCCTATAGTTCCAATGTTTTTTCCGATAACCATACTTAGCATGTTTGTACAATTTTGAAAAGCAGACTTCCCAATGGTTCCAAGAGTGGTAACATCACCATAATCGCCAATGGTTTGAGTTCCAATAAGATAAAATGAAGTCCCTGCAAAGGCACTTTCGCCTATGTTTGTCACGTAAGATATTCCATTAACAGTTGTCAATTTACTGCAGTTTTTGAATGCATTGTTACCTATTTCAAAACCTGCGACAGAAGGCAGTGTGACTTCTCTCAAATCTGTAAAGTCCTGAAAAGCATTATCTCCAATAGCAGAGATTTTATGGTCAGAGTCTTCATAATACGTCAAATCGACTTTTTTAATTACCGATTTGTAGTCGCCAAATGTTTCTTCATCCGCATTTCCTGTCTCTATCCAATCGTTTGTGACGCTCTGACGATACTGGCCTGCACTTTCATCATAATAGCTTTGGAAATATATACTATAAACATAATAAGGTGAACCGTATAAAACATCATACACCTTATACATGCGCCATTTCGCTCCTGCAGTTCCGCCCGTCAAATATGGGGTATACGTAAATACATCTGATTTGGTTGCACTCGGCAACTCATTGGATGTTTGTCCAATCACCTTCACCGGCGCTGCCATCATGCCCAGCACCAGCATAATTGTAAATAATAATTCTTTTTTCATATTCTCGTGTTTTAAATCAGTTTGCGCCATAATAGTTGTTCTATTCAAATCCATTATTTGCGCAAAGTTACAGCTATTGAGAACAGCAAGTTAGGAGTTATCGTGCGTTTTTTGTCGAATAAATCCTATTTTAGAGGTTTCCAATAAGAGAGAGACTTTTGTCATGCATGATAATACAGACACTTTAGGCGTGTATTAGGTATCATTGTGGAAACGCGCCCTCATATCCGAGGAATAGACAAGCAGGATGTCTTTATGGCTGAATTAAAAATTGGCCTGCATTGTCAAGAAAAGTTAAAATAATTTTGTATATTTGCAGTAAACTGCGAATATATACTGCACTCGCAGTGAAATGTCAAAGTAAACTTTACTTATCTCGCTCGTTTGTTCGTATATTTGAGGTAAACTGCGAATATTTTCTGCACTCGCAGTGAAATGACAAAGTAAACTTTGCTTATCTCGCTCGTTTGTTCATATATTTGAACTGACGCTCAAATATATTCTAAAAGTTTCTCAGAAAGGAGGACAAACAACCATGTACACTTCCGTATTCAAGACCGCCAATATAATCCTGTTCTGCCTTTTGGTGACAATTCTGCAATCATGCAGCAATGCCGCTACCAAGGCGGCACATTCCAGAGCCAGAGAGAAAGAGATAAGAGCCACAGTACAGCATATACATGATTACGATTCACTTGCCGCATACATTACACGATATGAGCAGAAGGAAGACCTTGTAGCATTGGCTATCACATATAATGTATTAGGATATAACCTCCGCAAGAATTCAGAGTTCACCGATGCTCTCACCGCCCACAACAGGGCATTGGAGTACAGCATAATGTCTGCCGACACAATGGAGATTATGCGGTCACTGAACAATCTGGGTACAGCCTATCGCCGTATGGGACAATTGAAAGATGCATCTATCCAGCATTACAAGGCGCTTGAGTATTGCGGACAATACAGCGACCAGAACTCGGACGAGGCCGTCAAGAACCGTGTCGTCTCACTGAACGGAATAAGCAACATACACCTCAGTATGGGCGACATGAAGGTTGCCGAGAAAATGTTGCGCATGGCACTGGAAGGCGAGACACAGCTGGGCAGCGACCTTGGGCGTGCCATCAACTTTGCCAATCTTGGAGCGGTGTTCGAGAGCTACGGACAGATAGACTCGGCATGGGTGTACCACAAGCTGTCGATGGAATGCAACAGAAAAGCCGGCTCACAGTTGGGAATTTCCCTGTGCCACAACAATTTTGGAGGACTATACGAGACTGCCCTGATGTATGACAGCGCTTTGACGGAATATGGCAGGGCCTATGAACTGATAAAAGACAGCAAGGACTGCTGGCACGCATTCAAGCCGGCAATGTCAATGGCGCGGCTGTATATGAGACAGGGCAAACATGCTATGGCACACAAATACCTGATGAAGAGCCTGGAGCTGGCAGAGGAGTCACACTCCTACAGCCTCCTTTCCGAGGTATATCAGATGTTGGCCGAATATGAGGAGCTTGACGGGAACTATGAGAATGCCATAAAGCACTACAAGATGTGGCACGAATACAATGACAGTCTGCACAGCAGTGAGAACATGCAGCAGATGCACGACTCATACATGGGATACGAAAAGGCACAGTACACAAAACAGATTGAGGACATACGCATTGCATACGAAGAGGAGGTAAAGCTGAGCCGTACTCTCCAATACCTCTCAGTTACAGTACTTATATTCGTACTCGTGCTCGTTGTAATGTTCATTTATGTGTTGCGTACACGCCGCAGCAACATACGTATGCTCAAGCGTATGAACAACATGCGTACCACATTCTTCACAAACATCACCCACGAGTTCCGTACTCCGCTCACCGTTATCCTGGGGCTTGCCGAGCGCCTGAAAAAGCCGGGAGCAAGCCAACAGACAAACGAACAGTACATAAGCTCAATACAGCGACAGGGCAACGACCTGCTGAATCTGGTGAACCAGTTGCTTGACGTCGCATCACTGGAATCGGGTGTGGATAACCACGAGTGGTGCAAGATGGATATCATTATTGCCATTCGAGGGATAATTGACGGTTATACCGACTACGCACGCCTGAGGAAGATTGACCTTACCTTTACGGCAAAGGAGGAACAGCTTGAAATCGGCGTTGTCCCCGATTATCTGGAGAAGATTATCCGCAACCTGCTCTCGAATGCCTTCAAATACACTCCCGAAGGCGGAAAGGTGACCGTGAGTGCAACATGCGAGAAGGAATTTGTAGTATTGCATATTACCGACACGGGCTGCGGATTCAACGTCATGGACCTGCCGCATGTGTTCGAGCAATTCTACCAGGGAAGCAACAACAAAGCCGAAGCAACCGGCACAGGAGTGGGACTCCCGTATGTCAAGCAGATGGTAGAATATATGAACGGCACCGTCGAGGCACGTAACAGCATTGACGGTGGCGCAGAACTGGTATTGAGACTGCCGATGAGGCAACCGGCCGACATCGAGGCAAGATATTCAGTGTGTACAAAAGGGAGATTCGGCAACAAGGCGGGAAATGAGCTGTTGCCGACCGAAAAGAGGGAGGTTCCTGAAAACAACACAGAGCGCTACAGAGTGCTTGTTGTAGAAGACAACGCAGACGTAATCCTGTATATGAAATCCCTGCTTCAGGACTATTATGAGGTACACACCGCAGGCAACGGATACGAGGCACTGATGTATGCCGAGAAACTACGTCCTGACCTTATAATAACAGACCTTATGATGCCCGAGATGAGTGGAGAGGAGCTGTGCTCGCGCTTGCGTGACTCGGAGTTGCTGTGCCATATTCCGATAGTGGTTGTAACGGCACGCGGAGAGGATGAAATCCGAATCAGGGTACTTGAAAAAGGAGCCGACGCATATATGCAGAAACCATTCAATGCCGAGGAACTTCTGATACGCGTAAAGAAACTGATTGAACAACGCAGGATGCTGCAATCACGCAATTCTGAGGCACAGAACAACGGCGCTGACGGAGAGAACAAACTGAGTGCAGAGGAGACGACATTCATAACCAGATTGAACGAGCTTATTGAAAACAATATGGGAAGTGCCACATTCAATGTAGAAGTACTTGCCGGAAAGATGCATATGAGCAGTTCAAGGCTTTACAGGCGCATAAAGGCAACAACAGGCTACAGCACCCAATCTTATATACTGCGAATGAGGATGGAGAGAGCCAAGGAACTTTTGGAGACCTCGGTATACAGTGTCAGCGAAGTGGCTATGCAGTGCGGTTTTGAAGATGCGGCATATTTCACCCGTGTATTCCACAGTTTCTACGGGTTTACCCCTTCACAGATAAGAAAGAGATAAGAAGGCCGCTTTAAAGCGGAAAACGGAAAACTTGTGCAAACGAGCGCAATGCAAGCTTGCTTGCAATTGCACAGCGAGTGTAGCCAAGTTTCAACTCCACAAAGTGGTGTTAAAGGTGAAAAATTTCAGGATTTATTTAAATGCAAGACAATAGTGCTCCTCTTGTTTGGAATCAAGAGGAGCTGGATTGCAACTTATTGTTGCAAGACTGAGGAGATAAAACACAAGCAAGCAATTATTTAAATGCAAGTTCACAGTGCTCCTCTTGTTTGGAATCAAGAGGAGCTGGATTGCAACTTGTTGTTGCAAGACTGAGGAGATAAAACACAAACAAGCAATTATTTAAATGCAAGTCCACAGTGCTCCTCTTGAGAACTCCTCCGTCACTGCGCTTCGCTTGTGCCACCGGGCTGCTCCACTTTTCAAGGGGAGCTGTCACGAAGTGACTGAGGGGTTAAACAGAGGAAGACTAAACGGTCGGTTTACCGACCGCGAGGGGTAAACAGAGGACCTGTCATCCCGACAGAGCACAGCGACGAGGGATCTCAAAAACGCGATTACAGAGATTCTTCCTCCCTGCGGTCGTCAGAATGACAAAACTTTAGTTTTGTTATCGACGAGTTTTGCAGCAACAGGTCGCACGAAGCATGGGCGAAGCTCATGCCGGGCGGGTTGCGAAAAGCAAAACGAGTCAATGACAGAGCAAATATAAAATGACATTCTATGAAATAAAAGTCTTTTAACACAAGACAATAGTGCTCCTCTTGTTTGGAATCAAGAGGAGCTGGATTGCAACTTGTTGTTGCAAGACTGAGGAGATAAAACACAAGCAAGCAATTATTTAAATGCAAGTTCATAGTGCTCCTCTTGTTTGGAATCAAGAGGAGCTGGATTGCAACTTGTTGTTGCAAGACTGAGGAGATAAAACGGCTCACCGGCAAAGTCTGGGGGCTAAGCAAAAAGTTGAGTGATTTAGGAAAAGAGAGTAACGGAGCGAAATTACTATTGCAATGAAAAGTCTTTAGGCATGAAAAGTCCTGTATTTTTATATGCTTGCCTTCAGCACATTCGGTTTGAGATTCTTCGCTTCGCTCAGAATGACAGGTACACGTCCCGTCCTCTTGCACAGGTAATTTCTCAAAACTTCCGGCACCGTTAAAAATCCAGCTCATGGCCGCTTGTTTGCAGGC
>SUXN01000058.1 GCA_015060965.1 Bacteroidales bacterium | reverse complement strand
TAGTATTTTCGCTCTGTTACTCTCTTTTCCTAAATCACTCAACTTTTTGCTTAGCCCCCAGACTTTGCCGGTGAGCCTAGGCTCTCTGTGCCAAGTCCATTGAATTGGGATAAAGTTGCATTGTGCTTTTTCATAATAGGTGCAAATAATACACATTTATGGTTCCTCTTCGGTGAATTTTCATTAACTTTGGAGAAATCATGGCAAAGTAAATGAAGCAATATATCATCACAACTATTCTTGCGCTCTGTCTGGTTTCCTGCAACCGTCATTCCGGGCATTGGGAAACACTGATGCAGGTAGAGTCTTTCATTGAGGAGAAACCCGACAGTGCATTGTCGGTACTGCAAGATTTTGATGTCGACGGTTTGTCGGGTAAAGAGGAGAAAGCGAAGCATGCATTGTTGTTGTCAATGGCTCTGGATAAGAACGTTATTGACAAGACCGATTTTGAGGTTCTGCAACCCGCCATTGATTATTATGAGGATAATGGTTCGGCAACCGATAAATTGCGAACATACTATTATCAAGGAAGAGTCTACCAGAACCAAGGTAAAAATGCATTGGCAATAGAGTCGTTTCTTAATGCATTGGATAAAGGTGAAGAATCTGATGATATCTTGACAAAGGCCCGCACATATTTTGCTCAAGGCACGATATATTATTCACTTATCGAATGGGACAACTTCATTGAAACAAATAAGAGTGCCGCCACCTACTTCCAGGAAGCAGAAGCGCATAATAGCTATGCAAACTGTCTAATACGAATTATCAATGGATACACATTGAAAGATGACCCTGACAACGCCATGCTGTATATTGATGAGTGTAAGCGGATGTTGGGAGTTGTCAGTATGAATAGATTGGCCGATTATTATTCTTCTTATCTTACATATCTCATTAAATATGGAAGCAGTAAGGAAATAGACACTCTTATAGATGAATACAATGATGTTGTTCCCGCTGCAAAAATAGATTGGCTTACGATTTCTAATGCATATCTGGAATTGGAGCGATATGATGACGCATTATATGCAATTGGTCAATACAAGAAAAACCCTAATGCAAACCAAGAGAAAAAGTATAAGGTGCTTACTTCCGATATATATAAAAATTTAGGGAGATATGAAGAGGCTCTTGATGCATATGAGAAATATATGGTTGTGTCCGATAGCGCAACATATGCCATCATGCGTCAAGATACCAGGTTTGTAGAAGAGAGACACAATTTGGAATTGCAGAAAGCCAAAGAGGCCGATGCCAAGAACAGACTTATCATTATTGTACTTGCTTGTGTGATAGTTGTGTTGATTCTTATTATTGCAGTCTATCTTATCCGCAAAAGGCTTAAAGAGACCAAGATGGTTAATGCACGGCTCGAAAGCGAGAAGGCACATTATGAGCAGATGTATAACGAGGTGCTTGTTGAGCGCAATGCTTTGAATGAGATGCTTGCGAACAGTACCATTAAGAATGAAGCAGCGGAGATTATCCGTAAACGACTCGGAGTCCTTAACACAATAATCGTGTCGCACCTCTCGGAAAAGGGAACGGATATAAAGCGGGCAAATGAGGAACTTGAAAGGCTTATAGCAGATAGAAATGACTTTATCAAATCCACACGCCTTACTTTAGAAGAGAACTATCCTCATTTCTTTGCTTTCCTTAAAGAGAAAGGGCTTGAGGATTTTGAGATTGATTTCTGTTGCTTGTATGCCATCGGTCTCAAGGGCAAGGAGGTTAAGACTTATACCAACCTCAGCAGGCATTATAAAGACAGCAGCGAGGTACGTCAGAAACTCGGTCTGGTGGAAAGCGACACCAACCTCTCGAATTTCCTGCAAAGGCTGCTCAAAATGAGTACGGGTAAACTTTTTGAATACTCCTCTTTGCAAAGGAAAACTAATTTTTGTTTATTATCCACATAATCAGCGAGTTACAAAGTAAAATTTGTGGCTCGCTTTTTTCGTGGAAAACTTTTCCCTGGATAAATTTGCGGTAGAACAACAAATAATAACTGACAGATTTACCAATATGAGACAAATTCCATTATCATGAACTTTCCGGTCTTTAAAAATCTAAAACATCATTTTTAGACGTCTAAAGAGCTGTTTTTAGATTTATTTTTTCGCGAGGGGTGAAATTTTCCCTTATTTCGCCTGTAACAATTGGGGCGCTTGTCCGTCTTATAATTGAAATGACATGATTGCATTTGAAATTTAAACTGAAAAACAAAACACAATATGAAAAAGAGATTATTTACCATTTTATTTGCATTTGCCACCGTATGTGGCTTTGCACAGGAGATTGTGAAAAAAGATGCAACCTTTGAAGATTATCTCCCTTTGTTTAACGAAGCAGGATATAATGTGTTTAGCTACGATATATCCTCGCTAAAAGATGTTGCTTCCTTGGCAACTTTAACCGTGCTCGAGTATGTAAAAGGTGAAGAGGTCGAAAGCAAATATGCCAACGAAGCTCTAATATCTACTTTGCTCAAGATAAGTGAATTTGACGAGGACGCACAACGCAGAATAAAAGATAAAGGGAGTGCCTACGACGAAGAGAATGATATTTACCGCTTGGCGACCAAACTCAATATATCATTCACACCTCTTTTTAATGACTCTATCCAACAGGTGAGTTTTGAGCTGACCGGAACAGAAAGTATCGGTTACTTTTCGTCGTGGATGATTTTGCGCGACAACCGTGTAGATAAATCTCACCACAGACCCAACTATTATCTGCGTCCGTTCAAATTGGAAAAATTTGAAAAAGGAAAATTTATTCCGCTTTTGATATATGGCTCTTCTTGGTGGGACGCCGATTGTGAGTGTTATCGTTTCTGTGGCGATAGTGAACTCTCGCCCGATATGACAAGTGAGCTGTTGAAAGATTCTCCGCATTATTTTATCATAGGAGTAAAGTTTGAATAAACGATATGAAAAAACTAATTTTAACCCTCATTTTCGCATTTGCCACCGTATGTGGCTTTGCACAAAAGGCCGCAGTTGACAAGGACAGTGTGACTATCTGCTTCCAACTGGCCAGCAAGACAGCTGGAGAGAAAGCAACGCTTATATATTCCGATTACACAGCTTGCGAAGTAGTGGATCTTTCCCCGACAACAGACAGCGAAGGAAAGTGGAGTGTTAAGTTGCCTGCCGACCGTACAATACATATACAACTGTGGGATGACAATAAAATAGAGGGTGTTGTGTGGGGAGCACTTAATCTTTTTTGCCGCCCCGGAACAAAAGCAGAAATCCTGCTTGATGACATAAACGACAGATGTATCTTCAGCGGTGAGAACGCTGCTGCCCATAACGCACAAGTTGAACATCCTTTGAAGATTGCCAACTTCCACGGTCGTATGTTCGGAATGGATATAAACGATGCAGCCCAACATATACGCGATATATACAAGAACAATATGTATAATATTGACACGCTTTATGCTTCTAATCCCAACCTGCCTGATAGCTATGTAGAGTCCCTACGTCAGATGGCACGTTATGGTTATGCGTTTGATATGACACAGAATATTAAAGGGCACATATTTGAGTCTATGGGTACTATTCTTGAACAGGGTGGTAATACATTGCCCGATGAATATGTTGCAATGTTCCGCGAGGTTGAAACAGAGGAATTGCTGTGCCCAAAAACACCTCTTCCAATCGATGCCCTTAAATATTTTAGTGATGTAGATGCTTTAGAGTATTATATACAAGTCGGTATCATCAGTGAAGTTCCGGAGGGAGTGACAGATAGCAAATTACACTCTTTTTCTACAAAGTGTTCTGTCATTGATGCAATTAATGCATCAGATGAAATAAGGCAGATAATGAAAGCCGGTTCTTTCCTGCAAGTATGCGGGCAAGATATTACTCCTGAAAGAGAAAGGAAATTGCAGGAAGAGTTGAATCCCAAGACATATACCCTGTTACAGGGGTATATCAATAGTCAAAAGACTCGTTTTGAAAGTGCCTCGGAGGAGGAGATTACAGCACTTGCAGAAATGCCTATGGACAGTATTGTCAATGGCAGGGATATATTCCAGAAACTGATAGCTCCCTATCGTGGCCGAGTGATTTATATCGATGTATGGGGTACTTGGTGTGGTCCATGCCGTGAGGAGATGGCGTACTTGCCCGAACTGCACGAGGCATTGAAAGAGCTCCCGGTGACATATATGTATCTTGCCAACAACTCGCCCGAAGAGTTATGGCAAAAGTCTGCCAAGCGTTATGGGCTTGAGGGTGACGATTGCGTAAACATTCGCCTGCCCGAAGAACAGCAGCGTGCAGTAGAGGAATACCTCGGCGTACAAGGATTCCCGACATTCCTGCTTGTTGCCCCCGACGGCAACATTTCCAGCAACAAAGCACCACGACCCAGCTCACCAACAAGTGTACGTGAAGCAATACTGCAACTTTTGAAATAAGAATATTAACGATGTAAACTGAATATGAAAAAACTAATTTTAACCTTAATCGTTGCGTTTACTACCGTATGTGGCTTTGCACAGGAGAGCATAACGGTGGAATATCCATACTACGAGACTATCAATACCCGAGTCTTTGATATTTCAAAGGTTATTGCCGATAAGGAAGCTACCGTTCTCGAGGTCTATTTTTATGCAGTAGAGAATATAACCGTCGATGCGAATACCGTGCTTGCCGGTAACACGACTGGCAAGCACTATAAGCTATTGCGTAGCGAGGGCGTAGAGATTGGGCACGTAACAAACCTGCCTGAATGTGGCTTTATGAAAGGTGTCCTCATTTTTGAACCGTTGGACAAGGAAGACCGCTCTTTTGATTTCGACGGTGGCAAGAGCGGTTGGAACCTGAAAGGCGTATCTTTGAAAGAATACAGTCTGAAAGAGGTAATCGGTAAAGACAAGAAATGGGGCAAGATGACACAATCGCCCTTTATTGGTAATTACGTACATGACAGCATAAGGGTGGAGTGTGAAATTAAAAACAGCAACGAGCCTGTTGTTCTCTTCAATCCATATGGTTTCGAGGATAGGGATTGCGAATTCACAGATAATTTCACATACACATTCCCTGTATTCAACGCTACATGTTTCTACCTTAAGGTCGGTAGAAAAGCATATCCTGTGCCGGCTTGGCCCGGTGATACTGTAAAGGTCATTTATGACGGCAACAATAGCGTGCCTGAAATAATGGTGAGTGATACTGTCTTGCAGAAGAGTATTATGGAATATTACAGCTATGACAGAGAGAACGGAATATATGATTCGCCGGTTTCATATAATCTGTCGCCACTCAGTCTTTTTTATAAATATACCGAAGGTACTCTAAAACGCCATCTTATACGCCTGCAGAAATATATCGAAGAGCACCCGGGCTTTGATGAAAGGGCTGCATATTTTTACAGGACCAATATAAAGGCAGAGCTATTGGATGCAATGTGGAGTATGCTCTGGAGACGCAAACTTGAAGAAGCTCCCGAAGACTTGATTATACTTGTAAAAGAACTGTCAACCGATATCCCTAACCCGCTTACATTGGGAAGGTACACTACATATATGTTGAAGAGTTATGTGGGTTATTGCGATGACAACGACTTGGGAGTACGGATCAATTGGCCCGACAAAGCTGCATTGCTTGAACTGGACCGGTTGGGTGTCATCAACCTTAGCAAAAAAGAGAAAAGCATCTTAAATGAGTACGAAGACCTTACAAGTCTGAAACTGGCTTTGGCGATGAATAAAGTCGGCGATACCATAAGCGCGAAGAAAAGAGTGGAAAGGCTTGAGTCTGTGGACAAACGCTATACACAGATATGCGAAAAGTACAAGGTCGATACTCTGCCTTTGTGGAATAAGCAGAACTGTATGTTGATTGGCGATATTATGAAGACTCGTCGCGTCGTTGAGGATTTGCACCTGCCTGCCGAGGATTGCAAATATGCAATTTCTTTGCTTACATATAATCAGCTTGCTGCAGAAGAGAAGTCTGTAAATGATACCATAATATCGGCAGCAATGGAGGGGCTTGAAGATTTCGCTCCTGCACAGGTGATTGTTGAACAGAACAATTATCTCCGTCGTTTGGAAGCCGGAGAACTTGAAGTAAGGTATTTGCGTAATTATGCCGACCTTACCCCTGAGACCCTTGTTGCCGATTCATTGCTTGCAACAATCCTTGAACCACATCGCGGAAAGGTGGTATATGCCGATTTCTGGGGTTCGTGGTGCGGACCGTGCAAGGAACAGCTGAAACATATGCAAGCGGTCAAGGATGAACTTAAAGGCAAGGATGTCGTCTATCTCTATTTTGCGAACAACACTCCCGAAGATGTCCGCCAGGTGATTGTAAAGAAACTGGGGCTTTACGGTGATAATATATTCCATTATAATCTGCCATATGAGCAGCAGGAGTCTATTGAGCGACTGTTGGGAGTCACAAGGTTCCCTACATTCATGCTCTTTGACAAGAACGGAAAGTTGGTCAGCTCCGATGCGCCGTTCCCACAATATTTAGATGCATTGATTAATGAAATAAATAAATGTTTAGAGTAATGGACAATTATGCGAAAATGCAGATGAAAAAACTATTTTTAACCCTCATTATAACATTCGCCACCGTATGTGGCTTTGCACAGGAGAACACTTCTGTAGCTTTAGACGAGGGCATATTTCATAGTGGAAATGTCGTATTGAAGGGGTGTTTCAAAGGCTATCCGCAGGATTCGCTTCCAAAACAGATACTTGCCATGGTGCGCAACTATTTTACAATGGAAGAGGATAACCAGCTTGTTGAGGTCAACGCCGACGGCACATTCTGCGGTAAGGTGCACGTTCCGCACGGGCAGATGTGTATGGTAGATGCGGGTGTAACACAAATAGGTCCATTCCTTTTCCCGGGCGATACAATAGAGGTGGTGCTCACTTCCTCGGGAATAAAATATGTTCCAAACAGCAGTATGAACAGCATGCTGGGCGAACGTTCTCTTTTGGAAGAAATCAGTCGTTACAGGAAAAGTCCTTATGGTGATTTGAGCAATCCTTATCCTTACATAAAAAATGGAAACAAGGACAGCGTGCAACTTTACATTGAACGTAACATGGAGGTGATGGAACAGGTAGCTGCAGAAATTGCAAGTGGTGCATTCGACTTCCCTGCTGACTTTCATCCGCTGCTTCGCGAGATTGTACAGAACGACGTAATGCTCGTGGGACTCACTAACATTGCAGGGGCAATCTGTAAACATAATACCAGAATGCATGTCATTGAGACCGACACATTAAGTGGTAACTCTGTTGCGCACCCTAATGAGGATTTTGTTCCTCTTGACCTTGAACCGATAAAGGCTTTCTTTGTGAAGCATGAGAAACAACTGTTCGATAATCAGTTTCTGCTTTTCCACAATGTACAGTTCTGGCTTCCCTTAAATCTTCTCCAGTTCTCTGTCTATTGGCCAATGATGACTCATGTTTATATCCCCGCCAATGACAAGGAGGAATATTATAGAAATGACAGGGTTGCCTTATTTGCTGACAGTAATCTCGCAGCACTGCAAGAGGTGCAGAAGATGTATGGTGTTTCACCCGACTGTTTTCTCTCTCAACTGATGCTTGTAAACCATTTTCCTGCATATGGCTGTGAAGAGGATTTTGATGACAAGGTAAAGGGTTTCTCCCGATTGATAGACAACCCCATTGTCAAGTACCATTTTGAGGAGTATTGCAAGAGGCAGGGCAAGTTGCCGGCAGTAAAGAATATTGCCGACTGTGATGTGGCAAGGCGCTTGTTTTCGGAATACGAAGGGAATGTATTGTTACTTGATTTCTGGTCAATGGGCTGTGCCCCTTGCCGTAAAGGAATGATAGAGCAGAAGCCTGTCGTCGAGCACTTCAAGGGCAAGCCTGTAAAGTTTCTTTATATTGCCTCTACAGAGAATGATGACCCTGTGACTGCGCGTACATGGATGAGTGAAAAAGAAATCGAAGGTGAAGCGCTATTCATTACTCCCAATGACTGGGCTGCATTGATGGGATTCCTGAACTTCTCGGCAACACCGTCAACATTCCTCATTGACACAGACGGCAATGTCGATAATAAGCATTACACAATTCCCGACCTGGAAAAGAGGATAGAGGAACTTTTGAAATAAAGCAATAAACAACATAAACTGAATATGAAGAAACTATTCTTAACCCTAATCGTTGCATTTGCCACCGTGTATGGCTTTGCTCAGGTGATTGTCCAATCCAAAGCAGACCATTATAATATAATTGGAGAATTGAAGAATGTGCCAGACAGTACCGTTATCGAGTTATCTCGTGTAGTGGATAATCTGATATGGACAATCACAACAGACACTATTATTGATGGCAGATTCCATTTCAGGATTAAGCCCGATAGTCTCTCAAAGGAAGAGCTTTCCCTTGGTTGCTATCATAGCACGGAGTTCCCAATGATAAGCCTCAGGCTTTGGGCTTCGCCCGGCGACAGTATAACGGTTACAGGTGACAATACCCTGATTTATACTTGGAGAGTAGAAGGCAACGCACCCGAGAATGCCTCTTGGCAAACATTCCTTGATGATTCACGCGAGTTGTATGATGCTATTCAAAGAGGCCAATTGTATCAATATGCGGTTTGGGAAGAATCCATGCAGCTTCCGCCGGAAAAGCAACAGGGGTATTGCAAAGAGAAATTTGACAGCATCAGAAGTGCTGAATATGCAATGTGCATCCAAATTCAGGGCAATGAAATACGCCGAATGAAAGAGGCTGAAGTGGATGCCGTCTGGTTGGACAGGCTATTTATATTAGCCGGAAGTTCCAAGTACGAGAAAGACTACCCTTACACGGAAGAGGTTATTGCTTTATACAATAGTTTGAGCGAAGAACAGAAACAGGAGCAATTGGCACAAGACGCATATGCAATGCTCTTTCCGCCACAACACGTGGAAATTGGCAAGGAGATGGCCGATGCAGAGTTCTTTGACCTTGAGGGGAAGAAGCATCATCTTGCCGAATTGAAAGGGAAATACATATTGATTGACTTTTGGTCAAGCGGTTGCACTCCCTGTATTATGGCCATTCCGGAAATGGAGGTACTTGCCACCACCTACAAGGAGAAACTGAACATTGCAAGCATCAGCATCGACAACAAGGATACTTGGAAGATAGCATCGGAGAAACACCGTATGAGCTGGAATAATTGGAATGACCTTAAAGGACAAAGCGGAATTTATGCCCAATACGACCAAGGCGGTATCCCTAACTACACGCTTATCTCGCCCGATGGCATTGTCCTTGAACAATGGACAGGTTACGGCGAAGGCAGCTTAAAGCAGAAGGTTGATGAATATATTAAGTAATAAACAAAAAATGATAAAATACGATGAATAGGATTTTAAAATCACTTTTACTGCCGGCAGTGGCATTGCTTGCATCCTGTGCTTCATTGAAGACAGGAACGGATTCGTTTATAAAGAATGAGTACGCCTTGGATAGTGTACACGTGAAGGGAACGGTAAAGAAATTCCATGACACCGACCGTGAGGCGTATGTGGGCTATTTAAAGGATATGTGCGAGTATGACAAGATTTTCTTTGAGCCTGATGAGCAGGGTTATTTTTCATTCACAGTCCCTGTATATAATGCTACGCTGCTCGACCTGTATATTGGAGGACGCAAATTCAAGATGCTTGCCAACGGTGGCGATACACTACAGGTGGTGTGCGATGGTGCAAGCGTCACTTTTGACGGCGACAATGCACCAATAAACAACGAACTTGCCCGTTACGAAACTTTCATCACCGGGTGGGAAGTGGAATCACGCGCTTTACGCCTTCACCCCATTCATGACACAATGGAGCCGCAGGAACATCTGCGTCGTTGCAGGGAGTTCTACAACGGTTCAGTGGCTACGCTCGACAGTCTGCTCAATGGAAATACTCCGTTGAAGCGACAAATCTATCAACTGATGCGCGGTTACATAACATCGCTTGCCCTTTACTATTCTACTCGTTACTGTTGTAACAATACTCCCGAACCGCCTACAGCGGAGTATTTCGCTTTCATAGATGAGATGTGGAAAGCGAGCCTGCCACCGTACACTTTGTGGATAGACCGTTATGTGGATATTGACCAACAGATGCAAGTTGAGAATCTTTATCCTTATATGCCTTGGACTCCCACTCCTTTATATTTGATTGCCGAGGAGTTGAGGTGCAGGGGGCTCATTGATGTTCCGGCCGAAAGAAGCCACTCCTTCAGGCGTGCCTGGACAGCCCGTGCCGGAGCACTCGCAAAGAGGAGCAACGGCGCTACCGAAGAGCAGGTCGAGACATTCCTCGCTCCATACCAAGAGGACTTAGCCTTTACCGATTCCATTGTCGAGGTTCACAAACTTGAATCCTTAGTGGAGCAACAGCCCGACAGCGTAATGAATCTTATGATGACGCTGAGTTTCCGTCTTAAATGTGAATTTACCGATGCGTATCCAATTCCAAAGAGCGAGAAGGATTTCATCAACGCATCCTACATGATGTATTACTTGGACAATACATCGGGGATGCAGTGCCCTGATGGATGGAATGTTGTGAAAGAGAATATTGAGAACCGTTTCTTCATTGAACTGATAGAGAAGCGGATGGAACATTACAGGCGTATAGCCGAGGAGAAAATCGCAGTAAACAAACCCGAAGTAGGCGAGATTTCCGAGACCGATTCGCTGTTGAATGCTATTCTTGCTCCGCATAAAGGCAAGGTAATATACATTGATGTATGGGGCACCTGGTGCGGACCGTGCAGGGAAGAGATGAAACACGCCCCTGCAATAAAGGAGGCTCTGAAAGACAAGGATGTGGTATTTCTCTATTTTGCCTACAGCTCCGATGACGTATCGTGGAAGAATGTAATCAAGGAGAATAACATAACAGGCGACAATGTATATCACTACAACTTGCCAATGGAACAGCAGCTGCTGCTCAATGAATTATGGAATGTGACTGCATATCCCACATATATATTGTATGACAAGGAGGGCCGGCTGGTAACCACGGATGCCGAATCGCCATCCTCAAAAGAAGGCTTGCTGCTGCAAATAAACTCTTTGCTGAAGAAGTAATGTTCTTTTTCTTATAGTGTCAGTACAACAAACTTCTTTCTCAAGTGTTTGTATCTCAGTATTGCATAGTAAAAAGAACCAGAGTTCGATATAAACTGAACCAAACCGCAAAACTGCCATCCCGGCTGTAGGGGCGGTACCGACGTGTCCGCCCAGAAAACGGCAAGAGATTTCAAAAACAGCAGATGACAGAGATTCTTCGCTTTGCTCAGACGTGTTGTTGAGGGCTTTGCCCGAAAAATGACAAAACAACGTTTTGTTATCGGCAAGTTTTGCAGCCATTAGTCGCGTGAAGCATAGACGAAGTTTATGCCACGCGGGTGGCTAAAAGCAAAACGAGCCAATGACCTCTTCTTTTGTTATCGGCAAGTTTTGCAGCCATTAGTCGCGTGAAGCATAGACGAAGTTTATGCCACGCGGGTGGCTAAAAGCAAAACGAGCCAATGACCTCTTCTTTTGTTATCGGCAAGTTTTGCAGCCATTAGTCGCGTGAAGCATAGACGAAGTTTATGCCACGCGGGTGGCTAAAAGCAAAACGAGCCAATGACTTAGCAAATATAGAATGACAAGACAATAGAACCTGTCATGCTGGAACGAAGTGAAGCATCTCAACAAAATCGCAAAACTGCCCCAGGAGACCTTGATGCTTTTGAGAACCTTATAAAAGCGTTGTAATTAAGTTTTTAAAAGGGGGTGACTAAAAAGTAAATTTGGTACCCGAAATTTGGCAACACTCGTTGTAAAATAGCAAAGTAAACTTTGCATTTAA
>SUXN01000021.1 GCA_015060965.1 Bacteroidales bacterium | reverse complement strand
ATTGAGGTAGATGGCATCGTTTTGCCCGCTGTGTCAGAAGCAATTTATCGTTTGTCAAAAGATGAGTCTTATAACGGCAAGATTGATTTGATTCTTCCCGATGTAACGGAAATCTTTGATCAAGAGTTTCATTCTGCACGCGCCCTTAACAGCATCACACTTCCCAAAGTAACGAATTTAGCAGATCAAGCTTTTTATGGTACACTATACTTACGAACAATCACATTTGGTTCTGTAATTACAGAAGTAAATGAGTTGGGGGCTATTTTTAATCAAGTCGGATATAACGTAGGCGGTTGTGATTTAATCCTCAACTGCGGACAGATGAACGAAAGCAACGTACCTGCGCCGGATTTGACGAATAACATTTGGAAGTTCAAGTTTGAAAACGAATTCAAGAGCATCACTTTGACCCACACAGGTGAGTGTGATGAATGTAAAGCAAATCAATAACCTATAGGGCAGGAAGAGGAGATAACAGAGTACAGAGAACAGATAACAGAGTACAGATAACAGGGCAGAGATAACAGAGTACAAATAACAGGGCAAAGAGTACAGAGCAAAGATAATCGTGTGCTTGTCATCCCGACAGAGCGTAGCGACGAGGGATCTCTGTTTCTGCTTTCTGCTTTCTGCTTTCTGCTTTCTCCTTTCTCCTTTCAACTTTAACTTGTTATCCGCCGGGTATGAGTGTCAGGGTCTCTGACCCGATAGGGTATAAGGGGTTGCAAACCCCTGCCTCAATACCATCGGATTTCGAAATCCGATGGAACGAAAAATATACGAATTTGTTTCTCTTGTTTGTGTGGACTTTCGTTTGTTTGTTGTTGTCTTTGCGCTAAAGCGCGAAAATATGATGCGGCTCGGGATAAAAAAACAAGTGAATTTGTTTTGTCCTCCACTCGCCTTTCACTATTTTTGCAACGCAAGTGAGCGGTAGATGTGCGGAATGCTGTGCTTGACAGTCGGCTCTTCCGTATCGGTTTTTCCAACTTCTGTGGACTGTTTGGATGGAAAAAACGAGATTTTTCGCCGATTTTTTGAAAAAAAAGTGGAAAAAGTTTTGTAGTTCAAAAAAAAGCCGTACATTTGCACTCGCTTTACGACAGTAACGGCGCACAAATGACGTTGCCTCTTTAGCTCAGTTGGCCAGAGCACGTGATTTGTAATCTCGGGGTCGTTGGTTCGAATCCGACAAGAGGCTCCAACGTGATTTGGGTGTTGTGAAAGTGAAGCTGTCGCAAATGCGTTTTCTGAATTAGTGACAAATTTTAGGGCAAATTCCAGAGTGGCCAAATGGGGCAGACTGTAAATCTGCTGTCTTTCGACTTCGGTGGTTCGAATCCATCTTTGCCCACAATGTGTTGAAAAAGAGAATGCAAACCAGCCTTGATAGTATGAACCTTTTGAGAATACTGTCTCCGTTTGTTTGCAAATTCTTTATGTAAACGTATTGCGGAAGTAGCTCAGTTGATAGAGCATTAGCCTTCCAAGCTGAGGGTCGCGGGTTTGAGCCCCGTCTTCCGCTCTTTTTCAACGCTGTTATAGCTCAGTGGTAGAGCACTTCCTTGGTAAGGAAGAGGTCCCGAGTTCAAGTCTCGGTAACAGCTCTGGAGAAGAGCTTTTTTGTCTTGATAAGTCAAGGCTTGTGTTAGTTGAAATATAGGTAAATATATTGTTATATTAAAGCTTAAAACTATGGCAAAAGAAAAATTTGAGCGTTCCAAACCACACGTAAATATTGGAACAATTGGTCACGTTGACCACGGTAAGACTACTTTGACCGCTGCCATCACAACTGTATTGGCTAAGAAAGGTCTTTCAGAGTTGAAGTCATTTGACCAGATCGATAACGCTCCCGAGGAGAAAGAGCGTGGTATTACTATCAATACTGCACACGTTGAGTATCAGACAGAGAACCGTCACTATGCACACGTAGACTGTCCGGGTCACGCCGACTACGTTAAGAACATGGTTACCGGTGCTGCTCAGATGGACGGTGCTATCATCGTTTGTGCTGCTACTGACGGTCCTATGCCTCAGACACGTGAGCACATCCTTCTTGCTCGTCAGGTAAACGTTCCACGTCTTGTTGTGTTCTTGAACAAGTGCGACGTTGTTGATGACGCTGAGATGCTCGAGCTTGTTGAGATGGAGATGCGTGAGCTTCTTTCATTCTATGACTTTGACGGCGACAACACTCCTATCATCCGCGGTTCTGCACTCGGTGCTTTGAACGGTGTTGCTGAGTGGGAGGAGAAGGTAATGGAGCTTATGGATGCTTGTGATACATGGATTCCACTGCCTCCACGTGATATCGATAAGCCTTTCTTGATGCCTGTTGAGGACGTATTCTCAATCACCGGTCGTGGTACTGTTGCTACAGGTCGTATCGAGGCTGGTATCGTTAAGGTAGGTGATGAGGTTGAGATCCTCGGTCTCGGTGAGGACAAGAAGACTGTCGTTACTGGTGTTGAGATGTTCCGCAAGCTCCTCGATCAGGGTGAGGCTGGTGACAACGTCGGTTTGTTGCTCCGCGGTGTTGACAAGAACGAGATCAAGCGTGGTATGGTACTTTGCCACCCAGGTCAGATCAAGCCTTATTCTACTTTCGAGGCTCAGGTTTATATCCTGAAGAAAGAGGAGGGTGGTCGTCACACATCATTCCGTAACAAGTATCGTCCTCAGTTCTACCTCCGTACAATGGACTGTACAGGTGAGATCTCTCTTCCTGCAGACGTTGAGATGGTAATGCCTGGTGACAACTTGAAGATCACTGTAACTTTGATCTATCCTGTTGCTCTTAACGAGGGTCTGACATTCGCTATCCGTGAGGGTGGTCGCACAGTAGGTGCTGGTCAGATTACTAAGGTTATCGAATAATTCGAGCACACAATGAAATAAAAATCCGGCTCCTTCGGGAGCCGGTACTTACGGGAATAGCTCAGTTGGTAGAGCACTGGTCTCCAAAACCAGGTGTCGGGAGTTCGAGCCTCTCTTCCCGTGCCATAAATAAATGATTATGCTGACTAAATTCATAAATTACTGTAAGGAATCTTACAATGAGCTCGTGCATAAGACAACTTGGCCGACAATGAAACAATTGACGAGCCAAGCGTTTCTTGTTCTCTATGCATCATTGATGATCGCTTTTGTAGTCTTTGTAATGGACCAGGCGTTCCAGTTTGTAATGGAAATTGTTTATCCTTAATTAATCAAAGACAGTAATGGCAGAGAACAATAAGAAATGGTATGTTCTGCGCGCTATTAGCGGTAAGGAGGCAAAAGTAAAGGAATATATCGAGGCTGATGTGAAGCTTCGTGGCCTTACCGACAAAGTGTCTCAGGTTCTTATCCCCACAGAAAAGGTAGTGACAGTCCGTAACGGCAAGAGAATCGTGAAGGAGAAGTCTTATCTCCCCGGTTATGTCCTTGTTGAGGCGGAACTTGTAGGTGACATCGCATTCATGCTCCGTCACACTCCTAACGTGTTGGGCTTCCTGGGCGGCATGGAACAGCCGACTCCGATACGCCAGTCTGAAATCAACCGAATCCTCGGTACTGTAGATGAATTGCAGGAGACTCCTGAGGAGACAAGCCTCGAGTTCGCTCTCGGTGAGGTAGTGAAGGTAAACACAGGTCCTTTCACAGGTTTCAATGGTGTAATTGAGGAAATCAACACCGAGAAGAAACGCCTGAAGGTTATGGTTAAGATCTTCGGCCGTTCGACTCCGGTTGATTTAGGTTATATGCAAGTAGATAAAGAGTGATGCGGCTTCCACACATCACTCGAATGTTGTTAATTTTATAGATTTTTTTTACAATGGCAAAAGAAGTTGCTGGACTTATCAAGTTACAGATTAAAGGTGGCGCAGCAAATCCATCACCTCCAGTAGGACCTGCACTTGGTTCTAAGGGAATCAACATCATGGAATTCTGCAAGGCGTTTAATGCCAGAACCCAGGATAAGGCCGGAAAAGTTTTGCCTGTTATCATTACTTACTATGCAGACAAGTCATTCGATTTCGTCGTAAAGACTCCACCTGTAGCAATCCAGTTGCTTGAGGTTGCTAAGATCAAGAGTGGATCTGCTGAGCCTAACCGTAACAAGGTTGCAACAGTAACCTGGGAGCAGGTAGAGGCTATCGCGAAAGAGAAGATGCCTGACTTGAACTGCTTTACTGTAGAGGCTGCCATGAAGATGGTTGCCGGTACAGCTAGAAGTATGGGTATCAGTGTAAGTGGAACTTTTCCCGCAAACAATTAAAAATTTAGACTAGAATGGGTAAACTGACAAAAAATCAAAAGTTAGCAGCCGCTAAAATTGACACAGCTAAATCCTATCCATTGACAGAGGCTGTTGAGTTGCTGAAGGAGATCACCTTCACCAAGTTCGATGCTTCAGT
This sequence comes from Bacteroidales bacterium, assembly GCA_015060965.1. Lineage (GTDB taxonomy): Bacteria > Bacteroidota > Bacteroidia > Bacteroidales > Bacteroidaceae > HGM04593. Next base: position 45,441 of record SUXN01000021.1, on the reverse strand, counting down.
GGATATCGATGTACGCCTGGGCGTTGACCCTCGTAAGGCAAACCAGATGGTCAGAGGTGTTGTATCTCTGCCCAGCGGTACCGGTAAGGAGGTTCGCGTTCTTTGCTTGTGTACTCCCGATGTGGAAGAAGCTGCAAAGGCGGCAGGTGCTGACTATGTAGGTCTTGACGAGTATATCGAAAAGATCAAAGGTGGTTGGACGGATATCGACATTATCATCACAATGCCGTCCATTATGGGCAAATTAGGTGCTCTGGGTCGCGTGCTCGGTCCTCGTGGATTGATGCCTAACCCAAAGAGTGGTACCGTTACTATGGATATACCTAAGGCTGTTAAAGAGGTTAAGCAGGGTAAGATCGACTTCAAGGTAGACAAGGCTGGTATTGTACACGCTTCTATCGGTAAGGCATCTTTCACACCTGATGCGATTATAGCGAACGTTAAGGAGTTCATGGCTACAATCCACAAGCTGAAACCTTCTACAGCGAAAGGTACATATGTTAAGAGTGTATTCCTGTCAACTACGATGAGCAAGGGTCTCCGTATCGATCCTAAGTCTATCGACTAATCTGATGAACTATGAAGAAGGAAGATAAAGTAAATGTAATCGCCGCGATTGGCGATGTTCTCAAGGAATACGCACACTTCTATTTGGTAGATGTAACTGCGATGAATTCTGCAGCTACAAACGCTATGCGTGCTAAATGTTACAAGCAGGAGGTTAAGATGGTCCTCGTTAAGAACACTCTTCTCAAGAAGGCGTTCGAGGCTTCAGAGATCGATTTCTCTCCACTCTATCCCTGTTTGAAAGGAACAACAGCTCTGTTGCTTTGCAACACTGCAAATGTCCCCGCAAAGTTGATCAAGGATGTTGCCGGTAAGGCTGAGATTCCTGCGCTCAAGGGTGCTTATGCTGAGGAGAGCTTCTATGTTGGCGCCGATCAGCTTGAGACTCTTATCAACATCAAGAGCAAGAACGAGCTTATCGCTGAGGTTGTGGCATTGCTGCAGTCACCAATCAAGAACGTTGTTTCAGCTCTACAGTCTGGTGGTGACACCATCCACGGAGTTCTTAAGACACTCGGTGAAAGATAATAATCAAAATTCAATTAGTAAAAACAATTTAAATTTATACGAAAATGGCAGATTTGAAAGCTCTTGCAGAAGAATTGGTTAACCTTACAGTAAAAGACGTTAACGAACTTGCAACAATCCTTAAAGAAGAATATGGTATCGAACCCGCTGCTGCAGCTGTTGCTGTTGCTGCTCCTGCTGCCGGTGGCGCTGCTGCTGCTGAGGAGAAGACAGAGTTCGACGTAGTTTTGAAGAGCGCAGGTGCTCAGAAGCTCGCAGTCGTAAAGGCTGTTAAGGAGGCTTGTGGTCTTGGTTTGAAGGAGGCTAAGGACCTTGTTGATGCTGCTCCTAGCGTGCTCAAGGAGGGTCTTCCTAAGGCAGAGGCTGAGTCTTTGAAGAAGACTATCGAGGAGTCTGGTGCTGAGGTTGAGATTAAGTAAGCCCACTCAAGCCCTGCACAAGGGTATAATGGTTAAGAACCCCCATAGTGGGTTCTTAACCTTTTGTGCGTAAAGAGAAAAGTAAGTTCTAAAACATTATGCCACAATGTCGTTAAAAACTGATAATCAAAGAATTAACTTTGCTTCTATAAAAGATCCAATGCCTTGCCCGGACTTTTTGGAAGTACAATTGAAGTCTTTCGAGGACTTCCTTCAACTCGATACTCCACCCGAAAAGAGAGTCAACGATGGTCTCTATAAGGTTTTTGCCGAGAATTTCCCTATCACCGATACGAGAAACAACTTCGTGCTGGAGTTCCTGGATTATTATATCGATCCGCCCCGTTATTCAATAACAGAGTGTCTGGAGCGCGGCTTGACATACAGTGTCCCCTTAAAGGCAAAGTTGAAACTTTACTGTACCGATCCCGACCACGAGGATTTTGATACCGTCATACAGGATGTGTTCCTTGGACCTATCCCTTACATGACAAAGCAGGGTACATTCATTATCAATGGTGCTGAGCGCGTTGTGGTTTCTCAGTTGCACCGTTCACCTGGCGTGTTCTTCGGACAGAGCGTACACGCGAACGGTACACCGCTTTATTCAGCACGTATCATCCCATTCAAGGGATCATGGATTGAGTTTGCAACAGACATCAACAATGTCATGTATGCATACATCGACCGTAAGAAAAAGTTGCCCGTTACTACTCTTTTGCGTGCCATCGGTTTCGAGAGTGACAAGGATATCCTTGAGATCTTTGACCTGGCCGAGGAGTTCAAGGTAACAAAGGCAAGCATGAAGAAAGTGCTCGGCCGCAAGATGGCCGGTCACGTGGTAAAGACACGTCAGGAGGACTACGTAGATGCCGATACCGGTGAGGTAGTTTCTATCGAGCGCAGTGATGTTGTAGTAGAGAGAGAGTCTATCCTGGATCAGGATCTTGTAGACCGCATCCTGGATAGTGGCGTCGAGACAATCCTTCTCCACAAGGAGAGTGATGATCCCGATGCACCTGACTATTCTCTCATCTTCAACACTCTTGACAAGGATACCAGCAACTCTGAAAAGGAGGCTGTGAACTGCATCTTCCGTCTCTTGCGTAACGCGGAGCCTGCCGATGATGCCAGCGCACGTGAGGTCATCAACAACCTCTTCTTCTCGGAGAAACGTTATGACCTGGGTGATGTGGGCCGTTACCGCATCAACCGCAAGTTGGGCCTCTCTACCGATATGGATGTCAGAGTGTTGACAAAGGAGGATATCATCGAGATTATCAAGTACCTCATCGGTCTTGTTAACTCAATGGCGACTGTCGACGATATCGACCACTTGAGCAACCGTCGTGTACGCACTGTGGGCGAGCAGTTGTCGAACCAGTTTGCAATAGGTCTTGCACGTATGGCGCGTACCATCCGTGAGAGGATGAACGTCCGTGACAATGAGGTGTTCACCCCAACAGACCTTATCAACGCGAAGACAGTTTCTGCTGTCATCAACACATTCTTCGGTACCAATGCTTTGTCACAGTTCATGGACCAGACAAACCCGTTGGCCGAGATTACTCACAAACGTCGTCTCTCGGCTCTCGGCCCCGGTGGTCTTTCACGTGAGCGTGCGGGTTTCGAAGTTCGTGACGTACACTATACACACTATGGCCGTCTCTGTCCTATCGAGACGCCTGAGGGACCTAACATCGGTCTTATCTCATCTTTGTGTATATATGCCAAGATCAATGAGCTCGGCTTTATCGTTACACCGTACCGTTCGGTATCTAACTGTAAGGTCGATATAAATAATGACAATGTAGCTTACTACACAGCCGAGGAGGAGGAGGGCAGAATCATTGCCCAGGGTAATGCTCCGCTTGATGCTGAGGGTAACTTCATCCTTAAGAAGGTAAAGACACGCCAGGATGCCGATTATCCTGTTGTGGAGCCGGGTAGAGTGGAACTGATGGACGTTTCACCACAGCAGATTGCCTCTATCGCCGCATCACTCATTCCGTTCCTTGAGCACGATGATGCCAACCGTGCGTTGATGGGTTCTAACATGATGCGCCAGGCAGTACCTTTGTTGACAACCGAGGCTCCAATCGTGGGTACCGGTTTTGAGAAGCAGCTTGTAGAGGACTCACGTACACAGATTGTTGCCGAGGGTGACGGTGTCATTGAGTTTGTGGATGCTTCAAGAATTGTAATCAAGTACGACCGCACAGATGAGGAGGAGTTCGTGAGCTTCGAGCCTGCTTCAAAGGAGTACATCATTCCAAAGTTCCGTCGTACAAACCAGAATATGACTATTGACCTTCGTCCTATTTGCGATAAGGGCCAGAAGGTCAAGGCCGGAGATATCCTCACCGAGGGTTACTCTACACAGGCAGGAGAGCTTGCTCTCGGTAAGAACCTGTTGGTTGCTTACATGCCTTGGAAGGGTTACAACTATGAGGATGCTATCGTGCTGAACGAGAAGGTGGTACGTGAGGATGTCCTTACATCGGTGCACGTTGACGAGCTCTCTCTCGAGGTTCGTGAGACAAAGCGTGGTATGGAGGAGTTCACATACGATATCCCCAACGTCAGCGAGGATGCCACTAAGGACCTTGACAAGAACGGTATCATCCGTGTAGGTGCTTATGTGAAGCCCGGCGATATCATCATCGGTAAGATCACACCGAAGGGTGAGTCTGATCCTACTCCTGAGGAGAAATTGCTTCGTGCAATCTTCGGTGACAAGGCAGGTGACGTTAAGGATGCCTCTCTCAAGGCTTCTCCATCACTCCAGGGTGTAGTTATCGACCGTCGCCTCTTCCAGCGTGCCGAGAAGACACGTTCTGCGAAGTTGGCCGACAAGGCTAAGCTGCCAAAGATTGATGACGAGTTCCAGAAGAAGGTAGACGACCTCAAGGCTATCCTTGTAGACAAGCTCTTGACTCTTGTAAACGGCCGCGTTTCACAGGGTGTGAAGGACTTCATGGGTACAGAGGTTATCGCAAAGGGTGCAAAGTTCACACGTCCCGAGCTCGATGCTCTCGACTACACAGCTGTTCAGCTGAGCAAGTGGACTGCCGACGCACACACCAACGACCTTATCCGCACTCTCATCATCAACTTCATACACAAGTACAAAGAACTTGATGCCGAGGTTAAGCGTGAGAAGTTCGCTCTCACCATCGGTGATGAGCTTCCTTCAGGCACAATGAAGATGGCAAAGGTTTACATTGCCAAGAAGCGCAAGATCGGTGTCGGTGACAAGATGGCGGGTCGCCACGGTAACAAGGGTATCGTGTCACGCGTCGTACGCCAGGAGGATATGCCGTTCCTTGAGGATGGTACTCCGGTAGATATCATCCTGAACCCGCTGGGTGTGCCTTCACGTATGAACATCGGTCAGATATTCGAGACAGTCCTTGGCCGTGCCGGTAAGGAACTGGGCGTCAAGTTCGCTACTCCTATCTTCGACGGTGCAAAGCTTGAGGATCTCTGTGAGTGGACTGACAAGGCCGGTATTCCACGCTTCGGTAAGACATACCTCTACGATGGTGGTACAGGTGAGCGTTTTGACCAGCCTGCGACAGTGGGTGTCAGCTACATGCTGAAACTCGGTCACATGGTCGAGGACAAGATGCACGCACGTTCAATCGGTCCTTACTCTCTCATCACACAGCAGCCGCTCGGTGGTAAGGCACAGTTCGGTGGTCAGCGTTTCGGAGAGATGGAGGTTTGGGCTCTTGAGGCATTCGGTGCCGCACACATCCTGCAGGAGATCCTGACAATCAAGTCGGATGACGTTGCAGGCCGTTCAAAGGCATACGAGGCAATTGTCAAGGGCGATCCGATGCCTACACCAAGCATTCCTGAGTCACTCAATGTGTTGCTGCACGAGTTGCGCGGTCTGGGCTTGAGCATTTCATTTGAATAATTAATCCATCACGTTTTTGTCAATATACAACTATGGCTTTTAGAAAAGAAACTAAGACAAAAAATAATTTCTCGAAGATTACCATCGGTCTTGCTTCACCGCAGGAGATATTGGGTAACTCTTGTGGAGAGGTGTTGAAACCGGAAACAATCAACTACCGTACCTATAAGCCCGAGCGTGACGGATTGTTCTGCGAGCGCATCTTCGGTCCGGTAAAGGATTACGAGTGCCACTGCGGTAAGTACAAGCGCATCCGCTATAAAGGTATCGTCTGCGACCGTTGCGGTGTAATGGTTACAGAGAAGAAGGTACGTCGTGAGCGCATGGGTCACATCCAGCTTGTTGTGCCCGTTGCCCACATCTGGTACTTCCGTTCATTGCCTAACAAGATCGGTTACCTGCTGGGTCTTCCTACAAAGATGCTCGATGCGGTAATCTATTACGAGAAATATATCGTTATCCAGCCGGGTGTAATGGCCCGTAAGGAGGGCGAGGTACGTCAGGACATCCCCGGTAAGGAGAATGTACTCGACGGCGTAGACACAATGCAGCTGCTTACTGAGGACGAGTATATCACAATCATGGATAACCTGCCTCAGGGTAACGAGTACCTTGATGACAGCGACCCCAACAAGTTCATCGCGAAGATGGGTGCCGAGGCTATCCAGGATCTTCTTGCACGCATTGACCTTGACTCGCTTTCATACGAGCTCCGTAACCGTGCCAATACCGATATGTCACAGCAGCGCAAGAACGAGGCTCTCAAGCGCCTTCAGGTGGTTGAGTCTTTCCGTTCGTCAATGGCTGCATCAAACGGTAACAACCGTCCCGAGTGGATGATCATGAACGTAATTCCAGTGACACCACCTGAGTTGCGTCCGTTGGTTCCGCTGGATGGTGGCCGTTTCGCTACTTCAGACCTCAACGACCTCTACCGTCGTGTTATCATACGTAACAACCGCTTGAAGAAGCTTATCGAGATCAAGGCTCCCGAGGTGATTCTGCGTAACGAGAAGCGTATGCTGCAGGAGGCTGTCGATTCATTGTTCGACAACTCACGCAAGGCAAGCGCCCTCAAGTCAGACGCGAACCGTCCTTTAAAGTCTCTCTCCGACAGCCTCAAGGGTAAGCAGGGACGTTTCCGCCAGAATCTTCTGGGTAAGCGTGTCGACTATTCTGCGCGTTCGGTTATCGTCGTCGGTCCTGAGCTCAAAATGGGTGAGTGCGGTCTGCCAAAGCTTATGGCTGCCGAGCTCTACAAGCCATTCATCATCCGCAAGCTCATTGAGCGCGGTATCGTGAAGACTGTAAAGTCTGCGAAGAAGATCGTTGACCGTCGCGAGCCGATCATCTGGGATATCCTCGAGCATGTAATGAAGGGTCACCCCGTTCTCTTGAACCGTGCGCCGACACTTCACCGTCTGGGTATCCAGGCTTTCCAGCCAAAGATGATCGAGGGTAAGGCAATCCAGCTCCACCCGCTTGCATGTACTGCGTTCAACGCCGACTTCGACGGTGACCAGATGGCTGTCCACTTGCCACTCAGCAACGAGGCTATTCTGGAGGCACAGATGCTGATGCTCCAGTCACACAATATATTGAACCCTTCTAACGGTGCTCCTATTGCCGTTCCTTCACAGGATATGGTACTTGGTCTTTACTACATCACCAAACTGCGTGAGGGTGCCAAGGGTTCAGGCATGACATTCTATGGTCCCGAGGAGGCTATGATTGCCTATAACCAGGGCCGTGTTGAGATTCATGCACCGGTAAAGGTAATGGTAGAGGACCGCAACGAGAACGGCGAGTACGTTCAGGTTCTCCGCGAGACATCCGTAGGACGTATCATCGTGAACAACATCGTTCCACGTGAGATGGGATTCATCAACACCATTATCTCAAAGAAGTCACTCCGTGACATCATCACCGAGGTAATCAAACGCGTAGGTGTTGCCCGTTCGGCAGAGTTCCTTGACGGTATCAAGAACCTCGGTTACTACATGGCGTTCAAGGGTGGTCTGTCATTCAACCTCGACGATGTCATCATTCCAAAGGAGAAGGAGGAACTCGTACGCAAGGGTAATGAGAAGGTTGAGGAGATTCTCGCAGAGTATAACCTCGGTCTTATCACCGATAAGGAGCGTTATAACAAGGTTGTCGATGAGTGGACACACGTTAACGCCGACCTTGCAAACGTGCTGATGAAGACTATTTCTACCGATGACCAGGGCTTCAACTCAGTATATATGATGCTCGATTCAGGTGCCCGTGGTTCTAAGGACCAGATCCGTCAGCTCTCAGGTATGCGTGGTCTTATGGCAAAGCCTCAGAAGGCAGGTTCAGAGGGTGCGCAGATTATCGAGAACCCTATTCTTTCTAACTTTAAGGAGGGTCTTTCGGTGCTCGAGTACTTTATCTCTTCTCACGGTGCGCGTAAGGGTCTTGCCGATACCGCTTTGAAGACAGCCGATGCCGGTTACCTTACACGTCGTCTTGTAGACGTATCGCACGATGTCATCATCAACGAGGACGATTGCGGTACACTGCGTGGTCTTGTATGTACAGCACTCAAGAACGGTGACGAGGTAATTGCAACACTTGGTGAGCGTATCATGGGCCGTGTATCGGTACACGATGTGGTTCATCCTACAACAGGAAAGATCATCGTTGCTTCAGGTGAGCTCATCACAGAAACCATCGCTGATGAGATCGAGAAGTCACCTATCGAGAGCGTAGAGATCCGTTCAGTTCTTACCTGTGAGTCAAAGCACGGTGTATGTGCCAAGTGTTATGGCCGCAACCTTGCTACAAGCCGTATGGTCGAGAAGGGTGAGGCAGTCGGTGTCATCGCAGCACAGTCAATCGGTGAGCCTGGTACACAGCTTACACTCCGTACCTTCCACGCCGGTGGTACCGCTGCCAATATCGCAGCCGATGCAACTATCCGTGCAAAGCACGCTTCACGTCTCAAGTTCGAGGAGTTGCGTACTGTTGACACTCTTGAGCCCGACGGTACTCCTGTGAAGATCGTAGTAAGCCGTTTGAGCGAGGTACGTTTCGTGGATGTCAATACAGGTATTGTGCTTTCATCACACAACATCCCTTACGGTTCAAAACTCTATGCCGGCGAGGACGATCTCGTTGAGAAAGGCAAGGTAATTGCATCTTGGGACCCATTCAACGCCGTAATCGTTACAGAGGTTGCCGGTAAGGTTGATTTCGAGTCAGTTATCGAGAATGTTACATATAAGGTCGAGACCGATGAGAGTACAGGCTTGCACGAGATTGTCATCATCGAGTCTAAGGACAAGAACAAGATTCCTACCGTACACATCAACGATGAGAACGGCAATATCCTCCACACATACAACTTGCCCGTAGGCGGCCACGTGGTGGTTGAGAACGGCGATGTCCTCAAGGCCGGTGACGTACTCGTCAAGATTCCACGCGTGTTCGGTAACGCAGGTGATATCACCGGTGGTCTGCCACGTGTAACAGAGCTCTTCGAGGCACGTAACCCATCTAACCCTGCAGTCGTTTCTGAGATTGACGGTGAGGTAACAATGGGTAAGGTTAAGCGCGGTAACCGCGAGATCGTAGTGACCTCAAAGGTCGGAGATGTGAAGAAGTATCTTGTTGCCCTTTCAAAGCAGATCCTTGTACAGGACGGCGACTATGTACGTGCAGGTACACCTCTGTCTGACGGTGCGATCACTCCATCGGATATCCTTGCCATCAAGGGACCTACCGCAGTTCAGGAGTACATAGTCAACGAGGCACAGGACGTATACCGTTCACAGGGTGTGAAGATCAATGACAAGCACTTTGAGATTATCGTACGTCAGATGATGCGTAAGGTGCAGATCAACGAGCCAGGTGATACACGTTTCCTTGAGTTGCAGATTGTGGACAAGCTCCAGTTCCAGGAGGAGAATGACCGCATCTGGGGTAAGAAGGTTGTTGTTGATGCCGGTGACTCAGAGAATCTCAAACCGGGTCAGATTATAACAGCACGCAAGTTGCGCGACGAGAACAGTACTCTCAAGCGCCGTGACCTCAAGCCTGTAGAGGCACGTGATGCACAGCCTGCTACATCTACACAGATTCTGCAGGGTATCACACGCGCCGCATTGCAGACACAGAGCTTCATGTCGGCTGCATCGTTCCAGGAGACAACAAAGGTGCTCAACGAGGCTGCAATCAATATGAAGAGCGACTACCTGTTGGGTATGAAGGAGAACGTTATCTGCGGTCACCTCATCCCGGCCGGTACAGGTCAGCGCGACTTCAGCAAGATCGTTGTCGGCTCACGCGAGGATTATGAGCGTATGCAGGCAAGCAAGAAGGCTGTTCTGGACTTCTCTGACGATGATGCAGAGTAATTGATACCAATTATAAGGAGCGGGCACATTTTCAAAGTGTGCCCGCTCTTGTATTTATATGCATGAAATATAAGGACAAGAACGGTTGACTGTCATACCTTATATGGCTATGGCGTTGATTTTCCAAGGGGGAGTATTGGTATATAATTATGGAATATCTTGTTTTTGTAATAATTTCGGAGTAAATTTGTCTCAAATATATTAGGCAATGAGTGAGGTATTGCAAATAGATGTCGAAAAGATATTGGCTGCCAAAGCCGGAAAGAAAGCGCGCTATGTGCCCGGTTTTCTTGTATCATATCTCAAGAAGATAGTCCATCAGGATGAAGTGAACCATTTCTTGCGTGAAAACAATGACAAGCGCGGTCTCGATTTCGTGAACTCCTTTATGGAGTATTTCAACAATACATTCGAGGTCAACGGTCTTGAGAACCTTCCCAAGGATGGTCTATGTACATTTGTCAGCAACCACCCTCTTGGAGCGCAGGACGGTCTGGGGCTGGCGCATATCCTCGGTCCCCACTATCAGGGTAAGATAAAGTTCCTTGTGAACGACCTCCTGATGAATATACCTCATCTTGCCGAGTTCTGGGTGCCAATAAACAAGACAGGCAAACAGGCACGTAACTTCCCCCAGCAGGTCAACACCGCCTTCGAGAGCGACAACCACATAGTGATGTTCCCGGCAGGTCTCTGCTCACGCAAGACAAAAGGCGTCATACGTGACATCGACTGGAAAAAGACCTTCATCACAAAGAGCGTACAGACAAAACGCGATATTGTTCCCATCCATTTCGAGGGTGAGAACTCAAAGTTCTTCTACCGTCTTGCAAACATAAACAAGATGTTGGGCATAAAGTTCAACATTGCGATGCTGTACCTCAGCGACGAGATGTTCAAGAACAGAGACAAGAAGTTCAAAGTTACGATAGGCAAGCCTATCCCCTGGCAGACTTTCGACAGGACAAAGACACCTACCGAGTGGGCGCAGTATGTCAAGGATGCCGTTTACACATTATAGAAACACAACAAACACGATATGGAAGAGATAATTGCTCCGGTTCCTAAGGAACTACTGAAAGCAGAACTTACAGAGGAGAAGCGACTACGCTTTACTCACCGCAGCGACAACGAGATATATATTGTCACAGCGTTTGATGCGCCTAATGTGATGCGCGAGATAGGACGTCTGCGCGAGATTGCTTTCCGTGCTGCCGGTGGCGGTACAGGTAAGTCAATGGATATCGACGAGTTCGATACAATGGAGGTTCCATATAAGCAACTTATCGTATGGAATCCTGAGTGCGATGACATCATCGGCGGTTACCGTTTCTTATGGGGCAAAGAGGTGCGTTTTGATGAGAATGGCGAGCCCCGTATGGCAACAGCCCACGGAATGTTCCATTTCTCCGACAAGTTCTTCAACGAGGTCCTTCCTTACACAGTGGAGCTCGGCCGTGCGTTCGTGGCACTCGAATACCAGTCTACACGCATGGGCTCAAAGAGCCTCTTCGCGCTCGACAACCTGTGGGATGGTCTTGGGGCACTCACTGTCGTGATTCCCGACGTCAAGTACCTCTTCGGTAAGGTCACAATGTATCCTTCGTACCTCACCAAGGCGCGTGACATGATACTCTACTTCCTCAACAAGCATTTCCCCGATGAGGATGCGCTTGTAACTCCGGTGACTCCATTGCGTATAGAGACTGACGAGGCCGAGTTGGCTGCGTTGTTCTGCAAGGATAACTTCAATGAGGATTACCGCACCCTGAAGCAGGAGGTACACAAGTTCGGCCTCGCGATACCACCGATGGTAAATGCCTATATGGGCCTGTCACCGACAATGAAGATATTCGGTACAGCCGTAAATGTGGAGTTCGGCAATGTTGAGGAGACAGGTCTCCTCATCGCAGTGGACGAGTTGCGCGACGACAAGAGAATGCGTTACATAGAGTCATTTGCAAAGGAGAACCCCGACCTAATAAAGTTGACATCAGGTGCCAACAAGGTCTTTTATATCCCGAGCGACAACAATTGAAGCGAGTAATACAGGGCTCCGGGAACATTCGTTGGGTCCCGGAGTTTTTATTTATAATATAAAGAACAGATTATGAAAGTAGAGATAATAAACAAGTCAAAGCATCAGTTGCCGGCCTATGCTACCGGTCTGTCTGCAGGCATGGACCTCAGGGCAAACATCGACGAACCGATAGAATTGCAGCCGTTGCAGCGTGCTCTTGTGCCCACAGGTCTCTTTATGGCACTTCCTGCAGGTTATGAAGCGCAGGTGCGTCCGCGTAGCGGCCTTGCCATTAAGAAAGGCATTACAGTACTCAACTCTCCGGGTACAATTGATGCGGACTATCGTGGTGAGGTTTGTGTGATATTGGTGAACCTCTCGAACGAACCTTTCGTGATAGCCGATGGCGAGCGCATTGCACAGATGGTTATAGCCCGTCATGAACAGGTGGAGTGGTGCGAGGTCGAGGTTCTGGGTGATACGGAGCGTGGCGCCGGCGGCTTCGGGCACACAGGTGTGTGATTTTTCAATCTCGGGGCAGGTATGAGAATATTTGTTGCATATATGATACTCCTTGCAGGTTTGCTTTGTGCGGGTACGTCGCGTGCACAGGTGACCGTAGACAGCGATGCTCATGAGCGCGCCGTGGATTATTTCTATCTGCAGGCTGTGTCTTTGCTCGAACAGGACAGCATTGATGCCTGTTTCGAGATGCTTGAGCATTGCCGTGCCTTGGCACCCGAGTCTTCAGCAGTACTTTACGACCTGTCGGCATTCTATCTTTTCCTTGGCAAGGACTCCATTGCCCACGATATGTTGGAGTATATCGTGGCAAAGGAGCCCGAGAACAGGAAATACAGCGAGGCACTCGTGAACTACTATGGAAAGGTCAACGACAAGAAATCGGCGATAGCCCTCTACGAGAAGATGCTGCGGGGTGATGGACCCAAGAGCGATATATATATGTCACTCTATTCACTTTATAGCGAGGAGGGTGAGCAGGAGAAGGCTGTGGCCGTGCTCGACAAACTCGAAAAGGTTGAGGGCAAGAACGAAGTCATTTCGATACACCGTGCGAATCTCTTCCTTCAGATGCAGGACAGCACGCGTGCGTTGGAGGCCGTACGTCAGATGCAGAGGGATTTCCCCCACAATATACAGTACAACTCGCTGTTGGGCGATGTATATGTTCTCTTCGGTGACACCGACAATGCCGAGAAAGTCTACCGTCAGGCAATAGCAAGCGATTCCACCGACACCTATTCAATGTCATCATTGAGTAACCTTTATCTCATAACCGACAGGGACTCGCTCTATTGTGCTACTGTAGAGCGTCTCATCAAGAGCGAGAAAGTCGATACCGACCAGCGCATCTCCACATTGCTTGACTATGTAGGGTATAAGGAGAAAACCGATTCAGCTTACTCAAAGGCCTTCCTTCAGGAGCTTATGGAACTGCCGTATGATACTCTTGAGATTTCCGAGGTATATGTGCAGTATCTTCTTTACCGCAAGGAACCGGCCGATACCATTATACCGGTCCTCAACAGGATCATTTCAATGGATCCCGAGAACCGCTCGGCAATGTTGCAGCTCCTTGTCTATGCAATTGAACGCAATGACCGTGAGGGAGTAATCACCCATTGTGACAATGCGATACTTTACATCCCCGATATGCTTGAGCTCTACTACTACAAAGGCATGGCTACCTATCTGCTCGGGCGAAAGGCCGAGGCCGCTGCAATTCTTGAGCAGGGTCTTGAACGCCGCAATGAGGATAGCTCTACCGAGATTGTTGCAACGTCGTTCTCCCTCCTGGGAGAAATATACCACGAGCTTGACAACCTCGACAAATGTACCGAGGCTTACGACTCTGCGCTGCTCTATAATCCATCGGACATCGGCGTGCTCAATAACTATGCCTACTATCTTGCCCTTGAGGGCAAGGACCTTGAACGGGCTTTAGAGATGAGCGCGAAGACCATTGAAGAGGAGCCCGACAATGCAATATATGTAGATACCTATGCATGGTTGCTCTTCAGCCTTGAGAGATACGAGGAGGCCAAGGCATACGCCGATAAACTTATAAAACTCAATGCCGATATGAGTGCAGTCGAGTACCACCACTGTGGCGATATCTTTGCAAAGTGCGGCGATATTGACCGTGCTGTCGAGTACTGGATCCTGGCACAGAAGGCCGGTGACGATTCCAAGATACTGAAAAAGAAGATAAAGAGACGTAAATATTATCCCAATGCGCACAGCAAGTAAGATTATCCTTCCGATGCTTATGGCAGCGGTGTTGCTCCTTGTGGGTTGCACGGCTCCTAAGGGATTTGTCAAAGAGAGCCGGGTGGAAGGCGCAACTGTGGCTGCATTGTCTGCCTTGCCGTCGCTGAACAGGAATGTGGCGTGTCTCTCGGCCAATGTGCGTATGACCGCAACGGTAGATGGAGAGTCGGCAACAGCAAAGGGCAAGCTGCGGCTGAAACGCGGTGAAGGCGCACAGATAAGTGCAACGGCTATGGGCCTCATGGAGGCTGCCTGCTTCGAGTTTCTTCCGTATGCAGTACGTTTCATCTACAAGATAGACAAGATATATGCCGATGCACCCTACAGCGGTGTCCCGTTCCTGCAACAGACAGGTACCGGGTACGATATTCTGGAGGCGCTTCTGCTTAATGCTGTCTTCTCGCCCGATGGCCGTCCCGTCCGCGAGGCGTTGACAGGTATGGCTTCAGTGGACAGTGGTGAGTATATAACCCTGATAACATCAAGGCAATATCCCAACGTGTACAGGTTTACCATCGAGAAACGTACAGGCAATCTTGTAAGATGCGAGGGTGACTATGCCAATGGCGGTACTCTTGTGTGCAGGTACAGCGACTTTGCAGCCCTTGACGGTGTGGCTTTCCCGTCAGTCATAGAACTGCAGTTCAGAGGTGAGGACTGTGTAGCGTCTCTTCTCTTCAAGATGAGCGGTCTCAAGAGCAGTGAGTTCAAGTTCTCGCCCAGAAGGGTGAATGATGCCTACAGCCGTGCGAGCCTTGAAGCGATATTGAATGGTGTAGGCAACAGTGCCGAGTGATAATTGATAGATATTTTCCTATGAAAGAACGCATAATAAGAATAGTGACATTCACCCTGCTTTCGCTTCTTTTCTGTAATGGGACACTGTATGCACAGTCGGCAGCCATTAAGAAGATGCGCGGTCAGGCAACAACCTTACGCAACGAAATCGAACAGAAGAAGAAAATCCTTCTCTCAACAGAGCAGGACGTCTACAGCCAGTTGCGTAATCTCCGTATCGTCGAGTCGCAGATTAAGGACCAGAAAGCTCTTGTTGCGCTTCTCAAGGACGAGGTGAGGACGCTCGACAAGGAGATAAAGCAGATAAACGGTGACATAAAATTGCAGGAGGAGCGCGTGGCGCAGTCGCGTGACGAGTATGCCGAGGCTTTGCGCCGTGCCCGTAAATACAGCAAGGCAAACAACAAACTCCACTTCCTCATGTCGTCCGAGGATTTCAAGACACTCGTCCGTCGTTACCGTTATACGAATGAGTATATGGATGCCCATAGTCGTCTTGCCGAGAGTCTTCAGGCTCAGATTGCAATTCTTGAGGAGAAGAGAACAGAACTTGAAGCGACCAAGGCAATGAAGGATGAGTCACTCAAGGAACAGGAGGTTGTAAGTGCTGACCTTGCAAAGTTAGGCAAAGAGCAGCGCAGTATACTCGATAAGCTCAAGAAGCAGTCGAGCAAGGTAAAAGCCGAGATCAACAAGAAACAGCAGGAGCTCAATAAACTCAACAAGCGCATTGATGCCGAGATAGAGCGCGTGCTTGCCGAAGAGCGTGCGGCGAAGAAACGTGCCGAGGAAGCCGCGCGCAAAAAGAAAAATGCAGCCAAGAGCGCATCGGGCGGTAAAGAGACATCCAAGAAAAGCAGCAGTTATGCCGATGATGCAGGAGTTGCCGAAATGACAGGCTCATTTGTCAAGAACAAGAGAAAGATGCCTGTACCCATCACAGGACCATATCTTGTTGTTGACGAATATGGTACAAAGAATGTCATCGAGGGAAAGGGCAATGTACAGATAAACAACAAGGGAGTGGTCCTTGAGGGTAGCAGGGGTGCACAGGCACGTTGCATCTTCGATGGCCGTGTTACGGCAGTTGTCAATGACGGCAGCTATCACTTTGTCCTTGTGCGCCACGGTGAATATATATCCGTGTACTGTAATATAGTGAATATGCGTGTCAGCGGCGGTGAGAAAGTGAAGGCCGGTGACATCATCGGTGATATCGGTATAGATGCCAAGTCCGGAACCCCAAGAATGCAGTTCCAGCTGCGCAAGGAAAAGCAGACACTGAACCCTGCCGAGTGGCTCAAGATGTAGAGGATATGATGGCTTCTGTCAGGTGTATATTTCTTTCCTTTCTCATTGTCATTTCATGTGGTGCTGATGCCATGTGTGCAGGGCATTGCAGTGCCTATGTAATATGTGATACGCTCAATGGCTCGTCTATGGAATATTGTCGCAGCAGGAATGCCGAGGCAATGTCATATTACAATATGGGATATTACACACTGGCAGTCGATTGTTTCAGTGAGTTGCTTGAGTATGATTATCCTCCTGCAATAACGAATATGGGAATTGCCTGTATGAACGGAACCGGTGTCAGGCAGGATACGGAGATGGCATTCAACTATTTTCTCAAGGCTGCAGGCATGGGAGAGCCTACGGCGCAGCAGCATCTCGGTTCAATGTATGCTTTGGGCATTTATGTAGAACAGTGCGACTCCTCATCTTACTATTGGTTCTTGAGTGCGGCAGAGCAGGGCAATACCAAGGCTATGAATGCGCTTGGCAATATCTATCTTAACGGGAAATATGTATCGGCAGATACCGCGGAGGCGCTCAAGTGGTTTAAGCGTTCTGCATTGTCCGGTGATTTGGACGGTCTATGTGAATATGGTCTCCAGCTTGTCAAGTATGACCCTGAATACAGGGATGAGGAGTTGGGCACAGGATATAACTGTATATACAGTGCTGCAAAGAAAGGACATCGCACTTCTCAGAAGCTTCTTATGCACGATGCCTTGCGTGAGGGCAATGACAGGGCAGTATTATGGTGGGCCAAGGCATTGCACGCAAGTGGAGACCACGAAGGAACAAAAGTGTTGGCCGATTGCTATCGCTACGGTCATGGCATATCGCGCAGCAAGAAGGTCGCGCGCAGACTGTACCAATTGGCTGCGGATAGGGGAAACGAAGAGGCTCGACTGATTCTGGAAAAATGGTAAGAGGACAGTGACGCCTTACGGCAAGTTGATATGTGGGTGACCCAAAAAGTGAAATGGGTCACCCACATTGCGTTTTAGTACTATTTTGAATCTTCTGTACTTTTTAGTGTGTTAGCGTAATCCTTAATTACTAAAAACAAAAGTTAAATAATTTGAACAGAACGCTGTTCTGTCAAAAATTAGTTTGAAAATTCTATTTATTTAGTTTTCTTTGCCTGCAAGCCTCTGAAAAATGTTTTTTTTAAAATAACTTGCATTTCATTGTAATGTTTTACTCTAAAAAAGCGTCATATAAGAAAATGTATATCAAATTGGCGTTAATAGATTAGAATTATGAAAAGGGTTTTTATTTCTGCATTCCTGTGCATGTCGATCATGTCAGCTATCTGTTCCAATGGTAAAACAGACAGTTTACGTATGCAGTTTAAAGAGAAATTGAATGTAAGCTTTTCCTGCCCCTGGGAATCGCTCAAGAACATTGGGGAGGAATCTTCTTTGAGGTTTGAATTTGGGAAAGCTCTGGATGGGTTTCCTACAATTCCCATATTCTATGGAGGTTCTATTGTCGAGTTGTCCGAGAATTGCAGCGTTGTGATGATGGACATAAAGAATGCGCAAAAGCCACGTGCGGAATCATATCCAAAGGATAGAGAATATGAAACACCCGAAGTGAGAGGCTGGATGCTGAACAACTGTGAGACACCTTGGGCAGGATGGTATATACACAATTTCAGAGGCGTAAGGAATGACAACAGCACAAATGAACATAAAAAAGATGATTGGATGTGCCCTCTCCCCGAGGATAAATTGTCAGCTTTACAAGAGGAGGTGTCACGGTTGACGGAACTCCATGTGGTTATGTATAAGAATACCGGCTTGAGCTATAAGACAAACAGCGATGTCGTTTCCGTAGTGCGAATACCGAATCTTGAAACTGTTGTCAGTAACTCCGGAAGAATAGACTCGGAACTGAAAGCTAATGCCACGGAATGTTACGGAGTGGAGTTCTACAAACATTCATCTTATGAGCCGGTGATAATGTTGTTCTTCATTAATGGAAATAGCACAACAATTGACGAGTGTGTGGATAAAATGGCAGAATATATAAAGTTTGAATAGCTCTCTCCGGCACCTTTTTAAGGCAATCAACAGTTTCTCGGTAGTTTTATTATTTTATTCTCTTTGTACAGTGAGTAGAAGTGTATGGAAAATATACTATGATTAAAAGAATATTTGCTTTGTTGATTATATTGACAGGAATCATCTTTCTGTCATCGGCACAGACACAGACCCCCACAGACAGCGCCGCTCTGCGTGCGCTGCTGGTGGGGCGTGCCTTGCCGCAGGAGCGCGTGTATCTGCACTTCGACAACACTGCATACTACCTTGGCGAGACAATGTGGTTCAAGGCTTTTGTCACCAGTCATGGCGATGACAATCCCACTGTGCTGAGTCGCGTGCTCTATGTTGAGCTGATGAGCCCCGAGGGGTATGTCGTAAAGACCGGGAAGTACCGCATTGATGACAACGGTACCTGTCACGGTGAGATATTCCTTGACCCAAAATACCTGTCGGGCTTCTTCGAGATACGTGCCTACACACGCTACATGCTCAACTGGGGCGACGAGACAATCTTCAGCCGCGTGTTTCCCGTATATGACAAGGTGAACAACGGTGACTGGGAGTTCCGCAACATACGCGACAGGAGCCAGAGCCTCTTTGCAAACAAGGTGTTCAAGAAGGAGTTAGTGCCCGAGCTCCGTTTCTATCCCGAGAGCGGACATCTTGTCAACGGCATCGAGAGTCGTGTCGCATACGAACTGACAGGCTTCGAAGGCATTGAACTATATGACGAGATCACCATATTTGCCGACGGTAAGGAGCTGCTGAAAACCACTCCCCGGCACATGGGCAAAGGATGCTTTACCCTCACGCCGCACTCCGGAACTGAATATAAGGCCGAGGTCTACATCACAGACAAGAAAGGGAAAAAGAAGAAGTATGAATTTGAACTGCCCGGCATTGAATATGGCGGTTGCGTACTCTCGGTAACGGAAAAGGACGATGGCATAAACCTGGGCATAAGGAGCAATCTGGTTACAAAAGACACGATAGGCTTTGCCATACTCCACCGCAACGGGTTAGGGTTCTACCAGAAGATAGAGGGCGACAGCGTTACCCTCACCGTGGGCATAAACGAGCTTCACGAAGGTGTCAACCGTGCGATATTGTTCCAGGGCAGGCGTCCTCTTGCGGAGCGCCTCTTCTTTGTACAGCATGACAGCCTGCAGGCCGGCGACCGTCAGACAGTGAAACTGCGTGTGACAGGCAACGGATATATGATGCACAACCTCGAGCTCGGGCATCACGGGAAAGTATCCATCGTGGTGGAGCGCGAGGACGGCAAGCCGCTTGACGTTGAGACGGAGTTCGCACTCTCGGTAAACGACCAGTCAGGAGTGCAGACAACCTCTTGGGGTTATAATCTCTACACCTATCTGCTGCTGGGCTCGGAACTCAAGGGCTACATCCCTGATGCCTACCAATATTTTGACCCCGAGAACACCGACCGCAAGCAGCATCTCGACCTTGTGATGCTTACCAACGGCTGGACCGCCTACGACTGGAGCGAGCTCACAACCGAAAGCTTCAGAAATATTGTCCCGCCTGAGGACGGAATAACGGTGAAGGGCGACCTTGTGCTCAGGGTAAGGAACCGTAAGTTCGGTGAAATGGGGCAGTACAAGGTTCACCCTCAGCCTTATATGTTGGTCAGAATAGATTTTACAGCCAACGACAGCACCATCAAGACACAGGCCTTCCGTACGGACAGCGTGGGAAAGTTCAGTATAATCCTCGATGATTTCACCGGAAGACAGACCGTTGCCCTCTCGCCCGAGACATATATTAGACACAGCAACAAAGTCAACTATGCCTTTTATATGGACAAATACTTCTCGCCAAAGCCACGCAGGTTCAGTTTCTGGCAGCATAACGTAGGCAGCAGTGTCAGGCTTCGGCAAGACAGTGTCATAGGTATGAAGAAAATCGGTGCATGGGACTATCTTCTTGACGGTGTCGATGTGAAAGTAGAGTTCAACCGCAGGATAACAACGACCTCACCTATCAGTGAGCTACGGCTCGATTACCTTGAGGAGTGGGAATATGCAATGGATGTAGGGCTCGGACGCGATACTGACCATATATACAGGAGTGTGCATGATAACAGTATTCCCGATGCAAGATATGAGAGTGATAATGACAATGAGGAGGAAGAACCACAGATGCCCGGGGTACTTGAAGCCGGCAGGCATCAGCTTGCTTGGGAGGAGTATGATTCAAAAGGACACAATGTCCTGACTGTAGCAGATGTCCTCACAAGTATATATGGACGTTATGACTTGGGATGGCAGAACTGGGTGCAACCTGTTGTTGTGAAAGGCGAGTACAACAGTGACAGCATACCGGTTGCCGATAAGGAATATATACACGGCATTGACGTTGAGGCCATGACAAATTTCAGTGAGGTCATTATCACAAGCGACCCGAAGAAACTGGAGAGTGTAGACGGCAGCCCCGGAATCTGGGAGCGTAGGAGTATGGTGATTGATAACAAGCATCCTTATGAACGTTTCTATCATGGTTTCCTTCTTCAGATGCGTATCTGCTACAAGATAGATTCCACTTCCAGAATACATGATACGGAATCCATTGACAAGTTATCACTCTCTTTGGATAGGTTAATAACTATGGACAATCAGGCCAAGATTTTTGCGAACATGGAACACCCCAACAACGTCGCATATCTCATTCCTGACAAACGCAACAACAAGTCGCTCATAAGAAACGACCTCAGCGTCTCCAGCAGCACGCGCCGTTACACGTCGGTACAGGGCTACACTGTGCCAAAGCAGTTCTATTCTCCCGATTACAGCACAATGACACCCGACGGCAAGGACTATCGCCGTACACTGCTGTGGAACCCGTCGGTAAAGGCCATAGACGGCAAACTGACGGTGGAACTGTATAACAGCAGTATATGTGATGCCATGGCCGTTGACGTGCTCGGCTATAACGGCAATACGGTTTTCAGCAATAACGAATATATTGCTACAAGGGAAGATTGTAGTATAAAGAGAAACAATCGTGCAAGACCCCAAAGGAAAAACACGCAAAAGATGGACTCCGCATTCCTTGCACAATGTGAACACGAATTCGGCACAGCCGAGATATATTATAACAAGAAGAATTACAAGAAAGCACTCACTGCATACATTGAACTGTTGCAATACAACTATCCTCCGGTTTTCTACAGAGTGGGTGAGTTTTATTCCAAAGGTATCAATCTTAAAAAGAGGTACGACCTTGCCGCGCAATTCTTTGAACGCGGTGCCGAACTTGGTGAAGCACGCTGTTATTATGAGCTGTCACAAATGCATGCTGGTGGCCTCCACTTTCAGCAGAGCAAAGAGAAGGAAGTAGAACTGTTGGAGATTGCATCCGGGCTCAACGAACCGCGTGCGATGTTGCAGTTGGGACGCTATCTGCTGAAAGGAGAGGGGGTGGAGAAGGATACACTCCGTGCAACAGGGCTCTTCAAGGAACTCGCATTGGCTAAGGACCCGGCTGCAATGTATGAATATGCCGTTATTATGATTGCTTCGGGTGTAGAGAATGATTCCATCATAGGTACTCCCTTGCGGTTCATGGTATCTGCTGCAGAGAATGGCAGCACTGATGCCTTAATGTGGATGTTGGAGCATGAGAAGGATAGCGGCAACCTTGAACAGGCCTATACGTACGCGAAGGAACTGCACCTGTTGAATGATGTGCGCGGTACATTATATCTGGCCGACTGCTATTACCATGGCCGCGTAGTAAAACGTGACAAGAGCCTGGCAAAAGACCTCTACCGTGAAGCTGCTGCTGCCGGCAGTGAGGAGGCCAAGGAATGGCTGAGAACAAACAGATAGAATAACGTGAATTCGGTATTTTACTCTATAGAATCGCGAATCTGTCATTATGAGCAAGCGAAGAATCTCTATCATCTGCGTTTTTTTTTGAGATCCCTCGTCGCTTCGCTCTGTCGGGATGACAGGTCTGCTCACCGGCAAAGTCTGGGGGCTAAGCAAAAAGTTGAGTGATTTAGGAAAAGAGAGTAACAGAGCGAAAATACTATTGCAATGAAATGTCGTAAGGCATGAAAAGTCCTGTATTTTTATATGCTTGGCTTCAGCGCATTCGTTTTGAGATTCTTCGCTTCGCTCAGAATGACAGGTACGCGGTCCGTCCTCTTGCACAGGTAATTTCTCAAAACTTCCGGCACCGTTAAAAATCCAGCTCATGGCCGCTTGTTTGCAGGCCATTGTGCGGCAGTGCGGAGCCACAGCACTGCTTGCGACGACGTGACCTTTAGGTCACCAAAGGAGTATGTTAACCTTTAAAAACAGAAAGACGTTGATAATAAATATACACTTGACAAATCAAGTTGATAATGCTTGCTTTTTAGCAACCCGCGCGGCACAAACTATGTCTGTGCTACGCGCGACCATTTGCTGCAAGCATTATCGATTAATAAAATTAATTCCGCAGCACCCTGCAAAACAAGCGAAAGCCATGAGTGGCACCATTGCGGGCGAGCAATGTTTGCGACGACGGGAACTTTAGTTCCCCAAAGGAGTGTGCTTTAGCACCGGTGCCCGACCGAATGCTCGCTTATGCGGCACGAGCAAAGGGCGCTTGTGAAGTATTGTGCAAGCGAGCGAAAACCAAACTTGTTTGAGTTTTTACAGCGAGCGCAGCCAATACTCGCATGGCAAATTTTTCCGTGTGCCGGGCCTTTTGGTCCTTTTGGGCGCCAAAAGGACATGATAGAACGACAACAAAAAGAATATACGTCAACATAGTAAGGGTAAAAGCAGTTTAGCAATAAACAATAACACCATTGTATAAGTGTTGTGTTGAACAATATATAGAATGTTACTGATCCCTAATCTTACTTTATTAATTGTAACAACAAATCTCCCGCAGGCCTTTGCAGGCACTGCGGGAGATTCTTATTCAATAGTTATCTGTTCTTACTTGAACTCGTCCCAGCTCTTGACCGGAAGATCATTGACGTCGATATTGCAGAAGGCATTGATGAATGCGCTTGCAAGGCGAGCGTTGGTGATGAGCGGGGTGTTATGGTCGATAGCTGCACGACGGATGCGGTATCCGTTTGTGAGCTCACGCTTGGTGTGGTTCTTCGGGATGTTGATGATGAGGTCGAAACGGTGGTCGGCAATCATCTGCATCACATTGTTCTCGGCTGTAGGATTCTCATCGGGCCACATTACCGGTGTTGCCTTGATTCCGTTCTCGTTCAGGAACTTGGCTGTACCCAATGTAGCATAGATGTTGTAACCCTTCTTCTGCAGCACTGCTGATGGCTCAAGCAGGTCGGCCTTTGACTTTGCGGCACCAGAAGAGAGCATTACATTCTTCTTGGGAACGCTGTAGCCTACTGCTATCATTGCATTGAGAAGTGCCTCGTCGAAGTCGTCACCGATGCAACCTACCTCACCTGTTGATGACATATCAACGCCCAAAACCGGGTCGGCCTGATGCAGGCGGCTGAATGAGAACTGTGATGCCTTTACACCAATCCAGTCAATATCGAATGCCGACTTGTCGGGCTGGCTGTAAGGAGCATCGAGCATGATGCGTGTAGCAGTCTCGATGAAGTTGCGTTTGAGCACCTTTGAAACGAACGGGAACGAACGTGAAGCACGCAGGTTACACTCGATTACCTTAACCTCGTTGTTCTTTGCAAGGAACTGGATGTTGAAAGGACCTGAGATGTTGAGCTCTTTGGCGATGCGACGGCTGATCTTCTTGATGCGGCGTGCAGTCTCGAAGTAGATCTTCTGTGCAGGGAACACAAGTGTTGCGTCACCTGAGTGTACTCCGGCAAACTCAACGTGCTCCGAGATTGCATACTCCACTACCTCACCATTCTGTGCCACAGCATCAAACTCAATCTCCTTGGTCTCCATCATGAACTGTGAAACCACAACAGGGAACTCCTTTGAAACGTCGGCTGCCATCTTGAGGAACTCATAAAGTTCTTCCTCATTATAGCAAACGTTCATGGCTGCACCTGAAAGCACGTATGAAGGACGTACAAGTACAGGATAGCCCACCTTGTCTACAAACTCCTTCATGTCGTCGAGGCTTGTAAGCTCCTTCCATGCAGGCTGGTCGATACCGAGCTGGTCGAGCATTGCCGAGAATTTGTGACGGTTCTCTGCACGGTCGATTGAGAGAGGTGATGTACCCAGGATGGGCACAGCCTGACGGTGAAGCTTCATCGCGAGGTTGTTAGGAATCTGTCCACCAACCGATACAATCACACCACCAGGATGCTCAAGGTCGATAACGTCGAGCACGCGCTCCAGTGAGAGCTCGTCAAAGTAGAGACGGTCGCACATGTCGTAGTCGGTAGATACAGTCTCGGGGTTGTAGTTGATCATTATTGACTTGTAACCGAGCTTGCGGGCTGTCTGTACGGCGTTCACCGAGCACCAGTCGAACTCAACCGATGAACCGATGCGGTATGCACCTGAGCCGAGCACTACTACTGACTTGTCGGTATGGTAGTAGTTCACGTCGTAACCCTTTGCACCGTATGTCATATAAAGGTAGTTTGTCAGGTCGGGATGCTCCGAAGCGACTGTGTTGATGCGTTTTACAGCAGGAAGGATGCCGAGTTCCTTACGACGTGCACGCACTGCAAGGTTACCGGTCTCCATATTCTTCTCATCCTTGAGAACGAAACGTGAAATCTGGAAGTCGGAGAAACCAAGCTCCTTTGCACGGCGCAGAACCTCTTCGGGAAGCTCTTCAAGGGTGTTGTAGCCCTCAAGCACGTGCTTGTAGTCAACGATATTCTTGAGTTTGCCAATGAACCATTGGTCAATCTTTGTAAGCTCGCTTATGCGCTCTACCGTATAGCCCTCCTCAAGAGCCGAAGCGATAGAGAATACGCGCATATCTGTCGGGTTGGCAAGCTCCTCGTCAAGGTTGTCGAAGTGTGTGTGCTCGTTGCCCACGAAACCGTGCATACCCTGACCGATCATACGGAGGCCCTTCTGGATAACCTCCTCGAAACTGCGGCCGATAGACATGATTTCACCTACAGACTTCATGCTTGAACCGATCTGACGAGAAACACCCGCGAACTTTGTCAAGTCCCAACGAGGAATCTTACAGATGAGGTAGTCAAGGTCGGGAGCCTTGTATGCGCTGTTGGGTGTACCCATCTCTCCAATCTCGTCAAGAGTGTAGCCAAGGGCAATCTTTGCTGCCACGAATGCGAGAGGATAACCTGTAGCCTTTGAAGCAAGGGCTGAAGAACGGCTCAGACGGGCATTCACCTCAATTACGCGGTAGTCATTTGTCTCGGCGTTGAAAGCATACTGGATGTTACACTCACCGACAATGCCCAGGTGACGGATAGCCTTTACAGAAATCTCCTGCATGAACTTCACCTGCTCTGGTGTGAGTGAACAGGTAGGAGCTACAACGATTGACTCACCGGTGTGAATGCCGAGCGGGTCAAAGTTCTCCATGCTTGCCACTGTGAAGCAGTGGTCGTTGGCGTCGCGGATAACCTCGAATTCAATCTCCTTCCAACCCTTGAGAGACTCCTCGACAAGAATCTGGTTAGAGAAGGTGAAGGCACTCTCCGCCAACTCCTTGAAACTCTCTTCGTCTTTGCAGATAC
Source organism: Bacteroidales bacterium (assembly GCA_015060965.1). GTDB lineage: Bacteria > Bacteroidota > Bacteroidia > Bacteroidales > Bacteroidaceae > HGM04593. Next base: position 19,524 of record SUXN01000021.1, on the reverse strand, counting down.
CGCTGCCGAGGCCACCGAGAGCGTAAGCCGAACGTACCATTACCGGGAAACCGATGCGGTGGGCTGCTGCCAACGCATCCTCCATGCTCTCCACTGCCTGACTCACCGGGGTCTTCATTGGAATCTCGTCGAGTTTCTTTACAAAGAGGTCACGGTCCTCGGTATACATGATAGCCTCTACAGAGGTACCAAGTACCTTGACACCGTACTTCTCAAGGATACCTTTCTGGTAAAGCTCGGTACCGCAGTTGAGTGCAGTCTGGCCACCGAAGGCAAGCAGGATGCCGTCAGGACGCTCCTTCTTGATAATCTCTTCAACATTGTGGATGTCTACAGGAAGGAAATACACCTTGTCGGCAATACCTTCCGAAGTCTGGATGGTAGCGACATTAGGATTGATAAGCACAGACTGGATGCCCTCCTCGCGGAGTGCCTTAAGTGCCTGTGAACCTGAATAGTCAAACTCTCCTGCCTGGCCGATGCGCAGAGCACCTGAACCGAGCAATAACACCTTTTTCAGTTTTTCTTTCATGATTTTATGTTTGTTGTTACTTATTTGTACTTTATTTATAAAGGTATTTCTCGTAATGGTATACAAAAGCCTCGTTTACCAAGCGGTTACCACCCGGTGTAGGATAGATACCGCTGAAGTACCAGTCGCCCAAGTGGTTTGGGCAAGCTGCGTGCAGGCCGCTCAGGCTTTGGAACACAAGCTCAAGGTCGGCATTGAGGTCAACGGGCTTCAGCAGATCGGCAATCTTTCTTGAGATTTCATCCGCTGAGAAAGGACGGTAGATAGCACGCGTGCAGTTAACCTGCTCGGCATCGGGCTTCTTCAGCTCCTCAAGACAAGCACGGTATGTTTCGTCGATGAGCGAGCGCTTTCCGTTCTCGTAAAGCAGTTCAAGGGCAGCCTTGAAGGCCACAAAATGGTCGAACTTCTCCATATCGATTCCGTAGTAGTCCGGGTAACGTATCTGTGGGCTTGAAGATACGACAATAATCTTCTTAGGCTCCAGACGGTCCAGGATTTTCAAGATACTCTGCTTGAGAGTCGTTCCACGCACAATACTGTCGTCAATTACAACAAGGTTGTCAACCTTTGGTTTTATTGTTCCGTATGTAATGTCATAGACGTGTGCCGCAAGGTCATTGCGCTTGTCACTTGTCGAGATGAATGTACGCATCTTGATATCCTTGTTGGCAACTTTCTCCTGACGAACTTTCTTTGTAACGATAGTCTTCATCTCCTCGGCAGTAAGTTCTTTATCCGATGTAAGCTCCTTTACTTTCCATTCGTCAAGATACTCCTCCATACCCTCTACCATTCCATAGAATGCCATTTCGGCTGTGTTTGGAATGAAAGAGAATACAGTATTGTCGAGGTCGTAGTCGATAGCCTTGAGAATCTGCTCCTTGAGGTTTGCACCCAACTGCTTTCTCTCCTTGTAAATATCGCCGTCATTTCCACGGCTGAAGTATATTCTCTCAAAAGAGCAAGGAAGGAGCGCTTTCTGTTGTATGATGATTTCACGGCGCAACTCACCGCGCTTGTTCATTATGAGCGCCTCACCGGGGAGCATCTCAATCACATCGTCCGCATTAAGGTTCATTGCAGTCTGCAATGCAGCACGCTCACTTGCAACAAGGAATATCTCGTCGTTCGCATACCAGTAGGCTGTGCGCACCCCCCATGGGTCACGCATCGCGAACATTTCACCGCTGCCTGTAACACCGCAGAACACATAACCGCCATCAAGCATCGGAGTTGAAGTACGCAAGACATTGGCGATGTCCATACGTTCCTCTATGGTGTTTGTTATATCCATTCCCTGAAGACCCTCAGCCTCGCAATCCTTGAATATACGCTCCACCTCGCGGTCAAGACGGTGCCCCATGAGCTCAAGCATGATGTATGTATCGGCATGCACACGCGGGTGCTGACCGTGAGACACAAGCTCGTGGAAAACATCATCAACATTGGTGATGTGGAAGTTTCCACACAAAGCAAGGTTCTTTGCTCTCCAGTTGTTACGGCGCAGGAATGGATGCACATACTGCATTCCGGTCTTTCCTGTTGCCGAGTAACGCAGGTGACCCATATAAAGCTCACCGGCAAAGCCAAAGTGACGATATGCGTAGTTGGCATTGTTCCTCATCTCCTTCGGATGTGAAGCAATGCTCCTGTTTGCCATTTCAAATACCTCGGAAATTGCGCCTGTCCCCTCTGCTCGCTCACGGTACATATAATCTTCGCCCGGAGAAGCTTTCATCTTCACACAAGCAATACCCGCACCCTGCTGGCCACGGTTATACTGTTTGTTCATCAAAAGGAACAGCTTGTTCATTCCATACGCCCATGTGCCGTACTTTTCCTGATAATAGTTCAACGGCTTACGCAGACGAATCATCGCAACACCACATTCGTGTAATAGAGGTTCCATAAAAAACAAATAATTTCCGCTAATATACAAAAAAAAGTCGTCTCATAAAGAAACGACTATATAAATGTATAAAAAAAGTAATCATATCAACAGAAAACAAGGGAGCAGAAGCAGCAACGGAGCATCTTTCAGACTCCGCCGGCATAAAATTCTTGTTCTCCCTGAATTCCATAATTCTATTTTTCTGTTGCAAAGATAATGAAAAATCCGCACACGCGCGTAAGGGCAGAAAGTTTTTTTGAAGAAAAATAACAGCCGTCCAACAAAATACACCCCACAAGAGACTTGCTCCTGTGGGGTGTATTTTTAACCTGCGACAGATTATCCCTTGTAATTCTTGTGGAACTCGACTACAGCTTCTATTCCCTTGCGGAATATGTCAAGGTTGAAGTTTTCGTTGGGAGAGTGGATTGCATCGCTCTCAAGGCCGAAGCCCATAAGGATTGTCTTTACGCCGAGAATCTTCTCGAAATCACTGATAATGGGGATGCTGCCGCCACGTCGCACAGCAAGAGGTTTCTTCCCGAAAGCCTTTTCAAAGCCCGCCTCGGCAGCCTTGTACGCAGGCAAGGTAATAGGACATACATAGCCCTGGCCGCCGTGCATTGGAGTGATCTTCACCTTTACGCAGTCTGGCGCAAGCGAAGTGAAGTAATCCACGAACATCTGAGAAATCTTGGTGTGGTCCTGGTGAGCCACCAGACGGCACGACATCTTTGCATATGCCTTTGAAGGAAGCACGGTCTTGCTGCCCTCGCCTGTGTAACCACCCCAGATACCGCAGACATCGAATGAAGGACGGCAACTGTTGCGCTCCAAGGTTGAGTAACCCTTCTCGCCACGCAGGGCATTCACATCTATAGCAGCCTTGTATTTCTCCTCGTCAAAAGGTATCGATGCAAGCATGTCACGTTCCTCCTTTGACAGCTCCTCTACATCATCGTAGAAACCGGGGATGGTTATACGGCCATCGGCATCTGTCATCTTTGCAATCATCTCGCAGAGCACGTTGATGGGGTTTGCGACAGCACCGCCGAAATGGCCTGAATGCAGGTCGCGGTTAGGACCTGTAACCTCTACCTCCCAATACGCAAGGCCACGCAGGCCCGTAGTGAGCGAAGGTAACTCCGCTCCAAGCATGCTTGTGTCGCTTACAAGAATGATATCAGCCTTGAGCAGTTCTCTGTTCTCCTTAAGGAACGCATTGAGGCTCGGCGAGCCAATCTCCTCCTCGCCCTCGAAGATAAACTTTACATTATGTTTCAGAAGACCATTCTTTACAACATACTCGAAAGCCTTAGCCTGAATCATAGCCTGACCCTTGTCATCATCAGCGCCACGTGCCCAGATTCTGCCGTCCTTCACCACCATTTCAAATGGGTTGCTGTTCCACAGTTCAAGCGGCTCGGCAGGCATAACGTCGTAGTGTGAATATATGAGTACTGTAGGTGCCGACGGGTCAACGAGTTTTTCCGCATAGACAAGCGGGTTGCCGCAGGAAGGCATTACCTCGGCCCTGTCTACACCGGCTTCAAGCAAGAGTTCCTTCCACCTTTCGGCACAAGCGGCAATGTCAGCCTTGTGTTCAGCCTTTGCGCTTATACTGGGAATACGTATCAACGACTCCAACTCACTCAAGAAACGCTCTTCGTCCTCTTGGATATATTTCTTTACTTCCATATTGTTGTTAGTTTTATTCAGTACTTTGGCGAAGATAGTAAAAATACCGAAACTGAAGCAAACTTTGCTGAACTTTTCAAAAAAGCAGACTGCATATTTTGATATTTTCACCATTTACACTATCTTCGCAAGCGAAAATCCTATTGCCGAATCCTAGGATTATATGTTTTGTTGGTGATTTACAACTATTTTGCCGAATTAGCTCAGTTGGTAGAGCAACTCATTCGTCCAAAGATGAACAAGGTGTAGGTCTGGGGCAAGGATTATATGTTTTGTTGGTAATTTCCAACTAATTTTGCCGAATTAGCTCAGTTGGTAGAGCAACGCATTCGTCCAATGATGAACAAGGTGTAGGTCTGGGGCGAGGATTATATATTTTGTTGGTGATTTTAAACGAACATTTTGCCGAATTAGCTCAGTTGGTAGAGCAACGCATTCGTAACGCGTAGGTCTGGGGTTCGAGTCCCCAACTCGGCTCAAAAGAAGGCTTCAAGGCCTTCTTTCGTTTATAAACAGGTAAAAGATGTCAAACAACTATTTCCAATTCAAGCAGTTTACTATTGAGCAGAGCGGATGCGCGATGAAGGTGGGCACCGACGGTTGTCTTTTGGGCGGCTGGTTCGATGTGTCGTGCAGTAAGCGTATACTTGATATCGGCTGTGGCAGCGGGCTCATAAGCATTATGGCAGCCCAGCGGTGCGATGCAGATATCACGGGAGTGGAAATAGACAAAGAGGCATCGGAGCAGGCACGTACAAATGTCGCCAACTGTCCGTGGAGTGACCGTATATCGATTATAAACACCGATATCCTTCTGTTTTCGCCTGAACAACCGTTTGACACCATTGTATGCAATCCGCCCTACTTCGTAAACAGTCTAAAATGCGGCACGGAATCACGAACGCTCGCACGTCATAGCGACACCCTCGATTGCAATGGTTTTTTCAGGAAAGCCTACGAACTATTGACCAAGGAGGGTAAGATATCAATTGTAATACCCACCGATTTGCTTGACGAATGGAAGGATGCAGCCGCAATCAACGGCTTTGCAAATTCAAGGCTTACATATATAAAGACCACTCCACGCAAAGCACCGAAAAGAGTTCTTGTGGAATTCGTGCGTGCTTACATAGTGGAAACGATTTCCTCGACACTCATTCTCGAAGACGAGCCAGGAGTATACAGCAAGGAAGCGCAGGAAATCCTGCGCGACTTCTATTTAAAGATTGTGTAAATATTATTCAAAAAGAAAATTGCATTGCGGTTTTATCTTACATTACCCGCAACAACATCAAGGAATTGTCTATAAAGAGGCAACGGTTTGCATGTTCCGCTCCACCCCGGAGCTGCAAGAACGCTTATCCCAGCCGGCACTGTCTCGATATATAATTCCGCCTCCATCTCGCATGGTTCGCCATCAAAATGGGCCGGCCCTGCTTTCTCACGGATTATTCTAACCCATTCGGCGTTGAAAGTCTTTGTGTAACCGCTTGTGCTGAGATTGTTGCTGAAAAGCTGGGTCACAACAGCAGGTACGTCAAGCGGAGTAAAAGGATGCATCACCGAAATCGTCAACTGGCTGTCGCGCATGGATGCAAAAGGAGCTATATATGCGTTGTTACCATATTGGGACGCATTTCCGCAAGCAATGACAAACGCTTTGATGCGTTTTTTGGAATGACTTGTCTCAATGCTGTAGACCTCAGGTTTATATGTCACCCAATCTACAAGGGTCTTCTGGATATAGCTGAACATTCCACGCTGGTTCCCTTTCGCGAAATCATTGCTTACCAAGGCATCAAAACCCACTCCGCAAGCACAGAAGAACGGTCTGTTGTTTATTTTTCCGTAATCAATTTTTGTAGGAACCGCCTTATTGATGAATTCAACAGCCTGTTTGGCTCCGAGCGGTATTCCCAAGTGTCGTGCAAAGCCATTGCCTGAACCGCAAGGAATAACGCCCATTGCAGTGTTGGAATGTACAAGAGCCCTGCCGACTTCGTTTACAGTGCCATCACCACCGACGGCTACAACCACATCAACCCCTCGCTTGGCTGCAGCCGAGGCGAGTTCTGTGGCATGACCGGCATACTGGGTGTATTCGATAGAGAAGTCGTAAATCTCCATGTCAATATTTTTCTCAATAGCCTGCAATACTTTTTTCTTTTTTTGCACACCCGATTTCGGGTTTATGAGAAACAATATGCTCTTTTTGCCTTCCACTGCTTTTTCGTTACTCGTTGATTTTCGTTGCAAAGTTAGCCAAAATAAACGATATGCAAAAACATTTCCACTTTTCATATTCAGAAAACAAACATACAAAAACAAAAGAGAATATAGATATGTTTAATTTATTTAAATAATAATATATTATTAAGAATAGTTTCGTAAATCCGGCAAGAAATAGTATTTTTGTAAATTGTAACGAAACAAAGCCTTTTTGGGTGTTGTTTGGACTTTGCCATCAGTGCAATTTGTAACAAACGGCACTCAAAAAACAAGAAACATATTGAGATAATGAGTAGAAAAAAGAGAGACAACGAGATTGAGATTGTCGGGGAGAACATTGAAGAGAGCGGCTTCTCTTTGATTGCCGATTTTCAGGAAGGTGGATTCAAATACGAAGAAAATGAATTTACGGATATGAGAATGCCTGTATTGCCTTTGCGAAACATGGTGCTTTTCCCCACCACTGTGCTGCCGGTATCGGTCGGACGCGAATCATCGCTTAGGCTTATCAAGAAGCTTGAGAAAAGTAAGGGTACAATGGCTGTCGTGTGTCAGAAAGACCCGGCGACCGAGGATCCCGGTCTGACAGACCTTTACCCGGTAGGTACTACTGCAAGAATCATACGCGTATTCGATATGCCTGACCACTCTACGACAGTCATTCTGCAGGGTTTGCAGAAGGTAGAGTTGAAAAGCATCGTCGGCACATCACCATATCTTGTAGGCGAGGTTGACAGCAAGAGCGAGCAGCAGGATATCAACAACGACGAGTTCCGCTTGCTGTTGAAAAGTTGCCGTGACAGCGCATTGAAGATTTTCAAGTCATCCGAAGGCCTCCAGGAGGCAGCATTCGCTGTAAAGAATATGGAAGACGGAATGCCATTGGTGAATTTCCTTTGTGCAAACATCAAGATGCCTGTCCGCGAAAAGATGGCACTTCTTGCCGAGAATTCCATCAGTGAGCGCGCATATCATCTGCTGACAGTCCTTGATCACGAGAAACAGCTTGCCGAGTTGCAGCAGAGGATACAGCAGAAGACACACAAAGACCTTGACCAGCAGCAGCGCGAGTACTATCTGCAACAGCAGATAAAGAACATCCAGGAGGAGTTGGGCGGAAGCATTCAGGACCAGGACAGCATGGAGCTCCGTAAAAAGGCAGAGCAGAAAAACTGGAACAGCGAGACTGCCGAGACATTCGAGAAGGAACTTCTCAAGCTTGAGCGTATCAACCCGCAAAGCCCCGACTATCATGTACAGCTCAACTATCTGCAGCTTTTCGTGAGCCTTCCCTGGGGTGACCACACCGAGGACAATCTCGACATCAACAATGCACGTAAAATCCTTGACAGGGACCATTATGGACTTGAAAAAGTAAAAGAAAGAATACTGGAGCATCTTGCTGTCATAAAGATGCGCGGCGACCTCAAGTCACCTATCATCTGTCTTTACGGCCCTCCGGGAGTGGGTAAAACCTCACTCGGAAAGTCAATCGCCGAAGCCTTGAAGCGCAAATATGTACGTATGTCGCTTGGTGGTGTACATGATGAATCCGAAATCCGCGGTCACCGCAGGACATACATCGGTGCGATGCCTGGACGAATCCTCAAGAACCTTGTCAAGGCAGGTTCAGACAACCCCGTCTTCATTCTTGACGAGATTGACAAGGTCGGTCAGGCTTCAATGCACGGCGACCCGTCATCGGCATTGCTCGAGGTTCTCGACCCCGAGCAGAACAACAGTTTCCACGACAACTTCCTCGACATTGACTACGACCTCTCGAACGTAATGTTCATTGCAACGGCCAACAACCTTGCAAGCATACCCGCTCCCCTGCTCGACCGCATGGAACTAATTGAGGTCAGCGGTTACCTCACCGAGGAGAAGATTGAGATTGCAAAGCGCCACCTCATACCAAAGGAAAAAGAGGCAAACGGTGTAGGAAAAGAGAAAATCAACATAAACAAAGCCGCCATCGAGCGCATCATCGAAGATTACACCCGCGAGTCGGGAGTGCGTGCACTCGAGAAGAAGATCGGCAAGGTATTCCGCCGTCTCGCGTGCCAGAAGGCAACAACCGGTGAATTCGAGATAACGACAGTGAAACCCGGCGACCTCAACGGTTTGCTTGGTGTGAAGGAATTCTCACGTGACAAATACCAGGGCAACAATTATGCCGGTGTTGTTACAGGCCTTGCTTGGACTGCCGTCGGCGGTGAGATTCTCTTCATTGAGACAAGCCTTAGCCGTGGCAAGGGAGAGAAACTGACATTGACCGGAAATCTGGGCGACGTGATGAAAGAGTCGGCAATGCTTGCATTGGAATACATCAAGGCACACGCTGCGGACTTCGATATCCCATACGAGATCTTCGAGAAGTGGAACATCCACTTGCACGTGCCGGAAGGCGCAATACCCAAGGACGGTCCGTCGGCAGGTATCACAATGACAACAGCGCTTGTATCGGCCCTCACACAGCGTAAGGTAAAGCCGAACATTGCCATGACCGGTGAGATAACACTCCGTGGCAAGGTCTTGCCTGTGGGCGGAATCAAGGAGAAGATTCTTGCAGCAAAGCGTGCCGGGATAACAGATATCATCATCTGCGAGGAGAACAGACGCAACATTGATGCTATCCCCGAAGTTTACGTCAGCGGACTCACATTCCACTATGTGAACGATATCAAGGAGGTGATAGATACCGCACTCCTCAAGGAGAAAGTAAAGAACCCGATTAAACTGACAGAATAACGTGAAATTCAATCTATTGCATACAGACAGCGGCAGCAATGCTCGCGCAGGAGTGCTCTCGACCGACCATGGTGAGATAAAGACTCCCATCTTCATGCCTGTCGGCACAGTGGGCTCCGTAAAGGGCGTGCAGATACCACACCTCAAGGAAGATATCAAAGCGCAGATAATTCTGGGCAATACATATCATCTATATCTGCGTCCGGGGCTTGATGTGTTGGAAAAGGCAGGAGGCCTACATAAGTTCAACGCATGGGATCGCCCCATCCTCACCGACAGTGGCGGTTTCCAGGTATTCTCACTGAAAGATATACGCAAGATGAACGAGGAGGGCGTTGAGTTCCGCTCGCATATTGACGGTTCAAAGCACTTCTTTTCGCCCGAAAGGGTCATGGACATCGAGCGCAGCATAGGTGCCGACATTATCATGGCTTTTGACGAGTGCACCCCTGGTACAGCCGACTATGACTACGCAAAAAAGTCAATGGAAAGGACTCACCGTTGGCTCGACCGTTGCATAGACAGGCTCTCCGAGACCGAACCGTTGTACGGCTACGAGCAACAGTTGTTCCCCATTGTGCAGGGATGCGTATATCCCGACTTGCGTCGCCAGTCGGCTGAATTCATAGCATCGAAGGGTGCTGCCGGAAACGCTATCGGCGGTCTTGCCGTGGGTGAACCTGCCGAGAAGATGTACGAGATGATAGAGGTTGTCAACGAGATTCTCCCCACCGACAAACCACGTTACCTGATGGGTGTCGGCACTCCGGCAAATATCCTTGAGGGTATTGAACGCGGAGTGGATATGTTCGACTGCGTGATGCCTACCCGCAACGGACGCAATGCAATGCTCTTCACAAAGCACGGCATAATGAATATGCGTAACGAGAAGTGGAAATATGACTACTCCCCCATTGAAGAAGACGGAGCGTCATTCGTGGACACCCTCTACAGCAAGGCCTATCTGCGTCACCTTTTCATTGCGCAAGAGCTGCTGGCCCTTGAGATTGCCTCAATCCATAACCTCGCTTTCTACGTGTGGCTTACACAAGAGGCGCGAAAGCATATTCTCACCGATGACTATGCACGTTGGAAAAAGGAGATGCTTGTTGAGGTGACCCGCAGACTTTGACACATATCAATGACAGTAAAGCACAAACAGATAAACGACAAAATAAAAGCAGTTTGTAATGAAATGGCTTGACTACTTTAAACTCAAGAAACTCGACTGGTATATCATAAAGAAGTTCCTCGGAACATACTTTTTCTCCTTGGCACTTATCATTGTTGTCATTGTGGTATTCGACTACAATGAGAAGATTGACAAGTTCACCACCTCCAATGCCACGACGAGCGAGATTATCTTCGACTACTACCTGAACCTTGCGCCCTACTACGCAAACACGTTCAGTGCATTGTTTGTCTTCATTTCGGTAATCTACTTCACATCCAAACTTGCCGACAACTCCGAGATAATCGCGATGTTCGCCTCGGGAGTCAGTTTCAGGCGTCTCATGAAGCCATATATGGTTTCTGCCGGAATCATCGCACTGATGACCTTTGTGTTGAGCGCATATGTTATTCCCAGGGGTAATGAGACAAGGCTTGCATTCGAGCAGGAACACAACAGGAAAAAGAAGGTCGAGACAGCAAGCAACATACAGATAAAACTTGATGAGAACACCATTGCTTATATGGAACGTTACGAGAGCCGCAACAATATGGGTTGGCGTTTCTCGCTCGATGAATTTGAGGGAAAGAAACTTGTATCACGTCTCACTGCCAACAACATTGCATACAACCCGGACAAACCGGGTGTGTGGACAGCACGCCGTTGGGTGATCAGGGAACTCAAGGACGACAAGGAGTACATCAGGTCAAGCAACAAGGAACCGCTTGACACCGTGATACCACTCGACCCTGCCGATTTCCTTATCTCAGAGGGAGAACAGGAGACCATGACAAGCCCCGAACTGAGCGCATATATCGACAAACAGAAAGCTCGCGGAATGGACAATCTCAAGACCTTCGAGGTTGAGTACCACAAACGAATAGCCATGTCATTCGCGGCCTTCATCCTCACAATAATTGGAGCCTCACTTTCATCAAGAAAAAGAAAGGGAGGAATGGGATTGTCACTTGGAATAGGCCTTGGTCTCAGTTTTTCTTATATAATGTTCCAGACTGTATCATCAGCATTTGCCGAGCAGATGCCTGTGGTCCTTGCAGTCTGGATACCTAATATTCTGTACACATTCATCGCGATATATCTCTATCGCAAAGCACCAAGATAGTATAACATGTATTTTGACGAATTTGATTTTGAAGATGAAGTGCTTGATGCACTCGACGCCATGCGTTTCGAGAAATGTACCCCCATCCAGGAGCAGACTCTGCAACCGCTGATGGAGGGTCGCGATCTCATAGGCGTGGCACAGACAGGAACGGGCAAGACTGCAGCCTATCTGTTGCCCGTACTCAACAAGCTGTGCCGCGGCGGCTACCCCGAGGATGCCATCAATTGTGTTGTAATGGCACCCACACGTGAGCTTGCGCAACAGATTGACCGTCAGCTCGAGGGTTTCACATATTTCATGAACGTATCGAGCGTGGCAGTATATGGAGGCAATGACGGACAGCGCTACGAGCAGGAGCTGCGTGGCATGTCAAAAGGCGCCGACATAATCGTTGCGACACCGGGACGTCTCATAAGCCACATAAACCTGGGCAACATCGATCTCTCAAAAGTGTCATTCTTTATCCTTGACGAAGCCGACAGAATGCTCGACATGGGTTTCTACAGTGACATCATGACAATTGCCAAACAACTGCCGAAAGAGAGACAGACAATGCTCTTCTCGGCGACCATGCCCGAGGAGATTCGCCGTCTGGCATCGGAGATTCTCAATGACCCGTTGCAGATTACCCTTGCATTGGCTAAGCCTGCCGAAGGTATCACCCAACAGGCATACGTGTGCTATGAGGGGCAGAAGATGGGCATCATAAACAAGATTTTCGACACCGAGAGCAGCGAGCGTGTGATACTCTTCGCTTCACGCAAGACAAAGGTCAAGGAGATTGCCCGTGCCATAAGGAAACACGGCTTCAATGTGGGCGAGATGCACAGCGACCTCACCCAGAGCGAGCGCGACGAGATAATGTTCCAGTACAAGAGCCGCAAGATTGACATGATTGTCGCGACCGACATCCTTGCCCGCGGAATTGATATCGACGACATACGCATAGTCATCAACTATGACGTGCCGCGCGACTGCGACGATTACATCCACCGCATCGGCCGTACGGCACGTGCAGGCAGCAAGGGACGAGCGATAACATTCGTGTCGGAGGAGGACCAGGAGTTCTTCGGACGTATCGAGGCATTCATAGAGCAGGAGGTACCTAAACTTGAAGTCCCCGCAGAGTTGGGCGAGGCACCGGCATACGAGCCCAAGAAGAAAGCCGGAGCACGCAAACCCGCAGGCAAGCGTGGCCGTGGCGGAAAGAAGAACACCAATGCAAAATCCAAAAGCAAAGGCGAAGGTAATAAGGAGGTCAAGAGTGAGAGCAAGAAAGAATCAAGAGGCCGCAACCGACGTCGTGGTGACAAAAAGAGAGAAACAGCTGCTGATGCCAACAAGGTAACTGTTGTCACAGACGCTTCCACCACTCCACAGCCGGCTGATGCGCCCACGGTAAAGAGCGGCGAAGAGAAGAAGAAAAGAAGGAATAACCGCCGATACCGACGTCCGAAGAAAACAGACAAGCCTAACGCACAACCTAAAGGAGAATAAACTATGGCAATAATTAAAGAGGTAAGAGGCTTTATGCCAAAGATAGGCGCGAACTGCTTTATGGCAGAGACAGCAGCCATAATAGGTGACGTGGCAATAGGCGACAACTGTTCCATCTGGTATGGTACCGTATTGCGTGGTGATGTAAATACAATAACCATCGGCAACAATGTGAACATACAGGACGGTGCAGTAGTACACACCCTGTACCAGCGCTCAAAGACTATGATTGGCGACAACGTGTCGATAGGTCACAATGCTACAGTCCATGGTGCCACAATCGAGAGCAACAGCCTCATTGGAATGGGTGCTACAGTCCTTGACAATGCTGTCGTGGAGAGCGGAGCAATTGTTGCAGCCAATGCTCTCGTTACATCCGGAATGCGTGTCGAAGGCGGCTGGATATATGCCGGGGTACCTGCAAAGAAGATAAAGCAGGTGAGCACTGAACAGCAGAAGGACATAGTAGAACGCATCGCCAACGATTATATAATGTATGCGTCGTGGTACAAGTAAGAGTAAAGAGTAAAGAGTAAAGAGCAAAGAGCAAAGATAAAAGAGATAAAAGAGATAAAAGAGATAACAAACAACAATAAACAACCATTATGAAACATCTATTTTCATTACTGACTGCAATTATGATTGCAACGAATGTCATTGGTGGCAATGACATCACACTGCGCGACGTGATGTACGGTGGCTTTTGGCCCGAAACTTACGCTGCTATCAAGCCTATGGCCGACGGCGAGCATTTTGCACGCATGAGTCCCGACCGTACAATGATTCTCATGGGTTCTTTCAAGAACGGAGAGATTGTCGACACACTTTTCAACGCTGCCACAGCACGTGGCTTCGACAAGAAGCACATCGACGGCTACCAGTTCTCACCCGACGAGAAGCTTATCCTTCTGCAGACTGCGACACGTGGCATCTACCGCCACTCGTTCACAGCCGAGCACTACATCTTCAACCGCAAGAACAACAAGGCCGAGGTGCTCTCTCAGAACGGAGCACAGCAGGTTCCCAAGTTCTCGCCCGACGGCACAATGATTGCCTTTGTACGTGACAATAACCTGTTCCTTGTGAAGCTGCTCTTCGGCAACAGCGAGTCACAGATAACCACCGACGGTGAGTTCCGCAAAATCATCAACGGTATCCCCGACTGGGTATACGAGGAGGAGTTCGCGACAAACTGCTCATACGACTTCAGCGCCGACAGCAAGGTAATCGCATACATCAAGTACGACGAGAGCGAGGTGATGATGTACGACATGCCAATGTACAGTGGTGGCGAGAGCAAGGAGTATTTTGATTTCAGCAAGCCCTACAGCTTCAAGTACCCCGTTGCAGGCGCCGACAATGCAAAGGTATCGGTTCACTCTTTCGACATCAAGAGCCGCGTCACACGCCAGCTCGACGTCAACATCCCCGAGGAGGGTTACATCCCACGCATCAAGTTCACCAAAGACCCCAGCACTCTTGCAGTGCTTACCCTCAACCGTCACCAGAGTGTCCTTGAGGTACAGGCTGTGAATCCGCTCTCAGGAGTGAGCAAGACCATCCTGCGCGAGGAGAGCGACACATACCTCAACGAGCAGGCCTATTCAGGCATCGAGTTCCTCGACAAGTACTTCGTGTTCCAGAGCGAGCGCAGCGGTTACAACCATCTCTACCTCTACAACCTTACCGGCGAGCTTGTACGTCCAATCACAAGCGGCAACTACGAGGTGAAGAAGTTCTACGGTTGGGACAGCAAGAAGAACGAGTTCTACTACTCAAGCAACGAAGGCAGCCCATTGCGCGAGAGTATCTACAAGGTGAATGCCAAGGGTAAGAAGACAAAGCTCACCAAGGAAGAAGGTACAAACTCTGCGGTATTCAGCAGCGGCATGAAATACTTCATCAACACCTATTCAAGCATTGACACACCGCACACCGTCACCACAAACGACAACAACGGCAAGCAGCTGAAGACACTCATCGACAACAAGGAACTCAAGGAGCGTCTTGCACAGTTCGACATGCCTACAAAGGAGTTCTTCACATTCACAACAAGCGACGGCGTGGAGCTCAACGGTTGGATGGTAAAACCACACGATTTCAACGCTAACAAGAAGTACCCCGTTGTCCTGTTCCAGTACAGCGGCCCTTACTCACAGCAGGTAACCGACAATTGGTATATCGGCAACTACGGCAATGCCATGTTCGAGAGCTATATGGCAGGTGAAGGCTTCATCATGGTATGTGTTGACGGACGCGGTACAGGCGGACGCGGTACAGAGTTCGGCAAGTGCACATACCTTAAGATTGGCCAGTACGAGCCAGCTGACCAGGTAGAGACTGCAAAATATATGGCTTCACTCCCCTATGTCGACAAGAACAACATAGGTATCTGGGGCTGGAGCTTCGGCGGTTACAACACCCTCATGTCAATGAGCCAGCCCGATGCTGTGTTCAAGGCCGGTGTAGCCGTTGCAGCACCAAGCGACTGGCGTTTCTATGACACCGTATATACCGAGCGCTACATGCGTACCCCAAAGGAGAACAAGGAGGGCTATGACAAGGGTTCGGCCGTTGTAAACGCAAGCAAGCTCAACGGTCACCTGTTGCTCGTTCACGGCACAGCCGACGACAACGTTCACCTGCGTAACATGATACATTACATCGGTGCACTTACACAGGCCAACAAGAAGTTCGAGACAGCGCTCTACCCCGACTGCAACCACAGCATCTACCACGGAGCGAACACACGTTTCCACCTCTTTGAGCAGATTGCCGACTTCTTCAAGACAAACCTGAAGTAATTGGGATTGATTATACCACCAGCTCCTGTCGGGAATGCCCGACAGGAGCTGGTGTGTTTTTAATGTATAAAGTTCGCAACCCAAACGGCATAAGTTAAATTCCTCCACTGCCTGAGGGGAGGTGCCAGTTTACTGGCGGAGGGGTGGGAGTGCTACGTTTGACCTGTTGCTGCAA
Source organism: Bacteroidales bacterium (assembly GCA_015060965.1). Lineage (GTDB taxonomy): Bacteria > Bacteroidota > Bacteroidia > Bacteroidales > Bacteroidaceae > HGM04593. The sequence goes on along the minus strand of SUXN01000021.1, from coordinate 3,647 downwards.
AACTCGTCGATAACAAAACAAAAGAGCATTGGTTCGTTCATTGTTACACTAATGAACTCACCGATAACAAAACAAAAAAGCATTGGTTCGTTCATTATTACACTAATGAACTCACCGATAACAAAACGTTGTTTTGTCATTCTATATTTGCAATGTCATTGACTAGTTTTGCTTTTCGCAACCCAAACGGCATAAGTTAAACTCCTCCACTGCCTGAGGGGAGGTGCCAGTTTACTGGCGGAGGGGTGGGAGTGCTACGTTTTACCTGTTGCTGCAAAACTCGTCGATAACAAAACAAAAGAGCATTGGTTCGTTCATTGTTACACTAATGAACTCACCGATAACAAAACGTCGTTTTGTCATTCCGAACCGAAGGGAGGAATCTCAGCATGGGATTAGAGTTTTTTCGGTCAAGTCCTCAATGACACGTCTCGCCGCTATGCTCAATCTAAATAACAAAACGATTGTCTATTATCACACGCTCTTTTTATGATATGCCGTTATACAAAAACAGAGAGCACCGGTTGATGCTCTCTGTCCTGTAAAATATAATAAGGAATATTACTCCTCGAAACCATTAGGGTTGTTCTTCTGCCAGTTCCAGCTGTCGCGGCACATATCCTCGATACCGAACTGAGCCTTCCAGCCGAGCTCTGCCTCAGCCTTTGCAGGATTACAGTAGCAAGTGGCGATATCACCCGGACGACGTGGCTTGATAGCGTAAGGAACAGGAACACCGTTAGCCTTCTCGAATGCCTTCACAACGTCAAGCACTGAATAGCCGTGGCCTGTACCGATGTTGTAGATAGCGATACCCTTGTTCTCAACGATAGCCTTGAGGGCTGCAACGTGAGCACGAGCAAGGTCAACAACGTGGATGTAGTCGCGTACGCCTGTACCGTCGTGTGTGTCGTAGTCGTTGCCGAACACACCGAGCTCGGCACGCTTGCCCACAGCTGTCTGTGTGATGTAAGGCATCAGGTTGTTGGGGATACCGTTGGGGTTCTCACCGATAGTACCGCTCTTGTGTGCACCGATCGGGTTGAAGTAACGCAGGAGGACGATGTTCCACTCGTTGTCAGCCTTCTGAACGTCCATAAGAACCTCCTCGAGCATAGACTTGGTCTGACCGTAAGGGTTTGTACAATGGCCCTTTGGACACTCCTCTGTAATAGGGATGATGGCAGGGTCGCCATATACAGTTGCACTTGAAGAGAAAATCATGTTCTTGCAACCGTTCTTGCGCATAACGTCAACCAGAACGAATGTACCGTTCATGTTGTTCTCATAGTACTCGAGAGGCTTTGCGCAGCTCTCACCCACAGCCTTGAGGCCTGCAAAGTGGATACATGCATCGAACTTGTGCTCATCGAACACCTTCTGCAAGCCTTCGCGGTCGCGGATGTCCACCTTGTAGAAAGGAACCTCCTTGCCAATAATCTTGGCAACACGCTTCAAAGAGATTGGAGAAGAGTTGTCCAGGTTGTCAACTACTACAGCCTCATGGCCTGCCTCGGTAAGCTCAATAAGAGTGTGGCTTCCAATGAAACCAGCACCACCAGTCAAAAGGATTTTCATTTTCGTTATAATTATTTAGAAATCAATAAATACTCTTCTTCTATGTCATACTGAACGGAGTGAAGTATCTCAAAATTGCGTAAATGGATTTTTCCTTCCGTCGGCCGTCAAAATGACAATATGGAATTTTCAATTTCATTTCCGCAAATTTAATGAATTTTATCCAATAGCAAAATAATTGGCAATAATTATTGATAATTGTCCGTTTTGTCATGAATAATATGTACCTGTATATTTCAATTATTGAGCAGATTTCGTTAAATTTGCAGTATACGGAAACCCACAATGAACAAACACAACTATCACATAATAGCCATTGACGACAACATCGCATTGTTGCAGACACTGAAGGTTGTGCTCGGTGCGCATTTTGAACGTGTAGCAACAATCTCCGACCCCAAGATGATACAGGGAATCCTTGCCGGCGGCAATGTCGATGCGGTGCTGCTGGACATGAACTTCGACAACAGCAAGCTCGACGGCAGCGACGGGCTGTTCTGGCTCAAGATACTGAAAGAGCGGGAGAATGCTCCTGCTGTAATTCTGATAACGGCATTCGGTGACATTAACCTCGCCGTGGAATCCATGAAGCTTGGAGCCGACGACTTCGTCACAAAACCGTGGAACAACGAGGAACTGATAAACAAGATTGTGGGAGCCATAAGGAAAAACAATCTTGCTAAAGAGGAGCCTGAACCAGACAACAGCACTCTCCAGGAGACCGAACGCGAAAGGATAGCATCGGTTCTGCTTGCCACACAGAACAACGTGTCACGCGCAGCAAAGATTCTGGGAATATCACGCAGGACATTATACAACAAGATTGCGAAGTATGGACTATAACGGCCCCGGGAACTCATTGGCAATACGCATTGCCATAGTTATACTGTTGACGGCATCCATTGTGTTGTGTGCCGTCTACGATGCCGGCATACCTGCTGTTGCCGTTCTAGCATTGCTTCTCATTTATGCCATCCGTAGCCTCTGGAAGCATATACGCTACCCCATTGAGCAGGTGCAGTATTTCCTTCTGTCGTTACGTTGCGGCGAGCGCATGATACGCTTCCCCAAGAGCCGCGACACGGTACTCAACGACATGTACGGGCAGATGAACGACATAATAAAGCTCTACTACAGCAACAAGGTAGAGATTGAGACAAAGAAAGACTATTACGACCGCATATTGCGTATTATGACACATGAGATACGCAACACGGTTACTCCCATCATATCGCTCTCCGAGCATTATATGCAGAACAGCAGCACACTCTCCCCAGAAGAAATCAAAGAGGGACTTGCGATTATAAACACACAAAGCAGCAACATAAAATCCTTCCTCGACTCATACCACACACTCACCCACTTGCCCGAACCGGAATTCAGGTCAGTGGATACGGCAGAGCTGTTCAATGATGCCTGGCAGTTGCTGCAAGGAGAGAACGGCGGTGAGCGTATCGAGGTGTTGTGCACCAATGTAAGGATTAAGGCCGACCCCGTACAGATGCAGTTGCTAATAATCAATCTGCTGCGTAATGCAATGCAGGCAATAGAGGGTTATCCCGACGGAAAGATTGAGGTCCGTGCCAGCATAAGCAACAAACAGCCGTTCATTTCCATCAGCGACAACGGTTGCGGCATACCGCCCGAGAAGTTAGACTGCATCTTTCAGCCATTTTATACTACCAAGAAGAACGGTAGCGGAATCGGCCTTAGCCTCTGCCGTCAGATAATGCTGCTGCATGGCGGCGAACTCACAGTAGAAAGTAACCCGCAAAAGAGGTCAACCACATTCCTAATGACATTCCCCGCTACGGAATAAAACAAAACGCTGTTTTGCCATTGGTTTGCTTCGCCCAGGATGACATTGTTCGCGATTTTTTGAGATCCCTCGTCGCTATGCTCTGTCGGGATGACAAGTCCGCGTATTTGTCATTCTATATTTGCACTGTCATTGACTCGTTTTGCTTTTCGCAACCCAAACGGCATAACCTAAACTCCTCCTCTGCCTGAGGGGAGGTGCCAGTTTACTGGCGGAGGGGTGGGAGTGCTGCGTTTGACCTGTTGCTGCA